>JAAFIR010000003.1 GCA_013297885.1 Leptospirales bacterium | reverse complement strand
GGATTGAAGTGGGGTCAAAAAATTGGTGTCTTAAAAAAGAAAAATTTTATCAATATTATTTAATTTGACAACCAATTTTTTGACCGAAACTGAAAGCCCAGTTTTTTTGTGGAATTATGTCACAAATATGTTTTGCATAACTATCTTTTTTTCCCACAAAAAAATTCGCCCAAAAATTACTTTTGTATTAGAAACTTTTTAGATTGACAAGAATTTTCATTCTCATCAACTAAATCATTTGACTATGAAAATCCGCGACCAAAGAAAAGAACTTAATATTTATTTGAATAGCAAAGATCATGAAAACCACACTCCCATTTATAAAAAGCTTTTAGATAAATTTATTTCAATGGATATCCTTGGTTGCACTATCCTTAAGTCTACAGCTGGTTACGGAACTGAAATGAATGTCAAATATCCCGATGAATTTATAAATAATTTTTGGACTAAAGACTCTACAATTATTTTACGAGTGATAGAAACAGAATCCAAAATTGAAGAAATCATAAAACTTTTAGATGTTGAACTTCCCAAAGGAATAGTCACAATCAAAGATGTGGATTATATTCGTTATACAAAAGCAATTGTTACAAACGAAGACATTAGGCTGGCTGATTCTGTTTAGTTCTTGATTCAGCACCCTTTTTCAAAAAAATAAAATTAGATGGCTGAAAAACAAAAATTTACAAGAAACTTTTCTATTATCGCTCACATCGATCATGGCAAATCCACTTTAGCAGATAGACTTTTGGAGCTAACACTAGTCACTGATGATAGAACAAAAAAGAATCAAATCTTGGACACGATGGATATTGAACGTGAAAGAGGAATCACTATCAAAGCAAATAATGCTTCTCTTGAATTTAAGTCCAAAGACGGAAATACATATTATCTAAATTTAATAGATACTCCAGGACATGTAGATTTTAATTATGAAGTATCACGTTCATTAAGAGCCTGCGAAGGAGTTCTTCTAATTGTTGACGCGTCTCAAGGTGTAGAAGCTCAAACATTAGCTAATTTATATTTAGCAATGGAAGCCGATTTAAAAATCATTCCTGTAATTAATAAAATAGATCTTCCATCTGCAGACATTCAAAAATGTATGAGATTAATAGAAGACACATTAGGATTAGATTCTGCTGAAGCAATTCCCATTTCAGCAAAAACAGGTTTAAACGTGGAACAAGTCTTAGAATCCATTTGCCGGTTAATTCCTGCTCCTGTTGGTGATGATAAAAAAGCGCTCAAAGCATTAATATACGATTCTTATTTTGATAATTATATGGGTGTTGTGATAAAAGTTAGAATCATGGAAGGCTCAGTCACAAAAGGAAATCGAATTTTATTGATGGGCTCAGGAAAAGATTTTGTAGTAACTGAAGTCGGAATTAATCGAATCAATTTAGTTCCTCAAGATACTTTGTATGCAGGCGATGTAGGTTACATTATCGCTGGTATCAAAAAAGTTGCTGATGCAAGAACTGGTGATACAGTTACGCTTTTTGATAAACAAGCCTCAGAAGCAATTCAAGGATACAAAGAAGCAAAGCCAATGGTATTTTCAGGACTATTTCCAATTTTTGGAGAACAGTTTGATGAATTAGTTGAAGCCATCGAAAAATTAAAGTTAAACGATGCAGCACTTGTATATGAAAGAGAAAATTCTTTAGCACTTGGGTTTGGTTTTAGAGTTGGGTATCTTGGTTTACTGCATATGGAAATTGTGCAAGAAAGACTAGAAAGAGAATTTAATCTAGAACTAATCACGACTGCTCCTTCAGTAAAATATATTGTCACCAATACAAAAGGTGAAGTATTGGAAATTGATAATCCATCCAAATTTCCAGATCCAAATTTTATTTCAAAAATGGAAGAGCCATTTGTTAAAGCCACAATTTTTACTCCAAATGAATTTGTTGGAAATATCATGTCACTTGTAATTGAAAAACGTGGTGTACATATGGATACAATTTATCTAGACCAAGACAAAGTCCAAATGATTTATGAAATTCCATTATCCGAATTGATTTTTGAATTTTATGATAAATTAAAATCTTATACAAAAGGTTACGCTTCACTTGATTATGAGCCTTGTGGGTATCGTGAATCTCGTTTGGTGAAGTTAGACATTTTAGTTAATGCTGAACCTGTTGATGCACTTTCCACAATTGTTCACAGAACAAAGGCAGACTCACGTGGAAGGGTTGTGATTGAAAAACTCAGAGAATTAATTCCAAGACAACAATTTGTAATTGCTCTTCAAGCTGCAATTGGAGCAAAAGTTGTTGCACGCGAAAATATTTCTGCTGTTAGAAAAAACGTAACTGCTAAATGTTACGGCGGTGATATTTCTAGAAAAAGAAAACTTTTAGAAAAACAAAAAGAAGGAAAAAAACGTATGAAACAATTTGGTAATGTTGAAATTCCTCAAGAAGCATTTTTAGCAGTTCTTAAAACTGGAGATTAGTTTTTTTAATAAAAAATCATTTTTAAAAAATCTTACAATTGAAAGTAAGTTATTGATAGAGTATAGGTATTTTGATTATCCAAAATAAAAAAATAATACAGTTCGTCTTGGTGTTTGGAAGAAAGCGGAGGTTATTTATTTGCCAATTTTTTCAACTCAGTATAAATTTATTTTACTTTTAAATTATTACATACCAGCTGCCAAAAGTAATCAACCAATTACTTTTGTCTAGTTGTATGTCCCAATTATTTTGTTGTTTAAAATAGGTAATTACTATTGTCAAGCGGTATAAGTTGAAAAAAATTCAAATTATCTTCTATCAGCAATTTCTTCTTCAACTACAGCACTTCTAGCAGGCAAGATAAAATCAGAGCCTTTTGGAAGTTTTTCTAAAGTTTCAATATATTTATTTGCTAAATAAGACATTTGCCCTTGGTAAGAAGTAAAACCTGTAGCACGATAACTGGGTGGATTTGCTAGTTGAATTATAAATGATTTACTTGAAGGGAAAATGGAAACATCAGAAAAAATTCCATCCCACATTCCTTTATGATAAAAGTATTTTACTTTAGATTCTAAAGCAGTTACTCTCCATCCAAGTCCGTAATACTCCATAAATTCTTCTCTAGAAACATGTGTTGGTAATCTAAAAATTTTGCGAATTAGATTGTTTGTCAAAACTAATTCATCATTAAATCTTCCTTCGTTTACAAAAACAGATGCGAAATTTGCAAGATCTCTTGTTGATGACATGATACCAGAAGCTCCATCAGCATTTGGTGAAACTTTGGAATCATTCATTTCAAGTGGTTTAAAAACATTATCTTTAATAAAAGAAGCAAAAGATTGACCACTTACTTTTTCAATAATAAGAGAAAGTAATTTGTAGTTGTAATTGGAATACATAAATCTTGTTCCAGCAGCACAAATAGGTCTTGTGCCAATATATGGAATACCTGAAGTGTGTTGAAGTAAGTTTTTTACAGTAATTTTTTTTCCTGCAATTTCAGGGAATTGCTTAGACATTTCTGGTAAAATATCATTGATTGTATCGCTTAATTTGAGTTCTTCATATTCAACTAATTGTAAAATTGCATAACTGGTTATTGGTTTTGAAACAGAAGCAAGGGAGAAAGTAGTGTTATCTTTAAATCCACCAGCATTTACTTCAAAAGCCAATTGTCCATTAAAATGGATTGCAACACTTGTTCCACCAATGAATTTTTTTCCAACTGTTGAATTCGCTAGTCCAATCATTGAATTTTCAAGAAAAATTAATTCTTTTTTTAATTCAGCAAATTTTCTTTCATCTTCAGCAACATTATTTTGCACAAAACGATCAAAATTAGATTGTTCGTTTCTGGAGTTCATTTGAATAAATGAAGGAGTAAAAATTAGTGATGTAGTAAGTAATACTTTTGTAAACCTGCGACTCAAAAAATAACCTCAAAAATATAAAATTACGGAAAATTAAAACCGTAAACTTGATAATTTAGTCTTACCTTGTTTAGTCAATTTATTTTTGACATTAAAATAGGCTTAAAATTACCGATAATTAGTTTATGAGCTTTTTAAAACCGAAACCCATTCTAAATCGTAATGAATTAAAGCAAATTAAACAGTCTAGAACTAAATTAGAAGGAAAAAAAATCATAACAGACGATGTAAGAAAGCTCAAATCGTTAAAAGTAACACCTGAACTAGCTCCAGATGAACAAATTAAATATTATAAAGAGCCAATTTGGATAGAATATTATATTCCAAAAGAATCCAGATTCGCTTTGGAAACTAAATATCTCTATATATTATTAATAAATGTAATCCCTAGAGAAACTGACTTCATTTTAAAAGAAGCAATTGAAAAAGATACTTTTATAGATTTATTAAAGCTGATCGAAGAAAAAAAAGATTATTCAAAATTGATAAAAACTTCATATAAATATCATTTAGGAATGTTAGAAACAATTTCCTATAATATTACTCAATTTTTAGAGAATAAAGATCCAGAATTTCTAAAAAGTCCAATTTATTTAACTGAAGTGATTATGATGTATGAACCAACTCTTGCAACTTTAGAAGTTCTAGGGGATTACGCACTATATAACTTACAATGGTTGATAAGAAAAATGAATACAATTCAATATAGTTTTTCTTTAGAAGATAGGACAATAGCTTTACTAATTAAAAGAAGAAATCAATATTTTGAAGAGAAGAAGTTACCAGAAGATGAGGAGTTTGAATTATTATCAGCATTGTTTTTTGAACAAGCTTATCCACATCGTGGAGCTGATGCTCTTTCGGAGCAAGATTTTTTAATCACTTAATAGTTTAAGTTAAAAACATAAAGTAAACTTTTTTTTTATAAAATTAAAGTATTACTTGCATTTTAAAGCATAGTAACAATAATTTCCGATTACTTTGACTATTTAATTTTTTGGAGAAATGAATGAGCTTTTTTAAACTAGTATATGAATCAACTTATTTTAATTACCTTACTTTTGGTAATTTACTTGGTTGTATATTTACTTCTTTATTAGGAATTTATTTAATTACTCTAAAAGGAAAATCTAAAAGTACCCTTCATTTAGGTCTTGGATTTTTAATGATGGGATTATTTAATTTATCATATGTATTTGCTTCAATGATGTATGATGAAGTTGCAGCATTTCACAGATGGGGAACTGTTGCATTTATTCTTCCTGCCATTTTACATTTAACACAATGGATATTTTATTTTCCAGAACAAACACATTATAAAATCAGAAAAGGTTTTCAAATTGTTCAATATACAATTGCAATAGTAGTTTCTATTGTATTTATAGTCCTAACTTTAAAAGCTGGAAAAAAATTTCATTTCACAGGACATTATTGGGATTTTGATGCTGAAGAATTAAGTAGACTTGTTGGAATTTTAATTTTTACTTATATTATACTTTTTGCATTAGTTGGTTTTTGGAAAACTTATATAACAAAAAATTCTAACCGTTGGGCAATTTTACAGGTTACTATATCTATTCTGATTGCTTCTATTGTTCCATCAATTATGAATATTCAAAGTAGAGATGGTGCATTAGATAGAGGAACTTTTTTAATTACATTTGTTTTAATGACTATTCTTGGCTTCTTTTTTGTAGTTATAATTTTTATCAATTATACAAGTGACAAAACTACTTTTATGGCAAAAATAGTTGGAATCACTCTTGTAACTTTTTTAATATTGATGCAAGGAATGGGATTTTATAGTTCTAAAGATAGAGAAGAGGAATATGATAATTTAAGAGAAGAAAATGTAGATCGTTTTTTAGAAGGTGGAAAAAAGAATTCTGATATTCAATATATGATAGAATTAAAAGAATCAGTTGGAGAAATTGAAAAAACAAATTATGATGAAAGTATAGGCCTTGATTTATTTTTAGTTAGAGTCGATTTTTTAAATAGTATTGTATATGAAAAAATTCATCATCTTGTTACAAATAATAAAGAAAATTTTAGAGATGAATTAAATACAATTTTAGGATCAACTCATGATGAGTTTTTTGGTTTTAGAAATCAAATTTTAGATTATTTAGAAAAAAATAAATCTACTTCAGATGAAAAACTAAAAAAAGATATTATTATATTTTTTGATAAAATTGCAACTTCAGCTTTTGTGAATAATAACAAAATCAACAGTATTTCTGAAAAAAGTTTTTGTAAAGATGTAACCATATTTTTAAATAAAAATAATGATATTAAATTTTTTAACCAAGTAATATCTTTAAAATTTCAGAATTGTAAATGGGATGATATTTATTTAGATGTTCCATTATTAAAAAAACAAATTACAAAATATTTCAGATTTTTTAAACCTGAAATGACCAGACATTATAGAAAAAGTGTTAATGGTAAAAAACATTTTGTATCTTATATACAATACTTTCCAGAGACAAATGTTGCTAAAGAAGTTGGTTTTTCATATAAAGGTTATCGTGAATATATGCATCCTGCTGCAAAATCGCAAGTATATATTCTATTTGTTGTATTGTTTATTGTGTTAGTAATTTATCCTTTATTCTTTAAAGGAAGTTTGTTAAATCCTCTTCAAAGTTTATTACGTGGAGTTTCAAAAGTTAATGAAGGTGACTTAAATGTTAATGTAAAAACTAAAGTTGAAGATGAAATTGGTTTTCTTGCACATTCATTTAACTCTATGGTTGCTTCTATCAAACAAGCAAGAAACGAATTAAAAGATTATGCAGATAATCTCGAAGAAAAAGTAAAAGAAAGAACCAAAGAAGTTCAAGAAAAAATGGAAGAAGTACAAAAACTAAAAATCCAACAAGATGGAGATTATTTTTTGACTTCACTTTTAGCTAAACCATTATTTTATAATGCTAACAAATCAAAGCTTGTTTTAACAGAATTTGTAATTCATCAAAAAAAGAAATTTGAGTTTAAAAATAAAAATGCTGATCTAGGTGGTGATATTTGTATCACAGGAAATTTGAAATTTGGGAATGAAGAGAATTTTAAAAGATATACAATGGCAATGAATGGAGATGCAATGGGTAAGTCCATGCAAGGAGCTGGTGGTTCACTTGTTATGGGAGTTGTAATGAACTCAATCATGGCCCGTTCAGCTGCAAACAAAAAAATTCTAAACATGACTCCAGAACAATGGCTTGAAGATGTTTATCATGAAGTAAATTCAGTATTTAAAACTTTTAACGGAACGATGGTATTATCCGCAACAGTTGCTCTAATTGAAGATGAGTCTGGCGAAATGTTGTATTGGAATGCAGAACATCCATTTACTATAATTTATAGAGATGAATCTGCAAAATTTATTGAAGAAGCTTTAGCATTAAGAAAATTGGGACTTGATTCAGAGTATGAATTTGAAGTTAAAAGATTCCAATTAATTCCAGGGGATATTGTATTAATAGCCTCAGATGGTAGAGATGATATCGATCTCACTCCAAATGAAGCCACCAGAACAATTAATGACGATGAAAATTTGATTTTGGAAATAGTTCGAGAAGCTCAAGCTTCAATATCCGAAATTGAAAGAATCATAAAGTCAAAAGGTGATGTCACAGATGATTTATCTTTTTTAAGAATTGATTATAAAACAAATATTGCTGAAGACCAAGAAGTATTACAAAGAAATAATTCTCCACAATTTGAAGAAAAAGAAATTTCAAATCAATTGGATGTAAATCAAATTTACCAAGCTTCAAAAAAACTATACCAATCAGGTGAAGTAGAAAGGGCATTAGAGCTTTTAACAAATGCATATTCTGTAGAACAAAATAATCCAAAGTTAAATAAACTTCTTGGACTTCTTAGCCTTAAAGGAAAAGATTATGATAGGGCTGTTGCAGTTCTGACACAATATCTTTCATTGGATCCTGATACACATGAAGTTTGGTATTATTTATCAATCGCACAGAAAAAAATTGGAGATTATTTAAACTCTCTTGAATCTGCAAAAAAAGGTTTTGAACTAAATCCAAGTGGTGTAAATAATTTAGTAAATCTTTCTGACTTATATAGATTAAATGGAAAGTATGAAGATGCAAAGATTTATTCTGAAAAAGCAATTGCATTAGATTCTGAAAATAAAAATGCAAAAAAATTATTAAGTGTAATTGAAACTAAATTAAACTAGGTGAATATGAATATACAATTTTCTTTTTTTTCTGTTGGAGTATTTGCTGCCGGAATTATTTTGTTAGTTTTAGGAATTTATTTATTATTTAAAAAAGAAAAATCAATTCCAACAAAATTGCTCACTGGTACATTTATTGGTTTTAGCTTTTTACTAGTTGGTTATTTTTTTGGATATTCAAATTTTAATCCAAATGGAGCTTATCATCGATATTTAACAGTATGTTTTACTTTATTTGCTAATGCATCTTATGGAGCTTTTGCTTATTATTATCCAAGAAATGATAGACCAAAAGAAGCAAAAATTGTAATCTTTTTAGTTTTTTTAGCAGCAATAATTGCTTCAATAGATTTTATTTTTAAAACTTTATCAATGGAAAAAATTTATTCATTTAATACTCATACTTATAATTTTGATTATGGTGGGGGAACGGCAATTGTAATTTTAATTACTCAATTAGTCCCATTTATAGTTTTTGTTAGAAAAACTATTAGATATTCAGAATATTCTGGATCTTTAAATAAATATTTAATTAAACCAACATCAATAATCAAATACCCAGTTTATATCTTTTTTAAATTTATTACTGGTTGGGTAAAGTTTTTGATTCCCATCGGAAAAGATTCTCATTCATGTCAAAGTTTTAGTAAATCTATTTTAGTTCTACTTTCAATAGCAGTTTGTAATGTACTAAATAAAAATGGAATTCTGGGTTATGAATTATACGCGTTTTTATTTGCTAATTTAACATTGTTAGCATGTTTTTATATTTTTATAACTTACCTTAATAATTCTCCTGAACCAACTTCATTTATGGTAAAACTAGTTGGTGTAAGCTTGGTTACAACTATTTTAGTTTTAGGTTATGTATCTAATATCACAATTAATATTAGTGAAGACGATTATGATTCAGAACGTAAAGCTCAAATTCAAGGTTCAAAAGATTCAATTTTAGAAAGAAATTATGAAAAACTTCCAAAAGAGATAGAATACATTTTGGTAAAACCTGCTTCAGCAGATATTTTTGAAAAAAGTTATACTATCGAATATAATAGAACACCTGATAGTTTTAATCAAGAATTAATTTCTAAAGGTATTGATAAGTTTAAAGAAATTGGCATTAAAGAAAGCTTAACAAAAATTTATAAAGATAAAAAGAAAAATTTATCCAAAGAACCTCCTTCAGATGAGGAACTTGAAGAAGCAGTTAATCAATATAAGACAACAAGACAATTTAAAAATATAGAAAAAGAAAACTCGATAGAATTAAATAGACTTTATAGGGAAGCTGGAAAACTTTTTGTTCATTATGATTTCATTGTAGAAAATTTAAAATATGAGATAGGATTCAATTATGAGGGTTACAGAAAACATACTCATAAAAATGTTTTAAAAGTCATTTTAGTGATTTTAGCAACTGTAATTATTATTTTAATTTTTTTCCCAAGTATTTTTTTATCAAGTTTAGTTAAACCTTTAAATGATTTACTAGATGGTGTGACAAAAGTAAATAACGGAGATTTAAATATCGAAGTTCCAATTAAAGTCCAAGATGAAATAGGTTTTTTAACCGGAAATTTTAACTCAATGGTTGGTTCAATCAAACAAGCAAGAAAAGAACTTCAAGATTATGCTGATAATTTAGAAGCTAAAGTTACTGAAAGAACTAGAGAAGTTCAAGAAAAAATGGAAGAAGTTCAAAAACTAAAAGTTCAACAAGATGGTGATTATTTTTTAACTTCACTACTTGCAAAACCACTTTTTTTTAATGCAAATAAATCAAAAATTTGTGAAACAAGTTTTATCATTCACCAAAAAAAGAAATTTGAGTTTAGAAATAAAACTGCAGATCTTGGTGGAGATATCTGTATAACTGGGAATTTAAGATTTGGTACACCAAATAAAAATACACGATATACCATGATTTTAAATGGTGATGCAATGGGTAAATCCATGCAAGGGGCTGGAGGGTCTCTTGTAATGGGAGTTGTAATAAATTCTATCATGTCTCGTTCAGCTTCTAATGGACGAGTGCTTGAAATGACTCCTGAGCAATGGTTGACAGATTTATATTTTGAAGTAAATTCTGTTTTTAAATCTTTTAATGGTACAATGGTTATTTCAGCAACAGTATTTTTAATAAATGATGTAACAGGTGAGGGATTTTACTTTAATGCAGAACATCCATTTAGTATTTTGTACCGTGATGGAGTTGCAAATTTTATAGAAGACGGATTAAATTTAAGAAAGCTTGGTCTTGATTCAGAATTTGAATTTGCTGTACAAAAATTTCAATTTGCAGAAGGAGATAAATTAATATTAGCCTCGGATGGTAGAGACGATATTGATTTAACACCAAATGAAGCTGTTAGAACAATTAATGATGATGAAACATTAGTTTTAAAAATCGTAAACGAAGCAAAAGCTGATATTTATCAAATCGAAGAATTAATTTTAGCAAAAGGAAACATTACTGACGATTTATCTATTTTAAAAATGGAATTTTTTGGTGAAAGTAAAGTTGATGAGTCAGCACAAGTTGACTTACCAGAATTAGAAAAAAATGAGGTAGTTTCAAGCAAAGTTATTTCAGATACCCTTTCAGAAAAAGTAGAATTAGAAATAGTTGAAAACCAAAAAAATGAAATTTTTGGGTCCAACATAATTAATTTTTACAAAGAAGGTAAAACTCTTTATCAAAAAGGGGAAGTTTCTAAAGCACTAGAAATATTATTAAGTGCTTATTCTATAGACCCAAATAATCAAAAATTAAATAAATTATTAGGTTTAATCAGTTTTAAAGGAAAAGATTATTCAACTGCAGTTGATGTTTTAAACAAGTATTTACAACAAGACCCAGACACTGAAGAAATGTGGTATTACCTTTCCTTATCACAGAAAAAACTTGGTAACTATTTAGAATCACTTGAAGCTTCAAAAAAAGTTTTTGAATTAAAACCAACTAATGTTAATAACTTGGTAAATCTTTCTGATTTGTTTAGACTAACTGGTGATTTTTCTGAATCTAGAAAATTTTCAGAAAAAGCTTTAGAGATTGAACCAACAAATCAAAATGCAAAAAAAATTTTACAATTTTTAGGAACAGTGTAATTGTTATTAAATAAAGAATATTTTAAATCTCTGGAAGAAGTTTTTTCAACTAACGAGGAAATTAAATCTTCTCGTTATCCAATTGGTTCTTATGTTACAGCTAGTTCCCAAACTAATGGAAAAGGTCGAAATGGTAAAAACTGGTCAGATTTGGGGACAGAAAAAATTATTTTTTCTGGAAAAATTACTTTTTTTAAACCTGATTTTGCGATTAGTTTGCTTCCCTTGTTTTTAGGAAGAGCTGTTGTAAATACTTTAAAAACTTTTTTTCCTATTAAAAGATCAGAGATTAAATTAAAATGGCCAAACGATATTTATTCTGGAAAGGATAAAATTGCTGGAATTTTAGTTGAAACAGAAATTATTGATTCAAAATTTGTTTTTATTCTTGGAATAGGAATTAATCTAACAGGAATAAAGACTGAAAAAGAGTTTGTATATAATTTTTTATCAGAAGAAGAAATTGGTAAAGAAAAGCAAGATGAAATTTTAAATTATTTAGTTGATGAAATTAACTTATTAGAAGAAATTTTAATATCTGATAAAAAAACTAAATCAGCCATTAATGAATTATATTATGAATCTTTGATGAATGGTGCAACAGTAAAATTTTTTTCAGAGAACAAAATTTTAAAAGGTAAATCTTTTGGGTTTGATGAAAATGGATTTTTGAAAATTCTATCTGAAGAAAAAATTTATACTTTAATGGACTCCGATTCAAATTTTGGAATTTTAAATGAATAAAAATTTATTATTAGTAATTGATGTAGGGAACACAAACACAGTTTTTGGTGTGTTTCATCCTGAAGAAGTAGATCCTAAATTCCATAAACGCACAGTAACAAGAAGAGATAGAACATCTGATGAGTTAGGAGTTTTTTTAAAGGGTTTTTTTAAAGAAGAAAACATTGATGCTGATTCAATCGGTTATGCAATTTATTCCTCAGTTGTTCCTGGTTTTAATCCAATTGTTTCTAGGATGTTAGAAGATTGGTTTAAAGTAAATTCAATTAATGTAAATTTTGAAATGAATTTACCGTTTAAGATTAATTATCCGAGACCATTTGAAATTGGAGCTGATAGATTAGTAAATGCAGCTGCTGTAACAAAGTTTTATCCTTCTTCAAAAAATATTATTATTGATATGGGAACAGCAACAACATTCTGTATGATTAACGAAAAAAATGAATACTTAGGAGGATTAATCGCTCCTGGTTTAAAAATTTCAATGGATTCTTTAATCAAAAATACTGCCCAGCTTCCACCAATAGTTTTTCAAACTCCAAAAAAATTAATTGGTGATTCAACAATTGAATCTTTACAAGCAGGTTTTTTTTATGGTTATATTGGGCTTTTAGAAGGAATTATAAACGAAATTAAAAATAATTTTGGTGAAGATTACAAAGTAATCGGTACAGGTGGTTTAATTACAACCATCCATAATTCTAGAAAAGATTTAATAGATTTTGTTGACCCGCTTTTAACTCTCAAAGGATTAAAATATCTTTTTGAGATGAATAGATAAAAAATTCTTTCATAAATTTTGGGACATACATTTTTATAATTAACAATGTTATTTAATTCATTTTTATTTTTAATATTTTTTTTGTTTGTTTATATAGTTTATCATTCAGTTTCAGTAAAGTTTAAAAAAATAGTTTTATTTTTTAGTTCAATTTTATTTTATTCATCTTGGGATTATTTAAATTTTAATTCCAATATTCCAAAATTTACAGTTCATTTTTTAATAGTAATTTGTATAAATTATTTATTTATCCTTTTAATTCGTAGTTCAAATGATAATTTAAAAAAAATTTATTTCGCTATAATCATAATCGCGAATATTTGTAATTTGGCATTTTTTAAATATTTTTATTTTGGAGCAGAAATTGTTTCAATTTTTACATCCAATCCAAATTTTAAAAAAGAAGTCATGGAAAAAATACCAATTGTACTTCCAATTGCTATTAGTTTTTATACATTCCAAATTATTGCTTTTGTTGTTGATGAATATAAAAACCAAATTTCTGAAAATGCAAATTTTTTAGACTTTGCAGTTTTTATTTTATTTTTCCCACAACAATTAGCAGGACCGATTTTAAGAGCAAATGATTTTTTACCTCAATTAAAAAATCCTGTTTCAAAAATAAAAGATGAAAAAATCATATCAGGAATAAGTTTAATCGGTTTTGGTTTATTAAAAAAAATTGCATTAGCAGATTCTATAGCTTATTTAATCGATCCAGTTTATTCGAATCCACAAGTTTATTCATGGCAAGCTAATTTATGTGCTTTTTTCGGATTTTATTTTCAACTCTGGGGTGATTTTTCAGGTTATTCAGATATGGCTAGAGGTTGCGGAAATTTACTTGGTTTTGATTTAGCAAAAAATTTTACAGGTCCTTCTTTTGCTCAAAGTTTTAAAGAAATGTGGTCTAGATGGCATATTACACTTTCTAGTTTTCTTAGGGACTATATTTATTTTCCTTTGGGTGGAAGTAAAGGTTCAAAATTTAGAACAGAGTTTAATGGGATTTTGACAATGGTAATTGGAGGACTTTGGCATGGAGCAAATTGGAATTTTATAATTTGGGGATTGATAATTGGGTTATCTTTAACAATTGAGAGGCAGATTTTGGATCGATTTTATTTTTGGAAAGAGAGTAGGACTAAGTTTGCTCTCATATTCCGTTTTATAATTATAAATTTATTTTATTGTTTTATCGCATTTATTTTTCGAGTACAAAATCTATCTGATGTAAGTATTTTTTGGAATAAACTTTTTACTCTCAGTTCTAGCAATGAAGCAAAAATTGTTTATGAAAGTTTTATCTACCTAAGTTTATTTTTCTATATTTTACAATTTTTAGAATTTAAACCAAATTGGTTAAAAGATAAAATTAAATCACCAGTTAAAATTTTGGTATTGGCTTCATTAATTATGTTGTTTGTAATTAGTAGTTTATCAAATAGACAAGTTCAATTTTATTATTTCCAGTTTTGATATGAAAATGAAACTTTTTCCAATTTATTTATTTTTATTTTTATTTATTTTTGATAAAATATTTTTGATACCTAATGTTCGTAAAATTTTAGTAAAAAATTATTTAAACTCTTACGATGTCTTAAATCAATTTAACGAAAAATTATATTCTGAACATTTAGAATCAAATTCAAAAAAATTGGCTTTATCAAAACAAAAAATTCAAAACAATACAATTATGTTTTTTGGGACTTCAAGATCGGCTGAATATGCAAACTTATCAGAAAATTTTTACAAATCAAATCCTTTTATAAAATCTGAATCAATTTCAAACGTTCCAGTTTTTTCTTGGAGTATCAAAGCAGCACCTTTTATTCATATTTATCAAATTTATAATTATTATATTAAAACTCATCAAAATCCAAGAATGATAGTTCTTGAAATTAATCATATTTCATTTAATAAAAATTCTGTTTTTAAACAGAAAAAAGATATTTATGATTTTAAATTAGATGATTTTAAAGAAGCCTATTCCGAATTTAGCTTAAAAGATAAAATTGAATATATTTCCAACTGGGTTTTTGTTTTAAATAAATCAACGATCAATTGGAAAGGATTATTTACAAATAAAAAAGAGGATAATGTTGATGAGACATTAGATTTTGTTTTAGCATTAAAAAAAGCTTTTGCTGGAGATTCAAAAAATCAAAGTTGGGAATTGGGAATTAAAGAAGGAACTGAAACTGAACAAAGAAAAAAAGAAGATATAGATTATAATTCTTGGGTAGTAAATTCATTTTATCAAAATTTTCAAATTGATGAAACTTCATTTAATTTATTCAAAAAAATGGTTCGAGAAGCAAGAGAAAAAAATATTCCACTTGTTTTATATAGACCAAAAATTCATCAACTTCTTAGAGACAAAACTAAGTTTACAATAAAAGCAGAAAAAAATTGGCTAGAGCAAATTCACCTTTTATCAAAAGAATATAATATTCCATTTATAGATTTTGAAGGAGAAAAAATTACTAAGTGTGATTATTTTATGGATATAAGCCATTTATCTAAAACTTGTTTTCCAGAAGTTATTGAGAAAATAATTGATATAACTAAAAAATAAAGTCTAATCTATGTGGAATTTACTGAATATAATTTAACACGAGTTAGAGAAGTTAATAAAAAAAATATAATTGAAGAAAATGATTATATTTTATATTGGATGCAAGCTTACCGCAGATTAAATTATAATCATGCTTTAGAATATGCAAATCATCTTTCACATAAATACAAAAAAGAATTAGTTATATTTGAAGGAATTCGTTCAAATTATCCTTGGAACTCAGAAAGAATTCACCAATTTATTTTGGAAGGTATAAAAGATAATTATGAAAAGGCAAAAGAACTTGGAATAAATTATTTTTCTTATGTAGAAACAGATAAAGAAATTTCAAAAAATATACTGATTGATTTTTCTAAAAAAGCATGTGCTGTTATCACTGATGATTTTCCATGTTTTATAATTCCAAATCATATTGAAAAATTTGCAAAACAAATTGGAGTAAAATTATTTGCAGTCGATTCAAATTCAATAATTCCCATTTCAAAATATGGAGAAGTTTCAGCAACAGCGAGAGGACTTAGAACAAGAATTCATAAAAATTTTGAAGAGGCTTACTTAAATAAATCCAAAAAAGTTATAAGTTTTTTTCAAACAAAGAAAAAATCAAAATTTAATTACGAAAGTTTTATTCCTACTGAAAAAAACATTTCTGAAGTAATGCAAAAACTTAAATTTACAAATCAAGTTCCAAAAGTCGAGATTCATGGTGGATACAATGAAGCAAAAAATAAGTTAAATCTTTTTTTAGAAAAAAATTTAAATCGTTACAAAGACTTTCGATCAAACCCACATTCACCTGAGATTACTCCCGGTTCGGCACTTTCTCCTTATTTACATTTTGGTCATATTTCAACTGATGAAATTATAACTGAAATTTTTAATTTTAATTCAAAAAATGAATGGACGATAAAAAATTTGAACACAGATTCAAAAGGAGATCGCGAAAATTTTTTTCATACAAATCAAAACATTAATTCTTATTTAGATGAATTATTAACTTGGAGAGATGTTGGATATTTATTTTTTTGGAATAAAAAAGAATTTAATAAAGATCTAAATTCTTTACCAAATTGGGTAAAAGAAAATTTAAAAAAACATACTCCTGATAAACGAGAGTATTTGTATTCAAAAAAAGAATTTGAAGAAGCAAAAACACATGATTCAATATGGAACTCTGCTCAAAAAGAATTAGTAATCACTGGAAAAATGCACAACTATATGAGAATGTTATGGGGTAAAAAAATTATTGAATGGTCAAAAACTTATCAAGAAGCATTTGAAACAATGGAAGAATTAAATAATAAATACGCACTTGATGGACGAAACCCAAATTCATATACTGGAATTTTATGGTGTTTTGGTTTATTTGATAGACCTTGGTTTCCCGAAAGACCAGTTCATGGCGTGCTTCGATATATGTCAAGTGACTCAACTAAAAGAAAATTTAAACTTGGGGAATATCTAGACTATATAAAAAAGTTGGAAAATAAATCTGAGAGTTTATTTTAAGGTTGGGCAAATTTTTTTCCACCTAACTTTGATTATACGAAGATTTCAGTTTGAATTAGTGGAAAAAAACCGGGCTTTTTGCTTCAATCTTTTGAATCCTCTCATTAAAAAAATCTTCTTTATTTATACAAAAGGATTTCCGCTTCAATCCCTTTTGCTTGAATTAAAGAAAATCAATTATAAAAAAAATTTAAATATGTCCACTTCGTTTTTTTGTAGTAAAAATTCTTAAAACTCAAAATTTAAAAAATTGAATTTGTTTAACTAAATCATCTGCATCTAATTTTAATTCTTTTGAAATATTTTGTAGCTCATCTATGGAGTTGTATAAATTTTCTGAAGCTTGTTTCACTTTTGAGGTATTTATGTTAAATTCTTCAATTACTTTTTTTTGTTCTACACTTGAATTTAGAATATTATCTGAGTTTTGAACTAGTTCTTCCATGTTCTGCTTTACTTTGTCTTTTAATTTTAGTTCTTGGTTCAAATTATTTGTAATTAAAATTAAAGATTCATTTGTTTGGTTGGAAGATTCTTCAATATTTTTAAAATTCTCACTTAAAATTTTAATTTTTTCTACACCTTTTAAAACAGATTTGCTTAGCTCTTTGATTTTTTTATCAATCAAACTAGAATTTTCAGTTGTGCTTTCCCCAAGTTTGGAAATTTCCCCAGCAACAACAGCAAACCCTCTTCCAAATTCTCCAGCACGAGCAGCTTCAATGGAAGCATTTAAAGAAAGTAGTCCCACTTTTTCAGAAATTTCAGCGATCACTGAAGAATATTCTTTAATTTGATCTGATTCCAATTTGATTTCAGAAATAGAATGCTCTAATTCTTTTCCAAGTTTAGATCCATCAGAAGAAATCAAACTAGACTTTGTAGAAATTTTTTTGGACTCTTCAACTGATTTCGAATTATTGATAATTTCTTGATTGAGTAAATTTAATGATTCAAAACTTTTTTTAGTTAGCTCTACTTGTTCAGTAGAATTCTTTCTAGAATTTTCAATACTAGAATAAAATTGATTCATCGACACAGACATATTTTCAGAAAGCTTATTCAAATTAGTTGACTCATTAAAAATCAAACTGGAGTTATTTGATAAATTTGATGAAACTTGGTTTAATTTTAAAATGGTTTGGTTTGTTTTTTGTAAAGTTTCAGCAATTTTTTCTTGAACTTTTTTAAAATCAAATACCATCAAACCTAGTTCTTCATTATCTATAATGGAAATATCAGAATGCAAATTTCCATTTCTAAATTCTTCGAGACCTTTTTTTAAATTAGTAACATTTTTTAAAATGGAATTCGTAATATTCAATGAACCAAGTAATACTATTAAAAATGTCTGAAAGAAAATTCCATATATGATATAATCTTTATATGGATCATTTTGATTCGCAAAATTTCCATTTAAGAATAAATAAAACATTGTTGAAATAGGTAAAATAGAAAAACCAAAATTAGTTAATAAAATTCTTTGTCTCAATAAAACAGGTTTTTCAAATTTAAGGATTGGAACTTTTCTCCATCTATCAGTTGTCATGATTTTTGCTGCAAAATTATCTGAAATGGAAGCATGAGAAGCAAAATTGTTAATCACTTGAATAACAAATGCATACGTAAATGAAGTTAATAATTTTAAAGTAAATTTTTCTAAGGCAATATAAACCGTAAATACGATTACAAATCCAAGTATCCATTGAACATTTACAATAAGTCCTCCTAAAAATGGTAAATCAAAAAATTTCGACTTATTTTGTTCAGTTGGTTCAGCATAAATAATATTATTGAATACAACTGTTCTTAATGTAATTGTAAAAACTAAAGTAAATAAGATTCCTGAAATCAAAGCTATTAATAATGAAGAAAATTTATTATCATATATTTGATTCGCCAAAATCAAAAACAAAGCTATAATAGGAACATTAACTAAATAAGTAAGTAATTCCAATTTCAAATTTAGATTAAATACTTCTTTTGAATAAATTTTTTCTTTCACAAAAACTCCCTTATTTAATAAATTAATAATTATTTCAATGTCAATAAAAAAGAATTTTGTAATCAAAAAGTTTCAAAAAAACATTGTAAAAAATATACAAATGAAAAAACTATTGCAGTTATGAAATTTATTTTAATTCTAGTGTTCAGTTTAAAAGTTTATTCTGAAAAATTAAGTTTTTGGAACACAATTGAGCTCACAAAAAAAGAAAATCCTGTTTTGCTTCTAAAAAAATTTGAAGTTGAAAAATCAAAAGCAGAAATTATCACTGCAGGAATTTTACCTAATCCTAATTTTAATAACCAAACTTTATACCAAACAAAAAATAAAGGTGGTGGAGTTTTAAGTGGTGGAAATAGACAAGATTGGTTTCAAGTGACTCAAGTGATTCCAGTTGCAAACCAAAGAGAATATTCAATTGAATTTGCAAAAAAAAATTTGGAACTAGCAAAAAATAATTTATTAGAAGAAGAAAGACTGATGTTGTTTATCGTGATGAGTAAATGGTTGGAGTCTTGGTACAATCGTGAAAAAATTAAATCATTTACACTTGCAAAAGAATTTTTAGATGAGCTTATTCAATTTGGTGATAAAAAAAATAAAGATAAAAATTTAATTGAAATTGAATTAACTAGAACAAAAATTTTATCAAGTCAGTTTGGAATTTATTTAGAAACATTTGATAGACTTGCAGATAATTCAGAAGCGAGTTTAATTTTTTATTTAAACAAACAAACTGAAATTGAAATAGATGACACAAATTTTTTTAAATATAATTTTGATGAAAAAAAAATCAAAGATTATATTTCGATAGGATTAAAGAAAAGATCAGACATTTTACTCGCAAAATCTTCAAAATCTTCTGCCATATCCAAACTTCGGTTGGAAGAAGCTTTTGCATATCCCAGACCTGAGGTTGGAATTGTTTATAATCCACAAAATAACGACCAATATGTTGGGAGTTTTTTAACTTTACCCATTCCAATTAATAATCGAAATCAAGGAAATATTCAAAGAGCTAAAGTGGATTTAATTCAAGCAGATAAAGAAATTGATTATAAAGAAAAACAAATTGAACTTGAAATCAAAAACGCATATAGAGAATTTTTTGTTTATAGAGAAAATTATGAAAAGTACAAAAGCTTAGTTTACGATTCAGATCAAATTAGAAATAAAATTGAAGATATGTATTTAAAAGGAAAAACATCTTATGTGGACTATTTAGAAGCACAAAATGACTGGTTTGAGATGAGAATTTATCAGTTGGAAAATTATTATAATTTAAAAAAATCATTTTTAAACGTGATTTTTGTAACAGGACTTATTCAAGATGATAGATTATAAAATTGGAATAGATATTGGAAGGGTGATTATTGGATCAGATACTGATCAAAAGGATTTATTTTTTGGAAAAAATTTTTTAAATGCTCCTGAAGTAGAAAATTCATTTGAATCTATAAAAAAAATTATAATGTATTATACTGGTCAAAATGTTTATTTAGTTTCAAAATGTGGGCAAGAGACCCGTGAAAAAACAATTCAATGGTTAGTGCATAAAAATTTTTTTGAAAGAACAAATTTTAAAAAAGAAAATATTTTTTTTTGTGATAAAAGAGAAGAAAAAAAAATTATTGCAAGAGACTTGAAACTAAATATTTTTGTGGATGATAGATTTACTGTTTTAAAACATTTGCTTGATCTTCCGAAGATGAATTTATTTTTATTTAATCCAAAAGAAAATGAACTAGAAGCATTCAAAAGCAATTTTTCAGAAATCAAACTTGTTTATACTTGGAAAGAAATTATCTCAGATCTATTTCCTTAAAATTAATTTGAATTTCCATTTCTTCACCCGGTTTTAAAACTTCTTTTGAAAAAAATTCATATTCTGTTTTAGATAGTAAATTCACACCAATTGGAGCTCCAAAAGAATTATAACTTGAAACTTTATTTTTTAACGAATGAGGTAATTGAACTTTAACAATTGCTTTTTTGATAATAGCTTTTCTATCTTTAAAAACAGCTTTCCAATAAAGTGATTTTTCTAGTCCTATGTTTTGTAGTCCGCCAACAACTCGATACTTGATAATAAATTCATGTGCTTCAGGAGGATTTAATTCATGATTCCATTTTATCCACTGTTGGTTATTTTTTATCCCAATATTGGTTTTTAAAAAAATTCCATTTTCTTCAACAGTGATGTCTCTAATACTATGAACTTTATCTAAAGGAATATATCTAAATCTTTCTTTAGAGTAATTTTCATTGAAAAAATAATTTTGTGTTTCAGTAACTAAAAAATCTCCATTACTTAAAACTTCAATAAAAACCAAAATTTTGTCCCAATAAAAAGAAGTTGAGTTTGGGACAATTTCTAATTGGGAGAATAAAATAAATAGTAAAAAAAGTTTCTTTATCATATGTCGATTATAGTTCATTTAAAAAATATATAAAGCATTTTTTAATAATTTTTATTAAAAAATGTTTTATATGATGTTATTAACTCATGTTACCCAAAATTAATTACTAGAATAATTTTCTTTACTAAAGAGAATTAAAAAATCATTATTTAATAATAAATTAAGGAAGCCTGCGGCAGCACGCCCTCCGCGAGGAGTACCCAAAAACCTCACCTGAGCACGAAGTGCGTAAGGTGAGTTATTAATATTAATATTTTAGTTTGATTGAGTTTTATAATTTTTTAGAAAGTATATAGTTATATATTAAACATTCAACAATTGATAAAAAAAAAGCCAAGACGAATCTTGGCTTTTAATTAAAACTTTAGAGATAAAAATTATCTTAAAAGTTGGAGAACATTTTGTGGTTTTGCATTTGCTTGTGCAAGCATAGCAGTTCCAGCTTGAGTCAAGATTTGGTATCTTGTTAAGCTTGTCATTTGTTCTGCCATATCAGTATCTCTAATTCTAGATTCTGCAGCTTGTAAGTTTTCATAACCATTCATCAAACCTTTAGCAGCATGCTCTAATCTGTTTTGGTATGCTCCTAAATCAGCTCTTTGTTTAGAAACTAAACGTAAAGCATCATCAGTTAATCCAATTACTGAATTAGCTTTTGCCATAGTTGAAAGTGAAATGAAAGTTAATACTGTAGGGTTTCTTAAACCTAAAGCAGCAGTAGTCATAGTTTCAATAAAGATTCTTTCTCTTTGGTGCATGTTTGCTCCAATATGAAACCACATAGATGCAGTTGGGTTCATTCTTGAAAATGCTCCAGTTAAAAGTTTTAATTTATTAAACTCAGCTTGAGAAGAAATTCTGTCGATTTCATCAACTAATTGAGAAACTTCAACTTGAATTTGTTGTCTATCTTCTTCAGTGTAAATACCGTTCGCAGCTTGTACAGCTAGAACTCTAATTCTTTGAAGAATGTCTTGAGTCTCTTGAAGATAACCTTCAGTAGTTTGAATTAAAGAGATATCATCTTCAGCATTCATTTCTGCTCTTCTGAGACCATTTACTTGTGCTCTCATTTTTTCAGAAACAGCCAATCCAGATGCATCATCTCCAGCTCTGTTAATTCTCATACCAGAAGATAATTTTTCGATGTCTTTGTTCATCGCTTCGTTGTTAAATTTTAAAACTCTGTGCGAGTTAATCGCAGGTACGTTGTGGTTAATAATCATTCGGTTTCCTCCTTGAATCCGACCTTCCGAAGAAGGTAATGACGACGAAGAATCTTCCTTGACTCTTCAATATAACCTTCGGGAAAATTATCTTTAAATTGACAAAAAAAATATTTTTTTTTATAAATTATTTTTTTTTATTTTTATTTTTTTTTGAAAATGATTAAAGTTTACAAGTGGTTTTGGAACTGATTACTTAAAAATCCTATTTTTTAAAAAAATAATAAACACTTAAGAATAACGGTCTTTCATTTAAGTTGAGGTAATTTTCTTATAAAAATTTTAATATCCAATTCCTGACTTATCACCAATATAACCAATAAAGACTCTACGGGAATTCTTGTCGGGATAAAAATACAAACGAAATGCTTGTCTTCCAAAACTCCATTTGATGTGAAAATCAAATACTTTATAACCAAGTCCAGGACAATCAAAAGTTCTTTTATCAATACTTGATTCTTTTCTATGCTTAGTATCTGGACTCAAATCTAAACCTATTTGTTTAGAATCAAATTCTCCATCTATCCAGGAATTTGTAAATGAATTTAATCGATCTAACTTATTTAGAATTAATTTAAATCGATCATCATTTGCTGAAAAAAATTCAATTTGCTTCTTTACACTTTCACAAAATACTAATGACGGAAATAATTCTTCTTTTCTTTTCCAAAATTCTGGAATAGATTTTAAAACTCTACGTTTTACAAATATAATTTGTTCAAGAATCGTTTGTAAAGTAAAATTTTTTTGTTTATATACATTATAAACAATTTCTGAATTATGAGTAGTATCATTTGTTACTTCAATTTTAATTTCAGTTTTTTGCCATTCCGAAATATCTGAAAATCCAATAGATAAAGTTTTATAAATAAATGCAGATGCCAAACCTAAACATTCTTTTTCTTCGCCATCTTCAAAACGATAATTATATTTATTTTGAATAAATGTATCGACTTCGTCTTGATCAGAATCTTCAATAAAAGGTTTTTTATAAATACTTAATAATAAATTCTTCATAGTAAAATTTTTAGTTTGCTGAATCCAATTATGTATGGTATAATTTTCTGCAATTTTTACTTCATCACTTCTTCCATGAAATCGAATTCTGTCAAAACCAAATCCCACTCCGGTTTTATAGATTTGTAAAAGTTCTGAAATCCTTTTTTCTCCTAGTTCAAGATTAGTTGGAAGAGGAAAAGCACTCAATTCGTTGAATATTAATTCCAAGTTAAACCAACTTTACCAACTGATTACTCCATTCATCTAGAAAATTTTTTGGATACTCGCTAAGCTCGCCGTTCTTATCAATTCTAATTGAAGTGATTTGAGTGTATTGTTCTGATTCTTGGTTTACTTTTTCAAAATAAAAAACTCCAACATTTTCTTTGGAAATAATTCCATCTTTAACAACAACTCTTATTCCATTTAAAATATGTTCACTATGCGTTTCAACAAATAACTGTCTTTTAGATTCTGCAACTAAACCAATTAGCTTGCCAAGTGCTGATTGCCCTTTAGGATGAATATGAGATTCTGGATTTTCAATTATTAACAAATCATTTTTTTTTGAGGAAAGTAATAAAGTAATTACAGGAAGAATATAAGATATTCCGAAGCCAACATTTAGAGGACTAAATCTTTTAGTAAAATCATTTTCTGTCTCAAACTGAACATCGAGTAGTACATTATCCGTTCCTGGAATTTCAGTAGTATTTAATTTTACTCCAGGGGAAATTTCACTCATCCACGCTTCCACTTGATGGAGTAATATTTCTGACCGAGCTTTGCTATGATGTAAATTTTTATCTGCTACTTTTTGATTTCCATAAGTATTTAAATAATGAACTGTAAATTCTCCATTTAATCCTATCTGTTTATCAGTTACAACATGGCCATAAGATTTATTGTGAATTGTTTTCGGTCCAATTCTTTCTGCACTTAGATATTTAAAATTATTATCAAATAAATATCCAGTTGGTTTCACTAAAATTTGGGCTTTTTCAGTTATTGGGTCTATTAAAATTTCTGATTCTGGTTCGTATTCAAATGATAGTAAAAATTTTTGATAGATTGTATCTTTAAATTTAATATCAAAAGTAATTTTATCTTCATTTGAGTATTGGTATAAAATATCTTTTTGTTTTCCAAGATGAATATGCTCACCATTTAATCGAATTTTAAATAAATTATAACGGCTTTGATTGATTAAAAGCAAAACCTGAATCAAAGATGATTTTCCCATACCATTCAGACCCATGAGTAAATTCAAATTTTTAGTTTCAATAGAAATTTCTTTGAGTGATTTAAAATCATTTACTTTTATATTCGAAATCATTTATTTACTACTTCTCTTATTAAGTTATCAATTTTTGCAAATCTATATTTTACTCTTCCTTCATCTCCAGTTGCACCAGTAATTGAGTTAATAAATTGAGAGTCTTTTTTACAAAGTAGAGAAAACTTATCCATAACTTCTTTTTTATTTTTGATAAGTGAATTTCTTTGAGTATAGTCTAGTTTTGCCAAACAAACACTCCAAACTTCAAATAGTGACTTATTGATTCGACTCCTTCGTTCAGGGTAATTATCCATTCTTCTAAAAGCCCACTCTCCAAATAATTGTAAAGTAGAGTTCATTGAAACTTTAAAACTATTTTCTATAACATCTAATTCTACTTTGCTGTATTCTTTTAGTTTGGATAAACTTCGATTCATAAATGAATTTAAATCAGGAATATATTCTTCTGGTTTATTAATGTAAAAAGAAATAAACCTAGTAACAAATTCTCGATCTAACATTCTTTCGGTAGGTATAAAATTATTTGTAGTATTTTTAAATTCTTCTGAATTCGCTAATTGTGTTATAAAATTTGCTGGAATTCCTTGGTTCAGAGCATGTCTAATTTCTTGTGGTTCAAGAATCAAACCTCCAGTGTTAATTCTTTTAAAAATATTGTACATTACATCTGGAGGAGTTCCTGGATTTGTGATATAAGCAATTACTTGTGATTCTTCAATTTTCCTTTGTAGTGTTCTTTCTAGATCATCAAACCTTTTTCCCTCTAATTTTTTTAAAAACTCCAATCCTGTTAGTTTAAGATTCTTATCAATAGCAAAATTTTTTAAAGTACCTAACCTTTGAAGCCCATCAATGACTAACCATTTATTATCATTGCTACCATCAAAATAAAAAGCTGGCAATGGAAAACTAATCAGAATAGACTCGATCAACTGGCTTTGCTTTTGCTCATTCCACAAATCGCTTTTTCTTTGAAAATCAGGATATAAATCAATTTCAATTGGATTGGCACTAAGTCGTTTAAGAAATAAATCAATTGTTAGGGGTTTTGTTTTAATCTCTATATCTTTAGGATCGAATGGTTTAGTCATAATTGATTGATTACTTGAAGCATCTTCTTGTTCAATTTCAGTATCTATGATAATTATATTATTCATTTACTTTATATTTTCAAACTTAGTAATTGAATCAAGAAAATCAATTCATTTTTTTACATAAGGAAATCACAAGAGATTGGGATTTATTCGAGCTACTTATCATCATGAAGGGAAGATGGCTTTTGATTGTCAAAGGAAAAAACTAAAGGTGCAGGAAAGTCTTAATACTGTTAATCTTAATTTGACGAAACTATTTTTGCTATTGTACGTTAATAAAAATTTTTTCTTTTTATCAACATTTCTCCTACCTATTTTTTAAAAAAATAATAAACACTTAAAAGCATAGACAGAATCGAAAATAAAATTCCGAGCTGACTAAATTGAATTAGGAATTTTGAATTTGGAAACTTGGAAAAATTACCTTCGATTCTAGAAAAAATTTTTGAAACATGAAAATAATTGGTTTGATAAAATTTAACTGGAATTGTATTTCCAACACGAAGTTTTAGATGAGTTTTTTCATCCACTTGTTCGGAGATTTCAAATCTTACGCCATATTCATCTGTTAAAACATAAGTGTATATAAAAATCTTTTTTTCATTTTTGATAAAGTTATCTGATATAGTTCCAAAAGTTTTTTTACCATGTTTCTGAATTTCATGATAAGATTTTTCATAAAACTGATTTCTATGAATTGAAAAAAAATACAAAAGTAAAAATACAACCAGTGAAGAAATTGAAAAGTAAAAAATTAATTTATAAAAAGGAGTTTCTAGCTTCCCGATTTCACTAGAAACTTCATTCATTATTTTTTTTCTAAGATGTCTAAAATTTTTATTGCTGCATCTGGAATCACAGTTCCAGGACCAAACACAGCAGCAACTCCAGCATTGTACAAAAATTCGTAATCCTGTGGAGGAATCACACCCCCAGCAATAATCAACATATCATCTACATTTTGTTTTTTCAAAATGGAAATGAGTTCAGGAATTAATGTTTTGTGTCCAGCAGCTTGAGAGCTAACACCAATGATATGAACATCATTTTCAATTGCTTGTTTTGCTACCTCAGATGGAGTTTGAAAAAGTGGAGCAACATCAATATCAAAACCCATATCTGCAAATGCAGTAGAAATAATTTTTGCACCTCTATCGTGACCATCTTGTCCCATTTTGGCAACCATCATTCTTGGTCTTCTACCTTCATTCTTCGCAAATTCTTCTACTCGTTTTGTCACCAAAGAAAATTTTTCGTTTTCAGTATTTAAACTTGAATACACACCTGAAATTGTTCTTATAACAGCTTGATGACGACCAAAAGATTTTTCCATTGCAAAAGAAATTTCTCCAAGTGTAGCTCTTGCTCGACTCGCTTCAACTGCGAGTTCTAAAAGATTTCCTTTTCCACTCACAGAACTTTCCGTAATTTGATTTAAAATAGATTCTACTTTGCTTGAGTCTCTGGTTTTTTTAATTTGATTGAGTCGTGCAATTTGTTTTTCACGAACAGCAGTATTATCAATATCCAAAATTTCCATTTTATCTTCAGTTTTTAATTTATACTTGTTCACTCCCACAATCACTTCAATTCCTTGATCGATCAATGCTTGTTTTTTTGCAGCTGACTCTTCAATTTTCATTTTTGGTAAACCAAGCTCAACAGCTTTTGCCATTCCGCCATGTGCTTCCACTTCGTGAAAAAGTTTTTTTGCTTCTTGCAAAATTGAATTTGTGAGTGACTCGATGTAATAAGAACCACCAAGTGGATCAATTACACGAGGAATCTGAGTTTCGTTTTGAATAATCAATTGAGTGTTTCTTGCAATACGAGCAGAAAATTCTGTTGGAAGTGCAACAGCTTCATCAAGTGCGTTTGTGTGCAAACTTTGTGTGCCACCAAGAACTGCAGCCATCGCTTCAATTGTTGTGCGGATTACATTATTGTATGGATCTTGTTCTGTGAGAGACCAACCAGAAGTTTGGCAATGAGTTCTAAGTGCCATACTCATTTGTTTTTTTGGGTTAAACTGACTCATTAGCTCAGCCCAAAATAATCGACCAGCACGAAGTTTTGCAATCTCCATAAAAAAGTTCATTCCAATTCCCCAAAAGAAAGAAAGCCTAGGAGCAAAATCATCCACATTCAGTCCACGAGCAAGAGCTGTTTTTACATATTCCATTCCATCTGCGAGAGTGTATGCTAATTCCTGTACGGCATTTCCACCAGCTTCTTGAATATGATAACCACTGATAGAAATAGAATTAAATCGAGGCATAAATTTTGAAGTGTATTCAATGATGTCTCCAATAATTCTCATACTTGGTGCTGGCGGATAAATATAAGTATTCCTAACCATAAATTCTTTTAAAATATCATTTTGGATTGTGCCAGAAAGTTCAGAAATTTTTGCACCTTGTTCTTCACCAGCAACAATGAACATTGCAAGCACTGGAATCACTGCTCCATTCATTGTCATCGAAACAGACATGTCTTTTAAAGGAATTTGATCGAATAAAATTTTCATGTCTTCAACAGAATCAATTGCAACACCAGCTTTACCCACATCTCCAATTACTCTTTCGTGATCTGAATCATAACCGCGATGAGTAGCCAAATCAAATGCAACTGAAAGACCTTTTTGACCAGCAGCCAAATTTTTTCTATAAAATGCATTTGATTCTTCGGCAGTAGAAAAGCCAGCATACTGACGAATTGTCCAAGGTTGATGTGAATACATGGTTGCTCGAGGACCACGAAGAAATGGAAAAATTCCTGGAAGAGTATTTGTAAAATTTAACTGAAGTAAATCTTCATAAGTATAAAGCGGCTTGATTGGAATTCCTTCTGGTGAGTTCCAAATTAAAGAGGAAACATCTTTCCCTTTTAGGTCCATATCTTGTGCTAATTTTTTCCATTCGTCTAGGTTTGCATTATCCATAGATTTTAAATTTTTGAAAAGGGAGTAAAAATCAAGCAGTATATTTTAAGTTCTTTTTGGGCGATGTTTAGATGAAAAATAAAATATTTTTTCATCAAAACCCGAGCTACAAAAAGCTTGGTCACTTCAGCCCAAGGGCTTCGGACTCCTTCGGACTTTTTGTATCTCTATCGCTTTACAAATAGAATTTTAAAAATAGGTTTCGATTAAAAAATATTCTATAATGTTTTAAAAAATGAATCTACCTAATTGAAAAAATTGTTTAATTATTCAGATTTAATAAAAGGAGACATTCTTTCTAACATAATTCTTTTGTTGTCACCTTGCATGATAGATAAAATCCCCCGAATAATTCCATGACGAATCTGGTTTTCTTGTTTTGAATAAGATTTTACTTTGTTTGCAAGGGGTAAAAAAAATAAGTTAGCAAAACCGATTCCATAAAATGTTGCTATAAATGCAGTTGCAATTCCTTGACCAAGAGCAGCAGTCCCAGCTCCCAAATTTTCAAGAACATGAACAAGTCCCATCACAGTTCCAATGATACCAATTGTTGGACAAAATCCACCGGCAGTTTCTAAAACTTTTGCAGAAAAAATTTCTTCCTCTTCTTTTTCATCTGACCATTCAAATAAAATTTCTTCAACAGTAGAAGGATCTGTTCCATCAACAACAAGTCTCAAACCTTTTTTTGCTAGATCAGAATCGATTTGTTCAATTTCATCTTCTAGAGAAAGCAAACCATCTTTTCTTGTTTTATCTGAAAGTTTTATAAACAATTCTATATAGTCTTGTTCAGTGTTTGACGAAAAAATTTCTTTTAGAGTTTTAGTTAAATGTTTAATTTGTTGATTTGAAAAACTTGCATAAGTTGCTCCTATTGTTCCACCTAAAATTAAAAATAATGCAGAAATTTTAAAAAAAGCCCCTAGATGAGCTCCTTCTAAAATAATTGCAAATATAACTGAAATTATTGCTAAAAAAATTCCAAAATATGTACTAAAAATCATGGCTCTTCATTCCTTGGATTATTGTCTACTGGGATATAAATTCTATAAGTATTTTCTTTTAACATTTTCAAATCAGCTCTGAGTTTTGCCCAAACAACTGAATTTAGTTCTTTTCTTTCTTCTGTTGCAATTATTTCTTCAGCTCCAGAAATATTGGAATTGGATAAAAAAATTTTTGCTTTTTCCACTTTTAAATTTTTAATTTCTTCTACAACTTCTTCTCCAGCAATAGAATTATAATATTCAATTAAATCATTTATAATTAAAATTGCTTTTTCTTTTTCGTTGAGGCTTAAATATAGAGGGAACAATCTTTTTCCAATTTTTTCTTTAAATTGATTTCGTTTAATTAAAATTTCCATTATATTTATTTGGTTTGTTTCGGGTGTAATGTTTAATATAGAAGAATAAATTAAACTTTCTAATTCTTCATTTTTTTCTTTAAACATAAAAGCCAAATTTGCAAAATAAATTGATTCTTCAAACTTTTCATTTTTTGCATAATATTCTGAGTAGTTTTTAAATGAATTAAAAAATTTTGAATTTAAGTTTTGGTAAGTATCCAAGTTAAATCCACCAGAATATTGGATTAAATTTTTTATAATATTCGAATAATTAGAAACAGCTTCTTGTTCAGATAAATATTCTTTTTTGAAAAATTGATTTTCCTCAAAAATAGAATCTGGAAAAAGATTTTTTGGGAAATAAATTTGAAATAATGGGAATGTTTTTTTGGTTAAATCCAAATTGATTTGTAATTTTTTATTAGTTGAAAATAATACAAAAGGTAAAGAATTTTTTTTTAACGATTCAGCATAAGTCAAAATAATTTCTGTTCTTTCATCAATTCCAAGTAAAATTGTTTTATTTTGGAAATTATTTTTTTTTGGTAAAGTTTCTGTATTTTTAAATGGTAAAGATAAATTATGAAAAACAAATTTTTCTTCATCCAATTCAAAAGGTAATAATAAATAAGGAATTGGTTTTAATTTTTCTTCTTCTCTGAAGCTTAGTTTATCATCATAAGGAATTGGTGTATATAAAAATAAAGAAAAAAAGTAGGTTCCAATTAAAAACAAAATACTCATTAAAATAGAATGTTTTCTTTCTATAAATATTGGAGTAAAGAGTCCAGCTGTTATGAGAAAAATAATACCAAAGAATAAAATTGATTTTGATTGATTTTCATTTAAATATTGAACAGAAATTGCAATTATAATTCCAAATAAAATGCTAGAAAGCAAATTTGGTTTTTTTACTTCTCTTGGTCTAAAAAAACTAATAATTGATGTGTCTATAAAAAATAAAAAAATTGCAAAAGTAGAAAATTTTGAAAAATGAAAACTTAGTAATAAGCTTAAAACGAGTAAAACTCTTGCAATGATAAATTTCCATTTTTCTTTTTTTAAAAAAATTCTATAGTGGTATAAAATATTAAATAAAAATAAACCAGCACCTGCTCCCAAAATAAATTTGTCAGGACTTGATTCTACAATATAATAATGAATTAAATGAAAAATAAATAATGAAAGAAAAATATAAAAAAATGAATCATTTAACGAAAAAGTTTTTAATTTTTTTTTCACAATATTTTTTTGTAAAGCCTTTAGATACATCGAATACAAAACTAATTCTAAAAATAAACAAAAAATTAAAGGCATTAAATAAATTTCTGGTTTAAAAACAATTTCTGGATTTAAAATTTTATAAATTGTAAATAAAACTCCACCCATTAAAAAAAACCAAAGCCTAAACTGTTTTAAGAATGAAAATAAAATTCCAGTTGCAACAACGTCAATTCCTGCAAAAAAAGAAAAAATATCTGTGTGGAAAATATAGTCAACTTGGATGAGTCCTGAAGATAAAAAACCAATAAAGATCATTTGTAAAAGAAGTAAAAAAGTAATTGAGATTTCAAAAATGAATAAGATTTTTTCAGATAGAATTTTTTTAAAAAAAAACCCAAATAAAAATAAACAAGCTAATATGATTTTTGTGGTGAGAATATTACTAGCTTTTAATTCAACTTTTAAAATTTCTCCATAAATACTTTGTAAAGATAAAGCACCCAAAAAACCAATAATGATACATAAAAACAGGTTAGGAATTTGCCTAAATCTAAAGTTTTGATTCTGAATCTTCTCACTCACAAACACTATTCTTTTTAAATTTGCTTTTTTTAAAACTTAAAAAAAATGTTTCCAATTCAGCCCAAAAGTTTTTTTAACTAAAATTGAATTCTACTTGCATAAAAAAAAGTATAAATTCATTTAGACAAACTAAAGAAAAATTATAGAGGTTAAAAATGAGTAAACCTTCTTTACCATTAAGAAAACAAGTAGCTTACGCAATTGGTCAACTAGGTTGGTCTTTGCTTATCAATATTATCAGTTCTTGGTTAGTATATTTTTACTTACCTCCGAAAGAAGCTGGGATTCCAATTTTAATAACAGATACTGCAATTTTAGTTATATTTAATGTTATTGGACTAGTTTCTGCAGTGGGTCGTCTTTGGGATGCAGTTACTGATCCAATTATTGCAAATAAATCTGACCAAGCAAAAACAAAATGGGGAAGAAGGATTCCTTTTTTAGCAGTTGGTGGAATGCCTGCAGCAGTATTTTGTTTATTAATATTTTTACCACCTGATTCAACCATGTCCACATTGAATTTAGTTTGGATGATAGTTGCACTATTTTTATTTTATTTATTTTTAACTATTTATGTAACACCTTATTTTGCCTTAATTCCAGAACTTGGTAGAACTTCTCAAGAAAGATTAAATTTATCAACTTATATTTCTGTAACTTATTTTCTTGGGATAGCAATTGCAAGTTTTGCACCTGGGATGTGGGATAGATTGTTAAACGAACCAAGCTTTCATTTGACAAAAGTCCAAGCAATTCAAATTACACTTGGAATATTATGTGCTTTCGCAACAATTTGTATGTATTTTCCAGTTTTTGCAATTAAAGAAAAAGAATATTGTGAATCAGAACCCTCAGATATTCCATTTAAAGAAGCAATGGCGTTAACATTCAAAAACAAAAGTTTTTTATATTTCTCACTTTCTGATTTAGCCTATTTTTTAAGTGTAACAATTTTACAAACTGGTCTCATTTATTATATAACAGTTTTATTAGGACAGGAAGAAAAAATGCAAGGTGAGTTAATGACTGTTCTTGGATTATTTTCATTCATATTGTATCCACTAGTAAATTCAGTTGCAAAAAGAATTGGCAAAAAACCATTAGTGATAATTGCATTTTGTTTTTTCTTAACTCTATTTATATTTGTTTATTTTCTTGGAGATGGACTTCCAATTCCTAAATTAATTCAAGGATATATGATTGTTTTAATTGCTGCTGTACCAATGGCAATTCTTGGAATTTTACCGAATGCAATTCTTGCAGATATTGCTGAACTAGATGCTTTAAAAACTGGCTCAAAAAGAGAAGGTTTGTTTTATGCTGCAAGAACTTTGATGTCTAAGCTTGGTCAAACAATTGCTATTTTAATTTTTACATCACTTTTACTTTTAGGTAGAGATGCTGCAAATCCGTTAGGGATTCGTTTAACTGGACCAGCTTCTGCAATTTTTTGTTTATTAGCTATTTTGTTCTTTTTAAAATATAATGAAAAAGCGACTTTAGAAGAGATTGAAAAGTTAAAGAAGTCCTAAAATCTGACATTTAGGGTTGTTTGGAGGTCAGAAATGAGATATAAAATTGAGATTAATAAACTCAAAAATGGTTATATTGAAGCCAAATTGATTGATATTGCTACAAGTCATCCAATTGAGTTTAGAATCTGTGATTCTGAACAATATGTGCAAGAGCAAATCGCAGATTGGCATAAAAGATTCAGAATGAATGAGCCAAAGGAAGATGAAGCTAAAAAATAGTCTTTTACTATTCATCATCCTATTTCTAGGAGAGAGTTGTTCTACTCTCTCCAAGATAACCTTGCTAACCAAAAAAAAATCTTCTTTTTCAAATTATTATCAAAAAAACTTTGAATGTGACAAAAGCCCAGGAATGAAAGATTCTGAACTTTATGAATTTTATTTAAAAAATGGTTGGGAAAAATTTCAATCTGAATATCAAAATAAAAATCTTGAAAAGAAAAAAGCTGAAATTGTAATTATCGGAAATAGTTTAATTCATCTATTTACAGATGAAGCAATCAAAAGAGAATTTCCAAATAAAGATATAGTTGGTAGAGGTATTTTTGGTGATACTACTGAGCTTCTATACGAAAGACTAGACTCAAATGTATTTAATTTAAAACCAAAAACTATTATTTTAGAAATTGGTGGAAATGATTTAATCAATGGAAAATGTCTTTCAATAATAAAAAACAATACTTCAAAAATTATAGACAAAATCTATTCTTATAACAAAAATACCAAAATCATTTTTTTATCAGTACCACCTACACTGGCAACAGAATTAAATTCAATTGTTCCTTTGCACAACCAAAGTTTAATGAATCTATCCAAAGAAAAAAAATTCATCTACATTGATTTATGGGATGAAATGCTAAATTTAGACAAAACTCAAATCAAAGATGAGTATGTTCTTATAGATAAAAAAACTCTCAAAAAAGATTCTATCCATTTTAATGAAGAAGGTTATAAATTAATTGGAAAACTTGTGAGACCTTATTTAAAATGAAATTAATTTTTATTTCGAATGAAAAAGATTTTCCTATTTTACAAAAAGAATTACCAAGAGAAATTTTTGATTCTTATTTGTACGGTTCATTAATTAAAGAAACACTTGCTTCTTATTTCGAATTTGAATTAAATCGAGAAGAATTAATTTCGCTTAGAAAAAAACTATCTGTATTCAAAATTGATTTAATTCTAGTGGAAGAATTAATCCCTCGAAATCAAAAAACTTTGTTTTGTTTTGATATGGACTCAACATTAATTCAAGAAGAAGTAATTGATGAGTTAGCTCGTGAAAAAAAAGTTTTTGATGAAGTTGCAAAAGTTACAAAAGATGCAATGGAAGGTGGATTGGATTTTAACCAAGCTCTAATAAAAAGAGTAAGTTTCTTAAATGAACTAGATGAAACTGTTTTTGAAAAAGTTTATTCTAGACTAAATCCACATCACGGAGTGCCAGAAACAATTGATGCATTAAAAAAAAGAAAATCTGAAATTGCAATTTTTAGTGGGGGATTTACTCCAATTTTGAAAAAATTTTCTGACCAATTTGGGATTTCTATATACCATGCAAATTTTTTAGAATTTGAAAATGGATTTACCACAGGAAAAATTTTAGGTGAAATTATTAATAAAGAAAAGAAAAAAGAACTTTTAATCCAATATAAAAATCAATTTCAATTAGATAAAAAATACACAATTGCTATCGGTGATGGTTCAAATGATGCTGCAATGATTTTGGAAGCAGGAATTGGAATTGGATTTCATGCGAAGCTAGGTTTAAAAAAAGAAATTTTAAATTGGATTGATTTTCATCCAATGACTTCTTTATTATTTTTATTTGATCGAAATGATTAAATTTTTTTTTCTTGTTTTTATCTCTTGTGCTAGTTTTGAAACTGAAAAAATTTCTAGTTCAGAAAAATTTGTTTTTACCCCATTAAATATGGATTTAAATAAAGTTAATTTTAAAGAAAACTATGAAGAAATATCTTATGAATTTTCTGAGTATAATTTTGAATTTCCATTTAATGAAGAGTTAAAAGCTGAGCTAAAAAATTTTTGGAGAAATGAAAGATTTAAAGAAAAAAAAAACGCTTCTATTTTAATAGAAACTAAATTAATACCGAATGAAAAAGAATTTTTAATTAAACAAATTTTAAAATCAAAAAAAACAAATAAAATTTTTTACAATCTTGATTTGGTTTTAAATCTAAGCGATTCAAAAAAAGAAAAATTTTATTTTTATCAAACCAAAAATAAAATTTCACCAATAAATCAATTTAATCCAAATAAAATCAATATAAATATGAAATTAAAAAAAGAAGAAATTATTTCGATTTTAGAAAAATCAATATTTATAAAAGTTGATTTTTTTTCGTCAGAGTCACTCACTGATATTTTTTTAGATGAAAAAAAAATTGGGAATACTCCAATTTTTAATTATAAATTAAAAAAAGGCTTCCACAAAATTTCAGCAAGACGAAAAGGTGAAAAATATTTTACTGAAACTATTTTATTACAAAATGAAAAAACTATTTTAGAATTTGGTAAAGAAAATGACTCAATTTTAGAAATTTTGAGTTTTCCGAAAAATGAAAAAATCATTTTAAATCATAAAAAAAGTATTTTAACAAATCATATTGAACTGAATTTAAATTCTGGAAAAAATTTTATTGAATTTTTTAAAGAAAATCAAAAAAATTTTGAAATGAACTTTGAACTTAAAAAAAATGAATTTAAAAAAATTTTATATATTGTAAATGAAAATAATATATTCAATATTGGAAAAGAAAATTTTTATTATTCGAAAGAACCTCTTAGTTTTGATGAAAGATTAATTTTTGATAAAGGGATTCAAGTTCTTGAAACTAGTTGGATCGTTCCTTCATCTCAATTTATTAAAGTAGATTTTTTTTCTGGAATTGAGCTAAATTCTTCAGAAATATTTTTTAGTTTGTTTAATGAAAAAGATGTTTTGACATTGAGATATTCTAAAGATTCAATATTATTTTTTAAAAATTCAATTCTTGAAAAAAAAATCCGTTTAAAAGATAACAAAGATGACGTTGAGTTGAAAATTCTTTTAGTAAGTTCCAATATTTATATTTCATTTGCAAATCAAGAAGTATTCAGAACTAGTTTTAACCAAAAAGATTTTTATAAAATTCAAATCAAATCAGACTCAAAAGATGAAACATATTCTAAAGCAATCAAAAAAATAGAAATTAATTCTTTATGAAATTTTTTGTAATTATTTTATTTTTAATCTCTTGTGCAACTGAGCCTAAAAAAGAAATTTTAATTGATGAAAAAAAAGAAATTATTTCGGAAATCAAGAATTTATTTATAAAAGAAAAATTTTTAGAAGCTGAACAAAAAATTCAATTTATAAAAAATGATTCAATTGAAAATTTAGAATTAAAAGCAAAAATTTATTTTCAAAATTCAAAATTTGAAAAAGCAGAAGAATGTTATAAAAAAAATTTAGAACAAGAAAAATCTGAAATCAATTATTTAAAATATTTTATTTTTTTAACTAAAATTGGAAAGAATTTGGAAAGTAATGAAGTAATTAGAGAACTAATTTCTATTTCACAAAATAATCCAATTTATTTATTCAAATATGCGATGATATTAAAAAAGGAAAATCTTATTTCTCAATCTCAAAATACTTTAACAAGTATTGAAAATTATCCAAATCAATTTCAATTAAATCTTCATATTGCAGATAATTATTATCTATTAAAAAACTATACCTTAGCTGAAAAGTTTTTTTTAAAAGCAAAACAATATGGAAGTTTGAATGAAGAGGAAAATGAAATTTTTAATTCTATAAAATATATTCTTAACATAAACAGAAGTATTGAATTAGCAAAAAAAGAAGATTTTGAAGAGGCGATTAAAGAGCTTCTTGAAGCAGAAAAAATTTCTGAAAAAGAAATTCTTCCTAAATTTACACTTGGAAATATTTATTTGAAAAAAAAGGATTATAAAAATGCAGAAAAATATTTTCAAAAAACAATTTTACTCAAACCAAATTTTAAAGATTCATATATCAATTTAGCAAAACTTTATTTTGAAAAAGAAGAATTTGAAAATGCAAAAAAAATTTTAGACGAATCTGAGAAAAAGTTCCCAAAAGAATTTGAAATTTTTAATTTAAAAGGGATGTATTATTTCAAAACAGAAGATTTTAAAAAAGCTAGTATTCAATTTTTAAAATCAATAGAATTTAATCCAAAAGAGTTTAATTCTAGGTATAATTTAATTTTAATTTATATTTTAGAAAATCGTTTTTCAGAAGCGAGTTTTGAATTAGATAAATTAAAAATCAATTTTCCAAATAATAAAGAATTAATAGAACTCAACGAGTATTTAGAGTCTGAAAAAAATGAAATTCAATTTTTAAATGAATCTGAAGTAAAAGAATACCAAACAGAGAAAATCGATATTTTAGAAAGTTTAGCTCTTTATCATTTTCATAAAAAAAATTTCATTATGTCTGAAAAATATTTTTTAAAGTTAAATGAAAAATCGGACTCAATGGAATACAAATACTATTTAGCCCGAATCTATAATTTGACAAATAATCCAAAAAAAGAAAAATTCTCTGGTCTACCATTTATTCTAGGAGTTTATTTGGAAGATGAAGAAAAGTATTTCGAAGTAATCGAATATTACAAAAAAAGATCCATTAAAAAAAATAAAATTTCAGAAATTTATTTAAAATTAGCAAAATCGGAGTATGAAAAAAATAATTTAATCGAATCTGAAAAATTTTTAAATTTAGCAAAAGAATATGAATATTCTAAAAAGTTAAAAAGTTTTGAAATGGAACTTTTTGAAAAAAAAGAAACAAATCAATTTAAAGAAGCTAATCAGTTATATAAAGAAAAAAAATATAAAAAAGCTTTGAATGAGTATCTAAAAATTTTATTAAAAAAAAATAATCTTTTTATAAGAAAAAAAATTATTCTTTGTTTTAAAAAGCTAAATGAATTTGAAAACGCAATTGAGTTTTTAAAAAATTCTATTCAAGAAGATAAATCTAGTTCAATTAATTATAAAACTGAACTAGGAAAAATTTATTCAGAGACTAAAAATTATTATTCTGCAATTAATACATTTGAAGAAGTTTTAAAAGAAAATCCTGATGAGGAAAAAGTTTATTCTGAAATTGGTTTGATCTATTTGGAATTTGATTTCTTTAAAGCTAAAATTAATTTTGATAAATCTTTAAACTTGAATCCGAAAAATTCCAAATCTTATTTAGGAAGAGGGATTGCAAAATATAGACTTGGTTCAAGGGATGAATCTAAACACGATTTTGAAAAATCAATTTTTTATTCTAAAAATAAAGAACAAGCTAAGTTAAATTTAGGAATTTTATTTTTAAATGAATTTAATTTAGATGAAGCAGAAAAAATATTTTTAGAATTAAATTCCCAAAATCCCAAAAATTATTTTTATCCATACTATTTATCTTTGATAGAATACAAAAAAGAAAATTTTAAAAATTCTGAAAGTTGGATTTTGAGATCAATTGGTTTAGGTCGTAACAAAGAAAATTTGTTAGCTTATCAAAAAATTTTAACTAAGTTGGAAAATTTCACAGAGCAAAAAAAAGTTGAAACAGAAATTTTAGAAAAATTTCCAGAATTAGTTTTAAATAAAAATTCTGAAAAAATCAATTTAAGAGAAAACCTAAATTTAAAACCATTATTTTATCAAAATACATTGATTTTAAATTATAAAAATTCAATCGAAGCTTATGAAATTGATAAGAAAAAAAATAAATGGAGAATTGAATTAGAAGAAAAAATTTTAAAATTAGAAATTGGAGATGAAATTTATATTCAAACTGAATCTTCAATTTATAAATTGAATTCTCTAACTGGAGAAGAAATTTTAAACTTAAACAAACAAGCTAAAGAAATTCATTCTCATCAATTTGGTTTTTATTTAGAATACAATGATAAAATTGAATCTTATGATAAAACAGGAAAACTTATTGAAAAATTTCTAAATAAAAATAAATATTCCGTTTTTGTAAATGAACTTGGAAAAATTTTAATTTCTAAACTAGGAGATAGAGAAATTCAATTCAAACTTTATGATTCGAGTTTTAATTTACTTAATGAATTTGAGCTAATTGGTCCAAATATTCTTTCTTTTCAAAAAAACATTTCTTTAAAAAATGAGTTTTATTTTAAGATAGAAAATTCAATTTATCAATTAAATGATAAAGGCATAATAAAAATTTTAGAATTAACTGAGGATTACGATTTTTTTAAAATAAATGATAAAATTTATTTATTATCAAAGGACAAAATTTTTTATCTTGATCTAGAACATAAAAAAATTGTTCTACAGAATATTAAATTTAAAAACAATAAATTTGAAAAAGAATTAATTTTTAGTTTGATTGAGTAAATCAAATCCCAGTTCTGTTATAAAAATTTCATCACCATTTTGAATTAAAATTCTATTCCCAATTAAAAAATGCCATGCGTTTCTAATTTCAATTACATCTAATCCAAAAGATTTAATTTTATCCATTAACTCTCTTTTTGTAATTGATTCGTTTATTTTTTTTTCTTTTTCGAGGAAAATATTTAAAATTTTATTAACAGTATCCATCATTCTATTCTCATTTTATAAATTTGATTTTCATTTAGCATATTCAATTCTATGTAAAATTTAGATTTTGTTTTTTTAAAAAAATTATTCATCCCTTTATAATCAGCTTTTTTGAAAAATTCTTTACAATCATTTTTTTCAGGAATTTCCTTTTCTTCTAATCCAAAACTAAAAAATTCTTTTGTATTCCCTAAAATTTTTTTTGAATTTAAAGTTACTTCTTTTGAAATACAAACTTCATTATCTTTGTTATATAAATTTAAAAAAAGTTTCCCTGTAGGATTTGGAAAAGTTTTCTCTTTAATTGAAAGATTTTTGTAAAATAAAAAATATGAATATTCTATTTCATTGGAATCATTGCTTTTTGAAAAATAAATTTCAGAATTATTTATTATAATTTTATTTGATGGTTTAAATTCTGAACCAAAATCAGGGGAAACATTTTTTGAAACAAGATAAAATGCAAATAATATGACCACAATATCAATAAAAATAAAAATTTGAATCCAATTTCTTTTTTTAGATTTTTTATTTAAACCTTCTAGGTATACTCTTAATTCTTCAGGACTTCTTGAATGAAAACCTTTTGCCATATTAATCCCATTTATATATTTCAAGTTTATTTGAATCAATTTTTAAGGAATATAAATTTTCTTTTTCATCCATAAAAGTTTCTCTCCAATTTACTCTAAGTGAGTCAAATTCAAATCGTTGATTAGAAATATGATTACCATTTTTATCATGAATTTTCAGTTTAACAGAATTTGTTTCTTCTTCTGTTTCCCAAATTAAAAAATCTTCATTTTTTTTTGAATAAAATAAAATTTCAGAAGGATAAATGATTTCTCTCAATAATTTTGGCTCTGTTAATACATCTAAATCAAATTTATAAATTCTTCTAAACTTAAACCTCTTATCTAACTTTCCAAAATAAGTAACTGAAACTAAAGCATACTCTTCCTTAAAATTTGGTATCATTTTATCTAGCTTTAGAATATAATCAACTTTATCTTTTTTTAGAATTTCTATTTTTTCCTCAGTTAAATTTTTTACTAATTTATCATCTACATAAAGTGAAAGTTTCATTTGCTCAGATGATTTATGATAAACAAATAATTTATTTTTTTTAAATGAATAAATATTTTCAATGTACCGAAAAGGTTCTGAATTTTTTCCATTTTGTCCAAGTGTTGAAACTAGTTTTCCTTTTTGGTCAATATGTAAAATATAAGATGGTACTACTTCATTTTCTTTTGTATCAAATTTACCTGAAGTATCAAGAGAATAAATTTCTTTTTTTTGTTCAATAGGATTACTGCTTAAAAAATTCTGAATATAAATTTCAGAATCTTCTGTTAAATCTAATATTCCAAGTTTATTAAATTTTTGATAAATAACTTTAAAACTATCTTCTTTTTTATTTGCATAAATTAAATCTAAACTTCCGTCTGTTTTAAAAACTTTTAACTTTGAATTTGTATAATCTGAAATATAAATTCGATTATTTTGAATTGGTATTAAATGAGGTATGTTTAAAATAGCATTATTAATTATAGTTGCATTAATTTTATCCGTACCAATTCCAATTTCAATTTTTGATATTAGTTTAGGAACTAAATTTTGAATTCGATAGCCATTGCAGTACAATAAAAAGGAGATAAGAATAAACTTCATTTGTTCCAATTTTTACTACTTTCAATTTCGGAAAAGAATAATTGCTTTACAAGGAAAATAAATAAATTTTATTGGTCTTAGTTGGCCCTCTTTAAGTTTTTTCCTATAGTCGGTTTATATGGAGTTTAGGCATAGTTGTCTATTAATGATTTAGTAGTTAATACGTTTCTACAAAAAATTGTAGAACCACCACTTCAGATATTCTCAGTTTCGGTTAAATCAGCCAGTGGCCATTTTCTAATTGAAGTCTCTTTAGATAATACATCCCACTCTCGTGGTTCTGTATCCATCATGGACTGTGAAAATGTTTCAAGGCTATTGACTGATTACCTTGAAGAGTCTTTTAGTAATGAAAATTATACATTACAAGTTTCTTCAGCTGGGGCTGAAAGAGCATTGAGGCTACCAGAGGATTTGCACAGGTTTAAAAATATTCCCGTGAAAATTTTTTATTTGGAAAATGAAAAAAAGATTTCTAAAGTATTTGAAATTTTGGAATCAAACTCTGATTCTGTTTTTTTAAAACCTTTAGAAAAGAAAGATGTTAAATTATTGGGTATGCGTTTTGAATTAAAAATTCAAGATATTACCAAAGGAAATTTATTTCTAAAATTATAGTTATGGCAAGTAAACAAACAGTAAAAGAAATTAACCCACTTGAGGCAATTCAAGCTTATTCACAAGAGAAAGGTCTATCAAAAGATATAGTTTTAAATATTTTAAAAGAATCTTTGGCCTATGCTTTTATAAAAGAGAATGGCATTGATACTGAAGAATTAGACGAATTAAATATAGATGTAGAATTTGGAAATAAAAATAATGTTATATTGGAATTACCAAAAAAAGTTGTAGAATCTCCAAAACATGCTTTAGAAATTTCACTTGAACATGCCAAAGAAATTGAACCTGAAATTGAGCTTGGTTCTATTGTTCGTATAAAAGAAAAGCCAGTTGATTTAACAAGAATCTTTTCGAACCAAGCAAAACAATTAGTTTTTCAAAGATTAAAAGATGTTGAAAGAGAAATTTTATATAAAGAGTTCAAATCAAAAGAAGGTGAACTCACTCATGGTTATTTCCAAAGATGGATCAATAAAGAAATTATGTGTATTGATCTTGGAAAAGTAGAAGGCATTATGCCTAAAAGAGACCAAACTCCTGGTGAAAAGTATAAAAGTGGAGATAGATTAAAAGCAATCATTTCAAGAGTTGAAATTAGAAAAGATAGATTCAATGAAACTGGACTTTCAATAACATTGTCTCGTGCATCTGGGGATTTTGTAAAAAAATTATTTGAAATGGAAATTCCTGAAATTTATGAAGGTCTAGTTGAAATTGTTGGAATAGCAAGGGTTGCTTCTATTAGAACTAAAATTGTTGTTCGTGCTATGCGATCAGATATTGACCCTGTAGGTGCTTGTGTAGGAATGAAAGGTGTTAGAATTCAATCTATAGTTCGTGAACTTGGAAATGAAAGAATAGACATTATTCAGTATTCTGAAAACCCAGTCGAATTTATAACTAATGCAATTTCTCCAGCCAAACCAACAGAAGTAAAAGTTGATTTTGAAAACAAAGAAGCATTAGTAGTCGTCCCAGATGAATCACTTTCACTAGCAATTGGATCTTCAGGTTCTAATGTGAAACTAGCGGTTCAATTAAGTGGTTTTAAGATAGACATTAAATCTGTATCACAACATGCACAAGAAATGTCATCACCTGAAGCAAGAGAAAGACTTGAAAAAATATTTAATAACAATCTTTCAAATGCATTTAGTAAATCAGTTTCAAAAACTTTTAATGAAGAAATTGAATCAGATGAAGGAACACCTCTAACAGAAATTACTGGGCTTATGCCAAGAGTGATTCGTTTATTAGAGAGTGGTGGAATTAGAGATATTGAAACTTTAATTGAAATGAATCCAGAGGATCTGGCAAAAGTCCAAGGAATTGGACCAACAACAGCTGAACAAATATTTAAACTAATTTCTGAATCAGTTGAATTGGTTGAGGAGAGCTAAATAGCTTAGTTATGGAAGAAAAAAAAGATACAATAAAAGAAAAGCTTTCCTTAGGTTCTGGAAAAAAAATTGTTTTAAAAAAGAAACCCACAGTCACTGATGATGGTAAAGAAATTTCAAAACAATCTCCTTCAAAATTAGATGCTTTATTTAAAGAGCAAACTGCTAAAGAAGAAAAAATTCCTCAAACTATTAAAGAAGATTTTAAAACTTTTGAGAAAACTGAGCAAAAATCTGAAACTAAACAAGAAAAAATAACTGCTGAAGTTAGCTATCCTGTAAATCGTTATTCTGAAAAAAACCCAATCATTTCAAAACCAGAAAAAAAACAAGTTGAAACTGAAGTTATTAAAGAGTCGAATCAAACTGAACAACCTAAAACTTTTGAGAAAAAAGTTTATGATTCAAATTATTCTCCCATTGTAAAAAAACACACTCCTCAAAGCTTTGCAAGCAGTAAAAACTTCCAAAGTGGCGGTGGCGGAACAGGTGGCACTGGTTACAATAAAAACTACCAAGGTGGTGGCGGAACAGGTGGCACAGGTTACAATAAAAACTACCAAGGTGGTGGTGGAACAGGTGGCACAGGTTACAATAAAAACTACCAAGGTGGTGGTGGAACAGGTGGCACAGGTTACAATAAAACTTACCAAGGTGGTGGCGGAACAGGTGGCACAGGTTACAACAAAACTTACCAAGGTGGTGGAAATAAAAACTACCAAGGTGGCGGTGGAACAGGTGGCACAGGTTACAACAAAACTTACCAAGGTGGTGGAGCCGGTGGTGGTAACAAAAACTACCAAGGTGGTGGAAATCGAAATTACCAAGGTGGTGGAGCTGGTGGTAATAAAAATTACCAAGGTGGTGGAGCTGGTAAAACTTTTGGTAACAAACCAAATGATAAAGGCTTTGGTACACAACCTAAAATTAATGAAGTTGCACAAAGTCCAACTCAAAATCGTAAAAGAGTAATCAATCAAACTTTTGATAAAAATAAAGACAAATCAAAGTTAAACGAATCTTTAGAAAATATTAAATTTTTTAAACAAGCCCAACAAAGAAAAATGGCTTTAGCACCTGTTTCTGGAACTACTGTTCCAAAAGAAATTTCCATTATGGAAAATGTTCAAGTAGGTGAGCTTGCTAAAAAAATGAATCTCAAACCAAATGATGTGATCGCAAAACTCATGAAAATGGGGATGATGGTAACAATCAATAATGTTATTGATTCTGACACGGCAACTTTACTTGCTGATGAATATGATTGTAAAGTAAAAATAGTTTCTTTATACGAAGAAACTGTAATTCAAGAAGAAGTTGATTCTCCTGATGATTATATCACAAGACCTCCAGTTGTTACGATAATGGGTCATGTGGATCATGGTAAAACAAAACTTTTAGATACAATCAGAAAATCTGCAGTCATAGACACTGAGTCAGGTGGAATCACGCAACATATTGGTGCTTATCAAGTGAATACACCTAGAGGACCAATCTCTTTCTTAGATACTCCTGGTCATGAAGCATTTACATCTATGAGGGCAAGAGGAGCTAAAGTAACAGATATCGTTGTGTTAGTCGTTGCTGCAGATGATGGTGTTAAACCTCAAACAATTGAAGCAATAGATCATGCAAGAGCTGCTGAAGTTCCTATAATTGTTGCTGTTAACAAAATTGATTTACCAACTGCAAATGTTGACAAAGTTATGCAAGAATTATCAACTCATAATTTATTGGCTGAAGAATGGGGTGGAACAACTATTATTTGTAAAATTTCAGCAAGAGAAAATTTAGGTATAGATAAATTACTTGAAATGATTTTAATTCAAGCAGAAGTATTAGAATTAGATGCAAATCCAAGTCGTTCTGCAAAAGGAACTATTATTGAAGCTAGGCTAGATCCAGGTCGTGGTGCTGTAGCAACAGTTCTAATCCAAAACGGAACATTAAGAGTTGGGGATGCATTCTTAGCTGGTGTTCATTCTGGTAGAGTTAGAGCTATGTATGATGATTTTGGTAAATCAATGGAAGAAGCTGGTCCGTCATATCCTGTTTTAGTTACTGGTTTAGATGCTGTTCCAGATGCTGGAGATCCGTTTGATTCTATTAGGGATGAGAAAGAAGCAAGAAATATTTCTCAACATAGAAAAGAATTCCAAAGAATTGGTCAAGCTTCTATTGTTACAAAAGTTACTTTAGATAATATGAATGAGATCATTCAACAAGGTGGCTTAAAAGAATTAAAAATTATCATTAAAACAGATGTGAGAGGTTCAGCTGAAGCAATTAAAGAATCACTTGAAAAACTTTCAACTACTGATGTTAAACTTCATGTAATTAGAGCTGGAACAGGTGCAATCATTGATTCGGATGTTATGCTTGCTGCTGCTTCAAATGCAATCATTGTTGGTTTCCATGTTAGAGCAAATCCAAGAACATTGACTCTTGCTGAAAAAGAAGGTGTTGAAATTAAATACTATAACATTATTTACCAAGTTGTTGATGAAATTAAAGCAGCAATGGAAGGAATGTTAGAGCCTGAAAAAGTTGAAAAAATTCTTGGTAAATTAGAAGTTAGAGAACTATTTACAATTTCTAAACTTGGAACAATTGCTGGTTCAATGGTTACATCTGGTAAAGTTACTAAGTCTAGTTTGATTCGTGTTTATCGTGATGATGTAATGATCTTTGAAGGCAAACTAAAATCTTTAAAGAGATTTAAAGATGAAGTGAGTGAAGTTTTAACTGGTTTTGAATGTGGTATTATGCTAGAAGGTTTTGATGATTTTATTGCTAAAGATGAAATTGAAGCTTACGAAGTGAATACTGTTGCGAGAAAATTAAAATAACTGAATGAATGAAACCAGAAAGAGAAAAATAGAATCTGAGATTGTTAAATCAATTGCAAGAGCTATTGTTTCTGGTAAATTAAAAGATCCAAGAATTGGAATTGTTTCTGTCCATCGAGCTGATTTAGCAAACGATATGACAGGAGTCAAAGTTTGGGTTACTTCATATGTTGAAGGAAAAGAAAAAAGAGTATTACTAAATGCTCTCCGTAACGCAAGAGGTTTTTTTCAGCGGATTATTGGCAAAGAACTGCAAATCCGTTTAACACCTCGTATCCTCTTTTTATGGGATGAAAATTATATTGAATCTCTTCGTGTAAATGAATTGATAGATCGTTCCAAACCAAAAGATTATTCCAAAGAATCTGAAACTAAATTAGATTCTGAATCTGAAAACGAAACTGATTCAGATACTGAAGAATAAACTCTACAATAATTTTTTTTGGGAATTTTTATCCACTTAATTCTAATTAGTCGAAAATCTCGATTTAATCAATTTAGAAAAAAAACGGGCTTTTTGCTACTTCTGAATAGCCTCGGGTTAAACCAAGGCTATTCAGAAACGCTTCAATCCCTTTCCCTAGTTCAGTTTCGCTTCGCGAATCATTTTTCATTTAGGAAGTATATTTTACTTTATTATTAAAAAATTAAACACTCAGTTCATAAAGGAACTTATGATGGTTTTGGAGATTCACATCCAACTACGGCAGAGTTTGTTGTAGAAGTTACATTTAGTTCATTGGATGATGATTTATATAAAGCGAATATTTATGCAAAAGCAAATATTTTTGAATATTGGATTCTTGATTTACAAAATAAAGAAATCATAGTTTTTCAAAATCCAAGAAATGGAAAATACGATTTAAAAAAAATATTACACTTAACGAAAAATTGCAAATTCCAACTACTGAAAAATCAATTTCTCTTTCTGAGATTATTTGATGCAAACCTTTCACCAGAATTAGTTAGTTTATTAAAAGATATTTTTCCAATAACAACTACTAACACAGTTCGTTTGTATCGACTAACAAATCAGTTTCAAAGCGATGTGGCGACTATAGTGCTTGGGGAACCAGAAACAGCCGCAAAAACTCCATTGCCAAATGCAACGGAAAACCAGACTGAACTACTTGGTAGGGTGCTAGATGTCCATATAATTCCATCAGAGGAAAAGGCAGAACTTGATGTCGAACCTACCGCTACAAAAACTCCATTTCCAAAAGTGACGAAATTCAATGCAGAAACACTGGAACGAGTCCTTTGTGTCCAAGTGACTCCATTAGGCGAAGTGGCGGCTACATTGCTATTTGTAGCTACCGCCACAAACACTCCATTTCCATAGGCAACGGAAGTCCAGTTTTGGGAACTTGGTAGGGTTTGGGCAGTCCATGTAACTCCATCGGTCGAAGTAGCCGCGGCACTGCTTGGTCCTGTTGCTACGGCTACAAATACACCGTTTCCAAAAGTTACGCTCCATCCTTGCGAACTAGGTAGTATTCCAGCTGTCCAGTTGTTCCCATTCGTAGAAGCAGCCGCGCTTGTGGAGACTCCCGCCACGGCAACATAGGTCCCATTCCCAAATGTCACCGATGTCCAGTTTGTATTGCTAGGCAAAAGATTTGTTAGAGTCCAGTTGACTCCATCAGGTGACCTGGCTGCTACATTGCTAGAGAGCCCTACCACTGCGATAAAAAGACCGTTCCCGAAAGTGACTGCTTGCCAGGATTCTGTGCTTGGTAGGGTTCTTTGCGTCCAGGTGACTCCATCGGGGGAAGTAGCCGCAACATTGCTATTTCGCGCAATCGCTACAAACACTCCATTTCCATAAGCAACGGAAGTCCACGTACGGGAACTCGGCATTGTATTTTGCGTCCAGGTTTGTCCGGCGTTGGAAGATACAATTGCAATGCTGATATTTGCTTGTGTGCTTCCAGAAGAATTACTTGCAGTTACCACATAATTGGTTGCAGTTTGCAGAATAGTGGGAGTTCCACTAATAGCACAGTTTGTATTATTGATGCTTAGTCCTGCAGGAAGAACTGGGTTTGATGTGCAACTCGTCACTCTTGCTGAGAGAGTTGGAGTGATTGTTGTGATTACTAATCCTTGAGTAAACGCAAATGGACTTCCTGAATAGGATAAAACTAGTCGTGCTATAGCAACCCTTGACAATACAGTTGAACCTGTTGTTGGGTTACTAAAATCAAAAATAGATTTTTTTGCTTTTAAACAATTCATTTGTAAAATTATTGTAAAGAATAAAAGAAATTTTTTTTTAGTCAAAAATAAATTTAACTTCATTTTTATAGCTTTATATATTTAGAATAAATAAGTCAAGGAGAATATGAATATGTGTTAACTTTTTTACTGTCTTAAATCTGAACAGGAACACTAATCAGTTCAGATTTTTCAAATAAAATTTCTAATCTTCTATTTTTCATTATTCATTAGTCATTTAAAAAAAAACATAGTTTTAGAAATGCTTTCCGGCTTCTACCTCATAAATAAACAAGAAAATATTACTTCATCTGATTTAGTAATTACACTTAAGAAAAAATTAAACTTAAAAAAAATTGGTCACACAGGAACATTAGATAAATTTGCAAATGGTTTAATGATTTTACCTTTTGGAGAATTTACTGCTTTTTCAGAAACTTTTTTACATTCAGATAAAGAATATATCGCTAGTGTTGAATTTGGAAAATCAACTGACTCAGGTGATAGAGACGGAACGGTACTCTCAGAATGGAATATAGAAAAAATAAACCAATTTTATTTTGACAATCTTGAATTAATCAAAACTGAAATTTTAAAAATTCAAGAAACTGAAATTCAAATTGCACCAAAAGTTTCTGCATTAAAAATTGGTGGAGTTAGACAATCAGAATTGTTTAGACAAAATATTTCATTTGAAGAAAAAAAAAGGAATATAAAAATTTATGAATTGGATTTCGAAAATTTAACTGAACATGGTTTTGAATTAAAAGTAAAAGTTAGCTCTGGAACTTATATTCGAAAATTAGTTATGGATTTATCTGAAAAATTAAATTTTCCTATGTATGTAAAAAATTTAAAAAGGACAAAAATTTCTAATTTTAAATTGGAAGACTCATTTACAATTGAAGAAATTTTAGAAAATCGAAATAAATTTTTTGAATTAGAAAAAATGTTACCCATTCCAATTATTAAGACAAATTTAAGAGATAGAATTTTAAACGGTGCTCAGATTAAATTGGACATAATTCCAAAAGAATTTTTGATTCAAGATGAAAATGGTTTTTTACTCGCTTGGTGTAATAAACAAAATGAAACATTGTACAATTATAAAAAAGTTTTTCAAGGAAAAACAAATATTCCTTTTCAAGGCAATGTCAAAAAATAACTTGGAATAAAAATACGAGAATTAGACAAAAAATGATTATAGCAGAACAAAAAAAACAAATTATTTCAGATAATAAACAATCTGAACAAGATACAGCTTCACCAGAAGTTCAAATTTCTTTAATCAATGCAAGAATCAATGACTTGAATTTGCATTTTGGAAAAAATAAAAAAGATCATCAATCAAGAAGAGGTCTTTTAATTCTAGTTAGTCAAAGAAAAAAACTACTAGATTATTTAAAAAATAAGAATATTTTAAGATACAGAGAGTTAGTAAAAAAACTTGGTTTAAGAAAATAGTCCATGGTGACAAAAATCGCTGAGACAAGAAATTATAATGGTCTAGACCATGTCATGGAAACAGGACATTGGGCAAAACAAGCCGATGGTTCTGTTGTCTATAAACAAGGTAACCTTGTCATATTAGCTACAGTTTGTGCAACTGATGATTCAAAAGAAGGTCAAGACTTTTTCCCACTAACTTGTGAATATACTGAAAAAATGTATTCTGTAGGCAGGATTCCTGGTGGCTATATTAAAAGAGAATCCAAACCTTCTGAAAATGAAATTTTAATCTCCAGACTTATAGATAGACCAATTCGTCCTATGTTTCCTGAAGGATATTTTTGTGAAGTTCAAGTTCAAGTGACTGTTCTATCTGCTGACAAAACTGTTTCAACACATGGTCATGCAATTTGTGCTGCTTCTGCTTGTCTGATGGCATCTGATATTCCTTTTAACGGACCTCTTGCTGGGGTTAGAATTGGACGCATCAAAGGGAACTTGATTCATAATCCTGACACAACCTTAATTGCTCAGTCAGATTTAGACATAGTTGTTGCTGGAACAATTGATTCAATTGTTATGATTGAAGGTGAGTGTAAAGAATTAACTAATAAAGAATTAATTGAGGCAATAAAATTTGCACACGAATTTATAAAAAGTTCAGTACAACACCAAATAGATTTTGCTAAATCAATCAATAAACCAAAGCGTGAAATCAAAATTAAAGAAAAAAATCAAGAAACATTATCAGAAGTCAGAAAATTAGCTTTTGATAAAATTGTTACTGCAAATAAAAATTCTGATAAAAGCACTCGTTCAAAATCTATTTCAGATATTAATAAACAAACAGTTGAACATTTTAAATCCTTAAATAAACTTGATTTAGAAATTAAAGATATTAAAAATTATTTACATGAATTAGAAGCAGAAGCTGTTAGAGACATGATCTTTAATGAAAGCCTTCGTTACGATGGACGAAAGCTGGATGAAATTAGAGATATTTCTTGTGAAATAAATATTTTACCTTCAGTGCATGGTTCATCTTTATTTACAAGAGGACAAACTCAATCACTTGGTGTGATGACACTTGGAACAGTTGCTGATAACCAAAGATATGAAACTATCGAAGGTCAAAAAGAAAAGAACTTTATGTTGCATTATAACTTTCCAGCTTTTTCAGTTGGTGAAGTAAAAAAATCTTCAGGTCCAGGAAGAAGAGAAATAGGACACGGAAATTTAGCTGAACGTGCGTTAAAAGCAGTATTGCCTAGCTTCCAGGAATTTCCTTACTCGATTCGTTTAGTTTCAGAAATTTTAGAATCGAATGGTTCAAGTTCGATGGCATCTGTATGTAGTGGTTCACTTGCAATGATGGCTGGTGGAGTTCCAATAAAAGCTGCTGTTGCAGGTGTTGCAATGGGTTTAATTACTTCTCCAAAAAATGAATTTGCAGTATTATCTGATATTGCAGGAATTGAAGATCATTTTGGAGATATGGATTTTAAATTAGCAGGAACAAGAAAAGGTATCACAGCATTTCAAATGGATTTAAAAATTACTGGAGTAGGTTGGGACATTCTTGAAAAAGCAATTCTCCAAGCTGAAAAAGGTCGTAACCATATCTTAGACCAAATGGAAAAAGCTATTACAACTTCAGCAGAAAACTTATCTAAAACTGCTCCTCGTATTACTGTGAAAATGATTCCTAAAGACAGAATTGGTGAATTAATTGGACCAGGTGGAAAAAATATTCGTTCGATTATTGAACAATCTAAAGCTGAAATAAATATTGATGATGATGGAAAAGTTACAATTTCTAGTTCTGATTCAGAGTCAGCTGAAAAAGCAATTTCAATTATTGAAGGAATGTTTGCTGAAATCGAAGTTGGAAAAATTTATCAAGGTAAAGTAAAAAGAATCACTGATTTTGGTGCATTTATAGAAATTTTACCAGGTAAAGAAGGTCTTTGTCATATTTCTAAAATTGATTTTAAAAGAGTTCAATCAGTTAAAGATTATATCAAAGAAGGAGAAATTGTCCCTGTAAAAGTTCTTGGAATTGATAGACAAGGTAAAATTGATTTATCTAGAAAAGATGCAATGTCTCCCGAATCTCATGACTAATGGATTTTAAATTATATAATTTTAATTTAAATAATTCATTAAAAATTTTATACCAAAAAATCCCAAATGCCACATCTTTATCTGTTGGCCTTTGGGTCAAAATGGGTTCAAGATATGAAACAGCTTCTGAACTTGGTTACACTCATTTTGTGGAACATATGCTTTTTAAAGGCACAAAAAAAAGAACAGCAAAAAAACAAGCCGAAGAAATTGAAAGAGTTGGTGGCTACTTTAATGCAGTCACTTCTAGAGAATATACAAATTTTTTTATAACTGCTTCCAAAGATGATCTAAAATTATCTCTAGATATTTTATCTGATATGGTATTTGATCCATTGCTTGATAAAAATGATATTAGTTCAGAATCAAAGGTTATTCTAGAAGAAATGAAATCTTATATTGATTCACCTGATGAATTTGTATATGATCAATATTTTAAAAATATTTTTTCTGGAAAATCTCTTGGTTTAGATATAATTGGAACAAAAGAATCTGTTGAGACAGCAAATGAAAAATCATTGAGAACTTTTTACGAAAAACATTATACTCCAAATAGAATGATTTTATCTTTAGCAGGAGATTATTCAATTGAAGAAGTTAAGGAATTAGCAGAAAAATATTTTTCAAAAAAAAGAAAAAATTCTGAATTTCCAACTAATCACTCCGAAATAAAAAAAACATATAATAAATTTTTTACCAAAAAGAAACTAGAACAAGTTAGTTTTTTACTTGGAGCTGAGGGTTTGCCTAGAGATTTTAAATCAGCTGTTAGGCTTGGTGCTTTATCTGGAATTTTTGGAGGGGGAATTTCTTCTCGGCTATTTCAAAAAATTAGAGAAGAAAAAGCATATTGTTATAACATTTCTGCATTTCCATCTAGTTATTTTGGAACAGGTATTTTTACTATTTCTTGCAGCACATCAAAATCTACTTTTAAAGCTGCTTTAAAAAGTATTATAGATGAAGTAATACACTTAAAAGAAAAAGGTATTACAGAAAAAGAATTAGAATTTATTAAATCAAATCAAAAAGGAAATCTTTCTATCAGTTATGAAAATGTTGACGCCAGAATGAATGATATTGCTTACCAAGAAATGTATTTTGGAAATTTTTATACTTATGAAGATAGAATCAAGGAATTGTATTCCATTACTAAAAAAGAATTAAACGAATTAATCGGTAAAATTTATTCAGTTGAGAATTTACATCTCACTGGAATTGGTGATTTTAGCCAAAAAGAAATTCAAAATTTTAGCACAAAAATATGATTGTTAAATTTAAAAAACTTTTTTTAGATTCGGTCTTACCAGAAAGAAAATCTTTAGAAGCAGCAGGAATGGATATATATTCATATGAAGAAGTCTTATTAAAAAAAAACGAAGTGATTCTTGTCTCAACTGGTTTTTCTATGGAAATTCCATTTGGTTATTTTGCTGATGTTCGACCTAGATCTGGTTTTTCCACAAAAAATAAAATCATTATTCCAAACTCTCCTGGTACTATTGATGCAGATTATAGAGGAGAAATTTTAGTTCCTCTTTTAAATTTAACTGATAAAGATTTTTTATTAGAAGCAAAAACTAGAATTGCTCAACTTGTGATTTTAAGTTTACCTCAATTTCAAATAGAAGAAGTTGATTCTCTTTCTGATTCAGAACGTGGTGAAAAAGGTTTTGGCTCTACTGGTTTAAGTTAGATAGCTTTGCAAATAAATCATCTGGTTTAAATGGTTTTGTAATTAAATCTTGAATCCCAATCGATTTTACTTTTTCTTTAGTGTCAAGCATTGCATCTGCAGTTAAAGCAAAAATGGGAATTTTTTTGGATGATTTTTGGTATTCTAAAATTGTTTTAGAAGCTTCGTAACCATCCATAATTGGCATTTGTAAATCCATTAAAATTAAATCAAAATAATCATTATTCTTTAAATATATTTCAATAGCTTCTTTACCATTAGTAGCTGTTATTATTTTTGTATTCCATTTATCTAAGAATTTTTTTGCGATTTTAATATTAATTTCATTATCATCTACAAGTAAAATTTTTAATCCAAATAAATTTTTCTCTAATAAGTTTAGTTTGGTTAACTTTGGTTCGGTATCATGATTTTTGGAAATAGGAAAATTGATTAAAAAATAAAATTCAGAACCTTCATTTAACTTTGATTTAACTCCAATATCAGATCCCATTAATTGAATTAGTTTTTTTACAATTGAAAGTCCTAGTCCAGTTCCTCCAAATTTTCTGGTTGTTTCAGTTGAAGCTTGGTTAAATTTTTCAAAAATAAATTCAAATTTATCTTCTGGAATTCCAATCCCAGAATCTTTTATTAAAAAATGAATATTTGTAAATTCAGTTGTGTTTTTTAGCTGAACGATTTTTAATTTTACTTCTCCTTTTTCTGTAAATTTGATTGAATTACTGATTAAGTTATTTAAAATTTGAGCAAGTCTAGTGGGATCTCCAATAATTTTTTTGGGTATAGATTCATCAAATTCAAAATTTAATTGAATTTGTTTATCAATTGCTTTTGACAAATTTAATTTAATAATATTTCCTATTAGTGTTTTTAAAGAAAAATCAATTTTTTCAAAAACTACTTTACCTTCATCAATTTTACTTAAATCCAAAATATCATTTATTATTACTAAAAGTTGATCAGCAGAAAATTTTAAAATATTTAAACTTTCTAGTGAACTAGAATTTTTTTCTTCATCAATTAGATGATTAGTAATTCCTAAAATTGCATTCATAGGTGTGCGAATTTCATGACTCATATTTGCTAAAATTTCATTTTTTAATTGATTTGCTTTTTCTGCTTTTTGTTTTTCCCCTTGTGATTTTAAATAGAGCTCTTCATTTTTTTTAATTAAAGAGTGAATTGTAAAATAAATAGAAATATTAAATAATATATTTATTGTATTTGAAAGTAGATAAATAAACAAATTTTTCTCATAAATAAAACCTGTAAAAGATGTTCTAGAAAATAAATCAAAATACATCACAATTGAAATTGTAATTAATGAAATTATACTCAAAACAACAGAAAAAAGACCTTGATTAATTTTTGTATTTAATGAACAAACTGCTGTCATATAAAAATAGGCTGCGATAGCAAAAGAGTCAGGTCCACCTGTAGATGCCACCATATAAGAAATCATCAAAACATCTACAAAAGTTGGGAAAAATTCAATTTTGGGATATTTAGTAGGGTCAATAATATTAAAATGATAAATTATAAACCATAATGTTGAAAAAAAATTACACATTAAGGCAAAATAAAATAAATCTAAAAAATTTTTATGAAAGGAAAAAATTGCAAGAAATATTCCTAAAATAATCCTACTTACATTTGTTGGAATAAACTTTTTTGTTTCAGTTTTAAATTTCATACTAATAAATCGTTGTGATAGAATAGTCCCAAGACTTATTACCAACTTTTTCAATTGTTTCAATTAATGGGAGTTTATAATTCAAATTTCCAAGACTAATTTCGCCTTTATTAGACCTACATTCTGAAGTTAGTGGGAAGTTTACTTTAAATAAAATATGACCATCACCTAAAAGTCTTGCAGTTTCAGAAAAAATTTTTTTCTCACCTGTAGTTGAATTTTGATCTATTGTTTTTAAGACAGATTTAAATTCTCTTTTTATGCTTATTGAATTTTGATTTTTCTTTTTTATAAATATGGAACCTATTAAGACTCCATCTAAAATAGTTATATCTCCAAAATCTAATTTATAATTTACTTTTGCTTTTTTTGAAAACATTCCATCTATTTCAGTTTTATCTAAAATCCTCATATTAAAATCTTTGACTTTTAAATTTTTACTAAATAGACCTTTGTTAATTCTATTATTGATTTCGTTTTCAGTGATAGGTAAAAATTTAATTAAAGAAGTTTCAGATTTATTGTGAAGTGGAACTGTATATGAAATTTCCACAAATCCTGAAAATCCTTTTTTAAAATTTATTGTTTCCTCATACTCAAAACAATTATTACAAAAAATAAGAGACATAATTAAAAATAATTTCTTCATTTGTTTTTAAGTGTACTGAATGAAAAAATTATACAAGAAAAAATTAAATTTATAATGGGAAAAGTTCGTACATGTCGAAAATTAAATTAAGATAAATTGTGTGTCTGAATTTAGGACTGACTTTCCCTCCAAAATTAAGTCAGTCCCTCTTTTTCTTCTTTCTATTTTAATGAAGAATTAAGTTTAATAAAATAAAATGTTCTATAAAATTTTTTCTATTCTAGCGAAAACGATCGAAGCGGTTCTTTAGACAATGGGTTGCAACACACTGTCTAAAGAAGTAGCTGAGAGCGTGTTTTTTGCAATAGCAAAAATTCGCCCAAAAATTAATCTACAATATAGTCTTTTAACTTTTTAGATCTACTTGGGTGACGAAGTCTTCTGAGAGCCTTTGCCTCAATTTGACGAATACGTTCTCTAGTAACTTTAAATTGATAACCAACCTCTTCTAGTGTTTGAGCATAACCATCATCCAAACCAAAACGCATTCTAATAACTTTTTGTTCACGAGCTGGAAGTGTGTGAAGAACTTGTCGGATTTGTTCTGCTAGAATTGAACCAGCAGCAGAGTTAAGTGGTGATTCAACTTCTTTGTCTTCGATGAAATCTCCAAGCTCAGAGTCTTCTTCTGTTCCAACTGGTATTTCAAGTGAGATTGGCTCTTTACCAACACTTTTTACAGCTTTCACTTTTGCAACAGGCCAACCAAGTCTTTCAGAAATTTCTTCATTAGTTGGGTCCCTGCCAAATTCTTGAACGAATAATCTTTGCTCACGAACAACTTTGTTCACTTGTTCAATCATATGAACAGGTACACGGATGGTTCTTGCTTGGTCTGAAATTGCTCTTGTGATTGCTTGGCGAATCCACCAAGTTGCATAAGTAGAAAATTTAAAACCTTTTTTGTATTCAAATTTATCAACTGCTTTTATTAAACCGATGTTGCCTTCTTGGATTAAATCAAAAAAATGCATTCCTCGGTTTGCATAACGTTTTGCAATTGAAACAACTAGACGGAGATTTGCTTTTACCAATTCTTTTTTGGCTTGTGCAATTTCTCTTTCACCTTTCATGATTTTTTCACCCCAGTCTTTGATTTCTGCTGTTGTTGAACCAGCTTCTTGTTCCATCCTGCGGAGTTTTCTTTCATTATTACGGATGTCTTTGATGACTTCTCTTACTTCATCAATATCTACACCCATTAATTTTTCAATCTCATCCATGTTTTCGTTTTTTTCTATAAAACGGTTAAATGCTTTTATTTCTTTTACATCATGACCATATCTAGCTTTGATTTTTAAAAAATGTCTATCTATCTCTTTGATTCTAAAAACCATTGATTTGATTTTTTGTGAAATTTTTTGTATCTCTCTTTGAGATACTCCAATTTGACGAGCTGCAGTTTCTATTTTGGTATGGGTTATTTCAATTTTTTCTTTTAGTTCTTTATATTTTTTTGAGTTCTCTGAATATTTTTTAATTTTGTTCATGGACTCAATAAAAGTTTTTTCTTCATTTTGAATGATTTCCATATTGTGAAAAAATATTTTTTCTAATTTATCAGATTCAAAATTATTTAATGCATATAGTTTATCTACTTTTACTAATTCATGAACACGGATTTTTTTTGATTTAATTTTAGGCATTAGTTTTGTGAAGTTTGCACGAAGAATGCTAGAAGAAAGAATAGTTTCCTCAATTATTTTTTCACCCTTCTCAATTCTTTTTGCTAAGAAAATTTCTGTTTCACCAGAAATTAAACTAACTTTTCCTATTTCTTTTAAATAAAGTCTTATTGGATCTTCAGAGTTTCCATTTCCTGCAGGTTCTTTTTTCTTTTTTGCAGGTTTTTCATCTCTTTCTTTTTTTTCTTTTTTTTCTTCAATAGTAGATGGTTGATGATTTTCAAGGGACTTTTTAGAATATTCTTCGACAACATCAATTCCCAATTCATGAAGAAGAGTGAAAACATCATCAATTTTTTCTGAGTTTAAAATTTTATCTGGTAAAATTTCATTAATTTCATCATAAGATACTTCTGAATTTGCTTTACCAATTGCTATAATTTTTTGTAATTCAGGTAACTCTAATAAATTATCCATAATCCCTCTTTAGTTTAACTGTTTAAATTCTAATTCTACTTTTTCTTTTTCGCTAACTAATTCTTTATATTTTAGAAAATCTTCTGGAGTGTTAAAACTATAATTTCTTTGTACTAATTCAAATGTTTTTATTTTCTTTTGTAGAATCAAGGATTTTAAATTAATTTCTAATTCCTCAATAGACAAATCAGTATTTAACTCAATTATTATTTCGTTTAACTCTGAGTTAATCCTATCACCAAATCCTGATTCAATAAAACTTTGGTGAGAATATTCTTCCTCATTTGAAAGTTTATTTTTGATCCACTCCAGTGTTATAAATGCTGTTTGGTCTTCAAAATCCAAATCTAAAAGATCGTTAATTTTTGACTGTAAATTTGGATAAATTAAAAACAAAACAATTATACTCCTCTCTAAAATTGGTAAAGACGTAGATTTTTTTTTAAGCTCTTTTTTATTATCGGATTCTACAAAGGCTAATTTTAAACCACCTGATTTAAAATCATTTTTTAATGAATCAAAACTGAGACCAATTTTTTTTGAACCTTCCAATAAATAAGATTCAATTTCAGTTTCAGTTTTAAGAGACTTAATAAAATCAAATAATTTTCCAACTGCATTTTTTTTATCTTCTGGTTTTGAAGCAGGGTTGATATTTCCAACAGTTTCATTAATAATAAAGCTGGAAGCTGAAATTCGATTTTGTAATAGCTCAAAAAGTTCTAATTTTGTATGCTCAATAGACAAATCAAAAGGATCTTTAGAATCCTTTAAAAGAACTATCTCTGAGTTCAAATTTTCTTTTATACAAATTTCAGTTGCTTTATAAGCTGCTTTTCTTCCAGCTTTATCGCCATCAAAAAGTAAAATAACTTTGTCAGCATAAGACTTCAATTTTTGAACTTGTTTATCTGTGACAGATGTTCCAAGAGGAGCAACAACATTTTCGATTTCTTTTGAATGAAGTCCAATTACATCTAGATATCCTTCTACTAAAATTGCTTCTCTACTTGTACGAATAGATTTAGAAGCAAGGTTCAAATTAAAAAACATTTTCCCTTTATCATAAATAGGAGAAGCTGGACTGTTTATGTATTTTGCTTCTTCTGAAGTTTTAGAAAGAATTCTTCCACCAAAACCAACTACTTTTTGGTTGATATCAAAAATGGGAAACATAACTCTGTCTCTAAAAAAATCGTATAAATGGTTGTTCTCTGATTTTTTTAATAGTCCAAGTTTGATTGCAAGTAAAACTTCTTTTTCGGATAAATTTAAACTTTGCCAATTATTATAATCAGGAAATGAATAACCTAATTTAAAGATTTCAATTCTAGATTCAGAAATTTTTCTGGAATCTAAATATTCTTTTGCAAGTTTGCCATATTGGGATTTTAAATTGGATCTGAAGAATTCCAAAAATTTTTGATTTAAAGAATACATTTCTTCTTTTTCTTTATCTAAAATGTTTTGGTTTGGATTTCTTTCTATTGGAATTCCTGAAAATTCAGAAAGAATTTCCATTGACCTAACAAAATCAACTCGGTTGTATTCTTTTACAAAATTAAAAATATCTCCTGAAGCACCACAACCAAAACAATGATAAATTTGTTTTTCAGGTGAGACATTAAATGAAGGAGATTTCTCATTATGAAAAGGACAAAGTCCTAAAAAATTTCTGCCTTTTTTATTTAATTTTAAAAACCTAGAAATATAAGATTCAATACTGACTTCTGATTTAATTTTTTTTGTAAAATCGGAAGACATTAAAATCTCCTAGATTAAGAATTTGAAAGAAGAGTTTTTACTAAATTTGAAACAATAGAGCCGTCTGCATTTTTGCCTTTTAGCTCTAACATTACTTTTCCAATTACTTTGCCAGCTTCATTTGGAGTTTTGGCATTTAGTTCAGCGATTATTTTTTCAACTACTAATTTGATTTCTGTTTCTGGCATAGAAGCTGGAAGATAAGAAATTAAGATTTGTTCTTCAGATTCTTCTTTTTCAGCAAGATCAATTCTGTTTGCTTTTCTATATTCACTTGCTGCTTCTTTGCGTTTTTTTTGATTGGATTTAATTAAATTTGATACTTGTTCATCAGAAATTGAAGTTGCACCAGTTTTTGTTAATTCATATTGAATATCTGATTTTAATAAACGTAGAGTAGAAAGCTTTAATTCGTCTTTTGCTATTAAAGCTTGTTTGAGGTCATCGTTAATTTTTTGTTGAAGTGACAAGATTATACCTAAAGACTAAGGTTTTTCTTTTTTAGCGAAGTTTCTCTTTTTTTTATCTCTTTTTCTTTTAGCGGTATCTATTGCTTTTTTTTTGATGATACTTGGTTTTTCAAAATGTTCTCTTTTTTTGATTTCACTTAAAATTCCAGCATTTGCACAATCTCTTTTAAATCTTCTTAATGCACCTTCTATTGACTCACCATCTTTAATTACAATACCGACCATCTATCTAAATTCCTTAAAATTCATACTGATACCAAAATTTTCGATATAGGTCAGGATTCAAGTATTTAATTTTTAAGCTGCAAAAAAATCGGCTTTTCTAATGTTTGCAAGCTCAATTCGAGCAACAACGCCTTCTTTACCGTTTTTGATAACTACATCACCATCAATTCTGCGGTTTTTGTCAAGTTCGATAATCGAACCATCTTTTAAATGAAGAACTATATCTATCCCTCTATAATTTACATATCTTGAAAGAATTTTTCTAAAGTTTTGTGAAATTGTCTGATTGTCCAACTCTTGCCTACCATAATTTTTTTATGTCTTATATGGACATTTTCGGCTTTGGTACAATTTTTTATATAAAAAAAAGTTTTTTAGGATAAAAAATCTGTAATTTTTTGAATAGTATCGTCTAACAATTGCTATCGTGAGACATAATCATTCGTTTAGTACAAAACCCTTATAAACATTGATTTTTATGAGTTTTAAAAATTTTCACTATTCAAAAAAGTAGTACCTAAACAATCAATTAGTACTTTAGAATATTCTAAAATTCTTTATTAGATTTAGCTAATATAGTTATTTTATTATTTGAATAAACCAAAAATCCAAAAGAATTTTAGTTTAAAAAAATAGATTCAGAATCACTATTTTAAAAATAGAATCATGATGGGTAAATTTTTCTTTTCTGCTTCAGAGAAAAAAAATGGATATTTGAAAGTTAGAGAAGAATGGCTTTCTTACAGAAATTGCAAAATGAAGAATCGAATGTTAAGTCAAAAAAATTTTCATTTGTAATTCTTAATTCAACATTTTTCATTACAAAGGGAAAAACTATAATATGACCCTTGCTACTATTCAAATTAAATAGCCAATTTGCAACTTCTGAATCATTTCAACAAATTTAGAGGCTATTCATTCGGAAACGCTTTAATCCCTTCGCATTCTGTTTTGAAAATTAGCTTAGTTTTTTTAACAAAGAAATAAAAATTTTTATAAATGATTTAAATACCCCAGTTGGATATATTTAAATTGACAAAGTTTTTTTATGTTAATACTCAATCGAACTGCTCAAAGAATCGATTATTATTCACACGCAGTTCTAAAATAAGTTATACATTATTCATGAGTTTTAAATAGGGAAATTAAAATTTTTAAGAGCTATTTATAAAATCTCATTTAAAAAATGAATGATAATTAATAATAAATGAATATGAATTAATTTTAAAACATTGGAAAAATTACTTTTCAAATAAAAATAATTATTATTATTTTGAAACTTTTTTAACTAGTTGTGGAATTTAATTTAGCTCAAATAGATAAAATAAATTATGAAAACTAAAATTAGCTTCTAGATTTAGCGATGTAGAAAAGAAAATTTTAATTGAAAATATTGAATACTAAATTCAAATCTTTATAAATTATTTTTAAAAAAAGTATTATATCAAATTTAAAAAATTATTTAATATTCATTCAATTAATTTTTATGATTCCCAAAATATAAAACTTTGTTAAATTGAATATCTAATGAATTTTTATATCAATCATTTTAGTTTTCAAAATTTTATTTGGGATTTTACATTTTTAATAGGAAATTATTTTGTTTTACATTACTTTTTTAAAAAAAAGAATCTTCCTTTTTTTTCAGAGTTTAATTTAAATTTTATCAAAACTTTTTTATTCACAATTTTGGTTTTATTTTTATTTGTTTTAGTTTTTAGTTTAGTATTCAGATTTTCATCTTTTTTAAAAATTCGCTATTTGTGGACAACATTAACTGTTTTTATTCCTATATATTTTTTAATTCTAAGTTTTGTTTTAAGAAAAAAATATTTTATTTTTGTAAGTTTATTTTTGATAATACTAAAATTTTATTCAGAAGTGTATGAACCAAATAACTTAGAAGTTGAAAAAATTTCAATTTATTCAGACAAAATAAATTCAAAAATAAAGATTACCCATATTAGTGATTTACAAACTGATGGAATTAAAGCTGTACATCTTAGAGCAAGAGAGGCTTCAAATGAGTTTCAACCAGATTTGATTTTATTTACCGGAGATGTTTTGAACCATATTGATTTAAAAAAAGGAGTTGAAGAATATCTAAGAGGGTTTAAAAAAAATAAAAATTCTTATTTTGTAACAGGTGATGTGGACAATATTTTTTCAATTGGAGAATTTACAAAAAATATTTCTTTTCAAAACTTAAATGATAAATCTGAAATTTTAGATATTGAAAAAAACAAAATTGGTCTTATTGGTTTAGATTTAAAAAACTATCATAACAAAAATTTAATTTCAAATTTGCAAAAAGAAATTTTAGATACTAATTTTAAAATTTTATTTACCCATAGACCAGATGTAATTTTTCATCTGCAACAAAATCAATTTGATTTAGTATTTGCTGGTCATACTCATGGTGGACAAGTTCAACTCCCATTCCTTGGTCCTATAATTAAACTTTCTGATGTTTCCAGAAAAATTGCTGCTGGAGGATTAAATGAGCTGAATTCCCAAAAAATTATTTTAAGTAGAGGACTTGGTTTTGAAGGACATGTTGCACCAAGGATTAGATTTTTATGTAAACCACATATCTTATTAATTGAGATTATTCCTTCGATAAAATGATTTTATTAAATTTGAAATAAATTTAATAAAAGCTCACCACCAAAAATTCATTTAGGAATTAGTTTAGTTTATTTTAATAACTCATGTAACTTAAAATTATTTTCTAGAATATTTTTGTTTACTAAAGAGAAATACAAATTCATTATTAACAAATAAAATCGAAAACCTGTACCACGCCCTTTGCTAGGTGTATCCTAAAACCTCATCTTAATACTGAGTATGTAATGTGAATTAATAATAAAGCTTTTTGCAAAAAAAAAAATCCTCAAATAAAATTAATAACTTGAATTTTTTTTAACAAAAGAACAATAACGTTAAATGTTTAGAAATATTAAAATAAAAAATCGATTAAGAATTGATTTTTTAATCATCTTAATCCCATTTATTTGTTCAGCTTTTTATTCAATTTATAATTTTAGAGAACTAGAGTATTCTATGAAAACTGTTTATGAAGATAGAGTGATTCCTTTAGAACAACTAAAAACAATTTCAGATATGTATGCAGTAAATATTGTTGATGTAACTCATAAAGTTAGAAATAAGAATATCACTTGGGAACAAGGAACTGAAATTGTTAGAAATGCAAAAAATAAAATTGATTTAAAATGGTCAGATTATTTATCAACAAATTTTACTGAAGAAGAAGTTGCATTGGTAAATAAAACAAAAAATTTATTTGCAGTATCGAATCAGGCAGTTAATGAATTAGATAAAATTTTAATTTCAAAAGATGAAAAAGCATTAGTTGAATTTTCAGTGAATGTATTGTATCAGAAAATTGATCCCATAGCAACAATTCTAACCGATTTAGTAAATTTACAAATAAAAGAATCAAAAAGAGAATATACTGAAGCTACTGAAACTTATTATAAATCATTAATTATTACTTCAATTATTTTTGGATTAAGCATTCTTTTGATTTTTATTTCTTCAAAATTTATGTTTATAAATATCAGTACTCCACTTTCAATAATTCAGTATTCTCTTAGAAAAATCATTGATGAAAAAGATTTTAGAAACGAAATTATTATTAAAAACAAGGATGAATTTTTAGAAGTAAGTGAAAGTATTAATCAATTTATTAATGAACTTAAAAGTATTTTTAAAAAAGTACATTCATCATCTGACGAAAATTACACTTCATCTGCAGAAATGAAATCAGCAGTAAACTTTTTTGCTGATTCAACAGTTAAGCTTTCCGACTCAACAGAAAATATTTCTGTTGCACTTTCAGAATTACAAAATCTTCAAATAAAAGTAAATTCAATTTTAAAACAAATTATTACTTCTATAAATTCTGTTGAAAATAATCTGGAAGATGTAAGTAATTCATTTGAAGATTCATCTTTAAATATGTCATCTTTATCAAAACTTTCACAATCCTCAGTAGAAAAAGCGAATCAAGGAAAACTCCAAATTAACGAAACAGTGAATTCTATTTTGGAGATTTCCAAAACTGGTGAAAAAATTAATGAAATTGTTACAATTATAACAGATATTGCTGACCAAACGAATTTACTTTCATTAAACGCTTCAATTGAAGCAGCCCGAGCTGGAGAATTTGGAGCTGGATTTGCAGTTGTTGCAAGTGAAATTTCTAAATTAGCTGATGTTTCAATGAGATCAGTAAAAGAAATTAAAACATTAGTTCAAAACACAAACAAAGCAGTAAAAAAAGGAAGTGAAGAATCTGGAAAATTAAATTTACTGATTGAAGAATTTTCATCAAATTTTCATTCCATTAATGAAAGAGCAAATCAGATTAATGATAAATTAATAAAGGAAGTTGATAGCTTTAATAAAACAAAAAAAAGTGTAAAAGGTATTTTACAGTCAGTTCAAGATATAGAATCTTTTGTTGAAATTCAAAACGCTCAAGCTTTTAATATAAATGACTCTATGAAAAAAATTATTACTCAAACTGAAAATGTTGCTAGTGGTTCAAATGAACTCGAAAAAACAGGTGATCAACTTCTAGAAAGATCAAATTTATTAAAAAATTTCATGGATAAATATAAAATTTAATTTGTTTACAAATCACTCAACCTTGATAAATTACATACAGTTTTTAATAAAAAAATAATAATTAGAAGTAAATAATAAAGGTATTTGATATGATAAAATTCATTTTAATTCTAATCACAATTTTAAATTGTAAACCAAAAGCTAAAGACACAAGTTTACAAGATGGTGGAGTTTTAGCTTTATACAAATCAAATACTTATTCTGTAAGTTTAAATTTAGGAAATGTTTCAGTTCCTAATTCAATGGTTTATTTTTCTGCAGTAACAACTTCAAATAGTTTAACTAAAAATACAACTACAGAATCAAATATCCCAATCTTCACAACTTCTACAACCACTGACGAAAATGGAAATCTAAATTTTGTAATTTCTGTTGGTACTTACCAAGCTTTAGTCACAACAATAGAAAATAGAAGTCTTGCCTTCAAAATTAAAATCGAACCTTCAACAGATCCACTAAATAAAGATGGTAAAGCTACTATAACTGATGAAGAAGGTAATATCAAAGTAGTTGTGCTGAGAGTCGCAGGAGCTGGGGATTCTAACATTACAAGACCAAGTAGTTTTGTTTGTGGATATAATCCAAAAGGTGATACTGCCCCTCCTGAAATTAAATCAGTTGAATTAGTTGAAAGTAATGTGAGTCTTTCTTCCGGTTCAGGAGTTGTTTCTGTTAAAGTAAAAACAGAAGAAGGATTTGAAGGTGATTTACCTGAGAAAAAAGCAAGTGGAATTAAACAAATCTCTGCCAGATTATTTAGTCCAAATCGAATAAATGGTTCTGGATTTACAACTCATTCATCATTAAAATTAAATTCTTCTACAGGATTTTATGAGGGAAAATTTTCTCTTACAAATTTTGTTGAAAACGGGACATGGAAACTAGGTTCTGTAATAGCAAGGGATAATGCTGGAAATGAAAGAGAATTTATCTTAGAAAAATCTAAATCTGAAACAAATTATTCATTTAATGCTTGTGGCCAAAAAATTGCTTCTGGAACTTTAATCCCTTCGATTGAAATTACAGGTTCAAGCCCAGATACTGATGCCCCAATTGTAAATCTTGCTTCAGTGATTTTAAAATCAGATATTAACGCCGGAATAATTGTTCAAAATCCTATCGCATCTAATATTGATATCTCTTCTTCATTAATTACTCCTAAAGAAGTCGAAATAACAATTACTGCAACAGTTACTGATGCTGGTGGAACTGGTATTGCAAGCGGTGTAAATTATATTGATACAAGGCTACAAAGTTTTTCTTGGTGGCAAACTGGAAGTAATTTTTTAGGAAATTTTATTTATGTTAGATTGGATAGAGTTTCTGGAACTGAACTTTCAGGAACTTATTCAGGAAAAGCAACTATTCGATCTTTTGCCGAAGGTTTTTCAACTGCTGATGGACAGTGGAAACTTGGTGGGATTTGTGTTAAAGACAAAGCTGGAAATTCCAATTGGACTAATAGAGAAATAGTAAATAAATCTTTTACTATTTTAAATGCCTCAACTTCTTTTACAGCAGATTTTTATCCTCCTGAATTAAAATCAGCTAGTATTAATAAAACATCAGTAGCTTTTGATGAAACTTTTAAATTCACTTTAGATGTTGCTGACACAACTGCGACTACTACTTCAACTGATCAAACTTTAACAACTTCTCAAATATCCCCTTCAGCTTCTACTCAACCCTCAACTACTCAATCAGTTATTATACCTTCAGGAGTAAAAAAAGTAACAGCTGAGTTTTATAGTCCTTTAAAACTATTAGAGAATTCACTTGGAACTTCAAAAAGTTCAACTTTAGTTTATAATGAAGCAACAAAAAAATATGAAGGAACTTTAAACTTTCCATCTTCAAATAATGAAGAAGGTGGTACTTGGAAGCTAGCTAAAATTGAATTAGTTGATAGAGCTGGGAATCAGCGTTTGTATAAATTAAGTGAAGGATATAATAATTATACTTATACTAAAATTTCTAAAACTGATGGTGATTTAACAAACTCATTTGTAGTAAGCACAATTGTTCCTGTTTTTATAACTAGAAATTAAAATATTTTTTTAATTTATGAAAAATTAAAATTATTGAAGAGAATATGCTCATCACTAGTATAATGCTACTTGATGTTGGAAAGTATATCTCATCTCCATTATAATTTACCGGAAATAATGAAATTAAAAAACCAGAAATAGTTGAAATTATAGAAAATAAAACTGAAAATAAAAATAAAAACTTCATACTTCTTGCAAAAAAAAGTACAATAAAACTTGGAATAATTAAATGAGCAATAGAATAATAAGAACCAAGAATATTAATCGTAATTGTGATAATTAAAATCACTATAAAATAATAAATAAACTCTATTCTTTTATTAAAATTATTTCTAGCTATAAATTCTTCTTTATCAAAAGATAGAAAAAAAAGTTTAGGGTAAATTAAAATAAATCCTAAAGTTGAAAAAAATAATATTAGAATATATACAAAGTTTAATTTAACCTGCGATGTCAAAATATCTCCATAATAAGAAGCCATTATTTGGTTTTTTACATTTCCACCAAAGTTTAATAAAATTTGTGTAAATGCTGTAAAACTAACAAATAAAATAGCGAGTACAGAATCTTCCATTTCATTTAATTGAAATAAAAATAATGTGGGTAAAACTACCAAAGGAACTAATATAAATACTAAATATGGATTTTCAAAATTAAAAAAAAGTGAAATGGCTACAACTGATGAAATAACTTGAGAAATCGTTACTCCTAAAAAAGATTTTTTCCTTAAAACTAATATACTTCCTAAAATAGACAAAATACTTCCTAAGAAAATTCCTAAAAGAATTTGTGGTAGAAAAAAAAATATTGTAATCATTCAATTACCATATTGTTTTGAATTTGAAAAACTCTATTAAAGTTTTTTAACCAAGTATTGTCTAAATTATGTGTTATAACAAAAAAAGTTCTTTCTTTGTTTTTTGATTCTTTTTCAAATTCTTCTAGTACAATTTTTTTTGATTTTTCATCAATTGCATCAAGTGGTTCATCAAAAAAAATCAAATTTGCTTTTGATAAAATAGAACGAGCAATTAAAACTTTTTGAAGTTGACCACCGCTACATTCACGAATTAATTTATTTTTATAATCTAGAATTCTAAGTTTAACTAAAATTTCAAATTCATCTAAATTCTTATTTTTAAAATAAAAATTATTATCTAATAAAAGCATTTTTTCAACTGTAATGGGATAATGAAATTGGATTTTTTTAAACTGAGGAACATTTGAAATTAAAATATCTTTTGAATAGTTAATTTTTCCAGAAATTGGTTTCCCAATTCTTGAAATAGTTTTTACAAGACTTGTTTTACCTGATCCATTTGACCCAATTAAACAACATCTATCACCTTGAAAAATTCTTAAATTAACATTTTCTAAAATAATCTCTTTCGCATAACCAATATTAAGCGAAATAGTTTCAAAAGCTATTTTCAGATTATTTACCAGCACTTGTTTTTTCTAATGCTTCTTTTATTTTTTTCATATTAAAACGAATCATGTCTTCATAAGTTTTTGCTTCTTTGTTACCTCCAACTGAAGTAGGTAAAGTTAAAACTATTGACCCCTCGACTTTGCTAGAAACATATTCTGCAAATTGCGGATTGTTCACGGGAGAAATCAAAATAACTTTGATTTTATTTGCATTTAAATTTTTTATACATTGTTCTAAATATCTAGTTGAAGGAGGTACACCTGGTCTTTCTTCTAAGGTCAAATTTGCATTAAATTTAAATCGATTTGCTAAATACAAAAATTCATCATGAAAAACTGCTACTTTGGAACCAAAATAAGGTTGGAATTTTTTTGATTCTTCTTTTACTAGAGTAATCATTTTTTCTTTAAATTCATTTAAATTGTTTGAATAAAATTCAGAATTTTCAGGATCAATTCTTCCTAGAGCTGCTGAAATATTAATTCCCATTTGAATTGCATTTACAGGATCTAATGAATAATGGGGATTCCCAAAAATATGCATATCTCCCATTGAACGATCTACTTGAATTGTTGGTTTACCTAAAATATTAATTCCAACTGAGGCATCACAAAATCCATTTTGACCTTTTTGAATTTTAATATTTCTAGATTGTTGGAGTAATAAAGGAGCCCAACCAATTTCCAAATCTAGTCCTATTTGACAAAAAACATCTGCATCAGAAAGTTTTACTAAATAATCTGGTCTAGTCATTACATAATGTGGATCATCAAAACCACGAATCATCGATTCTGATTTAATTTTATTTTTTCCAATTTGGTCAGCAATATATTTTAAATCTGAAACTGTAGTGATAACATTTACTTCAGAAAACATTTTGGTGCTATATAAAAGTATAAATAATAAAAATTTTATTTTCATAATTTTTTTAGTTTCTTTTAAAAAAGAATTTTGTCAATGCAATTCTGTTGCATTTAATAATTATTTATGGCTTATCTAAATTACTCTTTTGTAAAATTTTAAGTGCAGTTGGATTAGAAATGAATTCAATTAGTTTGTATCTATCAGGATAAACTAAATCAATTTTTTCATACTTTTCTGATAAAAATTCTTTACCAGAGCCTGTTTGATTTTTTTCTTTTGAAAAATATAAATAATAATTTTCTAATGCGATTTTTTTTCTAAATTTCTTTTTATCATCGTTTAATGCTTTGATATTCTGTTTAGCTCCAAAAAATAAACAAATAATTATTAGTAAAAAATAAATATTCTTAATCCAATTTAAAGATTTATCTCTAAAAATAATGATTTTCGTTAATAAAATAAATATTAAGAAAAAACTTTCTTGGTATCTATTCGTAAATAATGTATAATTTAATAAATTTCCTCTAGAGTAGGCTGTAGAAAACAAAACTAATCCTAAAAAAATTAAATACACAGATTCAAACTTATATTTATAAATAAAATTCTTAAATTTTACAATTATCACAACTAATAAAGGTAACCAAACTAATTCATAACCTAAATCAAAAAACATTAAAGCTCTTAATTTTAAAAACTCAAAACAAAAAATAATAAAATCTTCGATATTTTTTATCTTAAAGTTATCATTGTTTTGAAGATTAGGTATAATTTTATAAAATGTTAGAAAAAGGAATATTAATATAGGAATGTAAATTAATTTATTTTTCTTTTTTAATAAAATTGATTCTATAAAAATATATATACCTATAGCGACAGGAACTAAAGCTCCACTAGCCATACTAAAATAAGCAAAAATACAAAATACAAGAATCAAAAAAAAGTCTTTCCAATTCATTTTTGAAATTACTTTGGAAAATGCTAGTATAGAAAAAATTTGAAAAAAGTAAAATTGATTTTGAAAGCCCCATAGAATATTTTCAAAAAGTATTGGAAATGAGCAAATAATTCCCAAATAAATTAAATTTATCATTGGTATCGGTTTATAATTATACAAAAAAAATATAAATAAAACTGGAACTAAACTAGCTAAGATTGATTGGATTCTCATAACTAAAATTGGATCCCAAATATTTCCGTTTAAGATATAGATACTCAAATTAAAAATTCTTGTAAAAAAAATTCTGTGTTCATTATGTGATTGAAAAAAATCTCTAAAGTTCAAAGTTCCTTCTTCATATGGTACATAAAGTTTGATTAGTTCAGATTCCCATTGGTCATCAAATGGAACTTTTACTGCAAACTTGGAAATAAGAAAGTTTTTAAAAAATAAAATTATTAAAAATAAAATTATTAGCTGAAGGATTTTTTTTTTATTCATCTTCAGGTTTGACAACTGATTTTTCAGCTAAGACATCATCTAAAATTAAAATTCTTTCAAACCAAATTTTGATTAAGGTTGCCAAATATCTTCTTCCCATTGCTCTGAGTTTTAAATTTGACTGTCCCCATTTTCTTCCATACCAATTAATTGATACTGAAGCAATTTTATATTTTCTTATTAAAACAGAAAGTGAAGTTTCAATTGTGATATTAAAGTGTGCTGCTCTGAGAGGTAAAATAGAATGAATAACATGAGCTCGATAGGCTTTAAATGCATTTGTTAAGTCATTAAATTCAGACCAAAACATAAGTTGAATCATTTTGTTAACAATTCGATTTACAAATAATTTTAATTTTGGATATTCAACTACTTTTGAATCTTTAGTAAATCTGGTACCGAATACTGCATCATAACCCTCTTCTAACTTTTGGTAGTACTTTACAATATCTTTTGGGTCATCAGATAAATCAGCCATTACAATTGCAACATAATCCCCAGTAAAATTTTCAAGACCAGATCGAATCGCTCTTCCAAAACCACCCGGTGGGGTTCTATTAACTAGTTTAATTTGAGAATATTTTGTTTGAAGTTCTTTAACGATGTCAGGGGTTTTATCTTTACTATTGTCATTAACTAAAATAATTTCATGTGGAATTTTTTCTGCATCAAGAGTTTCAATGATTTCTAAAATAGTTGGTTTAACATTTTCTTCTTCATTATATGCAGGTATAATAATCGAAATGACTTTTTTCTTCAATTACGTTTTCCTATTGCATCATGAATCTGAGTTAAAATATCATCCAAATTGTATTTGTATTTCCACTCTGGAAAATGTGATTCAAATTTTCTAACATCAGAAACATACCAAATATGATCTCCAATTCTATTTGTTTCTACATATTTGTAATTCATTTTTTTTCCAGTGAGTTTTTCACAAATCTCAATTGCTTCTGTCATGGAACAATTGGAATGTCTTGAACCACCAGCATTATAAACTTCACCCATTCTAGGTTTCTTATAAAAATGCCAAAACATATTCACTAAATCATAAGAGTGAATATTATCTCGAACCTGTTTTCCCTTGTATCCAAAAATATTATATTCAGTTCCAGTAATTGCACATTTCATTAAATAAGCCAAAAATCCATGAAGTGCAGTGCCTGAATGTCCAGGACCTGTGAGACAGCCACCTCTAAAAATTCCAGTTTTCATTCCAAAGTATTTTCCATACTCTTGTACTAAAACATCTGCTGCAACTTTTGAAGCACCAAATAATGAATGCTTTGTGTTATCGATACTCATTGTTTCATCAATACCAAATTTAAAATAAGAATGCAATTCATCAATTTCCCATCTTTTTTCTTTTTCAACTAATGGAAGATAGTTTGGTGTATCACCATATACTTTATTTGTAGATGTAAAAATAAAAACTGATTCAGGTGAATATTTTCTTGTTGCTTCAAGTAAAACAAGTGTTCCGTTAGCATTAATTGTAAAATCTTTAAAAGGATCTTTCGCTGCCCAGTCGTGCGAAGGTTGTGCTGCAGTGTGAACAATTAATTTTATGTCTTTCTGGTATTCATTAAATAAATTAAAAATAGTTTTTTCATCTCTGATATCAATTGAATAGTGTTTGTAATTTTTTATTTTTTCTTCAAGTTCTTTTCTCTGCCATTCAGTGGAAGCTTCTTCTCCAAAAAGTTCTTGTCTCATATTATTATCAATTCCAATAACTAAAAAATTTTTTTCCGCTAAAAATCTTACTGTTTCAGCACCAATTAATCCAGCAGAACCTGTTACAATTGCAATATCCATAATACACCTTTAGTTCCAAAAATAAAAAAAAAACAAAAAATTCAAGTAATTTAAAATTGAATTTGACTATAAAAAAATAATTTAAATTTTATATTCGTGGATATAATAGTAATTTTTCTAGTTTTTTTAACTTATGGAATTAGTTGCAGTTTATTATTTAAAAAAAGTTTAAAAATTAGACCAAATAGTTTTTTTATATATTCAATTCTATTTTCTTTTTTTATTTCATATCTATTTTTCTGGGTTTATTTTTTTTCAAATTCTATTGGAAAAATTATTACTTACCTAATGCTTATTTTTGGTCTTTTTGGTAGCATTCCTTTATTTCAAAAAAAAAATTTTAATGTAATTAGATCAGTTTTTATAAATTTAATTTTTTTATTTATAGTTTATTTTTTTTACATTTCAATTTTTGAAACTTATTCAAATTATATTGATATTAGATTTACTTGGAAATTACCAGATGATAATAAACTTCCTTTAAAACTAGCTTATTGTAGTTTTAGTGTTGAGGAAATAAGCGATTGTTTTAAAGGAGATGGGTTTTGGATAAGCAGCGATAGACCTCCACTTTTTTCAGGATTAATACTTTCTGTAATAAAATTAAAATTTAACAAACTACCTTTAGATGAAAATTTACTTAGTTTTTATCATAAAATAGGAACTTTATTTCAGCTATTATGGATTAATGCAGTTTATTTTTTTATACCTAGTTTTTTTGATAAAAAATTTTCTAAGTTTTTTTTACTTAGTATGATTTTATCTGGTACCATTTTACTAAATTCACTATTTACTTGGCCAAAAATAATTACCTTAGTTCCATTTTTATTTTCACTCAAAATTTTATTAAAAATAAATCAAACCTACCAAGATAAATTTTTAGCTTATGGAAGTTTAGCTTTAGCAAATTTATTTCATGGAGGAATCCTATTTACTATTCTTGGAATAATCATTTTAGAATTTTATAATTTAATTTTTAAAAGAAACAAAATTTTTGAATTTAAAAAAGTTACTTTGGGACTAATTGTTTTTTATATTATTTCAACACCTTGGAGTTTTTACCAAAAATACTATGATCCAAAAGGTGATCATTTATTAAAAATGAGAATTGCTGGTCAAAAAAATATTCAAGAACCAGACCTCTATCCAAATCATTCTTTAATTCTTGAAGCTCAAAGTTTTAAAGAGGCTTTAATTGAATCTTATACTACAGTTCCAATGGAAGACATATTAAAATCAAAGCTAAGCAATTTAATTACTTTTTTTAAATTTGATTATCCAGATGAATTCAGCTTAACAAGTTTAAATAATTTTATTAAGCATAATCAATTTTTTTATTCATTTATGAGTTTAGGATTTTTGAATATTGGAATTCTTTTTTTTATAAAGAATTTTATTTTTCAAAAACAAAAAAAATTAATTTATACTTTATTAATTATTTTTTTTATTTCGAATATGATTTGGATTATAACTATGTTTGAACCAAATGCAACCATGATACACCAAGGCAGTTATGCAAATTTATTTTTTTTATTTTTGTTTGCAAATATTGGTTTAAAAGACTTAAGATATTTAAAATGGATTATATTATTTTTTAATTTAATGATTTTTTGTTTTTGGGTTTTGCCATTTGATTTATGTCAGTTGTATAATTTTAAAAAGGTTTATTTATCAGTTTCAATTTCTATTTTAATTTTACTTTTTTATTTTATTAAGAAAAAAATATAGATTATTTTTTTTAGAACTTATTTTTATTGTTCAGTTTTTTTGATTTCAGGGCTCTCAGTTACGGTCAATTTTTTAATACGAAAGATGATTCCCTCACGTTTTAAAGTTCGGGAATCGCTTAAAAAATTGACCACACTTCGATCCACTTTTTGAGACTTTTATCTTTGAGTAGCTTTTTTATTGCTAGAGAAAAGAACTAAGTTTTTAGAATTGGAATTAAATGTATTTAAGACGTAGTTTTATTTTTTTATTGATTTGTTTGACATCTAACTGTTCAAAAGCAAAAGAATTTACAGAGATTGCTTTAGAATATGAATTAAAATTTCAGAAAGTTGAAGCTAGTTATTATTATTCAAAAGCATTAGAGGAAGACGAAGATTATTTTTTAGCAAATAAAAATTTAGGGATTTTACTTTCAAAATCAAGTGAATCAGGTGATGTAAGTTTAAAATATTTGGAAAAAGCATTTCTAAAAAATGATAAAGATAATGAACTTGCTATTTTAATTTATGATTTAATTTTAGTAAATCAGGATTTTGGAAAATTAAAATCTATTAAAAATTCACTTATGAAAAATTTAACTCAATTCCAGGTTGAAATTTTGACAAATTTAGAAACTTGTATGTTAAATTCTGATGAAGCAAAAAAAATGATTTCCAAAATCGAATCAATCGGTTATTCTGAAATTGAGTTTTCTATTCACAGAAGTCTTGCCTATTGTTTGGGATTAGCTGGTGAAAAAGAAAAAAAATCTACTTTACTTGAAAAATACGAATAATGAAAATTTTACTTAAAATATTAATTTTATTTCTACTTACTGAAATTACTTTAAAACTTGTTAAACTAGACTCACTTGAATTTTATAAACTTCAAAAAAATTATCACAAGCTTGATTCTGAATATTTTGTAGATTTAGAAGAAAATGCATCTGAATTTGTGAGACATTTTGATAAAACATATACCATGAAATTTTCGACTAACGAAAAAGGATTTCGTGCATCCAGAAAAATAGATAACTCTAAAAATCAAATTTTATGTATTGGTGATTCTGTTGCAATGGGATTTGGTGTTGATGATGAATTTACTTTTTGTAAAAAGCTAGATCATTTCAAAGATAGAAATGGATCTGATTACCAAAGTTTAAACTTGTCAGTAGATGCTTATGGTCCAACTCAAATTCATTTAAAACTAAAAAAACATATTAAAGAATTAAATCCTAAACTCATTTATTATTTTCCAAGTAGAGGAGATGATATTGATGAAGAAAAATTTTTTGAAAAAATGAGTTTAAATGAAAAAGATTTAATTTTGGGTTATAATAAAAAAAGATTCATTTTTGAAATTCAATTTCAACTTAGCAAATATTCTTATACTTTTTTAGCATTTAAAATTTTTCAAGAAAATTTGGTTTATCGTTTTAATGAAACATTTATTTGGAATTATCAAAAATTTGTAAAATTTTTAGATTGTAGAAATAATTCAAGTCTTGAATGTAAAGAGCTTCAACTTTCTAGTTATTCATTTAAAAATGAATTTTTTGTTCCTCCAAAAAAAGACAAAAATGCAGCCCCAACTTTTCAAAAAGAAATTTGCACAAAAGAACCAAAATATTTTGATTTGCCAGATTCAGTAATTAGTTCTACAAAAAAAATCATTGAGTTGGCAAAAGAAAATAAAGCCAAGATTGTTTTTGTGCTTGCACCTGTCGATTTTGAAACAGCTTATTGTTCCCAAAGAGATTTGTATTATTTTTCATATTCTTATCATCACTCCATGATGAAATTTTTAGATAAAGAAAAAATAGAATTTGTGGATTTAAACAAGTTCACCAAATCGATGTTAGACGATAACAATAATTATAATGTGCGACCATATTATATTATTGGTGATGGTCATTATACAGAAAAAGGGAATGAATGGGTTTATCAAATTTTAAGACACAAAACAGCAGAAATTTTACCTTTGGAAAAATAAATGTTATTTAATTCACTTCATTTTTATGTATTTAGTTTCATTTTACTTCCAATATTTTTTTTAAGTAATCAAAAAAATCAAAAATGGATTTTATTAATTTCATCCTTTTATTTTTATGCTTGTTTAAAAATTGCATTTGTTCCATTAATATTATTTTCTTTTGTAGTCACTTATTTTGGAACTTTAGCAGTTGAAAAAAAACAGCACCAAAAATTTGTTTGGATGAGTCTTGTAGTTTTAATCAATGCAGGAATTTTAGTTTTATTCAAATATTCCGATTTTTTGAGGTCAATTTATTTTGATTCAAAAGGAATTTTTGGATTTAATTCAGATTATTCTAAACTTGGATTTATTCTACCACTTGGAATTTCATTTTATACATTCCAAGCAATTGCGTACACTGTGGATGTTTACAGAGGAAACCTAAAAGCAGAAAATTCATTTATTGATTTTAGTTTGTTTTTGATTTTTTTTCCACAACTAGTTGCTGGTCCAATTATGCGGGCTTCTGTTTTAATTCCTCAGTTTAAAAGTTTAAAAAGATTTAATGTAGAAAATTTTTCCAAAGGAATGGGACAAATTGCACTTGGTGTTTTTAAAAAAACAATGATTGCAGACCAAATTCCAAAATACATTGATCCAATTTATGGTCATCCATCAGAATATCATTTTATTTCTCTATTCATTGCCGTGTTCTTTTTTGCGATTGAAATTTATTGTGACTTTGCAGGTTATTCAGACATTGCAATTGGAATTGGAAAAGTAATGGGTTTTGATATTCCATTAAATTTTAGAAGACCATTTTTTGCAGCATCTTCTTCTGAGCTTTGGCGAAGATGGCATATTAGTCTCAGCACATGGCTTAGAGATTATATTTATATTAGTCTTGGTGGAAATAAAGTTTCTATTTTTAGAAATTATATCAATTTATTTTTAACGATGTTAATTGGGGGGATTTGGCATGGAGCAAATTGGACTTTTGTAATTTGGGGAGCAATTTGTGGAGTGAGTGTATCCATTGAAAAATATTTTATGGACAATGGTTATAATACACCATTTGAAAAAATTCCAAGACCAATTCGTGTGATTTATACATTTTTAATTTTCATGCTAGGTGCATTATTTTTTAAATCTGAAAATTTTACTTCAGCAAAAATTATGCTCAGTAGAATTCTAAATTTTGAAGATGGAAAAATTTCAATTTTAGGATATTTATTTATTCCAACATTGATTTTATTTTTTATTGAACTACTTGAAGAGCTTGGTCTTGATGAAGATTACAAACAATCCCAAATATATAAATTCATTCGACCAATTTTAATTACTGCAATTTTAATTGTATCAATGTTTGAATATACAATTACAACTAGTCCACAGTTTTATTATTTTCAGTTTTGATAATAAATTTTTAATTTTGAAATCAGCACTACAACTTGTAAAATAGTATTTGGCAAAAATTATTTTGCAATACAAGTGAAAAGGATCGAAGCGGTGTCAAAAAATTTTGTATTAAATTTTTTGACAAGAGCAAGAGCCTGTTTTTTTTGGTGCGATTTTTAATATTTTTCTAGTAAATCAAAAATTTTCGCTCCAAAAAAATTCACCCAAATCATAATTTTTTACTCTTCTATATCATCTTCATCTTCTACTGAAAATTCTACCAATTGTTTTGAATTTTTGGATTTTCCAGCACCAAGTTTTTCAAGCTTTCCTGCTTGAGTGATTAAATTTCCTTTTCCTGTAGAAAGTTTATTCATAGCTTTATCAAATTCTAGTTTGGATTTATCTAAACTAAGACCAATATTTTCCATGTCTTTTAAAAAGTTTCTAAACTTATCAAGCATGCTAGTTGCTTGTTTTGAAATTTCTAAAACATTTTTATTTTGCTTTTCTTGTTTCCAAATTACTGAAACCATTCTAAGAGTTGCAATTAAAGTAGTTGGAGTGATAAGCAAAATATTTTTATCAAACGCTTCATTATAAATAGACGGATTATTTTTCATGGCAAGTTCGAGGGATGGCTCGATTGGAATAAAAAGCAAAACAAAATCAAGTGCAGAGTCAGAAACTTTTGAATAATCTTTTTTGGAAAGTTCCAAAATATGTTTTTGAATAGACTGAACATGTTCTTTTGCAAAATTTTCTTCTTCTTCTTTTGAATTTGCAGAAATAAACTTATCATAAGCAACTAATGAAACTTTTGAATCAATTATTAAAAAACGATTATTTGGAATTTTTACAATAACATCTGGAATGAGTCGACCTGCATCTTCAGAAAAAGATTTTTGTAGATCATAATCAGAACCTTCAACAAGCCCCGATTTCTCTAAAATTTTTTCTAATATTCCTTCTCCCCAAGAACCTCTTGTTTTTGAATTTCCACGAAGAGCAGTAGCTAAATTATTTGCATCAGTAGAAATTTTTTGATTCATTTCGTTTAGAACTTTGATTTGTTCTTTTAAAGAAGTTGTGTCTTTGATTTGGTTGTTCAAATTTTCATCTACTTTCTTTCCAAACTGGTCTAAATTTTCTTTAAATGGTTTTAATAAATTTTGAAGAGTGTTTGTAGTTTGTTCATTTATTTTATTGGAATTATTTGCTAGAATTTGATTAGAAATATTTTTAAATTCTTCGGCAAATTTTTGTTGTAATTCTTTTATATTTGATTCTTGGGTTTGAAGTTTTTCTTCTTTAAATTTTAAATTTTCTTCTAAACTTACTTTTGTTAATAGTAGTTGCTCTGATTTTGATTTTTCATTTTTTAATTCAGAATCCAATTTATTCTGAATTTCTTTTAAAGATTTGCTCTCTGTTTCAAATTTGATCAAATTAGATTTGAGAGAATCAATTTCTTCATCAGATAGAATCTGTTTTTTTGAAAAAACTTGCTTTCCAACAAATAAACCCAAGCAAAAAGCTACTAAAATTAAAATTACTGATAGAAGAATTATGTCCATAAATATCCTTTTTTAACATAATACAAATTTATCCCGACAAAATAAGCAATTTTTTAAAATTTTTTTGCAACTTTTTTTTAAATTCTGCATCTATTTATACAAAAGGTGGATATAAAATGTTATCAGAAAATCAAAATAAAACCACAGGAGCTCGCATTTCATTAATTGCGTTCATACTTATTTCACTTACAATTTTCACAATATTCATGGTTAAATTTACTTGGACATTATTTTTTGTAGCTTTGGGCTCTTATTTAGTTAGAATTTTTGCAATCACAGGGATTTACCATAGATATTTTTCGCATAATTCTTACAAAACGTCTAGACCTTTTCAGTTATTTATGGCAATTTTAGGTTGTATGGCACAACAAAAAGGACCTCTTTGGTGGGCAGCTCATCACAGAAATCATCACAAATATTCTGATACTGAAAAAGATTTACACTCTCCAAGATTAACTGGTTTTTGGAATTCGCATATGTTATGGTTCTTAAAAACAGATTTTGACGAATATGATGATAAAATTATCAAAGATTATTCAAAATTCCCTGAATTAGTTTGGTTAGATAAATGGCATTGGGTTCCACCTTTAGTTTTTTCAATTGTGTTAGGAATGATTTCATTTCCAGTTTTAGTTTACGGTTATGCAGTTGCAACTTTTTTAGTGGGACATGCAACTTGGACAATTAATTCACTTTCACATGTAATTGGTAGAACTAGATATGAAACTGGTGACGATAGCAAAAATAATTTGTTTTTAGCGATAATTACTCTTGGTGAAGGTTGGCATAATAACCACCACTATTATAGACATTCTGCAAATAATGGGTTTTATTGGTATGAAATTGATATCACTTATTATATTTTAAAAATGCTTTCTTGGGTTGGACTTATTTGGGATTTGAAAAAACCTCCAGTGCATGTTCTTGAAGAAGGTATAAGAAGAGATGCTATATCAAGTGGAAAAAAAGAATTTAAAACAATTTCAGGTCAATGGCTTCCAGTATCTACAAAAGTTGCTGAATTAGTACAATAACAACTTAAGTGATTTAGAATCTCACTAACTGGGATTCTAAATCTGTTTCAATTCAAATTTAATTCATTTAAAATCTTTAACAATTATTTGTGCGTTCCTTTCATTTGCAACTTGTACCGATTGACAATAATGATTACCTATTTTAAACAACAAAATTCAATCGGGACATACAACTAGCCAAAAGTTATGGGTAATTACTTTTGGCTAGTTGGAATATATGAAATAACAATATCACAAAAGAATAGCAAATGAAAGTCGTGCTTTTCGCTCTGGTCAAAATTTTTCACACTTTGACTTTGCTAGTTGGGCATTTGCTGCTAAATGAAAAAATTTTGACCCCGCTACAATCACTAACGCTTTGTGTTTTTCCAAATTTTTTAAATAAGAAAAGGAGTTCCTGTTTTGTTCGGTTTTTTGCAATACAACAGAGTTTCTCAAAACAGAAAAGTTATAAAATGCTGATAGATTCATCTATGCGGAGAAGTTTTTTAAGAAAAGAAAATTTTCCTAATACTAGCGATAGAGATACAAAATGTCCGAGATCGAAGAGCGAAGGAGTCTCGAAGAGACCAAGCATTTTGTAGCTCGGGTCTTTTTGGAAGTTAGCTTATTATAAAAACTTTTCAATTAAGTCAATTTCTAACTTCTAAAAAGACATCGCCAAAATTATTTTTTTGAATCATAAAAACTCAAATTCTCACAAATTAATAATTTTATTAATTCTCACTTGCTACAAACTTCATGTGTTTTTTCTAAACTTGTAAATCTTTCAAAATGAGTGTTGTATTCTCTTGCGATTTCGTTTGAGACTTGTGTGGTTTTGTATTTATCTTTACAGATCACTTTGATTTTTGGAGGTTCAATTGTTTTGGTGAGTTCATACACTCCAAACAAAGACCAGCCAGCTGCATGGTGAATAAAAATAGCTTTTTGGTTAAAAGAGAGATTTTGGTAAATGGAATCAATTAATTTTTGGAATTGGTCTCTAGTTGTGTAAAGGTCATCAATTGCATTGCTCAAATAAATGATTTTTGTATTATTTGAATTGGACTTATAAGAATAATCATGTAAACTAGAAAGTCTTAAATGAACAGTTTTTAAATTTTGAAATTTGTTTTGAAATTCGATTAGATTTTTTTTACACATTTCATGATGAAGGATATAACAAAATGTATCAAGGCTTGCTTTTGTTTCTTTTTCCATTGGCTTGTTGTCAAAACGAGCGACCCAAAAGACAGTGATTTTTTTTAATGCATCAAGCATGGAATTTTCAGTTTGGAGTTCATTTTTTTTTGCAAGAGAAATTAGGTTTGAATGAGCTTCTAAAATCCTCCAGTCAATATCAATCATTGTAATTGTATCACAAGCTAGAATGGAATGCATCAAATAAATTTGTAAAAATCCAACTGAATAACAATCTTTTTTTTCAGTAGGAAATTTTTCTTTAATGTATTCAAAATCTAAATTTGGTTTTACATCATTTAATCTAAAAAAATTCCAACACCCTGCGATTAATTTGGGAACAGGATGACCCCAAGTTTTAAATGGGTCTTTTTTAAAATTAGTTTCTTTGATGTATTCATGAATTTTTTTTTGGTTCATGGATTTTTTTCCATAAATCATTTCACAAACTTCATTAGAAAGATTAGAACGAGTTTTAAAAATTTGATCTAGTTCGATTTCAGAATATAATTCTTTTGGAAAATCAAAAAAATATTCTCGGTGTTCACTAGAAACTCCAAGACTTAAAAGTTCTTTGCTTTTTTCTTTTTCGTTTTGGATTGAGTTACAACCAAGTATCAGTAAAATTAAAATTAGTTTCATTCATCTTGCCTAAAAGTTTTGTATTTGTATAAATTTTTTTCAATTTCTAAAAATTCTCCCACAACTGATTCCGGGTAAATATCTTTGTACAAAGTTTTCATTCCTTTTTTTTCAATTAAAGTAATAAAATAATTTCTAAAAATATAATCAGGAAAAAGTGGGATTTTTTTTTCTAAAATTTCTTTTTCTTTTAAGAATTTTTTTAAATTCAGTTTTTGTTTTTTTGATTTTGGCTCATAAACTTCATTTTCTGGAGTAGTTTTTTTTAAATTGACCATTTGGTCTATTTTGTATTTAATTCTTAGTTTATAAATTGAATCTTCAATTTCTTCTTTTTTTGAAATAGCAGTTAATTCTTCTTTAATTTTTCTTCTTTTGGCAAATTTATAACGAAGTAGAGGTTTTAATCTCATTCCATATTTTTTAAACTTTTCGAGTTTTTTTTCTTCGTCAATAATCTCTACTTTTTTTTCTTCCAAGTTTGTTGGTAAAACATAAATTGGTTCAATTCTTTCAAATACCATTTCTTCTTTTTCAAATTTCACTTTCCAATCAGTAGAAAGTTTACTCATAAACTCCATAAACAATTCATCTTTGGCAATTGAATCTGCACTAAGTGTTGTGATACAAATTTGTAGTACAAAAAACATTCTTAAAAAAATGGACTTCAGTCCATTTTTTCCAATGCAAATACTCTTTTGAGAAACGTGGCATTTTAGTTCCACTAAAGGGATAGAGATCGAAACGTGGTCAAAAAATTTTTTATAAAATTTTTTGACCGAAGTTGAGAGCTCGGATTTGCGAAGCAAATATCCCCCAAATTTCATAAACTAAGTTTCACACCATAAGAAATAAAATTGGAACCACAAGCTGGATCAGGTGGACAATAAAGACCAAAAATTCCAGAGCGATGATGAACCCTCATAAAAATTTTGAGACTGTCGTTTAATTTTGGAATTTGGTAATCCAATTCAAAAATAATAAAGTTGAGAGCGTTTCTAGATTTGATGGTGTCTGTTTGGATTTCAGTTCCAAGAGGAAAAAAATTTAGTCGTGTCAAAATATAAGCACCAGTCAAAAAATCATAATCGTTTCCAAAAATACGAATTCCAGTTTTACGGTTTTCCAGTTTTGGATTTTCACTTGCAATGGAAACCCCTTCACCAAATGCAAGACTAAAATTACTTCCAAGAATTTTATCAGAGCGTGCAATTAAAATTCCACCAGCTTCAAAATGATTCATTATCCCCGAATGTTTTGCAAAATCAAATTCGGTTTCAAATGTAGCAAATCTAAGTCTTGTGTAAAGTGGACGATTGTATCCAAGCACGCTAATAAATGAATCTAAATATTTTGTGTCTTGTCTAAATAAAATGGGAGAAAAATCTGTTTCAGTATATTTGCCTCGATAAAGAACAAGTGAGTGTTTTTTTCTGTCTGACTCTGAAGCGAGTGTGAGGATAAATAGAATTAAACTAAGAAAAAACTTCATTTGTTAGAAATATGAAATATAAGCAAATCAATATCAGATGGATCAACACCTGAAATTTGTGCTGCTTTTTCGAGAGTAATGGGTTTATGTTTTTCTAATTTTTGTGCAGCTTCTTTTTTGATTCCCACAACTTTTTGGTAATCAATATCAATTGGAATTTTTACGTTTAAACTTTTTTGTCTTTGGTCTATCATAGTTTGTTCACGTTTGATATAACCTTCGTACTTAATTTCCATTTCCAAAATTTTTCTATCGTTACTGCTGATTGTTTGTAATTCAGGAATAACAGCGGTCAAATCTTCAAGTGAAATTTCTGGACGTTTGATAAATGAATCCATATCAATTCCAAATTTTACAGAAGCAATATTTTTTTGTTTTAAAACTTCATCAAGGGCAACACTAGGTTTTAAATTCATTTTATAAATTTTATTTCTAAGACCTGAAATTTTTTCATATTTCTCTTCCATTTTTTGAAAATCTTCTTTGGATACTAAACCCAAATCAAAACCATATTTCATTAGCCTTTTGTCTGCATTATCTTGACGAAGAAGAAGTCTATGTTCAGCTCTACTTGTAAACATTCGATATGGGTCTTCCACACCTTTATAAACTAAATCGTCAACTAGTACACCAATATAAGATTCAGAGCGAGAAAAAATCATTGGCTCTTGCCCACGAACAGATAACACAACATTAATCGCTGCAACAAGACCTTGTGCTGCTGCTTCTTCATAACCTGTTGTGCCATTAATTTGACCAGCATGGTATAGACCTTTTACTTTGTGTGTTTCAAGAGTTGGTTTTAATTCTGTTGGGTCAACAAAATCATATTCCACAGCATAACCAGGTTTTAATAACTCTGCATTTTCAAGACCTTTGATAGAGCGAATTAATTTCCATTGCACTTCTTCAGGTAAGCTAGTTGAAGTTCCGTTTACATAAACTTCTTTTGTGTCGTAACCTTCTGGCTCCAAAAAAATTTGGTGACGCTCTCTATCTGCAAACCGCACAATTTTATCTTCTATCGAAGGACAATACCTTGGACCAGTGGATTTGATTTCACCAGAATACATCGGGGACAAATGTAAATTTTCATTTATCAATTGGTGTGTGAGTGCGTTTGTATATGTGATATGACATGGAATTTGTAAGCGAGTAATTTTATCTGTTGAAAATGAAAACGGACAAGGAATTTCGTCACCATCTTGTTTATCCATTCCATCATAATTGATTGTGTTTTTGTGGATACGTGGAGGTGTTCCCGTTTTTAATCTACCTAATCTAAAATTTACAGCTCGAAGAGAGTCGGATAAACCTTGCACTGTTCCATCTGAAATTCTTCCTGAGGCTTGTTTAAATGTTCCAATATGAATGATACTTTGTAAAAAAGTTCCTGTCGTCAAAATGATGTTAGGTGAATAAATTGTAAAACCTCTTCCGGTTTTTACACCCACAACTTTTGCATTTTCAATGATGATGTCTTCCACAGTGTCTTGACGAATCGACAAATTTTTTTCTGCTTCGAGAGTATGTTTTACTTTTAGTTGGTATTCTTTTTTATCTGCTTGTGCTCTTGGTGCCCAAACAGATGGACCTTTTGAAGTGTTTAACATTTTAAATTGGATTCCTGTTGCATCAATCACTCGACCCATTAGTCCACCAAGTGCATCTACTTCACGAACCATATGCCCTTTTGCAATTCCACCAATTGCGGGATTACAACTCATCTGTCCAATTGTGTCCATATTCATTGTGATGAGTAAAGTTTTGAGCCCACCACGAGAACAAATGTACGATGCTTCAGAGCCTGCATGTCCTGCACCGACAACTATCGCATCAAATTTATTTGGAAAGAAAGAATCATTCATACCGATTCCAAATTTTAGTAGTTGCAAGGGCTTTCAAGAAAGAATTAATTTTGAATTTTAAATTAAAATCTAGCATCTTGCTTCTAACCTCTATTTTTTTTAAGGGCGATGTCAGTTTTAGAAGATAAAGTTTAGAAAATAGATGATAGATTTTTTGAAATCACATCTTCTAATACTGACCCGAGCTACAAAATGCATGGTCGCTAAGCGACTCCCTACGCTCTTCGAGCTGGGACATTTTGTATCTCTATCGCTTGTCTTGAAATATTCTTTAGTAATATCCAAGAACTCTTTCGTTAACAAAAAGAATATGTTACAAATAAAAAAAAATTTAAAGATTGTTGAATACTATCTAAAACATAAAGTAAAAATTTTTTCAATCAAATGTTTCGGAGTAATAATTTCTGGCTCGGCTAACCACACAAAACTACTATCGGTAAAAAAGTTTTGCTAAGAAATAAAAAAAATTTCATTTTTATTTCAAAAGCAAAGTTTAGGAAAAATTCCAAATTCATAATTAACTAAATCTCTTCAAACTCAGTTTTGACTAGTCTGTCTAGTTTGGTTAAATTTTTTAGAAGAGTTTCTGCTTTGTTTAAATAAAATTGAGTTGTGGAATCTGATTTTGCTTGTGGTGGATCTGGATGAACTTCCATAAATAATCCTTCTACTCCAAGGGAAACTGCTCCAGTCATTAAGTCTGGAATAAATTCTCTTTGTCCACCTGTGATGTTTCCAGCTCCTCCAGGAAGTTGTGCTGAATGTGTGCCATCATACACAACAGGAATATCCATCGAGTGTAAAATTGGAATTGTGCGTAAATCAAAAACCAAATTATTATAACCAAAACTTGCACCACGTTCAGTCACAATATATTTTTCAGAATTACATTCTCTGATTTTTTCTTTGATATGTTTGCAATCACTTGGTGCAAGAAATTGTCCTTTTTTTACATTGACCCATTTTCCAGTTTTAGCACAAGCTTCAAGCAAATCTGTTTGACGACAAAGAAAAGCAGGAATTTGAAATACATCAATTACATCTTTTAATTCCTCAACTTGAATTGTTTCGTGAACATCTGTGAGTACAGGAATATTGTATTTTGATTTTATAAATTCTAAATTTTTAATTCCTTCTTTAATTCCCGGTCCACGATAAGAATGAATCGAAGAACGATTTGCTTTGTCAAAACTACTTTTAAAAATATAAAATAAATTTAAACGATTACAAATTTCAATCATCTCACCAGCTACTCTATCTAGCAAGTCTCTAGATTCCATCACACAAGGACCAGCGATTAAAAAAAATGGATTTTTTCCACCAATTTTAGTTCCAAAAAATTCTCTTTCAGTTATTGTTTTCATATTTCCTCACATTAAATAGTTCTTTCCATGTTTGTCTAAAATTTTTGGATCTGCTCCATGTTTTAATAACAACTCTACAATGTCTTCAAGCCCAGAGTAAGATTTTGCGATATTGTATGGAGTTACCATATCGTTATCACCAATATTTGGATTAGCTTTATTTTCCAAAAGTAATTTCACTGTTTCTAATTTTCCAGATTCCACTGCATAATGAAGAGCAGTTAAACCAGATTCATCTTTTAAATCCAAATTCAATCCTGAACTAATCATAGTTTCAATTTCATTTAAAGGAAGTTCCATTTTTATTGCTTCATAAATTTCTTTTGGTTTTGAATTATCTTTTTGAAAAAATTTTAAAATGGATTTAATCATATTTTTACCTTTGAAGCTGCTCGAATAAAACCAGCAAATAATGGATGTGGTGAAATTGGTTTAGACATAAATTCTGGATGGTACTGAACTCCCACAAACCAAGGATGATTTTTTAGTTCAATAATTTCCATCAATTTTTCATCTGGTGAATATCCTGAAAAATCTATTCCTGCTTCCATGAACTCTTGTTTGTATCTTAGGGTAAATTCAAATCTATGTCTATGTCTTTCAAAAATTTTTTCGGATTTGTATTCTTGGTAAGCTAGTGAATTTTTTTTGACAATACAAGGATAAGCACCAAGTCTCATTGTCCCACCCATTTGTTCAATTTCAGCTTGTTCTTCAATCAGTGAAATAACAGGAAATTCTGTCGAAGGATTAAACTCTGTAGAATTTGCATGTTTAAAACCAAGAACATTTCTTCCAAATTCAATTACTGCACATTGCATTCCAAGACAAATTCCAAAAAAAGGAATATTTTTGGTGCGTGCATATTGAATTGCTACAATTTTTCCTTCAATTCCTCTGTCCCCAAATCCACCGGGAACTAAAATGCCGTTTACATTTTTTAATAATTCTTTTACATTTGATTTATCTAATTCTTCAGGATTGATTTTTACTAATTCCACAATCACATCATTTGCAATTCCACCATGAGAAAGTGATTCATAAACTGAACGATAAGCGTCATGAAGAGAAATGTATTTTCCAACAATTGCAATCTGAACTTTTTTACTTGCGTTCAGAATTTTTTTTACCATTTTATCCCATTCAATAAAATTGGATTTTTTTGGTTCGATGCCAAATGATTTTAAAACTACTTCATCTAATTTTTCTTCTTTGTACATTTTTGGAACTTCATAAATGGAAGAAGTAATATCAGATGCTGAAATTACATTTTCTTCTTTTACATTACAAAAAAGTGAAATTTTAGATTTCATTTCTTTGGACATTGGTGTACTGATTCTACAAATTAAAACATCTGGTTGAATTCCAAGTGCCAATAATTCTTTTACAGAATGTTGGGTGGGTTTTGTTTTTGCTTCTCCAGCAACTGTGATTGTTGGAACTAAAGTTAAATGAACAAATAAAACTTGATCCCAACCATGTTCAAATCTCATTTGTCTAATTGCTTCCAAAAATGGAACTGATTCAATATCACCAACAGTTCCACCAATTTCTACAATTATAAAATCCGGAATTTCTTCTTTGGACAATGCATAAATTCTATTTCTAATTTCATTTGTGATATGTGGAACAACTTGAACTGTGCGACCTAGATAATCCCCTTTACGTTCACGTTCAATTACTGAATTATAAATTTGTCCGGTTGAGATTGAATTTTTTCTACTGAGTTTGGAAGCTGTAAATCTTTCATAATAACCTAAATCCAAATCTGTTTCAGCACCATCATTTGTAACAAATACTTCTCCATGTTGGTATGGACTCATAGTTCCCGGATCAATGTTAATATAAGGATCCATTTTTTGAAGTGCAACAGTATAACCTCTTGATTCAAGAAGACAACCAAGGGCTGCAACAGTCACACCTTTTCCAAGTGAGGAACAAACTCCACCAGTAACAAAAACATATCTAGATTTCAAAATATTTCCTTAAAAAAAAGTTAATTAAATAATGACTAATAAGGATTGTTTTTAATAAAGTAATTTTTAGATTCAGGAATCAAATTTTTCTTATGAAAAAATTAAATAGCATTACATACCTAATCATCACTCTTGTTTTTTCTTTAGTAATGGGTTTAGTTTTTTATGGCTCAGATAGATACAAACTTGAAAAACCAATTACAGATCCAAAAAAAATTGAAACTTTAAAAAAAGTTGAGAAACAAAAAAAAGATCAAAATATTTTAGAACAATTTGGCTCTGAAGTTAGAGCAAACTTAAAAGATCCACTGAGCATGATCTTGATTCAAATTATAATTGTGCTTGGTTTATCTAGAATTTTTTCTAGGATATTTAGAAAGATGGGGCAACCATCTGTTATTGGTGAAATTTTTGCAGGAATTGCTCTTGGTCCATCTTTAATAGGATATTTTTTTCCAGAATTTTCAAATATTTTTTTTCCAAAAGAATCTCTCGCATATATAAAAATTTTATCTCAAATTGGTCTTTTAGTTTTTATGTTCATCATTGGAATGGAATTAGATGTTGGAATTCTAAAACGGCAAGCAAGCCAAGCAGTTTTTATTTCTCACACTAGCATTATTTTTCCATTTATGTTAGGGACAATTCTTGCTTATTTTTTATTTGAAAAGTATGCTCCAGAAGGAGTAAGCTTTTTATCTTTTGGATTATTTATGGGAATCTCTTTAAGTATCACTGCTTTTCCAGTGCTTGCAAGAATCATTCAAGAAAAAGGTCTATCTAAAACTCCTCTTGGTATAATAACATTAACTTGTGCTGCAGTAGATGATATTTCAGCATGGTGTATTTTGGCTTTAATCATTGCGATTGTTCACGCTGGAACAATGTTGATTTCTGTTTTTGTGCTAGTTCTTAGTGTTGTATTTGTTGCAATTATGGTTTCTTATGTACAACCATTACTCAATCGAATGAGTAAAATTTATGTTTCAAAAGAAATTATTGGAAAGGGTGTTATCACTGCTTTAATTTTAATTATGCTTTGTTCAGCTGTAGTGAGTGAAGGAATTGGTATTCATGCTTTATTCGGTGCTTTTTTAGCAGGAGTAATTATGCCAACAAATACAAAACTCAGACAAGTTCTTACTGAAAAATTTGAAGACTTCAGCATGATTTTTTTACTTCCACTATTTTTTGCTTATACTGGAATTAGAACTAAAATTGGATTACTCAATGAATGGGAACATGTATTTACTTGTATTTATATAATAATTTTAGCAACAATTGGTAAACTGATTGGTTCTATGTTTGCAGCTAGATTTGTTGGTCATTCTTGGAAAGAATCATTTGCTATTGGAACTTTGATGAATACCAGAGGTTTAATGGAATTAATCGTCCTTAATATTGGTTATGATCTAGGTGTAATTAGCCCAACTATTTTTGTGATGATGGTGATTATGGCTCTTGTTACAACTTTTGCGACAGGTCCACTTTTAAATTTAGTGATTGATGATTTTAAAAAAGTTGAACAAGATGAGGAAAGAATTTCTCCAATTTTATTTGCTTTTGGCCCAACAGCAGCTGGTGTTTCCTTAATGAGATTAGCAGCATCACTTTCTTCTAAAAATACAAATATTGCTGCACTTCATTTATCTCCTGTACCAGAAAATATTACTTCTCTAAATCGAGAAATTTCTGAATCTATTTTTAATGAAATTTCTCAGATTGCTGAAGATAAAAAAATTATTTTGAATAAAATTTATAAATATTCAGATGATATTGTAAAAGAAATTTCAACTACTGCAAAACTAGAACAATCAAGTTTAGTTTTAATGGGTGCCTCCAAAAGATTATTTGGACAAAATTTTCTTGGTGGAAAAGTGGAAAAAGTTTTATCAGAAGTGGATTCTACTGTAGGAGTATTTTTAGATAAAAATTTAAAAGAAGTGAAACAAGTAGGGATTTTTTATTCAGACCCAAACGAAGCAGAAGCAATTTTTGATGTTGCATCTTTGATTTATAAAAATACTACAAGTAAAATAGAATTAATTTTTGATTCAGAAAAAGAACCAGATAAAAAATTATTTAAAGATTATTTTGGTAAACAAATTTTATCATATCCATTTTGGGAATTAAATAAGAAAAAGATTTCATCTTATTCATTGGTTATCATTGGTTACAAACATTGGCTTGAAATTGAAAATAGTCTTGAGAAGAAAATTTTATTTTTTGGTGAAAGAGAAGATTTATTATCTTCCATTAATTTACCCATTTTAATTATCAGAGGTTAATTTGAAAAAAGTTTTATTGGTTTTAACTTTAATATTAGCTGTTTCTAATATACTTTTTGCAATTCAATATTTTATTCTTAAAGAAGAAAAGAAAAAATTGGAATTATTTCAAGAAGAATCTGTAAAACCAATTCAACAAAAATCTCGGACAGGAACTTATCTTTCATTGGATAATGTAAATTTTAGATTTGCTGAAAAAATTCCAGTACTATTAAAAAATGTAAATGCAGATTTAATTCCACAAACAAAATCCGGTGTAGTAAATTTTGACGATCCAAATTCTTTTATCATTAGTATTTTTAAAGCTGATGCATATATCAAAGCTGAAACACTCGAAACAATTTTTAAAGAATATATTTTTAATTATCCTGAATCAGTTTTAAAACTAGATAGAATAAAATTTTTAGATGAAAAAGAAAATAAAATTTATTTAAATGGTGAATTAAAATTTATAATTTGGCTTGATTTTGAATTGGAAGGAACTCTTTCTTACACCAAAGAAAAAAAACAAATTTTAATTGAAGCAAATAAAATTACAGCAATTGGACTTTCTAGTGCAAAATCTTTACTTGGCTTAGTTGCTCTAAATTTAGAAAAATTATTACCAGTTCCAGATGGAAGAGGAATTTCAGTTAAAGAGAACACAATTTATATTAACCCATTTGCAATTTTTCCACCACCAAAAATGGAAGGAGAAATTAAGTCTGTAAATTTAGAAAATAACCAGCTTCATATTTTTATGGATAATGGAAAATCTGTCCCCGTTCCACCAAGACCCATTCCAAATGCTAAAAATTATTTGTTCTTATTTAAAGGGGATATGAAATTTGGAAAGTTATTTATGGTGGATACATATTTACAAATGGTTGACACAGATGAAAAAGATGATTTTGATTTTTTTCTAGAAAAATATTTTATGGTGCTGGCTGATTATGGAACTGCAACACTTAGTAGAGATAAATCTGTAAAGGTAACAATGCCTGATTATGAAGACACGGTAAAAAAATGATTTTTGAAAAACTAAAAAACTATTCTAGTATGATAAAAATTTCTCATACATTATTTGCACTTCCATTTGCTGCTTTTTCAGCAAGCCTTGCTATTTTAAAATCAAATTTAACTAAAGAAGAAATGATTTATAAATTTGTTTTAATTATTATTTGTATGTTTAGTGCAAGATCAGCAGCAATGGGATTTAATCGTTATATTGATTCAGATATAGATGCAAAAAATCCAAGAACTGCAAACAGAGAAATTCCAAGTAAGAAGTTAGATAAAAATTCAGTTTTGTATTTTATAATTTTTTTTAGTTTAGTTTTTATTGTCACCACTTATTTTATTTCCCTATTTTGTTTTTATTTTTCATTTCCAACTTTATTTTTAATTTTATTTTATTCAGTTACAAAAAGATTTACTTTTCTTTGTCATTTTTTTTTGGGATTTGCAATTGGACTAGCTCCACTTGCTGCTTCAGTGGCTATTTTAGATAAAATCGAATTTTTACCTATTCTTTGGACATTTGGTTTAATGTTTCATATTGCTGGATTTGATATTTTGTATTCCTGTGGAGACGCAGAATTTGATAAATCAAATGGTTTATATTCTATTCCTTCAAAATTTGGAATAAAATTAGCATTTACTATTGCTAGAACTTCTCATGTATTATCTTTTTCCATTTTAGTTTATGCTGGGATTTTTGCTAATTTAGGCTTAACTTACTTTTTATTCTTAAGTATAATAGGAATTTTATTTTTGATAGAACATATTTTAGTTAAAGAAAATGATTTATCCAAACTCCCAATTGCTTTTTTTCATATCAATGCTTTTATAAGTATAGTCTTATTTATAGGTGTGTTGTTTGACCAATGGAAGGCAATTATTGAAAAATTCTAATGATGAGCTAAAATTAGTTCTTGGAGTTGCGGGTGCAAGTGGTTCAATTTATCTTGCAAGATTTGTAAAAAAACTTCTTAGTTTAAAAGGTGAAACTCATTTTGTCGTAAGTCCCGCATCAATACGAATTTTTAGAGAAGAATTTAATTGTAAAATTTCAAATCCAAAAGAACTATTAGATTATTTAATTGATATATACAAGATTGAAACAATTCAAAATAAATTTCATTTAAAAAATTTTAATGATATTGGTTCTGATATTGCTTCTGGTTCAAATATTTGGGACGCAACTCTTGTGCTACCTTGCTCTATGAAAACAATTGCATCTATCAATGCTGGGTTAACTGAAAATTTAATTGAACGTTGTGCAGATGTAACTCTCAAAGAAAGAAGAAGATTAATTCTTGTTCCAAGAGAAACTCCATTTAACCAAATTCATCTTAGAAATATGTTAGAACTAGATCGTGCTGGTGGAATTATATTACCTGCTTCTCCAGGATTTTACCAAATGCCTAAAACAATTGATGATCTTGGAGATTTTATTGCAGGAAGAATTTTTAATCTATTAGGAATAGATGCAGCTCTTTTTCCTAAATGGTTAGATGATCAATCTCAGTAAGCCATAAAGTTGCTGAAACATCTGATGGCATTCTGAGATCTCCTCTTGGTGAAACAGCAACAGATCCAATTTTGGGTCCATCTGGTAAACAAGATCTTTTAAATGCTTGTGAAAAAAATCTAGAATAAAATACTTTTAACCATTTTAAAATTGTTTCTCGATCATATGAATCTTTAAAAGCAATTTCTGCAAGTTCAAAAATTTTAGTTGGACTAAACCTATATCTTAACATATAATACATAAAAAAATCATGTAAAATATATGGACCAACATGATCCTCTGTGATTTGAGAAATTTTACCATCTTTTGGTGGTATTAATTCAGGTGATACAGGAGTTGCGATTATATCCTTTAAAGTTTCTGAAATTTTATCTTTGTATTTAATTAAAGCAAAATACTCAACTAAGTATTTGACTAAAGTTTTTGGTATTCCCACATTAACTGCATACATAGAAATATGATCTCCAGAATATGTACACCAACCAAGTGCTAACTCACTCATATCACCAGTTCCAATAACTAAGCCATTTATTTTATTTGCCATATCCATTAGGATTTGGGTTCTTTCTCTAGCTTGAGAATTTTCAAAAGTTATATCATGAAGATTTTCATCTTGTTCAATATCTTTAAAATGTTGCATTACAGAATCATGTATTGAAATTTCTTTAAAACTTAAACCGAGTTGTTCTATTAATTCAATAGCATTTTTTTTTGTTCTAGAACTAGTACCAAGCCCTGGCATTGTAATTGCAAGAATTCCTTTTTTATCTAAATTTAATTTTTCAAAAGCCAAAACACATACAAGTAATGCAAGAGTTGAATCTAATCCCCCAGAAACCCCAATAACTATTTTTTTTAAGTTTGTATGTTTTAATCTTTTTGCCAAAGCGGTACTTTGAATTTGAATAATTTCATCTGAAACTTTTTCCCTAAGAGATAAATCTTTTGGGACAAAAGGAGTGTTACTCAATTTTAAATAAAAGTTTTTCTTTTTATTTTGAATTAATTCAAATTCAATCCTTCTAAATTTTTTTTGAGAAAAAGAGTTTTTATAACTCGAGTTTTTTAGTCTATCCTGATTAAGTTTATCAATATCTATATCTGAAAAAATAGATTCAGATTCTAAATTAAATCTTTTTGATTCTGCTAATAAACTTCCATTTTCATAAATCATAGAATGACCTGAATAAACTAAATCTGTTGTTGATTCGTTTGGACCTGAAGAGGCATAAACATAACCAGAAATTAATCTTGCAGATTGTTGCCGAACAAGTTCGTTTCTATATTCAAATTTTCCAATAATTTCTGGACTTGCTGATGGATTAAAAATTAAATTTGCTCCTGCAATTGACAAGTCGTTACTTGGAGGAGTAATTACCCATAAATCTTCACAAATTTCTATTCCAATTTTTAAATTTAAATTCTTTTCAGAAAAAATTAAATCCGCTCCAAAAGGAATTTTTTCTGTACCAATAATAATTTCTTCTAGTATTCTATTTCTTTCAGAAGCAAACCATCTTTCTTCATAAAACTCATTTGTGTTTGGAAGATAAGTTTTTGGAACCATGCCAAGAATTTTTCCATTTGAAATAAATGAAGCAACATTAAAAATTTTCCCGTCGATAAAAATTGGTAAACCAATAATTGTGGAAATTTGGAGTTGTTTTGTTATTAACGAAATTTTTAATAAAGCTTGAATAGATTCATAGTGAATTTTTTCCTCATAGAACAGATCTGCTAAGCTATATGAAGTTAATGACAATTCTGGAAATAAAACAATATCAACTTGGTTTTGAGAAGCAAATTCTAACGTTTTAATAATTTCTAAACAATTAAATTCAATATTCCCAACTTTAAGCTCAGGAGAAGATGCTTGGATTCTTATAATTCCTTTCATAAATTCTTTTTTTATTTAATAAGTTTTAAATCAAGTCATACAAATATTTGACAAAAAAATTATACATTCTTATATGTATTTAGGATTTAGAATTGTTAAATAGAAAACCAGATGTACTTGTTGTCGATGATGATAAGTATTTATTAGAAGTATTTAAAGTAGCTTTAGAGGCAATTAATTTCAAAATTGACGCCATATCTGACCCAACAAAAGCATTAGCAAAATTGTATGAAAAAAATTATGATTTAGTTTTTTTAGATTTAAGAATGCATCCTATCGATGGTATGGAAATCTTAAAACGTATAAAAACAGACAAACCAAAAATTACAGTAATCATTATATCTGGAAATTCAGGAATTGAAGATGCCTTAAAAGCAGTTGATCTCGGTGCTTACCATATTTTACAAAAACCAGTTCAAATAAAAGAACTTCAATTTTTTGCAAAAAAAGCTTGGGAATATCATGAAATTAAATCTGAATTAAACAGTTTAAGAGAAAGTGCCATTCTAAGCAAAAAAGATTTTTTCTTAACAAATAACCCTGATATGATGAAAGCTTTAGAGACTGCTTTAAGTATTGCAGATTCAAAAATAAATGTTTTGATTCAAGGTGAAAGTGGTACTGGAAAAAAACTTTTAGCAGAAAAAATCCATCTAAATTCTCCACGTTCAAATTTCCCACTTGTAGTTTTAAATTGTATGGCTAGTGAAGATTCAATTAATAAAGAATTGGATTCACAAGTAGAAAGTTCAAAAATTAATGAAGTAAAAAATGGTACAATGATATTAGATGAAGTAAATTCATTACCACAATCTTCACAAGAAAGAATTTATGAGATACTTTCTCAAAACGAAAAAAAATATCATGTAAGATTTATATCCATCACAAATACAAATATCGAAGAAACTTTAAAAGAGAAAATTTTACGAGAAGATTTATATTATAGATTAAATGAAGTCAAAATTAAACTTCTATCAATTAAGGAAAGACCAGAAGATATTTCTTTACTCATAGACCATTATTTACACGAAGCCCAAGGAAATAAAAAAATAAGAATTACTTCAGATGCAATGCATTTGCTGAAATTATATCGTTGGCCAGGAAATGTAATTGAGTTAAAAAACACAATTTATTCAGCTGTAAAACTTTCTAAACAAGATGCAATTGAACCATTACATTTACCAGAAGAAATGCAATTTTTGACTATAAAAGACGATAAAGAACTTATTACTTTAGAAGAAATTGAGTTGATTCATATAAAAAAAGTTTTGAATAGAACATCAGATTATAAAGTTGCAGCAAGAATTTTGGGAATTGATGCAGCAACTTTATGGAGAAAAAGAAAAAAATACAATATTTAAAAAGGTAATTTGATAGGTAGTTTATCTTTTAATTTGTCTTTTATTTTATCGTTTAATTTCTGTTTGCCTTCATCTAGTTTTTCATTCGTTTTGTTTATAATGACATCTTTGACTTTTGAAATTGCAATATCTTTTAACATGGATTTAATATCTGGAATTTGATTTTCAAGAGTAAGCTTCGGAGAAGAAATTAGACCCTCAGAAATAAAATCTAATTTAATTCTTTCATTTTCAACAAAAGATGAAAATAGCTTATCTTTCAGTTGATTTAATTCTGGAATTTTATTTTTTTCTGAAATATAGGCTTCCACTTTTGATAGTGATTTTGTGGTTTCTTCTTTTGAAAGAATACTTGATCCTCTAAAATAATGATTATTAGTGATAATATTAAGTTTGGATTTTTCTAATATGGCTAAATCAAATTTTTTTAAAGGGAAAAATACTGTTTTTAAAAAAGTAATCACACCTGATGAATAAGATATTTTTGTGTTCACATCATTTTCTAATTCCATTTTTTCAGATAAAAAAGGAATTTCTAAACCAATTTGGTTAAGTATTGGAAGTCTTTTTGATAAAACATCTAATGCTGGTAAACTAGTTAAATAGGATGTCTTTAAAATTGTTAAATCATAAATGAAAAATGGATTGATTAATTTTGTTGATTTATCAAATAAATTAATTTTTCCATTTGAAATTAATTTTAATTCTAAGTTATCTTTACCAATTGAATCTTTTAAAAATAAATTTGTATCTAATTTTAAAAAAAGCTCATTTTCATTTTCTAAATCATTTTTATTTAATTTAAAATCTTTAATTTCAAAATTTGCTGGATTTAAAACGATTTTATTTTGATTTTTGGCTATAAAAACTTGTATAAAAGAATTTTCAATTTTAAAAGAATCCAAATAAATTATAATTGGAAGTTCTTCTGCAGTAAATGGTTCAGTAGATCCTTCTTTCTTTTTTTCAACTTCAGATAATTGGGGATTTTCTTTTCCATCTATTAATCTAGGTTTTCTAAACAAATTTTTTAAATTATTTCCACCGTTTTCAAAAAGTACTAAATCTAGTTTTGGTTTAAAAAAACTTATTTCCTTAATTTTAAACTCTTTTTGCAATATAGTTTGTATATTCAAATGAACTTTTATTTTTTCAACAGAAAGTATCGAATATTTTAAAGGATCTCTTTCTGAAACAGGAATAGCTTTATTTGCAAACTGATCTCTTTCGGATATTTTAAAATCAATTAATTCAATTTCAGGATTTAAACTAAAAATATTTAATTTTAAATCAGAAATTTCTGCTCTCAAATTTAATTTAGATTCAATTTGTTTAACTACAAAATTTTTATCTAAATTAGAAAGAAAGTAATATATAAAAGTAAAAATTCCAAAAACAGCCAAAACTAATAAACTAAAAAAAATAAGAATAAATTTTTTCATATTTTTAGTCTTATACAAATCCTTAAAAATAAAAGCATTTTTTAATATCGAAATGTTAATGCTGCAAAGTTTAAGGAAAGTCAAAGAAGCAGTTATTTTTGCAAAATAGTAAATATTCGTTTTATTTTATTAAGAAAATTAAAATTTTTTCAAAAAAAACTATACATAGCGTTTTTCTAATTTTTAGTAATCTCATGAAACTTATTTTAGTAGGATTTTTTATGCTTATGAACCAAATTCAAGGTGACGAAGGAATGTGGACTTTTCACAATTTACCTTTAGAAAAATTAAAAAAGGATTATAATTTTGTTCCTACTAAAAAATTCTTAGACAACTTAATTGCTGCATCAGTAAGGTTTAATGATGGTGGTTCTGGATCTTTTATTTCAGATTCAGGTTTAGTTATTACAAATCATCATGTAGCAATGTCTCAACTTCAAAAACTTTCAACAAGTAAGAATGATTATGTTAAAAAAGGATTTTTTGCTAAAAGTAAATCCGAAGAAATAAAATGTACAGATTTAGAAATTAATATTTTAGTAAATTTTGAAAATGTTTCGGAAAAAATTTTTTCTGAAATCAAATTCATTTCAGACAATAAATTGAGACTAAAAAAATTAAAAGAAATTTCTTCAAAAATTGAAAAAGACTCTTTTGAAAAAACAGGTTTCCGTTCAGATGTAGTTGAGTTTTTTGATGGAGGAGAATATTATTTATATCGTTATAAAAAATATACAGACATAAGACTTGTGATGACTCCAGAAATCAGTCTAGCTGCTTTTGGTGGAGATGCAGATAATTTTAATTTTCCGAGATATGTTTTTGATTTTGCTTTTTTTAGAGTTTATGAAAATAACAAACCAATTAAGTCGCAAAATTTTTTACCTTTTGCAAAAAAGTCTGTAGTTGAAGATGAGCTAGTTTTTGTTTCAGGACATCCCGGTTCCACAGATAGACAAAAAACTTTTTCACAAATAAAATTTGATTTTGATTATATTTTTCCTAACTATATCAGAAATTTAGAATATAAATTAAAAATGTATCGTGAATTTTCAAAACTATCCAAAGAAAATGAACGAATTGCCAAAGACTCAATTTTAGGAATGGAAAATGGATTAAAATCAATCACAGGTGAATATCATAATTTAAAAGATAAAGAGCTATTAGATAATTTACAAAAAAAAGAATCCGAGTTTAGAAAACAAATTAAAGAAAAAGATAAATCAAATACTTCATTTGAATCAATTGAAAATGCTCAAAATAGATTGATACAAAGATTTAAAGAGTATTTTTATAGAAGTATTGGTTCTTCAAAACTATTAAATATCGCTTTAAAAATTATTCGTTATAGACAAGAAATATTAAAGCCAAACGAAGAAAGATATGAAGAATTTAGAGACTCAAATTTGGATTCTTTAAAATTAAAGTTATTTTCAAAAGCTCCAATATATAAAGATTTAGAAAAATTAAGTTTTAAAACTACACTAGAAATTTCTTCAGAACATCTAGAAAAAGAAGATGCTTTTAGGAATAAAGCAATTGGTACAAACCAAATTGACGAGTTATTAGAAGAGATTATTGATAAGACAAATTTAGACAATCCAGAATTTAGAAAACAATTATTAGAATTAAAACAAGAAGATTTTTCCAGAGTGAATGATCCTTTAATAAAATATGTTTTAGAACTAGAACCAATACTTAGGCAAGAAAGAGATTTTTATGAGGAACAAATTGAATCTGTTTTCACAAAAGAAGGAAAAGTTTTATCAGATAAAAGATTTGAAATTTATAAAAATGAAATTTATCCTGATGCAACTTTTACATTAAGACTTTCTATTGGAAAAGTAAAAGGCTACGAAGATACTAACTCAATTTTAGTTCCTTATAAAACCACTTTTTATGGATTGTTTGAAAGAAATTCTAGCTTTCATAACAAAGATGAATTCGAGTTACCAATTGGATTTTTAAAACAATCAAAAAGTATGGATTTAGAAACATCAGTAAATTTTATAAGCACAAATGATATCATTGGTGGAAATTCAGGAAGTCCAATTTTAAATAAAAAAGGGGAATTTGTTGGAATTATTTTTGATGGAAATTTTCATTCTCATATTTGGAATTATGTTTATTCTGACTTACGGGGTAGAGCAATTTCAGTAGATGTAAATGCAATTCGTGGGCTTTTAAAATTTTATAAATTCAATTCTTTATTACGTGAATTAGATAAGTAAAAAACTTCAAAATTTAAAAACTAATTTGAATTGATTTTTTAATTCCTAATTTAGAGTAGTAACATGGAAATAAAAAAAATTCTATTTTTGTTTTTAATTTTTAATTCGTGTTCTAGTTTTGAAAATCAAAAATATATTGAGACAAAACAAAATAAAATCAATGCATCTTCCTTAAAAGAAATCTTAATTCTTCAATCTGTATTTTCTAATACAATTTTTCCAGAGCCAAAAAATGATGAAGAAAAATATTTTATTGAAAGAATTAAAGAAAAATTAATTCCATTAAAAAATTTAAAAGAAGAAAAATTAATTTCTTATCATTATACAACAAGAATTCAATTGGAAAATAAATTTAATATCAAAGTTAGCAAGTTCCAAAATTTAGAAGATAATTTAAAACAAACAGAATTTAGATTATTTCCACATTTGGAAGATTCTGTTAGTTTATTTTATCCAGATTTGATTTTCAATTATGAAAGTTTTAAAGTAGAAAATGCTGATGAAAAGTTTGTCTTTCAAATTTCTGATTTTGTAAAAAAGTTAAATATGGAAGGTATTTTATTTGAATTGCATTTTTTTGAAATTAATAACTTAAATATATCAGATAATAGTTTTGATATAAGGTTCAAGTCTTATAGGTCTATTATAACAGAAAAAGAAGTTCATACTAGTATTGGCTTAATTACCCCCTACAAAACTATTAATAAAATAGATGAAGAAATTTTTGATTTATTTGAGGCATCTGCTTATTTGTCGATTGACCAATTAATCCAAAATTTTGGAACAAATTCTACAGAAATTTCACCAGAACCTCAAAAATGATTTTACATAAACGTCTAATATACAGATAAGATAATTAGATTCTATTCATAAAAAAAAGAGGCGTTTATGAGCTCTGAAAAGAGTTTTTTTCAATCATCAATAGGAAAGAAAGTTCTAATGGCAATATCTGGAATTTTACTTTATGGCTTCGTTGTAGCCCACATGACCGGGCATTTGTTAATGTTTCAAGGGCAAGATAAATACAATGCTTATGCAAAGTTTCTGCAAGATCTAGGTGGTTTACTTTGGGTTGCAAGAATTGGTTTATTGGTAATTGTCATAGTCCATATTTTAACAGCTGTCAAATTAACTTTAGAAAACCAAGCTGCAAGACCAGTAAAATACTTTAACCAGCAAACAAATAAAGCGTCTTATGCTTCACTCACTATGAAATATTCAGGTTTAATTGTATTAGCCTTCATCATTTATCATTTACTTCATTTTACATTTAAAGCAACTCATCCTGAATTTTCTGGAATGATGGATACTCTTGGAAGACATGATGTTTATAATATGATGGTTGTAAGTTTTACAAATCCATTACTCGCAATTGCTTATATACTTTCTATTGGTTTACTTTGCATACATCTAAGTCATGGGTTTTTTAGTTTTTTTCAAACACTTGGTCTAAACTCTCCAAAAATTGAACCAAAACTCAAACTAGTTAGCAATGCAGTTGGGCTTGGGATATTTCTTGGTTTTGCATCTGTTCCAACAGCAATTTTATTAAAAATTATTTCTTAAAGGAAAAAATATGACTCTTAATTCAAAAATACCATCTGGCCCGATTGAAAAAAAATGGGATAAACATAAGTTTGAAATGAAACTTGTAAATCCTGCAAACAAAAGAAAGTATTCTGTTATTATTGTTGGCTCAGGTTTAGCTGGTGGATCTGCTGCTGCAACTTTAGCTGAACTTGGTTATGATGTAAAATGTTTTTGTTTCCAAGATACTCCAAGAAGAGCCCATTCAATTGCAGCACAGGGTGGAATTAACGCAGCTAAAAATTACCAAAACGATGGTGACTCTGTTTATAGACTTTTTTATGATACTATCAAAGGTGGAGACTTCAGAGCAAGAGAAGCAAATGTATATCGTTTAGCAGAGATTAGCCGCAACATCATTGACCAATGTGTCGCTCAAGGTGTTCCATTTGCACGTGAATATGGTGGGCATTTGTCAAACCGTTCATTTGGTGGAGCACAAGTTTCTAGAACATTTTATGCAAAAGGTCAAACTGGACAACAATTACTACTTGGGGCATACTCAGCTCTTTCTCGTCAAATTGGACTTGGTCATGTAAAAATGTATACTAGAACTGAAATGTTGGAACTAGTATTAGTAAATGGACATGCAAAAGGAATCATAGTTCGTGATTTGGTAACAGGTGAAATTACTTCACATGCAGCAGATGCAGTTGTTCTTGGAACTGGTGGATATGGAAACGTATTCTTTCTTTCTACAAACGCAATGGGTTGTAATGTAACTTCTACTTTTCGAGCATTTAAAAAAGGTGCACTATTTGCAAATCCTTGTTATACTCAAATTCACCCAACTTGTATTCCACAATCTGGTGATTACCAATCTAAACTCACGTTGATGTCTGAGTCTCTCAGAAATGATGGAAGAATTTGGGTTCCAAAGAAAAAAGGAGATACTCGTTCTCCCGATCAAATTCCAGAAGATGAAAGAGATTATTATTTAGAAAGAAAATATCCTAGTTATGGCAACCTTGCTCCAAGAGACATTGCTTCTCGTTCAGCAAAAGAAGCTTGTGATGCAGGACTTGGAGTTGGACCAGGTGGTCTTGGAGTGTATTTAGATTTTGCAGATTCAATTAAACGTTTAAGTGAAGATGTGGTAAAAGATAGATATGCAAACCTATTTGATATGTACCAAAGAATCACAAATGAAAATCCATACAAAGTTCCAATGCGTATTTATCCTGCTGTTCATTACACAATGGGTGGGCTTTGGGTAGATTATAATTTAATGTCAAGCATTCCAGGGCTACATGTAATTGGAGAAGCAAATTTTTCTGATCATGGTGCAAATAGACTTGGTGCTTCTGCACTTATGCAAGGTTTGGCGGATGGATATTTTGTTCTTCCATATACAATTGGTGATTATTTTGCAAATAATAAAATGGAAAAAATCACAACAGACCACGCTGAATTTAAAAAAGCAGAAGAAGATGTAAAAACCAGAATCAATTCTTTACTCAATATTAAAGGTAAAAAAACTGTGGACAGTTTTCATCGTGAGCTAGGTAAAATTATGTGGGATTATTGTGGAATGGCAAGAGACGAAGCTGGTCTCAAAAAAGCTTTAGGACTCATTCCTGAACTCAGAGAAGAATTTTACAAAAATGTAAATGTAAATGGTATCAATGCAGAAAACAATCAATCACTTGAAAAAGCACTTCGAGTAGCTGACTTTTTAGAGTTTGGTGAGCTTATGTGCAACGATGCATTAAACAGAGCAGAATCTTGTGGTGGGCATTTTAGAACTGAATACCAAACAGAAGATGGAGAAGCAAAACGTAACGATGATAAATATTGTTATGTATCAGCATGGGAACACAAAGGTGTAAACCAAAAACCAGTTGAACACAAAGAAGAATTAGTTTTTGAGAACATAAAACTTGCACAAAGGAGCTACAAATAATGTCAGAAAATCTAAATTTAAAACTAAAAGTTTGGCGTCAAAAAGACAAAAATGATAAAGGCAAATTTGTTGATTACGATGCAAAAGATATTAGCACACATGCATCATTTCTTGAAATGATTGATATGGTAAATGAAGACTTATCTACAAAAGGGGAAGACCCAATTGCATTTGATCATGATTGTAGAGAAGGGATTTGTGGAATGTGTTCTATGATGATTAATGGAAAAGCACATGGTCATCTTGCTGGCACAACTACTTGTCAACTTCATATGCATAATTTTAAAGATGGTGATTCAATTGTGATAGAGCCTTGGAGAGCAAAAGCATTTCCAGTGATCAAAGATTTAATGGTTAACAGAAAGGCATTTGATACCATTATCCAAGCTGGTGGATTTATTTCTGTGAACACAGGTGGAGCCCCAGATGCAAATGCACTTCCAATTCCAAAAGTGGATGCTGACGTTGCAATGGAAGCTGCAGCTTGTATTGGTTGTGGAGCTTGTGTAGCATCTTGTAAAAATTCTTCAGCGATGTTATTCACATCAGCAAAAGTATCTCAACTTGCTATGTTACCCCAAGGTCAAGTAGAACGTAAAGAGCGTGTCAAAAAAATGGTTGCTGCAATGGATGAATCTGGTTTTGGAAATTGTACAAACCAATATGAATGTGAAGCTGCATGTCCTAAAGAAATTTCAGTAAAGTTCATCGCAAAAATGAACAAAGAGTACATTACTGCTTAAGTAAGTTACTCTATTAACTAGAAAATATAAAGTTACCCTCTCTGTTTTGTAAAAAATGGAGCGGGACTTTAAGTTGAAATTTATCAATTCAAATCAAGTTGGGTGAGGTGGGCGAATTTTTGCTTCGCAAAAAACACGCTTTCCGCTCTGGTCAAAAATTTGCATCTGCAAATTTTTGACCCCGCTTCAATCGTTTTCGCTAGAGTTGGGGAAAATTAATTTGATTTTAACAAAATTATTGTTAAAATTTTACTTTGTTTTAAATTTTTTTTTCATCATCATTACTTTGGAAATTCTTACTTGATCAAATAAAAGAAGAAACTATTTTTTTATTTCAGTAGAAATTTTTTTATGTCAAAATAAATTTATTATTCGTTTAATTTGAAGAGGTATTAATGATGAGAATATTAGTTTTAATAATTAGTTTGTTAAATTTGTTTTGTATTAAACATTACATACGTGAATATAAAATAAATTCTATACTGAAGAACAAAGATTTAAAAATTGCAACTTTAGGATTTTATCCTTATAGAATTACTAAGATTACAAGAAGTAGTAGAACAAAAGAAACTGAAGTCGGATTAGATTTTAATAACTCATTGAAAAAATATTTCAAAATTGGAAAAAACATAACTGATTTTAATTCTAGTGGATATAATGATAAAGTTAGCTCGGATACTATTAAAAAATTTATAACAGATAATTTTTCTCATCATGGGAGTAATTTTTATCTTGAATTAAATAAAATAATAGAGATCCCAAAAAACAACACTGATCCACAAGTTTTTAAACTAAAAAATTTAGATATTGATTATTTAGTCGTTGGTATATTAACTCCAGAATTTGAAAGAAAAACTGATCTTGGTTATTTTACTCATCTTTTAACATTTCTCCCATGCATTTTTACCTTAGGTACAGTTCCTATTTATGCAATTCACAGGGTTGAACCTGAATTTATAGTATTTGATAAAAACTTAAATGAAATTACACGTTTGAAGTATGAAAACTCCTATTCAACAATCCAAGCTAATTGGATTCCATCAATCAAAACATTAGAGAGACCTGATCCTAGTCAAGATATCATAACAAATATTAGCGAAGTTTACATACCTGAAATTCAGAATGCGAATGATGATTTAACTATTTTTTTCAACAATCGTTAATTGATTGATTTTTTAAAAAGAATTTTCTAGGTGATAAGATTTATTTTTAGCATTAAATTGAACAAAAATAAGTGGAGAAGTAAAATGAAACAATTTTTTTTAATTATCTTCTGCTTTTTTTCTTATAAAGAAATCTATTCTAAGTGTATGGGAAATGGTATTTTTGTTTTTCCAAATGAAAAGAATATAAATCAAAATTCAATTTTTGTTTTAACTGGCTATGCTAAAAGTCAGGAAATTATTCTGAACTTAAATCAAAAAAATAATATTTATTTAATATCTGGAAAAAAGAAAATTAAACTTTTGGTTACTGAAATTTTAGTTGGAGGGTTTAATTTAACTCAGGCAGTTTTAAAGCCAGAAACAGAATTAGTTTTGGGGCAGGAATACAAACTCTATATTAACAATATACCTGAATATGAAAGTCTCACTAGATATAACAAAACAAAAAAAGAATATGAACCAATAAGTTTTAAAGTCACATTAGAAAAAGATACTAAACCACCAGAAGTTTTATCAAAACCAAAAGAGCTCAAAAAAACAGTCCAGTATTTTGGTTGTGGTCCTGAAGAATATGTTGAATTTAATAACCCTTCAAAAGATGATTCAGAAATCATTATTAAAACAACAGTAAAAAATTTAAAAACTGGGAAAGAAACAATTTTTTATATCGAACCTGAAGGTGAAAAAATTGAAGTTGGTCATGGTATGTGTTCAGGTGCATTTGATTTTGATAGTAGCAATAATTATCAAGTTGAATTTTCTTTTATGGATAGTTCTGGAAATATAACCAACTGGATTGGAGATAGGATTCAATTTACCAATCCTAATTTTGAAGAGAAAATCAATGTAAAAGATAAACTGAAATAAAACTATTCGATTTACTTTAAATTTTATTCAATAAAAATCATGTATAAACTTCTATTTTTCTTTTTCAGTTTAATTATCCACACAAAGGAATTACCTAAATCAACAGATTTATTTTATTACCTTGCTGAAACAAAGCAAAATCAATTTCAATCATTACAAGTTTTTTTGCACCAAGATATTCCAACAAAAATAATTTTATTAAAAAATAAAATTACAATAGAAATGAATTTAATTCTTGAAAATAAAAATATAGAAAATTGTTTATTGGGTAAAAAAGATATTTGTAAAACAATTCAAAAAGAAAAGTTTCTATTAAAATTTATATCAAAAAGAAATAATCATTTTATTGCAAATGTCAATATTCCAATACTTGGAAAAATTTTAGAAATATATTTTTTTGAAAACAAGAAATTAACCAAAAAAGAAAAATTCATTATCCATTCATTTGCTTATGTCAAAAAATTATCATTATCAAGCGGAGAAATAGTTGAATTTCCTCAAGTTGGATTTATTGATTCAGATTTTAATGAAAGAGTAAATTTAGATTTTTCTAATAAAGCATTTGAGCTTTATAAATTTAGAAAACAATACTATTTACACCAAGAAAAAAAATCAAAATTTTTTCCAGATGAGTATTTAACTTATTATGATGAATCAACAAATGAAAGTTCATGTAATTTAATTTTTTTAAATTCAAAATTTTTTTCTTCCATTTGTAGAAATCATAGTATAGGTAGCTCATCATTTACTGATTTTACAAAATATGTATTTTATAAAAATGCCAAAACTGGTTTTAAAAAAATCAATTTAACAGATTTATTTACAGAATCAGGTGAGAAGAAAATTTTTTATAAAATAAAAAAAGAATTAATTTCAAAAACTGAAAAAGATTTTGAAGAATTTAAAGATGAAGATTTAAAAGAAATTTTAAAAAAAATAGAATTTACTTTAGATTCAGAAAAATTAATTATTTATTTTAGTGAAGGAATTCTTTTATCCAATTACCAAGGTGATTTCACTTTTGAGTTTCTGTTAGTAAATTTTATTGAAGAAGACAAAACAGAAATTTTAGTAGATATTTTGAATGATTGAGATTATTTAAATTTTGTTTGATGCTTACTAATAATTGGTAGAAAGTTTTTTAGTGTAGTCAACTAAATCTTTGATTCTAAAAATAGCTTTGTTAAGCTAGAATTTTGTCTTTTATTTTCTTTATAGAAATAATTATAAATCTTTTTTTTTCTTGAAGTTTTGGAAATAATTTATAACCTAAACCAGTGAAATTTTTTGCCATTATTTTTTTTATTTTTACAACTCAAATTTTTTCTCAAGTCTGGACTCCACCCGGTGTAAATGATCGGCCTAGTTCAGATTCGTTTAAAATGGATTTTGGGTTAAATCAATTTAATAAAGATTCTTATTTATATATTAACCCTAGAGTGAATATGAATTTTCAAAATAAATGGGGATTTTCAATTCAAGTACCATTAAATTTTTTAGTTAAAGATGTTGATCCCAAACAGCAAGATGTAAAACTCGGCACACTCCGTAAATTTGATTATGATCATAAATCAGATTATTTTAAAATTATTAATAATATATGGTATGGAACTTACGGTCTTTATAAACCTAAAGAAGTTAATATTTCTGTTTTTCTTGGGCGGATGTATGATGGGTATATTGGTCACGGCACAATTATCGGGCGGTATGTAAATAACCCAAGACCGGATGTTTCAAAAATGGGAGTTATGGCAGACATAAACACCGATTATGGCGGTTTTCAAGTATTTGCAAATTCAGTTTATACAAGGGAGGTAACGGCTATTCGAAGTTATGTGAGACCCTTTGGAATTATTAATGGACTAATGGATTTAATTTCTGGAAAAAAAGATATAGCAATGCTCGCAGCTAATGGAAATATTTTAGATGATTCTGGTAGGAAAAAAGTTGGTGAAGAAATAGATGATACTAAAGAAGAAGAAAGATTTGTAGAAATTGAAACAGACCCTGAAACGGGAAAGAAAAAAGCTGTAGAAAAAACTGCTCCAAAAAAAGAAAGGAAGGCTTTCGAAGACAACAAAAGTCCAAAATTTTTTGATTGGAAATATTTTGCAATCGGTCACACTTACGCTTCAGATGCAAGAGCTCCACAAACTTTGAACTTAGATACAACAGGAAATATTCGGTATGATAAAGATAATAATCCACAGATTTCAAAACAAAAAAGACTTGGTATCGAAGGTTATGATATGGAGTTTAAAATTTTTAGTTCACAATATTTTGAATTAACTCCTTATGCAGATTATAATCGAATTAGAGGAATTGATAATTCATTTGGTCGTCATTATGGTTTGATTACTAAAATTGGTGGCAGAGATATTAATATTATTCTTAAACCTGAATATCGAAGTATGAGACCCAATTATATCCCAATTTATTTTGATTCATTTTATGAAATAGAAAGATACCAAACAAATTTAGATTCCAATTTTCCATATACAAAATATGAATATCTAAATCAAAAACCAATTGAAGGAAAAGATATAAAAGGTTATTTTCATTCATTAATTTTAAATATTTATAAAATAGGTTTTGAAGCTAATTATGAAGACTACCAAGGTAGAAATAATTCCCGTGTATTTCTTGGTGCTTATTTACCAATTGGTCAAATCTTTAGAATCTCAGCCTTTTACATCAAAAAAGGTTTTGATAGAAGACAAGAAGCATTTAAAGTAGATGATAAATCCCAAGGAGCAGTTGAACTTTCTATAAATCTAGGAATGATTACTTTCCAAATTCAAAATAGAAGAAGATGGATTTTGGATCAGGACACGAATCAATTTAAAGCAAAAGATGAACAAATGATTTTTTTTACTGGTGGGACTTCTTTTTAAATTCAATTTGAGAAAGTAAATACAAAAATGCTGATTCTGTTCTCAAAATACTATCAGAGATTGAAATTGATTTACAATTATTTTTCTCAAAATATATAATTTCTTTTTCAGTAAAACCAGATTCTGATCCCAAAATAAATTCATAAAAACTTAGGTTTAAATTTAAACTTACTAAATCAACTTCATTAGTATTTGGATGAAGTATAAAAGGATTTTTGGTCTGAAAATAATTTTTTAATTCATGGAATTTAAGTATGTGATAAATTTTGGGTGAATAAATTTTTTTTCCTTGTTCTAAGCCAAGAATGATTTCATTTTTTAAATTTTGTTCTTCCCAGATTTTTGAATCTTGGTAAGATTTTTCAGATTTTTCACAAGGAAAAAAATAAATTTCTTTTACTGATAAATTACTAGCTAATTGAATTATTTTTTTTGTAGTTTGTGGTCTCTGATAAGCTATATAAAAACGGATATTTGAAAAGATAGAATATTCTTCATTTGATTGGAAAACATATTCACCCAAAATTTCATTTTTTTCAATTTTTGTTATTTTAAAATTTCCTATTGATTCATTTAAAATTCCTGCTTTTAAAGTATCTCCTATTTTTACTTTTAAAATTTTTGTAAAATGTTCTAATTTTCTATTTTGGATTTTAAATTGGTTTTTAGAAATTTTTTCAGACTCTTCTAAAATTAATAAATTCATTAGTAAGCGTTTTTATTAATAAGTCCAATAAAAGGAGTAAGCAAACAAATTTTTATATCTAGTAATAAAGACCAATTTTCAATATAATAAATGTCTGCTTCAATTCTTTTTTCAATAGACGTATCTCCCCGAAATCCATTTACTTGTGCATAACCAGTTATTCCACTTTTTACAGAATGCCTTCTCATATACTGTTTATAATCATTTTTAAATTTATCTACAAAAAAAGGTCTTTCAGGCCTAGGTCCAACAATTGACATATTCCCAATTAGTACATTCCAGAATTGTGGAATTTCATCTAAAGATGTTTTACGAATAAAACTTCCAATTTTTGTAACACGAGGATCATTCTTTTTAGTCCATTTTGTATCTGAATCTGATTTTTCTTGAACTAACATAGAACGAAATTTAATCATATTAAAACTTTTATTATCTAAACCAACTCTTTCTTGTTTTAAAAAAATGGGTCCTTTTGAAGTAAGTTTGATTAAAATAGATATTATAAAAAAAAGAGGAGAAAAAATTGTTAAAAATAAAAATGAAAAAAATATATCAAAACTTCTTTTTATAAACCGATTATATCCCATTCGAATTGGAATATCTCTAATTGATATAATTGGAATTCCATCAAGTCCTTCAACCCTGCCTTTTGCAGCAATAAATTCGACAAATTCAGGAACAATTTTTAGTTCAATATTTTCAAAATCACAAATATCCAAAACTTCTTTAAAATCATCATGTTCAGAATAATCTTTAGCATAGATCACTAAATCTGGTTTTAATTTTTTTATAACTTTTTCAAAATCTTTAATAACACCAATCAAAACCATTTTAGGAAATAATTTTGTTTTCTTTTTGGTTTCTCCAAAATGACCAATTAATTTGTATCCATAAATTTTATGTTTTAAAATAATCTCAGAAATTTTATTTGCTGTTTTTCCAGTTCCTATTATAATTACATTTCTTAAATTATAACCTTTTTCTCTTAGCTTCATTAAAATAATTCTAAATAATAAATGAATTACTGAAGTTAAAATTATATTTATAACCAAAAAATATCCAATAACAAGTCTTGAAAAATTTTCAGCTCTTACTTCTCCTCTAAAAAAAAATAAAACAGAAAGTAAAAATAACAAATTAAAAATTACTGCTCCAATAATTGCTTTTAGTTCATCAAAAAAAGCTTGGATTCTTCTTGGATGATATAAATCGATTAATAAGTTTGCAATAACTTGAGTAACTGAAATGGAAATTGCAAGGATTAAATAGTTTTCTGTCTGAAAATAAAATTTTTTATCCAATAAAAATCTTAATAAAAAAGAAATACTAAAACTGATTAATGCAATAAAAAAATCTAAAAAAATAAACATGATTTTAAAAGTTTGATTTCTTTCTTTTAACATAAATTTCTCCTATGGAGTTGTTCCACCACTAAGCCCCAAATCATCCAATGCCCTTTTTCTGAATCTATATAATCTTGCTCGTGATTGTGATGCAGAAGGTTCATCTCCAGTTAAATTTACATTTAGTAAATTCACTGAAAAGAATACTGATTGGTCATAAAATGTTATAAGAGTATCCAAATTTAAACCACCTGAAATTGCTCTCAAATCCATAGAATAACCTAATCTATATTCAAAATTATGTACATTTAATTTACCGACCAAAATCAATCGATTAATATTAAATGCCGAAGATTGTTTTTGATTTAATCCATTTAATCCAAGCCCATTACTCAAATCTCTTTGCAGTGTGGTTTGTTGAAAGTTAGAATTTGGACTGTTAAAAGTTGAATCTAAATATTGTGTATAAGATGAAGATAAAGATGCTGGATCATTTGAATTTCTAAAAACAGCATTTGGTCCAATTTCATTTGTAAATCTCCAAGGCTGTGTTACTCTTGAATCTAGTTCAATTTCTGTTCCAAAATATCTAGTGATTTGTAAATCTGATTGAATATAAAAACGATAAGAATCTAAGTATGGACTTCTTGTTGTATAATATCTACTTGCTTGGTTATAAGTTCCACCATAGACCCCATATTCTTCTAATCTTGAAGCTTGGAAGACATGAAACCAAGATGCACCAACTTCAAAATTTTTAAAGTTACGGATAAATGGAAGAGAAAAACCACCAAGTTTATATGAGATAGTTGCATTATTATAAAGTGGAGCATTTTGAGCTGTATGATAAACATAATCATTATTCAAAAAAATTCCAGAATAAAAACTTCTTCTTCTTTCTAAAAGAGTTTGTCTTTTTTTTCCAAAGCCATCTTGAAAATCATAAAACACAGCAGTTCTAAAAATTGTAAAATACCATCTTTGTTGATTAGTTGGTGTTCCTTCATAACCATCAGCAAATCTTCTTAAATCTCTAGCTGTTCTCACAGAAAATTCTACGTTTTCAAATGCGTTACTTTCAATTGCAATTTCAGCTTCTCTAACTCGATCTCTTCCACGATACAAAGTTTCTTCTTTTAATTCTGACCTTCTTCCATCAGTGTGACGATATGTTGTTGAAAATAAAAGTGCAGGAACTCCAATACTCAATTTATGATTCTGTCTTGAATACAAATAAGAATTTCTTCTAAACTCCCTATCTCTAGATAAATTTGCATCAGTAATTCCACCTGGAACATCTAAAGTATATTTTTGAAATCCAGTATAAATTGATGGAGCAAAACTCACGTACGATCCAAAATTTATATTTGTCCTAAATCCAGTTTCTGAAATAGTTTCAATTTCCGATCTAGCTACTCCTGCATTCATATCACCATAACGAATTGTTGATCCGGCAGGAAGTCCAGAAATTCCAGTTGGAGTTGTGATTGAATTTCTTGTTGGTGCATTATAAAATCTTTTAACAACATTTGTAATATTTACATCCCAATAAAGTGGAGCATCAAAATAAGGTATCGTACCAATTTGTGATGAATTTTTGATTATAGTTCTAGGAAGTTCTTCATAAACAGGAAAAAATCCAAAATATTTATTCCCCCCAACTGGATCTCTAGTTGTTTGATAAATAAAATTTCTTCTTGCAGAAATATTTACTGATAAATCCCCACGTACTTCTGCATAATCAAAACTCCATGTCTGGTTGTTTCTAAAAAATGGATTTCTTTGTTGTCGTCTTGTGTAAAGAGATTGTAAAGTATTCGAAGGTTCATATCTATAACCAAATTCAAAATCATAAAAAGGGTTCGAATAATTTTCTATTAGAGCTTGAAAATTTCTAGTCCCATCTTTACCTATATCGTTTGATTTTCCATTTAATCTCAAATTGAGTTTATTCCAAGTTTGATTTTGTTCCCCAATATTACGAATATTTCCATTAAAATTTGGATTAATAATTCTTGCGTATTGATTTGCATTTATGATACAATTATCCCCAACCTTTCTTAAGCAAATATCACCTTTATCAACTTGATTTGTTGAAACAATTTGTGAAGGATCTCCAACTGGATCGCTTTGATTTTTTAAAGGAAATCCTAGTTGTCTTTCATATGAATCAATAAATCTATTTAATTTATAATAAGCAACACCAGATTCTAAATTATAATTTAACCACGGACTCACTTTCCATAATTCCAATTGAGCAGCTTGCCCAGTAATTTGAAATGCATCAAATTTAATTCTTCTACCAATTGGACGAAGAACACTTGTTACAGCTGTTGGATCTGACCATTGGTAATAACCTTGTACAAAATTACCTTGTGAGCGATTTTTACCAAATTGAACTGTCCAACCTGAACCTAAGTTGGAAGAATAATAAAGTGGAACCCAAAATAAATCTGTTTGTCCAACTTGTAACCACATATTCGTTGCAATGACAGAATTATCACCATATACAATAATTTTTTTAGCTTTGAATTTATAATGAGGAACTTCTGCTCCACAAGCTGTAAAATGACCCATGTCTAAAGCATATTTATCTTCATCTATTTTTCTGATTTTTTTTCCAACAAAATAAGCAGGATATAAAGTTGCTTTTGTATCGTAAATTACACCACGTTCGTATTTAGTATCATAGATAAATTTATCTCCAGTAACTTGAAGAGATTTATCGGTATAATTAATTCCACCTTCGGCATAAATTTCTCCTCGGTTAGAATCAATTGAAATCAAATCGGCAAGTAAACTTCCATTTCCAATTTTTAATTTTACTTTTCCACGAAGAATCAAAACTCCAGATTTTGTTTTATCAACTTGTAATAACTCAGCTTCTGAAGCGTTTTCAATTACATAAGAAGATTGTTTTTCTTTTTCACCATTTTGAATTCCCAAAAAATCTTCTTTTGGTTTTTGTTCAGGAGGACTTACTGCTTCTCTTAGCCTTTGCCTTTTTACAAAAATGGAACCCTCGGTGCTAAGTCCCATTCCTCTTAAATAATCATCTACTTCTCTGTCAGTGATTATATCCAAAACTTTTCTAATTAATTTTTTTTGTGATTCTGAAACTGAAAATTCTTTATCTTTATCTGCTTCAGTTTTTTTTGATTCATTTGAGTCTGGAGTTATGAGCTTGATTAATTCTTGTTGGTCTTGAGAAAAAACTTTTTGAATAATAAAAAAGAAAAAGAACAAATAGAAAGTTTTTCTGAACATAAACTAAATGATTTTCCCTTTTTAAATACTAATTCTATAAATAGACCTTGCCCACAAGTAAAATTCTAGATTGATTTAAGGGGCGAATTTTAAAAAACAAAAGGCTTGGTAATACCTTTGTTTTTTAAAACCGTGCTTTCAGCTACTTCTGAATTACCTCTGACCAAAGTCAAAGTTAATTCAGAAACGCTTCAATCACTTTCGCAAAGTATTGAAAAACTTATTTGCTAATATCATTATTATGAAAAATTAGAATAATTATGAGGTTTAAACCTAGATATTTAATTTATATATTATTTCCATTATTAATTTTAATAACATTATTTTATTCAAGAGGATTTAGCTGGCCTGATGAAATTTTTCAAACCCTTGAACCTGCCCATAAATTCCTTTATGGAAATGGTTCAGAAATTTGGGAATTTGGAACAAAAGCTAGAAGTTTTTTATATCCTTACATTATTTCTTTTTTTTTATTTCTCTATTATTTATTTTCAAACTCTACTGAAGGTATTTATTTTTATTTTAGGATTTTAGTCTCATTAATTTTTTTTATTTCAATTTTAAAAATCTATTTCAGTTTTATAAAAAACAAAGAAGAGAGTTTTTTTTCAACTTTTCTTTTTATTATTACAATTGGGTTGATGCCTACTCTTTATTATTTTGGTTTTAGAACTCTAACTGAAAGTATATCTACAGCTATAATTGTATATATTGTTTTAGAATTAGAACTTAATTTTAATAAATTAACTAGAACAAATATCTTATTTTATTCAATTTTACTTAGTTCAATGTATGGAATCAGATTTCAAACAGGACTTTTTTTTATTCTATTTTATCCCTTATTTTGTTTAAAATTAATTCAATCAAAAAAAGAAAATTTAGTTATAAGCTTTTTATTTGGAGCAATTCTTGGCTTAGTTATTTATGCTCTAACTGATTTTTTTGCTTATAAAATTCCCTTAATTAGTACTTATAATTATGTTTATTATAATTTAGTAAAAAAAATATCATTAAACTTTGGAACAGAGCCATGGTATTTTTTTTTAAAACTAATTTATAATGATTTTTCAATTTTATTAATTTTTATTTTTTTTGGAATTTTTAAATCTTTAAAAGTATTTTATTCAACTATTTTTGGTTTATTCTTTTATTTTGTTTCACATTCAATTATCTCGCACAAAGAACCAAGATTTATATTTTTAATTTATCCTTTTTTTGGATATTTTTTGTTAATAGGTATTGAATTTGTTATAAATAAAATCGATTCTAGATTTAAAAAATTCGTTACAAGTCTTATTTTTATAATTACTATTGCAACTTATTATAATTCATTTAAAAGGATCAATTGGAATCAAGGTAGAGAAAATTTAGAAATTTTTTTTGAAATTTCAAAATTAAATTTAAAAAATGGAAAAATATTTGTGACAGAAAGTGAAAATTTTTCTTCTTTTGGAGGTTATGTTTATTTAGGAAAAAATTATACTGGAGAAATTAATTATAAATTTTTAAAATTCTCTACTGAACTTGATGAGAAAAATGAATTTTCAAAAAATTTTAATTATTTATTAACTAATAAAGTTGATTCAGAAAAGTATTGTATTAAATACAAATTTTGTTTAAAATTAACTAACACTAAAAATTATTTGTTTATGCAAAAAATAGAAACTAACTAAAAGATTTTATATTGAATTGGTATTAAAAATTTAATACTTAAAAAGAATTAAAAGAAAGAGCTAACATAGCTCTTTCAAAAGTTTGATGAATTAAAATAGTTCTATTGGACCTATTTCAATTACGCTTGGAGAAGTTTTTAAATCACAAGTAATTGCTGCAATTCTATTTCCTAAAATTAATAAACCAGTAGTTTTAATTTTATTAACACAATCATCAACTGATTCAACTCTATATTTTTTTGAATCAGAAACACCTGCTAAACTAGGAACTATCGCACCATCAATAAGAATAGTGAAAAGAATTGCTGGTCCAACATTAAATCCAACACTACCAAGCAAAGCTCCAGCAATGAAAGTATTCATGTTTGCTGCATCCAAAATCTTCTTTTTTGCATCTTTACCACTGATACCAGATTGTCCAAATACCCCAAATTGTTCACAGTTTGTTGTTGAAACCACTAAAGCTATACTAAATATAGCTAATAAAACTTTTTTCTTCATTTTATTTTATACCTCAAGATTAATAACCAAATTCCAGAAAATTTGTCAATTCAAAATGAATTTATCCATAAAAAAAGTTAAATATTAATTTTTTGGATAATTGAAATTTTTAATTTTATTTTTTTTAAACAAAAAAAACCTATTTAAAATTTTCACATTTTAAATAGATAAATAAAAATTATTTAAGGTTTTTTTTCTCTTCATTTTTATATTTTCTCCACTTATTAATTCTACTTTTCCTAAACTAGTTTCAACTAGATAAAGTCCTAAGTTTTGGAAAGTTGTAATAATAGTTCTAATTATCTAATGATACTTTATAAGTCTTTTCAATACAATTAGCATCAAGTTTAAGTGACTTGGAATCTTTATAATAAGCTTGAACATTTACTGCTAATAAAAAGAAATTTTAGGAATTAAAATATTGAAATAAGGTTTTTTAAATCATGTCTTGTTCATATAAAATTAAAATATAAAAAAGATAATCAAAAACTAATTTTTTTCAAAAGAATAAATTTTAAAGTCGTATAAAAATAAAAGAATATTTAATTATCTATAAGTAAGGTTTTAATTTTTTCTAAATCATCATTTAAAATATATTCTGATAAAAACAAATCTATATCGGATTCTGATTTTAAAGAAAACCAAATTCCTTCAGGATAAGATACTTGAACAGGACCAAGTTCGCATCTATCTAAACAACCTGATTGGTTAATTCTAATTTTTTTTGTTGAGCCAGATTCTTTTAATTTTTGTTTTAATAAATCTTTGATTTTTTTTGAATTAAATTTTCCGCAGGAAATTCTTGCATTTTCTTCAGTTCTTAAATTTTCACAAACAAAAATATGTTTTTCATAATACATGATATTTTTCCAAAATTTTATTTTTATAAATTTTAAATTCCTCATTAAAAATTGAAGAATTAATTTTTTTAATTGCAGTGGGTTCTTTTAGAATAAAAGGAAATAAAGATTCTCTATTGGTAGTTTCTAAAATTAATTTTTTATTTTCAATACTAAATGGATGTGGAAACAGAAAATTTTCTAATTTCCAAAATTGGTCTGCATCAATTTCTAAAATTAATTTTTCTTTATCATGATTTGGGAAATTTAAAGAATGATAATTTAATTCTTCATCATTCAGTTTTCTATTAAAAATAAATTCTTCATTAAAATTATGTATTTTTAAAATTTTGGGAATTAAATATCTTTTCACTTTATTATCTTTACGATCATATGCCATTAAATAAATATCTTCAGTGCTTCTTTTAGTAATTGAAATTGGATCTAGTTCAATTGTTTTAAATTCATTTTTTTTATTTTTATAATAATCAATTTTAATTGGATTTTTAAATTGAATTGCACTTAGTAAATCAGACAAGATATTTTTATCTTCAGTTTCATCATCATCAATTTTTGGTTTCTTATAACTAAATGGAAATTGTTCTAAATTTTTTTTAAAAATTTTTTGAGAAGCAGTATAAATTTCTAAACTGGATTGATTTGCAAAATTTTTTAGTAAAAGTGCAGAAAGTGTTTTTAATTCAATTTCAGCAAAATCAATTTTTTTTTGGCTTAAATCTCTTTCAAAAACATAAACATCTTTATCTAAACTTTGGTAATTTGTTCTTTTGAATTTTACATTAAAACCAATTTCATTTAAAATTTCAATATCTCTACTTAATTTTTTTTGGTCAGATTCTTTATTGTCATTTTCATAATAAAGGGAAAGTTTTGATTTAATTTGTTCTAAATTTAAACCACTAGGATTTCTATATAATGTAAATAGTAAATTTAAGATTCTTTCTTCAGTTGGATTCATTTTGATAATATATTTTGTAGAGAATTTTATTTGGAAGTATAATTTTTACAAAAAATAAGCGAAAGTGATTGCAGCGTTTCTGAATAACCTCTGACTTTAGTAAGAGGTTATTCAGAAGTAGCGTAAAGCACGGTTTTATTTCACATAAGTGAGATTCCTTATTTGGGAAGCTCTCTTATGTGAAATAAAATTCGCCAAAAAAAAATTATAAAAATTTATTCTTCAGAATCTGCAAAAAGATTATTTAAGCTATCAAGTAAAACATCTACTTCTACGCCATAACCTTGGCAAACTTGTTCAATAGTTTCAATTTCATTGATAGAACAATGAGAACATCCACCTAAATGATAACTAGAAAAAACAAGACCTGATTCTGGGTGAACTTGCATTGCTTCACCAACAGTCATTTCTTTGTAAAATTTTGGTAACGTTTGGTTCATTTATTTTCTCCGAGGTAAATAGTAATTTCATTTAATTTGACTTATCAATTTTTTGCAATCCAAAATTTGATAAATCGTTTTCAAAAATTATTTCTTTTTCCCAAATTCGACTTCTGGTGGTTTAGAAATGGATGATGGAAGATTTTTAATTTCAGATTCATTTTCTATTGTAAATGAAGATTTTAACTCGAAACCAAAAATTTTTGCTGTAATACTTTCCGGAAATTGGCGGATAAAAATATTATATTCCTCGATCGATTTAATGTAATTTCTGCGAGCAACAGTAATTCTATTTTCAGTTCCTTCTAATTGAGCTTGTAAATCTTTAAAACCTTCGTTTGCTTTTAGATTAGGGTATTTTTCTGATACTATTAAAAGTTTCTGCAAACTTGAACCTAAAGTATTTTGTGTATTTTCAAAAATTTTAAATTTTTCAGAATTGTTTAAAAGTTCAGGAGTTAATCCAAGTCCATTAACAGAAATTCTTGCTTTTGCAATTTCTACTATTACATCTTTTTCATGTAAAGAATAAGCTTCAACTGTATTGATTAAATTTGGAATCAAATCAGCTCTTCTTTTGTATTGGTTTAAAATTTCAGACATATTTGATTTTGTTTTTTCATCTAAAACTTGGATTTGGTTATAACCACAATTTGTTAAAACAAAAATACATATTAGAATTATTTTTATCATGTTCTTTCCTAAATTATTCTAATTCAATTTCTTTCAAAGTATTTTGAATATATGCATTATCCATTACTGCCTTGTGGTCAATTTGTTTGTCTAATTCTCGAAGAGCTTCTTCAACTTTATTCCGATAAGATCGTAATACTTTTAATCTATCAAGTGGAGAAATCATATCTTTCATTACAAAAGTTTGAACTTCAGATTTTTTTGGATCTATATCTGAATCAAAATTTTCAATCTTTAAATGTAAATTTGCAAAATCATCTTGAACTAGATCATTGCTGATTGATTTAATAATTGTTTCTTGGTCTCTATTGGTGCTTATTATAGCTTTCATCTTTTTAAAATCAATTCCTTGAATTTTGTCTCCATTTAGTCTAAGGGTAAAACTATCAATGATATGAAGTTTTTTTCTAGTACCTAATTCGTATTCAGAATAATTTCTAAATTCTTTTATGAATTGATTTTTTTTAATTTTTTTTTGTCTGATTAAATAGGGAACATATTTTGATATTTCTGAATGAAAATAATCAATTTGTTTTTTTAAAAAATTAAATGAATCTTTTTGTTCTTTTGTAAATTCTCTGAACTTCAATGTTCCATCTGAATTAATTAAAGTTGGGAAATCATCAGAGGAAAAAATATTTGATGAAAATAAAATAAAAATGGCTGTAAGAATTTGTTTCATAACCTATACCTAATTTATATTTATACCGATTGAAAATAATAATTACAAATTTTAGACAACAAAATTCAATCGAGACATTCAACTAGCCAAAAGTAATGGGTAATTACTTTTGGCAACTGGTATATACCAGTTCAAAATGAAAAGCACTTTTTAATATCAAAAAATCAAAGAGCATTCTTTGTAATGAGTTAAATTTGCAATTACTTTTTGTAAATGGTATATAAATTCACAAGCAATAAAAATGGCTTAATTATAAAATCGGTATAATATTCATAAACAAAGTTTAAAAATTCTCAGATTTAACTTTGAAAAAAGGGATTTTTCGACACTTTTTTTCTATCATTGAATTTTAAAATATATTTTGGTTCTTAATGGAATTAGAATTCTTTTAAGTTAATAAACTTAGAAAAAATTATTCTTTTCTTTTGATTTTGTTTACATGGAACTCAAAAGATTTTTTAGTTTCATTTAAGCTAAAATCTTTTACACTAATCTCAATTGTGTTTGGTCCAGAGAGTAAATGAAGGTTTCCGATATAATATTCATTTTCAAAATAAAGTTCATCAAAACTTTGTCCTGATTCTGTTTTCCATTTTCCTTGTTCCAATACTAATTCATTAAAACTTGCTTTTTTATATAATTTTTTATTAAAATAAATTTCTAATTCCTTAATTCCTCTTCTTTGAGATTTTTTTTCACCTGCATCAAAAATTTCTACTGAAATTGGAAAATCGCTTGAGTTATTAAAATTATCCCCATCTTTAATATAAGTTTTGCTTTTACCAATTGTTAAAATCAATTTATTAACTTGTGGTTTTGTTGAATCAATAACCTTTGGCAAAATACTTAATGGATCAATTATTTTTTTATCTTTCATTGTAATAAAATGTAAATGGGAACCACTCGAATGTCCAGAATTACCAGATTTACCCACAACATCAGATTGTTTAACAAGATTTGTAGAGGCTAATTTTGATTCTCTACCATCTTTTAAATGGAAATATGCAGAATAAATTTTATCTTTATGTTTGATCCAAACTGAATTTCCACTACCATGTTCATTTTCAAAAGGATTATCAGATTTATATCGAGAATATATTACTTCTCCTTCAGCAATAGATAAAATTTTTTCATTATCTGAAGAAATATCTACTCCATTATGAAAATGATCTCCTCTAGACTCACCAAATAAAGAAGATAACTTTTGTTCTATTTTGGCAGTATCAATTGCCCAGATGAATTCTGGCGTAGAGGATTCAGTAAAGTGATTAGAATTAAAAAAAGTAAGTAATAAAATAAAATATTTCATAAAAAATTAGTGACTAAATTACAAACTAATTTTAGATAATTTTTTTTACAGTATGAATTTATCTAATGAAGAAATATTTTCGCTTATCCAAGATTGTGCAAAAGGTAATTCAGAAGCCTTAAAAAAGTTTTTTGAGATTTATTCTACAGATATTTACAATTTTCCAATCAGAGTCTTTCATCTTGATGAAGATGATGCATCTGAGTTTTTTATTTATGCTTTTGAAAGATTAAAAACAGGAAAAAGGTTTCAAACTTTTGTTGCTAAAGCTGGTTTTAAAACTTGGTTGTTCACTGTTTTAAGAAACCTACTAATTGATTGGCAAAGAAATAAAAAAGAACTAAAAACAGTTGCTAGTTATAAAATCAATTCTGATGGTGAAGAATATTCCACTGTTGAAGCTGAAATTGATACTAAACCAGAGAAAATGGAAGAAGCTCATCGTGCTTCAGATGTGTTTAATGAAATTTTGGATGATTTAAAAATTGATCAAAGAGTTTTATTTAAAACAGTGTATATTTTTTATTTAAATTTAAGTAATGCTGAAATAGAATATATAGCTGATAAAAGAAAAATTTCAAAATCAGAAATTGTAATTGAAATCAGTCAGATTAGAGATGAACTTAGTGAAAAAGAAATTCATAATATTGAATTAGAAGACAAAATTTCTGCAATTTATATGAGTATAATTAGGCTACAAGAAAAAATGAAAAAAGAACCAATGCAGGAATTTCAAGATAATCTACCAAATATTAATAAAACAAAAATCGCGATTGAAAAAAAGTTGGAACAAAGAAAAAAACTAATTGATAAAAAACAAAAAGGGAACTTGATTTCTAAAACACCATACAAAATTATTGCTAAACTTTTGGATGTCCATGAGAATAATATAAGCATTTCGCTGCAAAGAATTATTGAAAAAATTCAAAAAAAATTCCTAGATTTTGAAATATAGTTTAACCTTTACTCGTCAAAAGATTAGAGGGTTAATATGAATCACAAATTTTTTGATGCAGAATTTAAACTTAGTGAAGAAAATTTTCATGAAAATGTAAAAAATGAAGCTTCTGTTCATTTTTTAATTCAATCACTCAGCAAATCCTATTTAAAAACTTTAATATTGCAAGATTCTTCAGAATTAGAAGCAATGGATATTCATAAAGCAAACCTTCCCCTATTTTCAAAATTTAATCTAGAATTGCCATTGTATTTAAAAAATTATGTTCAATCTGAGAGTTTTTCATCAACACCACAAAATTCAATTTTTGTAAAAATAGGTAACGAAGGAATAAAGTATTTTGGATCTATTTTTGAAAACTCAATTTTAAATGAAGTTCTAACACCTTCAGTTTCAGTGAGACATACCAATGTTTCATCAAAAAATGAAGTTTTAGTTTTAGAGGAAAATGGAAGTTCTGGTATATCATACCAATTTCTCCTTGAAAATGAAAAAGAAATGTATTTAAGTTTAAAACTAGCAGAACTAGAAAAACCAAAATTTGACCAAGTGATTTTAAAAAAAGATAATCGTTTTATTTATTCAAAAAGCTTTGATCTTGAAGGACAGATTTCTTTTTCAGGACTTGGAATTGGAAAATACAATATTGAGTTAATTGGAAAATCAAACTCAAAAAGATTTGACTTGAACTTACTTTCAGAATAATTTAACGACATGATTGATATTTTAATTGATCGTGTCGGCAATGTAAATGTTTTTAACATTTTAAATTCTGGGCAATATTATTCAGAAGCAAATATTCAATCTGCAATTGATTCTGATTTAATTTCAGAATATGTTAAAGAAATCATTAATTTATCAAAATTATCTAATCAAATTTCAGGAAATCAAAATAAAAATTTTGAAATTAAACCTGAAATACTACAAGACTTAAAAAATATTAGTGAGACATTTTATGAACAGTTTTTTCCTGAGTCAATTTCTAAAAAATTAAAATCCACTAATGAAAAATTTTTACATTTCAGTATAGATAATTCACTTTCAGATATTCCATGGGAACTTCTTTATGATGGTGAATGTTTTTTATCTGATAGGTTTTATATTGGTAGAACGGTAAAAGGTACTAAAGCAAATACATCTTTAAATACATCAAATCATTTAAAAATGTTAATCATAGCTGACCCGACTGAGGATTTAGAATGGGCACAAAAAGAAGGAGAGCTAATATTTAGGACTCTCAAAGAAAAAATTTCTCCTTCAAAACTTCATATTGAATTTATCGCTGGGAAACAAATCACTAAATTAAAACTTCTTTCGTTAATTAGAGACAAACATATCATTCATTATGCAGGACATTTATTTTTTTCAGATGATCCTTTAGAAAATGGTTGGTTGTTATCTGAAGAAAAAGTTTTAAAAGCAAGAGAAATAAAAAATTCTGCTTTTAGTACAAATTTAATTTTTAGTAATTCTTGTAATTCTTCAAAATCTGCAAATTTAAAAATGGATAATGCAGATCTTATTCATGATTTTGCAAGTTCATTTTTGTTATCAGGAATTAAAAATTTTATTGGAACAAAATGGGAAGTTGTTGATAATGATAAAACAATTGATTTTACAATTAGATTTTATTTAAGTTTATTTAGTGATAAAACAATAGGTGAGTCATTAAGCATCGCAAGAGAATTTGCTAGAAAAAATTATGGTACATTAGATTTAACGTGGGCAAATTATTCTCAGTATGGTAATCCATCAGACTCTATTTTAACTAAACAAGCCTATTCAAAAACAAAAATTATTGATCCTGAAGAAATTAAAAAAAACTACCCAACTCCAATTGCATATACTTATTCAAAATTTATGGAACTTAGTTTAGATATTTCTATTTATGAAAGATTAAAAGCTCTTGTTTATTCATTTCAAAGTTTTAGCTTTTTTATGAGTTATATAATTTTAAATGAACATAAAGGAAGAGATTTGAATTTACATCTTGTTAATGAAAAAGTAGAAACTTTGAGAGGAGTTTGGGATTTAATTTTTCATTGTATTACTGATTTCAAAAAATTACAGCTATCGATGTTTATAGAATCTATGACTAATGTGTTCTTTAGTAATCGAGAATTTATTTTTAAAATTATAAACTGGTTTGATAAATTTGATAAAGCAGAACTTTCAGAAGAGAGTTTAGAAGGATATTTAGTCACTTCAGAATATTATTTTGAAAATCTACTTGTTGAACTTTCTGAGATTGAAAAATTTCAATTTATATATTACCCTAAAGATAAAAACGAATTTATTATTTTAACTGGAATTAAACCTGAAATCCTAAAAAAAAATTCAAACCAAACTAGGTATAATTCTTTAGATAAACTTTCAGAGTATATTTTGTTAAATACTTCTAAAAATTCAATTCTAAATTTAAATCCAATTTCATTAGATTATTTTTCTAATAAAGAAAACTTAAGTTTAAATTATTATTTAAATTTTTTATTAGAATGAGTCTTTGCCAAAATAAAAAAACTTCCTGTGGTGCTTGTTGTGGTATATTTAACTTGGATGTTGATAAAAAACAAATCCATAAAATTTTAGTAACTAGAACAAATGATTTTAAATTAAATGTAATTTACTCCAAGAAAAAAACTGTTATTGAATTCAGAGAAAAATTTGAAGAACTAGAATTAGAATTTCCAAAAAAAGACGTTTATACTTATAATTGTCCATTTTTAGGATTTATTGAAGAAAAAAAAATTGGCTGTATGATTCATCCTAGTTCTACAGGAGATAAAAATAGCCAAAATTATTCTTTTTATGGAGCTTCCATTTGTTCTGTATATGATTGTAAAAATAAAGAAGAAAGAAATTGGTTAGAAGTATTATTATCTGAAATGAATTTGGATTATTATGAATATTCATCAATCGCTTCTAATCATATATTTGTTAGTAAAATTCAGAATTTATTTATCCAAAATGAAATACAAATTGATTTAAAAAATTTAAAACAAAAAAACTTTTTTGAAATTTTAATAATGGAATATCTAATTACAAAAAAAAATAATTTTACTTCATTTGAATTGGAAATGGAAGTTAAAGAAAAAATAAATTATAAAAAAGAATTAATTGATTATTTTGAAGTAGAAAGCAGAGAAAAAATCGATTTTGAAATAAAAAAAATGTTTAATAAAGAATAAAATGAGTTTGGAACTTTAATTAAAGAACCAAACTCAGAAAAATTTATGCTTTTTTTTCAGTAGCTGATTTAACTTGAGTTTTGATTTCCTCAAATTTTGAATTTGCTTGACCTAAAACTTTTTCAATTTCTTTTAAAGCTTCATCAGAATATTTTCTAATGTTTAATGCTATTTCTGAATTTTCAGCAGAACCTTTTTCAGCTAATTTTTTGAATTCAGCTTCAAAATTTGTAGCAAATTTTTCAGTTTCAGTTTTTAAACTAGTTGCAGCTCCAATTACAAAGTTTAAAGCGTCTTTAATTTCTTTTTCCATGAAATACCTCTTTTTTTAAATTTGAAAAACTATTTTTTACTGTCAAGGACTATTTTTTTCTCAGAATTAAGTCATAAGTAATATTGCTTAAACTTTTTGCTCCAGTTATATTCATAGTTTGAATTAATTCGTCTTTGAATTGATTTAACAAAAATTTTACTCCAGCAACTTCTCCACCAACAGCAGAGATTGCAATTGGTCTTCCAATTAAAACTGAATTAGCACCAAGTGATAACATTTTAAAAACATCCATTCCTGAACGAATTCCTCCATCTACGATAACAGGAATTTTCCCTTTTAGTTTTTCTGCAATTTCAGGTAAAACTCTTGCAGTTCCTGGCATTTCATCCAAAACTCTACCGCCGTGGTTTGAAACTACAATTGCATCAGCACCAGCTTCATAAGCACTAATTGCGTCTTCTAAAGTCATTATACCTTTTAAAATAAAGGGAAGTTTAGTTAATTTTCTAATTTTAGAAAGTTCAGAAATAGTGCGAGTATTTGCATTTTGATTTTTTTGAACAAGAGTTTTAAAATTAAATGCATCGATATCCATACCAAGTGCAAAAACTGAACGACGTTCAGACTCTTCAAATCTTTCTTTTAATAAACCAAAGTCAGATCTTGGTTTACATATCAGTACACCAAATCCGCCGACTTCATCCATCGCTTTTAGAATAATTAAATATTTATCAATAGTTGCACCATCACCAAGAAATGCTATAGAACCTGATTCTTTAAATCCTTTTAAAACGGTTAAAGAGTATTGGTATTCATCCATTGCATTATTCATATTTGTGACTGCACCGGTCATAGGAGCTGCTAAGATTGGATGAGAGAGTTCCTTTTCAAAAAAAATATATTTTGTATTTGGTGTAACAGATTCACGAATGTATCTTGGTAAAATAGAATACTCTCGTAATGCGATAGTATTGTCTTTAAAAGTTTCCATTTTACCAATTCCACCCATACCAGGAACTCCAGAAGCACAATCTGTTCCATCACATACTTTACAAACCCAACAAATATCTTTCCCAAATTTTAACCTAGCATTTTGGTTAATAATTTTTTCTGTTAAAGAATAATAAGAATCTGATTCAATAATAATTGTTTTTTTTACTTCTTCAAAAATTTTTTCTGCTTTTTCTAAACTTTCAGAAGTTATAATCACATGACCAGACTTTTCTATATTATTTGTGGGCTCGTTAATTATATCTCCGACTTTACTCCCCATAAAAACATGATTTACTGAATCAATTTCAGAAGCTTCATCAACCCCAGTAATTGAAACAATTTTACCAGGACTTGCAATAATGGCTCTTTCAATAGAAACTAAATTTTTAGTTTCTATTAACTCTTCAGGTTCATCACCAAATGCGATTTGAATTGCAGCTTTGTTTAAATTTACTCCTGTTGAATAAGGATAAGTGTAGGCAGACATAAAACCACCTGAAAGCCTTGCAGCAATTTCTCCAACTTTTACACCGGTATCAGTAACTTTAATATCACCTTTTCCCACACCTAAATTAATTCCAAGAGCTTTCATACCTTGTTTCATTACATCTTCTACTTCATCCAAAATTTTTTTGGAAAGTTGGCTTGGCATTGTATGTCCTGTTTCAATAAAAAAAGGCTCTCTTTCAATAATTCTATCTGCAATTCCTGTCATTTTGATTTTACCAAAATAGGAAATTGCATCTACTGAAAGTTCAGGACCTTTCATATATTCTTCTAAAATCATTTCACCAGTTGGAGAAAATTTTTTAGAGTGTTTAAAAGCTTGGTGAAGTTCTTCTAAATTGTTTACTTTAATCACACCTCTAGCACCCATATTGTCTGAGGGTTTCATCACAAGTGGAAATTTTAAATAAGATAAAGCATCCCTTGCATCTGCAATACTCCACACTTCAGCAAAATTTGGAATTGGAACATTATGTTCTTTTAGCCTTTTACGCATCTTCACTTTGTTAGAACAAGCTTCTGCATCAACATATCTTAGTCCAAGAAGCCCAAGAGCATTTGCAACTGCTGCAACTGTCATACTTGCATCAGTTCCAGCTGTTATTACAGCGTGAATTGGATCTACTTGAACAAATTTTTTTGCTTCACGAACCATTCCTTCGATGTCTTTAGTTGACATGAGAATCTTTTTGTCTGCTATTTTAAAACCTGGTGAATCAGGATTCATATCCCCAACAACTACAACTAAACCCATAGATTTTGCAGTTTCAATAATTGGAATTTGTAATAAACCTCCACCAACAATCAGTAGAGTTTTTCCTTTATATCTAATCATATATGTTCTAGAACTTTTTCTATCGAATATTTTTTATGTATGATGCTATTTTTTTCAATGATTCCTCCAAGTAGCACATAATCATTGTTAAGCGGAAAAAAAACTGCTGATTGACCGGGAGCAACTGAAGTTGCATTTTCTAAAAGTTTTATAATTAACTCAGAATTTTTTAATCGAATTAAACATTTTACTGGAGTATGTCTATATCGGATTTGGACTCTACATTCAAGTTCTTCATTTTCTTTTAAAGGAACAATCCCTTGATAAGTTAAATCTTTTACTTTAAAACTTTCTACAAATGTTTCAGTTTCTTCACCAAGTAAAACAGTTCCATCGTCTTGAATTGATAAAACATAAAGAGGTTCTTTCCAAGCAATTCCAAGTCCTTTTCTTTGACCAATTGTAAAATTTTCTTTTCCAGAATGTTTTCCAACTATTGCACCAGATCTTAATTTAAAAAAGCCGGGAGTGAAATTGATATTTTTTTTCTTTAAAAATTTTCTATAATCATTTTCAGGAATAAAACAAATTTCTTGTGATTCTTTTTTATCTGCAACTGTTAATCCAAATCGATGAGCATGTTCTCTAACTACTTTTTTTTCCATATTGCCTAATGGAAATAATGTGTTTTTTAAATTATCTTGGCTTAATCCATATAAATAATATGATTGATTTTTTTTTATATCAGATCCATTCTGAACAGCATATCTTCCATCGTCTGTTAAATGAACTTTAGCATAATGACCAGTAGCAATTTTTTCGATTCCTAAAAGTTTTGCTTTTTCAAAAAGTGAACCAAATTTCACAAATGTATTACACTCGACACAAGGATTTGGTGTGAGTCCGTTTTCATAATCATGAATAAATCGATCTATAACTTTTTCACCAAAAATTTTTTCCATTTTAAAAACATAAAAAGGAATATTAAATGCTAAACCCACGTCTCTTGCATCACGAATATCTTCTGGAGAACAACATGATTTTTTTGTTGTATCACATGAAGGAGCTTCATATTCCCATGTTCTAAGATTGATTCCAATAACTTCATAACCTTGTTCAATTAAAAGCCCTGCAGTTACTGCAGAATCAACTCCACCACTCATAGCTACAATAATTTTTTCTTTAGTATTCATCTTTCTTTAATATATAAAACCTGTTTTTCAAAATTTAATAAAATTGAATAATGTTTCATCCAGTTTTGACCAAGTACTCCAAGTAAAATAATTTTATCTTTTTTGTTTGATAGTTCTTTTAAATCCATACTTATAAATTCTATATTTTTTTTGCAATAGGATTTTTCTATACAAAGATTATCAAATAGATAAAGTTTTGTTTCTTCCTCATCAGGATCAAAAGAATGAAATTTAATTTTTCCATATTCAATATAATTTCCGTTTAAAAACTTCTCATTATTTAGACAAGAAACACCAGCACCAGTATCTAAAATAAAATAACCTTGGAGTTGTTTTGAATTCATTTTAACAAAAATATGTTCTCCATTAAATATAAATGGAATTTTTTGGAATTCTTTTTCAATTTTTTTTTCATTCAAAATTTTTATAAAACTAATTTTATCTGGAACTTCTAAAAATAAATTTTGTTTGGATAGTATATCATTTCCTAAAATCCCATCATATAAAATTTCTTTTGGTAAATTTGTTGCAGAAACTTCTTGGTTAATTGAAATTAATCTTTTTTGATCGTCTAAAATATCTGCATAAATAATTCTAAACTCTTTTTGATATGATCTATTTACTGAATGAAACTGCATATTTTTAGTTCCAGATGTTTTAAAATCAATTGGCTCAGTGACCATTGTAAATGGTGATCCAGTATCTATTATTAACTCAAGTGGAATAAAATCTTTTTTATTATAAAAAAAAAGTTTTGCAGTATTAACAGAATTTTTTTTGTTTAGAAGTAGCTCCCTAGATTGACTAGGATGTTCAATTAATAATTCTAAATGAGAATTGGAACATCCAATTAAAAATAGGAATAGAAAAAGTTTAAGTAGTTTTAAAACAAACAGTTTGGTTTCTTCCACCATGTTTTGCTTGGTACAATGCTTTATCTGCTCTTTCAATAATTTCTTTATTATTTTTATCGTTTGGTAAAAATTCAGTCACCCCAACAGAAATTGTAACTTTAAGTGGATCACCACCATTTGGATTTTGAACTAGAGTTGATTCAACTGCAATGCGAATTTTTTCACCCATCTCATAACCTTCTTGCAAACTTGCACCAGGCATAACTACACAAAATTCTTCCCCACCATAACGTGCAGCAAGATCATTTTTTCGAGCAGAATTAATTAATTTTTTTGCAACTTCAATTAAAACCACATCACCAGCTTGGTGACCATGTGTATCATTGAACACTTTAAACTTATCTACATCTGTAAAAAGCAAGGCAAGTTTAGTTCCTTTTTTTCTACATCTATCCATTTCTTCTCTAAGTTTCGACTGAAAATAATGATGAATTTTTAATTGGGTCATCATGTCAACAGTAGCAAGTTCATATAACCTAGCATTTTCAACTGCGACACCTGCAAGACTGGCAAGAATAGTTAAAAATTCTTTTTCAGAATCAATGTATTCTCCCATAGTCATTTTCTCACCTAAGACCAATAATCCGTTAACTCTATTTTTTGCACATAGAGGAATTAAAATTTCTGCACCTAGTTCTTTAAAATATCTAACATAATCATCATCACCCATTCCAATTAAATTTAATTGTTGAATAGTGATTGCTTTTGGTTTTTCTAAAAATGAATTCAACAAAGGAGAATCAAATTTTAACTGTTTTTCCTTTACTTTATCAGTAATATCAAAGCCTTTTGGTGAAATATCTAAAACTAAATGATCAGACTCTACTTCAGGTGGGAGAAAAATAGCTGCATTTAGAGTTTGTAATTGAGCAAGGCAAATATTTAAAATTGCATCAATTAGAATATTGTATTCAAGATTCGAATTAAGAGCTTTACTTATTTCAAGAAGTTGTTTCTGTTCATATATTTTTTTTTCGTAATGTTCTAATTGGTCTAAACCTTCTAATTGTGTTTCTTTTTTCATGTATGATATTTACCTCTAAAAAGCCAATACTATTGAACATTGATTTTCATTAAAGCAGAATAAAGAATAGAAATATTTTTTTTAAAAAAATCTATAAAACTTGTTTTCAATTGACAGAGTAAGTCGTTATGAAATTATGGTCATACACCGCGCGGTGGAGCAGCTGGCAGCTCGTTGGGCTCATAACCCAAAGGTCATAGGTTCGAATCCTGTCCGCGCCATTTTTTTCCTTTTACAACTTCTCAAAAAAATTTAAAATCTTTAAATTCAATCAAGCTTATCAAACGAACAGGATTAGGACTTTTCTTAACCGCTTCGCTCGAAAGTCCTGATCTCGACTTGTCAGTCTCCGATCCCTGTTCCGCGCCATTTTTTTCCTTTTACAACTTCTCAAAAAAATTTAAAATCTTTAAATTCAATCAAGCTTATTAAACGAACAGGATTAGGACTTTTCTTAACCGCTTCGCTCGAAAGTCCTGATCTCGACTTGTCAGTCTCCGATCCCTGTTCCGCGCCACTTTTTTCCTTTTACAACTTCTCAAAAAAATTTAAAATCTTTAAATTCAATCAAGCTTATTAAACGAACAGGATTAGGACTTTTCTTAACCGCTTCGCTCGAAAGTCCTGATCTCGACTTGTCAGTCTTTTTTTCCTTTTACAACTTCTCAAAAAAATTTAAAATCTTTAAATTCAATCAAGCTTATTAAACGAACAGGATTAGGACTTTTCTTAACCGCTTCGCTCGAAAGTCCTGATCTCGACTTGTCAGTCTCCGATCCCTGTTCCGCGCCTCTTTTTTCCTTTTACAACTTCTCAAAAAAATTTAAAATCTTTAAATTCAATCAAGCTTATTAAAAGAACAGGATTAGGATTTTTCTTATCTAGAGGATTGTTGATAGAAAGATCGTTTATTAAATCTGTTTGAGTGCCAAAATTTTATTAAAATTCTTTTCTGAATCAATTTACTTTTCAACTTAAATTTTTTATAGTTTTCAAATTATCTAAATCATGAAAATTAAATTTATGAGTTTAAAAAAATTTCATTATTATTCAGGATTATTGATTCTAACTTTTATTTCTTTTCATTTATTAAATTATTTAAACAGTATTTTTGGAGCAGATAAACATATTGTATTGATGAATACGTTAATTAATTGTTATCGGAATATTTTTCTGGAATCGATCTTGGTGATTGCTATTTTAATTCAAATTTATTCAGGTTTAAAAATGTTTTTAAAAAAATTTAGAATTGTAAATACTCTATTTGAAAAAATTCAAATTTGTTGAGGTTTCTATTTAGCAATATTTTTTATAATCCATTTAACTGAGTTTTTACAGGAAAGTATTTTTTAAAACTAGACACAAATTTTTACTGTGGAGTGGCTGGACTCAATTCATTTCCATTGAATCTTTTTTTTATACCTTATTATTCAATTGCAATTTTATCTTTTTTTGGACATATTTCTGCAATACATAACAAAAAAATGAAACTAATGATTTTTGGTTTATCTCCAAAATACCAATTTTAATAATTGGATTTTTATTTACAATCATTACTTTTTATTGATTAACTAATAAATTTCAATGAGTTAAAATTCCAAAAGAATATAATATTTTGATTGGAAAATAAATCCATTTACTACTATCATAAAACAATAGTAGTGATAATTCTTTATTTAAAATTTTAAATTCAGAATCCTTAATTTAAAAAAGTTCCAAAAAAGTTACTGTAACAAATATTTCTTTATACCGATTGACAATAATAACTATCTATTTTAAAATGGGTAATTACTTTTGGAAGTTGGTTTATAAAAAATTTTAATGATTCATAATATGAAAATTTTTATTCCTAAGTTTTTTCAAAATACAAACATCTTATTCCAAAAAATTTTGGACTAACTGTTTTGGAACTTTTCTCCATGTAAATATCTAGCTCATTTCCTTGATAAAGACCTTGGAAGCCATTTGTATCTAAATAAACTTTTTTTACAAAATCAAATTTTCCAAATGGATCTTTTACAATATAAGAATTTTTTTTAAAATTATAACCATTTATGATAATAAAATGGCCAAATTTTGTAGTCATGACTGGAACCATCAAAGCAGAACCAGATTCTAAAATAGAAATTACATTTTCTAATTTATATCCATTGGAAACAAAATTTGATTTTAGATTTAGATTAAATTTTTTTAAATAATAATCTACAATTTTTTGGTAATTTGCTAGTGATGTTCCAAAACGTCTATCTTTTCCATCTAAAAAAGATTTTTCAAAAGTTGAAATCATTTCAAAAATAAAATTATCTTTTTTTGCTTCAGGTATTAAAATAGATAATAACATTGCACAAGAAGTATAACCACATTGTGCACTTGAGTTTAAATTTTTAAAAACAACATTATCCATTTGAGAATTTAATTTTATTTTTATATTAATATTTTTTTTGTATTTCATTTTCAAAATTCTTAAAAAAATTTTATATTAAGAATTTTAAAAATTGTCAATTATTTTTTTTAGATGATTTTATTACAATTATTTTTCTGAAAAAATCAATTGCTCTTGTAAATTAGAAAAATATAGAATTTAAGTTAGAGATTTTTTAATAAATAAAAAAAAGAAGTTTGAAATTAGTTAATTTGTTTTATTGTTATTAATAAATTTGGTTTTGTTACTTTCACTAAAGAGCAAGTTGCTCTTTAGGGAAAGGCAGAATAATTTTATGCGTTTCTGTCGATAAACTCTTTGATTTTAGTTTTTGGTAAAGCTCCAATCACTTTATCAACAATAACTCCGTTTTTATAAAGAAGTAAAGTTGGAATAGATTGAATTCCTAATTCTTGAGCAGTATTTTGGTTATCATCAACATTTAATTTTTTGATAGAAACTTTATCTGACATTTCTTTAGAAAGTTCTTCTAAAACAGGACCAACCATTCTACAAGGTCCACACCATTCTGCCCAACAATCAACCAGAACTAAGCCTTGGTTTGTTTCCGTTTTAAAATTAGCATCAGTAATTTCAGCAAGTGCCATAAATTTATTCCCCTTATACATTAGATTACAAAATAGTTCGATGTGAATTCATTTTTTTTGATTATCCTATAAAAAAAAGAAAAAAATTTCCTAAATTCAATGTTATTTTTGTTTAACGATTTTCGTTATGTTTTTTTTAAATAAATTATAATTTCTTGGGTTAATAAATTTTTAGCGAATTTTTTTTGCGATGTCAGTTCAAGAACTGACCCGAGCCTGAAAATGCTTGGTCTCTTTGAGACTCCTTTTAGGACATTTTCAGTCTCTATCGCTTAGTGTTGAAAAAAAAAATTATGTTTAAAAACTTTTTTTTAACTATTTTTCAGATCTCAAACTTCAGAAGTATATTTAAAACGTAAAGATAAATTTGAATTTGCAAACAAACTAGCAATCCAAGTTAAAAGGTAAAGGTGATTGGAAACTTATTTTATAATGAAGGAAAAAGTTTAAGATTCCAACAAGAAAAAAAACTAAAAAATTTTTACAAATTTCAAATTACAATCAAGTTTTGAATCTTTTAAAATATTTTAATTGAATCTAAAAGATAAAAAAATTTATATAAATTATGCAGTTCAAAACTAAAATTTTGTTTTCAATTTTAATCAGCATCAGTCTTTTAATCATTTTATCAGGTTTTGGAATTTATAATTATTCCATTACCATCAAAAATTTTACTTTTTTTAAAACAGATGATATTCCTTCACTTACTTTAAGTTTTGAAGCGGAAAAATTGGATATTGAACTCACTTATATTGTCACAAAAATGGTATTAAACGAAAATCCAAAAGCAGATTTGGATTTGTATGATTTAAAACTAAAAAGGCTTGATGAAATTATTTTATTTTTATCAAAAAAGTCAAACCCTGAAGAAAAAAAAATTTTTGATGAACTAAGTCTTTCAAACCAAAAATTAGCAGATTTAGAATCAAAAGTATTTGTAGAATTAGAAAATAAAAATTTTTTAAATGCAAAAAATTTACTACTAGGTGAAGAATACAAATTAGCTAAAAAAAAATATTCAGATTTATTAAACTCATTTTATAAATTACAAAATTACCAAGTGAATGATAGCTTAGATAGTTTTTTAGAAGAATCAAAAAAATTAAATTTTTATTCTATATTAATTGGAATTTTTCTTGGAGCAATTGCAATTTTTATTGGTTACAAAACTTATTTTGCTTTTACAAAACCAATGAATGAACTTCTTTTGTGTACAAAAAAAATTATTAATGGCAATTTTAAATTTCAAATAGATGATAATCAGAAAGATGAATTTGGCTCTCTTGCAAAAGCATTTAACCAATTGATGAAAAAATTAAATTCATCTGTAAATTCTATTTCAGATGCTGAAAATAAAATTTCAAATAGTTCAACTAAACTCTCAATTGAATCAAATGAAATTGAAAAATTATCTTTTAAACAATTATCTCAAACATCTGAAATATCAAAAACTATTTCTGAAATTAACAAAAAAAATAATGAACTTTCAGATGGAATTCATAAATCAAATTCATCTATCAAATTAATTCATGAAAATATTATTTCAATTAATTCTTCTTCAGAAGCAATTCATTCAATTTTAATTGAACTAAAAAAATATGTAAAAAATTCAAATGATAGTTTAGAAATTTCTAACTTGGAGTTAAAACAAACTTTGGAATCTATGAATGAAATCAAATTAATTTCTTCTAAAATTACTGAGTTTATTGGAATTATTTCTGATATTTCAGATAGGACAAATTTACTTTCTTTAAACGCTTCGATTGAAGCCGCAAGAGCTGGAGAATTTGGAAGAGGTTTTGCTGTTGTTGCTTCTGAAATCACAAAACTTGCAGAAAACACTCTAGCTTCAGTTGGAGATGTAAAACAAACAGTGAAATTAATTCAAACTAAAATTGAAGAAGGCAATCAAAAAACTGAAAAAATCGTGGATTCAATAGGATTATTAAGTAAAAGAATTTTATTAATTGATGAAAATTCAAATCAAATTTTAGAACAAACAAAATCTCATAATCATGAAACAGAAAGTATATTGAGACGTTCTACAGCTTTAGAAAATTTTACAGAATATTTATCAGATTCAATGCAAAACCAAAAACTGAACATGGATTTAATTTTAAATTCAATTGAATTAATTACAAAAAATTCTTCTGAGCTTGATATTTATTCCAAAACTTTAAAATCTGTTTCTACAAATCTAAATGATGAATCAATAAAATTAAAATATTCTACAAATGAATTATTAAATTAAGTTCTAATCCCACCATCAACCCTGTGAATAGATCCTGTAATAAAAGAAGATTCAGATGATGCCAAAAAAGAAATTAAGTTTGCAACTTCTTCGACTTTCCCAAGTCTTTTCATGGGAACTTGTTCGATCATTGCGGGTCTTCCTTTTTTTCCAGCATTATCTAAAATTGCAGTTTCAGTCCAACCGGGGCAAACAACATTTATGCGAATGCCAAACTTTGCGACTTCTAGTGCACCTGTTAGAGTCAACTCCACAACACCAGCTTTTGCAACTGAGTAAGAACCGAGAGATGGTGAGCCACCAAGTCCGGCTATTGAAGAAATATTTACAATTGAACCAGAAGATTTATCTGAAAGCATTTGTTTTGTTGCATATTTTTGACACCAGAACACAGAAGTTAAGTCAACTAAAATTAATTTATGCCAATCTTCGTTTGAAAGCTTGTGTAAAAAACAAGGTTTGCCACCAATTCCTGCATTGTTTATCATCACATCAAGTCTTCCAAAATCTTTTACAGATTCAATTAAAGAAATAATTTCTTCTTCCTTGGACACATCACATTTTACAAATATTGCTTTTACACCTTTTTCTTTTACAAGAGAAACAACTTTTTGTCCTTCTTCTTCGTTGATGTCTGAGACTATGATGTTTGATCCAAGTTCAGCTAATTTTAAACAAGTAGCTTTTCCAATTCCCAAAGCACCACCTGTTACAATTGAATTTTTATTTAATAAATTTTTGTTCATGCAAATAAAAAATTCTTAGTTTAATTTTTTACAAGAAAATAAATTTTTTTTAGTTCAATATTTGGTATATACTTTTTATCAAATGGAGGATAATTCTAAATAAGTAAAAGTATAGAAAAAAAATTACAAGTATTCAAGGCAAAATTTTCACTGAATCAATTCCTAATTTAAATCCAAATGAATCAGAATTTTTTTCTATGATTTCAATTTTTAATTTATTTTCACCTGCTAGCAAATTTACTTTTTTTATATTTAATGAAATTCTAGAAACTATATTTTTAAAAAGATCAATATTCTCTAAAACTTTTTTTTCGTTCCAGTAAATATTTACAATCGCAAAATCTGGAGCAGTAGTCAGATTTAATTCTAAATTTTTTGTTTCAGAAATATAATGATTTAAACTAAATACTATAAAATCATTTTTTCTTCCAGAAATAAAAATTTGGTCAATATTATCCCAAGAAGAATTTTGGTAATTTGACATAAATTGTCTTTCAGATATTACCTCTTTACTTTTAGAAAAAACATCTGCAATTTTAAAATCCCAAACTCCTTTTTGAAAAATTGAATTTTTAGTTTTTTTATAATTAGTTTTAATTTGATAAATCCATTTTTTTTCTGATAAAAAAAATTTTTCAAAATACATACTATTGTCTGAAGATATTGTATTTACAATTGAAGTATATGGACTTGATAGAGAAGTTATAAAAAATGATTTGTTTGTTTCAACCGATTGTTTTATTTGAGATATCAGATCTCCAGAAGATAAACCCCAACCAGCAATTCCCCAAGAATTCATCAATAGAAATTGAATATCTTTTCTTTTATTATAATATTTTTGGTAATAATCTGCTAGTGGATAATATGTTCTAGAATCATCATCCAATAATGTAGCGTTTAAAGGTAATTTTTCGAAAATTAAATCACAATAAATTTCTACTTCTTTAAAATTTCTTTTGTTTGGCTCAACTACATAAATAGATTGATCATAAAGATTGCTTGAATAATCATTATTGTACATATAATGCCAAAAACCATTTTCTTCTTTGCTAGAAAGATTAACGTAAGAATAAAAATTCATTCCATAAATAATAGATAAGAACAATAAAATATTTGTAATAATTTGAATTGATTTAGATTTTTCTTGAAGATATTGCAAAAAGAAACTGCCAAAAAAAATAACTAAAATAAAAGACTGTAATAAAAATGCAAACTTGTCCCATGTTCCGTAAAAAGCAAAAAAAATTGAATTAGTTAAAAAATGGACTAGAATTCCAACAAAACCAAAAAAAATATTTTTATTTTTGAACATTAAATAAATTCCAATTGATGGAAAAATAAAAAATAAATTTGGAAATTGAAAAAGATAAATAATAATAAATTCCTGAATTGCTACAACTAAAGATTGGTTGAAAAAAATGTTCCCAAAAGATCCCATAAAAGCATTTTTTAAAACTAAAGAAAAATTTTTAGCTTTAAAATAATCATTTATAAACAAACTAATCCAAGGAATTAAACCTAAAATAAATCCTAATGAACATTTTAGAAAAAAAGGAAATTTATTTTTGGATTTATAAAAATAAATTAAAAACTGAACTCCAATTCCCATCCCCAAAAATCCCATTTGAACATGATTAAAAATCCCAATTCCAAAAAGTGAAAATAAAGGATAAAACCATTTTTCTTCATTCAATTTTAAAATTCGAACATAAAATAAAATAGATAAACAAGTAATTATTGAACTAATGCTATAATTTTCCACTAATGTACTATGCCAAAAAAAAGAATAAGAAACTCCTAAAACTAAAGAACTTAAAATTGAATTAAAATAGTTTTGGTGGTATTCTTGAACAGCTTTAAAAAAAATACTAACAGCAATTGCCCCTGCAAAAGCAGAAACTAAATTTGCTTTATATGCAAGATTTTCTATAGGTAATAAAATAAAAATTTTTCCAATAAGTATTGTGAATGGATGTGTATTCACTTCAGTATTAAAAACTGACCTCTGAATATTATCTATTAAAATTGCTGTGTCTCCAAATCCAATCCCGGGACAAAGGCAGTAAACATAATAAGAAAAAGATAAAATAAAAACCAATAAAGGTGAAAAAAAATTTTTGTTCAAAAAGAACTTGAAACTATTCATTAAATTTTATGTTAAAAAAAATTATTTTTTAGGATATTCTTTTCTTATAATTTTATTTTTTTTAATTTAGAGAATTATTCGATTTAATAATTTTATACTTCTCCAGCGATAGAGATAGAAGCGTTTCAAAGACAGTGGTAGCCTCTGACAGCAGTGTAGCATACTTTCTATTCAGTTGCAAACCAATGTCTTTGAAGTAGCGGATAGCTCGGTCGCCTTTGGCGAATCGCCCTTAGAAATGATTTAAGTTAGAAGATTGGGATAGAATTAGTATTTTAAAAATTATTTTATATAAAATTTCATTTTTATTTGTTTGTTTGAACAATTTTTAAAGAAAACTAAAACTCCTAATCTAAAGAAACCTATAAATTCCTTAACAATTTTAGCCATTTAAAAATGATTGTACTTAATTTAATATTTAGGTATAATTTATGAAATTTATTCTCCTGTTCTTGGCTTTTGTTTTTGCAAATTTTTCCCAAGCACATAATTGGAATTCACCATCTGAAGTAGTAAAAAATATCAAAAAAAAATATTCTGATATGAAAACTTATACTTCTGATTTTAAAATTCTAACTGTGAACAATAAAAAAACTTCTAATATGAAAGGGAAATGCTTGTATAAAAATCCCGGAAAAATTCGTTACGAATTTCAAGAACCATTTGGGGATTTAATTGTGTCCGATGGAAAAACACTTTGGATTTATATTCAAAAAATTAATGCAGTTGGAAAACAAGATTTAGAAATTCAAAAAAATAATTCCTCTGGAGAACCAATTTTTCAATCAGCATCACCCTCTGGACTCAACCGTCTATTTAGAAAATATCATTATAAATTTGATTCAATTGAACAACCTAGAGCAATGGGCTCAGATGGTAAAAAGTATTTTGTATTAACTTTAGAACAAAGAGAAAAAATTGGTGGTTTTGAAAATATGACTTTGTTTGTGGACTCAGAAACTTTTTTTATAAAAAAATCAATTGGAACTGATAATCGTGGAAAAGAAACCACTATTGAATTTACAAGTTTTGTTCCAAATGCAGAAGTTGAAGACGGGATTTTTAATTATCATATAAGTGGAAATTCTAAAATGGTTCATAATCCATTAGTAAGTGATAATAAGGAATAATTGGAGTTAGGTGATGAATAAAAAAGTTGGACAATTATTAAAAGAAGTTCGAGAAGAAAAAGGTCTATCAATAAAAGATGTTGCAAGAGATACTAATATTGCAATTAAATTTGTTATTGCTTTAGAGAATGAAGATTATAGTCAATTTCCCGGTGAAACATTTACAGTAGGGTTTTTAAAAACTTATTCAGATTATTTAAAATTAGATTCTTATACTGTAATGAATATATATAAAGGTGAACAAATGAGTGAATCCTCTCAACCTTTACAAGATATTTTAGATCCAACTAGACCATTTCATTCAATTCAAATGGAAAAAAATCGATTACTCCCGATTATCCTCATTTCAGTTTTGGTTATTGGAATTGGTTTATTTGCAATTTTTTATGATGGTAGTGATTCTAACTCAACAATTGTGAAAGAAGATCTTGAAGAAGAAAAAACACCAAAGCCAATAAAAGATTCAATTCCTGAAATTACTTTTGTAAATCAATCTGTTCCTGAAAATTCTTCTGTTCCTTTTATGCTCACTCCAGACCAAGGATTCACTTTTTCTGTAGCCAACCAACAATGTAAAATTTTTATCAAGTCAGTAAAAAAAACTGATGATAAAGAAAATATTGCAACAATTGGTTTTAATATTTTCCCAGAACGAAAAGTTTATTTTTTTGAATCAAAAGTTGGACTTGAATCTGTTTTAAGTTTTAACAATCCTGAATTAGCTTCTTTAGGTAGAGAAATTAAAATTACAACTCAAGCAGTTACTGATAATTCTGCAAAAATTTTAATCAAACTGGGTGAACAAAATAAACAAGGCACATCCAGTACTGTTACAATGGGTGATGTTCCAATTTCAATTATTCTCCATTATTCCAAATCAACATTTTCTGAATTTATTATAGATGGACAAACTGGTGAAAGTAGAGTTGTACCTGCTGGTGAAACTAGGCAATTAGAAGCAAGAGATCGTTTAGAAATAAAAGTTATGGACGGTTCTGCTGTTGAAATTTCTCAAAATGGAAAAGAAAAAACTAAACTTGGAAAAACAACTAGATATGTAAAAAAGATTTTCCAAAAAGTTCCAAATCCACTTGATAGCACACAGTTTAATATACGAGAATCAGGTGAATAAAAATTTATGAATGTTGAAAAAGTAAAAAGTTTTCATATAACAACTCTAGGTTGTCCCAAAAATATTGCTGATTCAACTCATATGTATTCATCGTTAATTGGGGAAGGTTTAGTAGAAGAAGATAATCCTGAAAAAGCTGATTTTCATTTAATCAACACTTGTACATTTATTAAAACTGCAACTGAAGAAACAATTGAAACAATTTTAAATGCCGGCAAGATAAAAAGAAAAGAAAATCAGAAACTAGTTGTAGTTGGTTGTTTTGCTGAAAGGTATCCAAATGAAATTAAGTCTGATATGCCTGAAGTTGATTTAGTTTTTGGAACTGGAAAATATTCTGAAGCTGGAAAAATTATTCGTGACCAATTTCCTGAAGAGTTTGAAAGTTTAAAAGAAATTAATTCTTATTTGACTAATAGAGAAATTTTTCCAAAAAATAATAAACCGTATTCTTATGTAAAAGTTTCTGATGGTTGTAATCGTGGATGTCATTTTTGTATTATACCAAATCTTCGTGGAAATTTTAAGGATTCAAATGAAGAACAAATTATTGGAGATACAAAAAAAGCAATTCTTGCTGGTTCTAAAGAAATTTGTATTGTTTCTCAAGACACTGTGTTTTACGGAAAAGATACTGATAAACTAAAAAGTATTTTTAATCAAATTACTGAAATTGATGGACTAGAAATTTTAAGATTATTATATTTATATCCTGATAAAAAAACTTTTAATCTTTTAGATTCAATAATCGAAAACAAAAAAATTGCACCTTATTTTGAATCTCCAGTTCAACATGTGTCTGAAAAAGTTTTGAAGTCCATGAACAGAACTGGTTCTTATTCTTTTTTTAAAGAATTATTTACTAAAGCTAGAGAAAAAGAAAATTTAGAAATCAGAACTTCCATTATACTTGGTTATCCTGGTGAAAAGCCTGAAGATGTGGATTTAGTTTTAAAATTTATTGAAGAATTAAAACCAGAAAAATTAGCTTTATTTGCTTTTTCACCTCAAGAAGGAACAGAGGCTTATAATTTAAAATCAGATGTTTCCAAAAAAGAAGCAGCTAGAAGAGTGAACTTGGTTCGCGAAACCCATTTAGAAGTTTTAAAAGAAATTCATTTAAATCGAATTGGAAAAATTTATCCTTGTATCATAGATGAAATTGAAGATGGAAAAGCAATTGCTAGAAGATTTCAAGACGCTCCAGAAATTGATGAAGTAGTATTTATCGAAAATAAAGATTTAAAAATGGGACAAATTGGAAAAGTAAAAATCGTTTCTTTTTCTGAATATGATATGGATGGGACTTGGATTAAAGAATGAATCAAAGAATTTTAAATCTCCCTAACATTCTTACGATTTTAAGGGTGGTTTTAGTTCCATTTTTTATTTATTTTTTATTTATTGATGAATTTCAATTTAAAGTTTATGCAATGCTTATTTTTTTATTTGCCTCAATCACTGATTTTGTGGATGGTTATCTTGCACGCAAATGGAAACAAGAAACCGAATTTGGAAAATTTTTAGATCCACTTGCTGATAAAATTTTAGTCACTTCAGCGTTTTTAACTTTTTTACTACTAGATGAACAAATTGAAATCTGGATGGTTCTTGCAATTATTTTTAGAGATATGTTAATCACTTCTTTAAGATGGCTCGCAATTCGACATGGAAGTAATTTAAGAACAACAATGATGGGAAAATTAAAAACAGCTTTTCAAATGACAGCAATTTTTCTTTTGTTAATTTTATTTGTTTCAGTTTCTACAAAAGAAAGAAATACTATAAATAAAATTTATGAAACTGGAAGAGCATTAGGGACTTCGGGATTTGAAATTGCTTTTCATAATTATAAAAATTTTTCAAGCAAAGAATATGAGTTTCAAAACTTTAATTGGATAGATCATGCAGCTAGTTTTATTCCCTATTACGTGATGCTAATTACAACTATCGTTACAGTATTTTCTGGGCTTAGGTATTTAATTACAAATTTTAATTTAGTTAAACCAACTAATTTATATAATTTATTCTGGAGAAAAAAATGAATTTAAACGAACTACTTCAACATTCAATCAATGGAAATTCTATTTCAGAAAATGGTGCTTATTTTTTTATGAGTTCTATCATGAAAGGTGATGTAAGTGAAATTTTATTATCATCATTTTTAACTTCAATTAAAATCCGAGGTGAAGCTAAAGAAGAGTTATTAGGTTTTGTAAAAGCAATGAGAGAAGCTTCTTTAAAACCAAATAAAGAATTTAATTTTAAATTTTTAGATACTTGTGGAACAGGTGGTGATGGAAAAAATTCGATTAATATTTCTACACTTTCAGCAATCAACTTGGGTTCTATGGGTCTTAAAGTTGCTAAACATGGAAACAGAGCAGTATCTTCAAATTCAGGTTCATCAGATTTGCTGAATTTAATGGGATATAATATCCAAAAATCAGTTGAAGATTCAGTAAAACTTTTGGAAGAAAAAAATTTTTGTTTTTTATTTGCACCAATTTATCACCCTTCAATGAAATTTGCTGTTGAAGTTAGAAAGCAATTAGCGATGAAAACTGTTTTTAATATTTTAGGTCCTCTATCAAATCCATTTAGTCCAATGTTTCAAATTATGGGAGTTTATTCGAAAGATTTATTTCCAAAAGTTTCTTATGTACTTTCCAATTTAGTTGAAAAAGCAATTCTTTGTCATTCCAAAGATGGTTTTGATGAGTTTTCGATTTTTGATGACACTGATTATATCTTAATTGAAAAAGGTAAAGTAACTGAACATGAATTTCAAATTTCAAATCTTAAGTTGCCAAAATTAAACCCAGATGAAATTTTTACTAAATCTAAAGAAGATTCTTTTGCTATTTCAGAAAAAATTTTATTAGGTGAAAAACTTTCTGGTTCTTATGCAGTTGCACTAAATTCAGGTGTTGGGTTATTTTTGATGGAAGAAGCAAAATCAATTGAAGAAGGTTTTGAAATTTCATTAAAAAATCTATTTACAGGAAATGTAAAATCTTATTTCGATTCATTAAAATAAGAAAATAAATTCATGAATTTTTTTTCATTTGACATTTTTTCTTAATTAATCTATTCTGGAAATTAAAACATGTTAAAACAAATAGATAAACTAAATCAAAAAAAATCTGAATGGACTTTTTTAAGTAATCATGCTCATGTATTAATTTGTCTATACAGAGATCAGGAACTATTACTTCGTGAAATCGCCTTAAATGTTGGCATCACTGAAAGAGCAGTTATTGGAATTGTAGAAGACTTAGAAAATGCTAAAGTTTTAACAAGAATTAAAACAGGAAGAAGAAATTATTATAAAATAAACGATAAAATTTCTTTACGGCATCAATTGGAATCACATAAAACAATTGGTGATTTATTAAAATTACTAAAATAATTTTTTTAGGGTTTTACCCACCAAAAAGTTAGAGCATTAAATGACCCTCTTTCTTGGTCTGGAATTTTCAAAGAGTAAGAATGATGGTCCTAGTTATTAGTTTGTGTGCAGTTTTTTAAGAAAAACGTGAACACTTTTAGTGGTTAATGATTAGAAAAAAGTGGTGGAAGAAATCAGGCGAGGTAAATTTACAATTGAAGGCTCTAAGAGATATTATGATATAAGAGGATCCGCAACAGTAAAAGGTTGGCTGAAGAAGTGGGGAACAAAAGGTGATTTAGCAAAAAAGGTGGTTATTGAAATGCCAGATGAAGTCGAAGAAAAGAAAAAATTAAAAGAAGAAATAAAAAAATTGAAGATTGCTTTAGCGGATTCAGTTTTGAAAAATCAAGTATATGAGACCCTGATTGAAGTTGTTGATGAGCATTACAAAACAGATGTAAAAAAAAACTTTTCAATAAGACCTTAGAGACTGCAAAGAATGTTCGCTTAATATCGTTTAGGCGGACAAGTAAATATCTAGGTCACAGTAGAGCCAATTATTATAAAAAGAAAAAAAGATTAAATGGAGAAGAAGAAAAAAGAAATAGTAATCAAGGAAGTATTAAAAGGGAGCTATATATCATCATTCTAATCGCGGATCGCGATATTGTTGCTTTGACTACATAAATATTCTTAAAAGAGAAAATATAATTATAAGCATGACAGAAGAAAATCATTGTTATGAAAATGCTGTTGCTGAAAGAGTGAATGGTATTTTAAAAGGGGAATTCTTTTTAAATAAATTTCCAACTAAGGAATTAGCTTACAAAACAATTAAGCAAAGTATTAAAATTTATAATGAATCAAGACTTCATCAAAGTATAGATTATAAAACTCCTAATGAAGCATACTACGAAAAGTGGTATACCTATTTTAGGAATTGACATTACTGATTCATGATTCACTTCTCTACTAAGAAGAGAATCTCTTGCAAGATGTGAATGAGTTTTGTAAAATAAATTTCTCAACTCAAAAATAAACTTCTAATTTATAAAAATTATATTCACGATATTCAAATTATGACAGAAAATTTACCATTTACAGATAATTTTTTATTCAAAGTATTATTTTCTAAAAATGAAAATCAGTTATTAGAATTGTTAAATTCATTTCCAGAATTTCAGAATGATAAAAAGATTTTAAAGATCAAAGTATTAAATCCAGAAATACCAAAAGCTAGTGAGTTAGAAAAATTATCAGTATTAGATATTCATGCTGAAGATAGAAAAGGGAATAAATTTTCAATTGAAATGCAATCGCAAATGGAAGTTGGTTTTGAAAAAAGAATATTATTTTATTCATCAAAAATATATACAAAGTCTTTAAAAAAAGGAGAAGAATATTCTCTATTACCGAAAATTTATTCAATAAGTTTTTTAGAATTTGATTTATTGAAAACTAAAAATTACCATTCAGTATTTCAATTAAGAGAAAAAGAAAATCCAGAATTAATCTTGACAGAAGCTTTAGAATTTCATATAATTGAATTAAGAAAAATAAAATCAGAATTATCAAAATTAGTAACTGATTTTGAGACATGGCTTTATTTATTTAGAAAAGGACATGAATTGAAGGAGGAAGAAATGAATACATTAGTTAAAAAGAATCCCAAATTAAAAAAGACACTTGATGAATACAAAGAATATACATCAAATCCTAAAAATAAAAATTTAATAGAAGCAAGAAGAAAATCAAGATTAGTCTTAAATGGTCAAGTAGCAGCTGCTAAAATAGTAGGTAAGTTAGAAGGTAAGTTAGAAACTGCCATTGATTTTCTTCATTTTGGAATGCCTTTAGAACAAGTTTGTAAAGTTACAGGTTTAACTGAAAAACAGATTTTAGATTTTAAGAAAAATCAGGTCAAGTGAAATGCTATCGTTTAACGAGTGTATTTCTCAAAACATGCGAAAAGGATACAAAAGGTATTCGAGCGAAGCGAAGAATGGGGCTTGGGTGGAAAGCAAGTCCGAAGGACATTAGCTTGGCTCGAAACTTCGACAGAAGTTGGGAGGACCTTTTGTAGCCTGACGGGATACTCTCGTTACTTGATAGTATCGCTAGGCAAGAGTATTGAGTATTCCGATTCGCAAGGACTTAATTTTCATGTAGAGTGGAATTATTCAATACAAGTTTTCAATACAGAAAATTTAAATGGAAAATTAGCGAGCTACAAGGGAGAAGATTACGAGCGTTTGGGTTCTTTTTCTTTTTTGCGAGCATTTTTTCTTTTTCTTACACAAGAAAAAGAAAAAAGCGGAATCACAATGGGAACAGTGGATGCAGATGGAAATTATGAAGCGAATGAGAATTTCTTAGGTGAAGTAAACGGACATGATATAGCAGAACAAAATGAAGCGAATAATCAGCAAGATGGTGTTGATGCATAGAGTAAGTCAGCGAAAGATGCGGATACTACTGTGAGACAGGAGCAATCGGGAGACGATAGTAGTGGGAGCTATATAGATAGTGGATTGCCTGTGCTGTTGACATTGGCTGCTGGGGCTGTGAGTAGTGTTGCTGCTGCTTTTGCAGGGAGTGCGGCAAGTCCGAGTTTGCCTACACCGCAAAGACCTGCACAAGGTAGTGGGAATGTGAGTAACCCTACTCCAGTTAGAAGGAAGCCAGAGGATGGGAATGAGTCGCCTAACAGTAATAATACGCAAACTAGTGGCGATGGGGATGGTGGAAATCATAATAGTGAACATGCTACTCAAGAAGGTACCACTTCGCATAACAGTGATTTGGCGAATAATCAAACAACGACTAACCAACCTGAAATTTTTAAACCAATTATATTAGCAAACTCAACCACTGTTATTACAACTGATCCTAATGCAGGTGATGGAACCATGTCTGATGCTAGAGTGGATTATAGTGGGTATAGTGAAACTGATTCGCAAAATGGTGTTGTACGACCAGTTATACCTGAAAATAATAATTCAAATAATCAAGTAGAAACTGTTCAAGATAGCAAAAAAGATGAGAAAAAGCCAATTGAAACTAAGCCACCTGTAGAAGGGAAAACTGCTGAAAGAGGGGAAACTGTAAAACCACAGACAATTCAAGTTCCTAAGTTAAAATCTGACCAAATTTTTGATCCGAAAAAAGGTTTGATTGTTGAGAGTGAAACCCCTGCTACAACTTTTATGTCTGCAACAGAAAGAGAGAATTTAGAGAACAGAGTTAAAGAAAAATATACAGATGGAATTCCTTTAAATCAAAAATTAGTTTACTATACTGATAATAATGGTGAGATTAACTTTAAATTGGTAACATTAGATGCTTATAAAATAAAAAGTGGTGACTCTTTAGATAAAATTGCAAAAGATAATAAAGTGAATAAAGATGATTTAATCAGAATTAATGGACTTGATCCAACAAAAAAGATTCCTTCTGAACAGAATTTATTTTTACCACCTCGTTCACCTAATGCTGATTTTACAACAACTGAATCTGCATTTAATATCATAAAAGAATTTGAGCTTAGAGCTGAAGAAAGTAGTGATGGAAAGTATCCCCAAACATTTGAAATTGATGAATCAGGAAAAATTATACATAACGTCTATCCTGATTCTAATGGAAATCTAACTGTAGGGTATGGAATGTCATTGAAAGATCCTTTTAATGAAGAAAGTAAGAGGCGCTATTCTGAATTAATTCAAGACTACAAAAATACGGGAGAAACAAAAATATCAGACGAGGAAGCACTAGAATTATATAATTCCTATATGCAAGAAATCCATTTCAGAATAAATAACTTAATTAAAGTCCCATTAACTCAAAATCAATTTGATGCTTTAGCAAGTTTTATGCATAATAGAGGTGGAATGCCATCAAAAGGAAATCCTAAATTTCAACAATTATATGATTTAATTAATGATTTTAAATTTAATGAGGCTGCAAAGTATTTGGAGAAATTTGATACTAATGCAGGACTTGCAAGAAGAAGAAAAGAAGAAGCGAAGTTATTTTTAAAGAAATAAGATGAAAACATTTTTACTATTTTTAATTTTAAGCTCAATTTATTCAGAAGATTCAGTTCATAAAATCATTAAATTAGCAATAAAGAATAATAGTTATTTTTCATCTCAAGTAGATAGAGAAAAAATTTTATCACATTTGGAAGGCAGTCATTGGTTAATTGTTCGTCCAATTTCATTAAATTTAAGTAGAACAAGTCTCAATCATTCTTATCGATTTTTATATGAAAAAATTAATTTTAGGGATTATTCTTTGCATCTCCCTTCTAAATTTACTGAAATATTGATAGATAAAAATGACAATTTACCAATATACACTTTGGGTAACATTAGTATTAATTCCGGTAAAATACTAAAACCTAAATTTCCTCTTATTGGTATAGAAAATGATTATTTGAATTCAAGAAATTTTTATGAATTTAGAGAATATTTTTACTCAGTTCAAATCAACACTATAAATCCAAATGATAATAATATATTTCTAAGTATCTTATCAGAAAACTCGTTAATATTAAATATTCAAAATATAGCTTATTTGTGTTTTAAACTTAATAACAAATTGTTCATTAAGTCTATTCCATATTTGAATAAAAAAATTAATTCAAAAGATAGTATTTATGAAATGAATTTTAATAGTTTTACAGGAAAATGGAGGATTAAACAAGCAATAAGTAAATTTCAAGAAATTGATTTTAATAAAGAATTGCAAAATGAATATATTTATCTAAAAAAAAATAAAATTATTTTTTCAGAAATTTTAATAAGTTGGTTTCAAAAACGTATTAAGAAGGACTCAGAAAGAAATATTTTTTTGCAAGAAGTAGAGAGAGAAACTCAAATTAATTCAATATATCTAGATATTACTTCATTTATTGAAATGACTGATAAAGAAGGATTTTTATATGAGAAGAATCCCTTTAGAAATAGTTTATTAAAAATCTTTAATGGTAATGAAATATTTTTAATGTGCTCATTAAAAACTGACGCTGAGAAGGAAACATCATTTTTTTATGATAGAAGATTTGAATTATACCAAAATAAAAAAAATGAACTAATGATTGATACAAATTTTGTTTTTTTTATTTTAGGGCGAGTAGAATAAAGAGTGATACAACAATGAAAAATTCCCCAAAACGAGCGAAAAGGATTGAAGCGGTGTCAAAAAATTGTAAATACAAATTTTTGACAAGAGCTGAAAGCCTGACGGAATACTCTCGTTACTTGATAGTATCGCAACACAGGAGTATTGAGTATTCCGATTCGCCCAAACCAACAACAGGAATATCTTGGGAAGTAGCAAGCACAGGAGATAGAATGCCAGGACCATTAAGTGCAGGATTAACAATTAATTATGACAACCAAGAAGGAGTAAATGCTGTCGCTCGCCAAAATTGAAAAATTAGTAGTAAAGTGTTGTTTTCAAGAGTCATCATTTTCCTATTGGTAAACATGATGCAATCCTCCAAGGATGGGAATAGAACTTGGAGGATGAAGATTTTTAGGTAACTGTTCGTATTTTCTCTTAAGAGGTGAATCTTTATTTCTAAACAGATGAGGTCTTGAGTTGTTGTAAAAATGAATATATTCTTTTAAAAGTTTATCAAGATGATTTTCATAAAGAGGAATGATATGATCTAGTAATTCATTTCTAACCGTACCATTAAATCTTTCAATCACACCATTTTGCCAAGGAGATTTAATTGCAGTTTTTTTGGGAATGATACCAAATCTTTTAAGAAAAAAACAAAACTCTTTTGAGAAATTAGAATCATTATCCATTATTAAATATGTAGGAAGATTTTTTAGTAAATTGAAAAGCATTTCTAATTTGTTGTGTTAACCAATTAGGATTTGGATTAAAAGTAGAACTAAAATGAATAATTTCTCTAATACCTACCAGCTACCAAAAATAATTTCCCATTCCTTTTGGCTAATAGTATGTCCCGATTGAATTTTGTTGTTTAAAATGACTATTTATTTTTGATCGGTATAAATAAATTATCTAAATTAGAATCTTTGTTAGCTTTCCAATCTGCAACATTTGATATCATTATCACATTATCCTAAATGAATAAAAAAATTATCCACCAGCAAATTCTAATTTTCTTTTTCCTGAAAAATAAATTGAAAAAGTAATTGTAGCAACTGTTGAAACTTCAAGTAGATATCTAAATATTAATTCTGTATAAGAAAAATCTAATTCTTTTCCAATTAAAACTGTTGTTGGAAAATAATACAGATAAGGAAATGGAGTCCAAAATATAATTTTCTGCATTGCTTCTGGAAATAAATTTGTTGGAATAACTGAACCAGAGAGTAAAGTCACTAAAGCAGAATACAAAATCATAAAACTGAATACTTCAGTGAAAAAAAATGCTAGAGAAGAAATTAAAAAGCCAAAACAGATAAATAATAAAAACGACATAAAATAAACAGGAATAAATTTAAAAAAACTCAAATAGCTTATCTCAGGAATTAACCCAAAAAAGAAAATTGAAAAAACAAGAAGTGGAATTGCTCTTGCAAATAATTGAAAAAGACTGACACCAAGACTATCTGAAAAATACATCAAAACAAAATTATATGGTTTTAAAATATCATAAACAATATCTCCAGTTTTAATTTTGTTTGTTAATAAAGATTCGTTTCTACCAAAAGAAACTTTTATTAAAGTTGATAAAATTGCATAAGAAATGAGAGAATCTCTGGTCCAAGATCCTAGTGAACTAGGACTTTCTTTGGAAACTGTATTCCACACTGAAGTAAAAATAAATATATATAAAAACGCATTTAAAAGTCCCATATAATATTCAAGTTTATAAGCAATTGAACGTTGAAATGCTTTTGAGATAAATTTTAAATAAGTCAAATTTTTCCTTCTTTAGCATACATTTTTTTTACAGCTTCACCAAGATCTGGCTTTTCACGATTAATTTCTTGAATATCAATTCCTTTTTTTTGCAGAACTTGAATCAGTTTTGAAAGTGGTTCTTTTTCTGGAGCTTTAACAATATATTGCCAATCAGAAATTTTTTCTTTTACTATAAAAGGTTTTGGTAAAGTAAGGGTTTTTACTTTTTCTACAAATTGAATATTTAATACAGAATCATTTCCAAGTAGTTTATTAAAATTTTTGATGTTTCCATCATAAGCTTTAATTCCTTTTTCTATGATGATGATTCTACTAGCTAAAAATTCTATATCTTGGATATCGTGTGTAGTTAAAATGATTGTAACTTTTTCAGTTTTATTTATTTCTCTAATGAATTCTCTCACTTTTTCTTTTACAAGTAAATCTAATCCAATAGTTGGCTCATCTAAATATAAAATAGAAGGGGAATGAAGAAGGCTTGCGGCTAGATCAGCTTTCATCCTTTGTCCAAGAGAAAGTTTTCTTGCTTGTTGGTGAAAAAAATCTTTTAGTCCAAGTAAGTCAAAAAAGAATTCCAACTTTACATCATATTTTTTTTGTTCTATTTTATATATCGATCTTAGTAAATCAAAAGATTCTTCAACAGGCAAATCCTGCCAAAGTTGGCTTCTTTGTCCAAAAACAACTCCAATTTGGTGTGCATTTTTTTCTCTATCTTCATGTGGACTAATTCCATTAATTTTTACAATACCTGATGTTGGAGTTAAAATCCCTGTAAGCATTTTTATAGTTGTGGATTTCCCTGCACCATTTTGTCCTATATAACCAACAAGTTCTCCCGCAGCAATTTCAAATGAAACATTATCAACTGCTTTGAGGGTTTCTTTTTCAGAATAAAATAAAGAAGAAATAGAACCAAGGATTCCTGGTTTTCTTTTTTTGATTACAAAGTGTTTGCTTAAATTTTTTACTTCTATCATGAATACATTTTTTTTTAACTAGTTAGAATGAAAACAGATTAATCAATCAACTTTAAACATTCGTCCTCTTTTTGTTGCATTCGTTTTTCTTCATAAGGACTTTTTTCATGATCGTAACCAAGAAGGTGTAATGTTCCATGTACAAGTAATCTATAAAATTCATCTTTATCTGTGTGACCAATTTCACGAGCTTGTTTTCTCATAGTATCAATAGAAATTACTACTTCCCCCAAAATTTTAAATCCATCAGGAATATCTTTTTCTAAAATGGGAAATGATAGAACATCAGTTGGTTTATCTTTTCCTCTTTTTTCTTTGTTTAATTTTTGAATTCCATCATCATTTGTTATCAAAATGGATAACTCATAACCTTTTAATTTTGTAATATGTTCAATTATTTTCTTAGCATTAATTTTAATTTCTTTTGGTGTAATGCCTAGTTTTTGGTCAGAGTTGTTCTCAAGATAAATATTTTTAAGTAAAGACATCTAGTAATCCATTTGTAATTATTCTAATTAATTATATAATATTTAGACTGTTTATTTCAACAAATCGCCAATAATTGCATCTTTATGAGGAACAAATAATGATAAATTGGAATCTTTTCCCGAGGCAAGTAGCATAGCTTCTGAAATTCCAAATTTCATTTTTCTAGGTTCTAAATTAGCAACTACAACAACTTTTAAACCAAGTAATTCTTCAGGTTTGTAAGAAGATTTTATTCCAGCAAAAATATTTTTTAATCCAAATTCACTCAAATCCACTTTTAATTCTAAAAGTTTATCTGCCCCAACAACTTCATTAGCTTCTAAAATTTTTCCAACTCTGAGTTCAACTTTGTTCAAATCTTCAATTTTAATTAAACCATTTGAAGACAAATCTAGAGATTTTGATTCTTCTTTTTTGGGAATATTTATTTCTTTATTTTCTTCAATCATTTTTTGAATCGCCTTTTCATCTACCCTTTCAGATAAAAGAGAGTAAGGTAGAATTTTAATTTCTTCTATAAAATTTTCTATTTCAGAAAAATTTATCTTTTCGGATAAACCAAATTGGTTAAAAATCTTTGATGATATATTTGGTAAAATTGGTTGTAAATAAATTCCTAAAATTCTAGAAGCATTAACTGCTGTTGTAACTACAAATCTTGCTTCTTCTAAATTTGATTTTACTAAACTCCAAGGAGCTTTATCGTTTACAAATTTATTTACTAAATCACCAAGTAATTCAATTTCTTTTATTACTTTAATATAATTTTTTTCAGAATAATGTTTTTCTATTTCTGATTTTTTTGAAACTAACAAGGATAAAATTTGTTTACCTTCATCATTTAATTTTCCTATTTTTCTATCTAGTTTATCTAAAATAGAAGTGGAAGTCCTAGATAAAATATTGATAATATTTCCAACAAGACCAGAATTAATTTTGGAACTAAATTCTGAAAAACTCAAATCAATATCTTCCAGATTATCATTTAGCTTAGATGCTAAAAAATATCTAAAATGTTCTGGGTTCAAATTTTTTGCAAAACTAGAAGCTTTTATGAATGTCCCTTTTGACTTAGACATTTTTTCGCCATTTACTTTTATAAATCCGTGGACATTTACACGAGTAGGAGTTTTGTATCCAGATCCAATTAACATCGCTGGCCAAAACAATGTATGAAAATATAAAATATCTTTTCCAACAAAATGAACAATTTCACCGATCCCCTTTTCCCAAAAATTAGTAAAAATAGAATCTTCTTTAAAAAAATTTTTAGATGAAGCCATATAACCTACAGGAGCATCTAGCCAAACATAAAAATATTTTTCGAGTTCACCAGGAATTTTAAAACCAAAATAAGGAGCATCTCTAGAAATATCCCATTCTCTTAAATCTTCTTTAAACCATTCTTTTAATTTATTTCTAACACCATCATGAACATGATTTGGATTTTCTATCCATGACCAAATTTCATTTTTTAATTTTTTTAGATCAAAAAAAAGATGTTTAGAATTTTTGCGAACTGGTTTGGTTCCACAAATAGCACAAGTAGAATCAACTAAATCTGTGGGTGAATAACTTGCACCACAAACTTCACAACCATCACCATATTGGTCCTTAGCTCCACATTTTGGACAAGTTCCTTTGATAAAACGATCAGGTAAAAACATTTTATCATGTTCACAATAAGCTTGTTCAATTTCTCTTTCATTGATGTATTTTTTTTCTTTTAGTTTTAAATAGATATCTTCAGAATAAAATTTATTTTCATCTGAGTTAGTTGTATAATAATTATCATATTCAATATGGAAGCTGGTTAAATCTTTATAATGTTCTTTGTGAATTCTAGAAACTAATTCTTCAGGACTGATACCTTCTTTTTTTGCAGCTAACATCACCGGAGTTCCGTGAGTGTCATCTGCACAAAAAAAGTAACATTCATTTCCTGAAAGTTTTTGAAATCTGACCCAAATATCTGCTTGAATTCCTTCTAATAAATGACCAAGATGAATTGGACCATTTGCATAAGGTAGGGCAGTTGTAACTAAAATTTTTTTTTTTTGTGCCATGAATCTAAGATTTTTTAAACCTTCCTTGACTCAAGAGGATTTTGATTAATTTAAAAAAGATACATTCATTTTAATTTCTATTTGCAATAAAAGTTTCTCTAAGCATTTGTAAGCTTTAGAAAACTGGTTGCAACCAACTGAATTAAAATTCGCCCAAAGAATATTACAAAAAAATTCCTAATTGTAATTTACAATCAAATTTTTTTCAATTTACTCAGACTTTTACAAATCCTGTCGTTAATCAATTTAGGATTCCAAAATGAAATTAAAATTAATATTAACTCTATTTCTTGTTTTTTCAATCAAAGCTGAATCCAAGTCTAGTTTTAGTAATTGTAATTTTATTCATCTCAAAGAATCAAAAAAAACAAATTGTATTATTGAAGAATTTAAAGATACAGAACTACATGTGAATATATTTGATTATGAAAATGAATCTTTAAAACAAAACCCTGAAAAAATAATTATACCCGTTGAATTTAACTTAGCTAGAATTAGATTTGAAGATTGGCTTGGGGAAGGTAGAAAAATGATTTTTATTGAATTGGAATCTAAAAAAGAAAAAGAACAAAACCAAAAACTATTAATCATATTTAGATGGCATAATGAAACTTTTAAACCAGTCTTTTTTGAAACAATCTCCTATAATAATTTAAAAGGAATAGAAAAAAATAATCTAAGCACTGAGTTTAAATTTCAAGATTTTGGAACTAAAAGAGTTTCTTTATTTTTGGAATACAATTATGAGCGAAGCTTAAAAAATAGTAATAAGCTAAAAGAAAAAAAAACATGGACTAATGAACTAGTTTGGGATTATAAAAACCAAACTTTTTACGATTTTGACTCTGAAAAAAAGAAATCAAAAAATTCTAAATTTTATATTGAAAAAAATATTCATGATTTAAGACTCGATTTTGCAAGTTTTTATGATAAAACGAATTTGGATTATAAACAAGAATTTGAAAAATCTAAAATTTACTCAATTCTAGCAGAAAATCTAAATTAAAACTCTGAAATAAATTTATCCAAAAAATCTTTTTTGCTTGAAAAATAAGACATTCTAAAATTTAAAATAGAACTAGTTTTTTTATAAGGGAGAATCCATGTTAAATAAAATTACGAAAAAAACTATAATCCTAATCGCTGTAGTTTCAATTTCGATTTCATCTTTTTCCAATTGCTTTGGAGAATTTGCACTCACTAGAACTTTTTACACTTTAAATAAATCTTTAAAAATAGACGGTAATCCATTTCTACGTAAAACTTTAAGAACAATTTTTATGACAGTTTTATCACCAATTTATTTTTTTTCTGGTTTAGCAGATCTTGCAGTATTTAATGTAATTGAATATTGGAGAACTGAAAAAGGTAATCCACTTTGTAATTATGATGAAGAAGGTGTTTGTAGTGTTTATTATGAAAAAGAAAATAGAAAAATGTCTTTAAATTATTCTGAGTTTGGAAAAAAATTAACAATTACAACTTCAGATTCTGACAAAAATTTAGTTCTTTTCAAAAACAAACCAGAACAATTTTTCACTGAAGTAAATGGAAAATTAAAAGAAGTAACTGTAATTTCAAAAAATATTCAAGATAAAACTATTTTGAAATTAATTGAAAATGGAAAAACAAATTCTCAAAAAGTTATTTCAACAGAAGAATTAACTAATTTCGAAAATAAAATTTCTCAAAACCTCTAATTCCCAAAATTCACTAGCTAGTTTTTCTAGTTAGTGAATAAAAAAACTATAAATTCATTTACCTAGATTACCAATTTCTTCAATACTATTTGAAAGGCCCGGTTTTTTTTAAAGAACTTTATTTTGAAATTAAACAACATGTAGCTCCGGCTGTCCACTGGGTTGAAACTCATCGTCTTAGGGATTGAATCTACAAAAAAAATTCGCAAAAAAACTTTATAAAAATGATTTGTGATTCTTAGGAATTCTTTTTTCATGTTCTTAAAATAATTATATAAGTAGGAAATAATGGAAAAAGTAAAAGCAGCAATTATTGGCGGAACTGGACTTTATAATTTGGAAGGAATGGAAGTTATTGAAGAATATTTTCCAAATACTGAATGGGGAAAACCTTCAGACAGTATCACAATCGCAAAATACAAAGAAAAATTAATTGCTTTTTTACCACGACATGGTAGAGGACATTTTTTATCTCCTTCTGAAATTCCGAATTTAGCAAACATAGCAGCTTTAAAACTTTTAGGAGTAGAAGAAATTTTAGCATTTAGTTCAGTTGGTTCACTCAAAGAAAAAATTGCTCCAAAAGATTTTGTATTGCCAAATCAAATTATAGATAGAACAAAAGGAATTCGTGAGTCAAGTTTTTTTGGCAAAGGAGTTGTTGCACATGCAAGTTTTGGAGAACCATTTTCATCTTCAATTGCTGAAAAAGTTATTAAAGTTTGTAAAGATTTAAAAATCAAATTACACACTAAAAAAACTTTGGTTTGTATGGAAGGACCGCTTTTTTCAACTAGAGCAGAATCAAAATTATATCGTGAAATTGGTGGAGATATTATAAATATGTCAGTTTTACCAGAAGCAAAACTCGCTCGAGAAGCAGAAATTCATTACCAAATGATTTGTATGTCAACTGACTATGATTCATGGAAAGAACATGAAGAACCTGTTACAGTTGAAATGGTGATTGCTAATCTAACTGATAATAATACAACAGCAAAAAAAATTATTTCTGAAATCATTCCTCTTCTTGGAAATGGAGATGATTTAAGTCTAGTTGGAACTTCTAAATTTTCGATTATTACTTCAACTGAAAAAAGAAATCCAGAACAAATGAAAAAATTACAAACTATTTTGGAGTTATGATGAGCAGGTTTAGTGTAAAAGATAGAACAATTTTAATTACAGGAGCGAGTAGGGGAATTGGAAAAGCCTTTGCTCTTGGCTTTAAAGAAGAAGGTGCAATTGTTTATGGAACTGGTTCATCTGATAAATCAATTTCATGGATGAGTGAATCTGGTATTATTGGAAAAGTAAACAATGTTTTGGAACAAGATAATATCAAAGACATCATCGAAGAAATAAAAACGAAACATGGAAAATTGGATGTGTTAATTAATAATGCTGGTATTTCAAAAGATATTCCTGGATCAGCACTTTCTGAAAAAGATATGGAAGAGTTAATTTCTGTAAACTTCAAAGCAGTGTTCCGTGCCTCTCAAGCCTACTACAAAACTCATAAAACAAAAGGAGGCAACATTATCAATATTGCTTCTGTTCTTGGTCTTAGAGGTTTTGCTCTTGCAACTGTTTATTCTGGAACTAAAGGTGCAGTTATACAACTCACAAAAGCTTGTGCTTCAGAATGGACTAGAAATAATTTCCGCCTAAATGCAATTTGCCCCGGTTTTATAAATACAGATATGGTAAGTGGAATGACTTCCAAAGAATCAATGCTAAAAGAAATCAACTCCAAAATTCCCATGAAGAGAATGGGTACAACTGAAGACCTTGTAGGTGCTGCCATTTTTCTTGCATCTGATGCTTCTTCTTATATCACTGGTCAAAGTATTGTTGTAGATGGTGGTCTCACGGAGATTGTTTAGAATTATAAAATAAGTTCAAACCATTACAATACTTTGGGTTTGCTAAAAAATTGGACCATCTATTTTTTTTTGATTGGAATTTAAGTTTAAAACCACTTTAAAATTTTCCGTTTTAAAACTTCTTTTTAATTCATAAATAATTAGAAAATTTTCTTCTCGAATGAGAATAGGAAATTCAAAATTAGAAATATAATATTCAGCTAATTTTTTTATATTTGGATTTTCTAAGGGAATTTGTTTTATAGAAAATTTAAAATATTGATCGTCTTTTTCATTTTGTTTTAAAATATAAATTCCATTTTCTTCTTCTACTAGAAAAGCTTGATCTTTCCAAAATTCATTTGGAATATAAGTTTGGTGAATTTCGCTAAAATTGATTTTTTTTTGTTCAGAAATTAAATAATACAGTAAAAATAATGTTAAAGTAAAAACTAAAAATCTAATACTACGCGATGGTATTAAAATTAAAAGAAACGAAAAAAATCCAATAAATAAATTTTGGGTTTTTAAAAGTTGTAAAGATTCAATTTTTTCTGTAAAAAAGAATTCTTCAACTCCAAATAAATAAAAAAAGATATAAATGGAACTTGGAACATATAAAATTTTAAATAGTGTGGAATTTTCTTTGTTCAAAAAAAAATAGAATAAAATTGCAAATAAAAATAAAACAATTAAATATTTTATATTAAAAAAACTTTTTTTTAGGGCAATCAACTCTAATCCAAAAAAATCAGAATTTTTAAAAAATAAATAGAATAGAATTGAAAAAAATATTATTTGAAAAAATAATTTGATTCTATTACCAAAATCAATATTTCTTTCAAAAAAACTAAATCCTAAAAACGAAAAAATTGTAAAATTAAAACAAAAAAAATATATTTCCATTCTTAAATTAATTCAGAAAAAAGCCTTAATAGACATAAATTAGTTTTTAAAAAAACCAACTACAATTATATTGTTTTTATGGACTTGATTGAAGTAAAAATTTCAGATATAACTCTCACTAATGTTGGTTTTGCTATTTTTTTAAAACCACAAGATTATCCTGAACAAAAAGTTGTTCCCATTTTTATAGGTCCTCTTGAAACACATGCAATCACCTCTGTTTTAGATGGAATCACTCCACCAAGACCAATGACTCATGATTTAATTATGATGTTTATTCCTGCTCTCGGTGCCCAAGTAGTAAAAGTTACTATTGATGAAATTGTAGACAATACTTTTTATGCAAAAATTTCACTCCGAAAAGATGAAGAAATTTTTTTAATTGATGCTAGACCTTCCGATTCAATTGCACTTGCCCTTAGAGCAGATGCACCCATTTTTATTTCAAAAAAAGTTTTGGATGAAGCTGGAGTATCAATGAAATCAAATGAATTTTTAGGTGTAAAAGATGAATTTGTTAGTGATGAAAGCACAATTTTAAACGAACCATCAACACCCAAATCAAATTTAGAAATTTTACAAGATAAATTAGATAAAGCAATTACTGATGAAGAGTATGAAACTGCTGCTAAATTAAGAGATCAAATAAAAAAAATCATAGACAATACTTAAAAAAATTATATTTTTCCAATTTTATTAGACTTTCTAATCTATCGTTTGAAAAAAAAATGGTATCAAATACCGATGAAAAGGAGTTTTCTATGGAAAAAGTTTTAACAGATGTGGTAAATGCTGGGATTGCACTATTTAGAGCAGGAGAAGAAGCATTAAAAAATTCTGTAGTTGATTTTGAAAAAAAATTCAACGAAATTAAGCAAAAAGGTGAATTGGATCAATCTGAACAAGCAGTTCAAGTAAGAGATCTATTAAACAAAACAATCAAAGACACTAAAGATGTTTTAGAAAATGCTAATGGAAGTTACAAAGACATTATCACTAAAGCTCAAACAAACTTTGAAGATATTTATGCTCAAATTGATCAAGCCTTACCTGAGAACGTAAAAACTCAAGCTAAATCAGCTCTTGATGAGTTAAAAGCTTTAATTGAAAAATACAAACCTCAATCAGGTTCTACAAAATAATTCAAATGAAATCGCCGGTTTTTTTCATAAGACCGGTTTTTCCTAATGAATAAAAATCCTTCCAAATTCTCTCTAATCTTGACTGTTTTTGTGGATATGGTTGGATTCTCAATTTTATTTCCAATTTTTCCAAATCTTTTAAAATGGTTTTTGGAAAATGATAAAGATTCTTTTTCAATTCAAGCTTTACTAAAAATACCAGAATATTTTGGACTATCAAATTCAAATCCATACTATTTTGTTCTAATAGGTGGAATTGTAGGTAGTTTGTATTCATTTTTACAGTTTATCTTCTCTCCTGTTTGGGGAAGACTTTCTGATCAAATTGGTAGAAAAAAAATTCTAACTTTAACAACTATTGGTTCAGTGTTTAGTTATGCGTTATGGATTTTTTCAGATAGTTTTAATTTGTTTGTAATATCAAGAATCATTTCTGGTACGATGGGTGGGAATATTTCAGTGGCTTCAGCTTCAATGGCTGATTTAAGTTCTGAAAAAGACAGGGCAAAATCTATGGGGTTAATTGGTGCAGGGATTGGTCTTGGATTTATTTTTGGTCCTCCAATCGGAGGATTACTTGCAAGTTTAAATTTAAATCATGAACTAAACAATTCTTATCCTTTTTTAACCTATTATCCTTTAGCTGCAATTGGTTCTTTAACTTTGGCTTTAATTAATTTATTTTTAATTTTATTTTATTACCAAGAGACTTTGATTACAAAATCTGAAAAAAAAGATTTTACACATCCTGTTTTAGATTTAAAAAACTCTAACCTTAAAGAATTACCTCTAATTTGTTTTATCTATTTTATTTATACATTTGCTTTTTCTGGTTTTGAATTTAGTTTTAATTTTTATTTAAATTTATTTTTTAATTTAAATCAATTACAAATAGGATATGTATTTGTTTATCTAGGTTTATTAATTGTTTTTGTGCAGGGTGGGTTAATCAGAAGATTATCAGGAAAAGTTTCTAATTTAAAATTAGTAAATTATGGTATAATTCTTTTAGTGATTGGATTTAGTATGTTGTATTTTTCTAAAAATTTTTATTTTTCTATGTTCAGTTTGATTTTTACGGCTTTTGGGTCTGCTTTTTTAAATCCATCTATTTCAGCAATTACCTCTATCTTTTCATCTACAACTGAACAAGGAAAAAATTTAGGGATAATGAGAGGCTTTGGATCTTTAGCTCGTGCAATTGCACCATTTAGTTTTGGATTTATTTATTTTACACTAGGACACGAAAAAGTTTTTTTAATATCAGGCATTTTAATATTAGGAATTTTATTTTTAACAAATAAATTAAAAAAAGTCTAAACAATTCTTTTTCTAATATAAAAATATAGAATAATTTTAATCAAAAAAACTAAACTTAAATAAATTAAAATTTGATTCATAAAAAACTGAGTACAAAGAATTGTTAAAAATTGAAATATTCCAAATAAAATTACTACTTTATTTGTATTGTGCAGATTCTCAGAAAGTTTTTGATACGAATGTTCTTTGTGTGCTTTAAAAATATTTTCTTTATTTTGTAGTCTTATAAAAATTGTCAGAACTGAATCAACTACAAAAATAGATAAAGTCAGGAAAGGAGTCAGAAGAATATTAAAATTTTCATAAGAAATGGGCTCTTTTAAAAACAAAAAATTGGAATAGAATAAAAAAAATCCAACTGGTAACGAGCCAGCATCACCCATAAATAATCTAGCTTTTGAGATATTGAATAAACTAAATCCAAAAATACTAATCAGAAAAAAATAAGCTAGGTCTAAATTAAATAAATATTCAGTTTTCCAAAATAAAAAAATAGTTAATGTTAAATTGGAAAAAATTACTAAATAAGAATCAATACCATCCATAAAATTTACAATATTGATAAAATAAATTGAAAGCAAAACATATATTGGAATTGAAAAATAATTTGGAACAAAACTGATACTTGGTGGATTTAGATGAAAATAAATTCCAAAGAGTACAAATTCAATTAAAAGTTTTGTTTTAAATGAAAGATTTTTAATATCATCAATAAAACCAAGTAAACATAAACAAAATAATAAAATGAAAAAATCTAGATTAGTGATTCTACCGTTTAGTAAATATTCATAACCAGAACTTAAAAAAATAAATAGTGGTATAAAAATGATTCCTGCTGATTTTTTTGTGGGAATTTTGTGCATACTTCTTTCATTTGGTTTATCAAGATTTCCCAAAAAAGAAATTTTATAAAATAAAATATGTAAAAAAATACTAAGTCCTAACAAAAATAAACTTAAGACAGATGAATGACTAAAATAAAAAAATAGTAAAATTAAAAATAAATAAAAAGAAACAAAAAAAACTTTAATCACTAAAATCAGCCCATTCTTCCATTCTATATATTGGATCGTCTAAAAAAACATAATCCGAAAATTCATTGTTTAATACAGCAAATTCGTTACCTTCCCAAAATTCTTCAATTTCTTTTAATGGAATATAAATTTCATCAACTAAATGATTTTTATATATTTTTCTAATTTCTCTTTCATGAAGTTTATTAAAAATAAGTGCAGAACTTTGAACTAAAATGCAATAAACAAAAATGGGTTCTTTTTCTAATTCGTAATATAACTCTTTGTAAAAATGGTTTATTTTTTCACGTTCTACTTTGTTGTTATAAGTTAAAATTGCTATTGCTTGTAAAATTCCAGCTCTTGCAAATTCATTTCCTTTTTGATTTAAAATAGCTTCTTTATATTTTGTTAAATCACCTGAAAAAACTGAAGCCAAAATAGAAGGTATATCTGTAAATATCATATCACCAGTGAGAATGTTTAAATAATTTCCATCTCTTGAAAAAAGTTTTAGAATATATTGTTCTGCTTCTACAACTCTATCTCTTGCTAAAAAATACATTGCATAAAGGTAATCATTTTTTTCAACTCTGGAATTTGGATCTTGTGGATTTTCAGATTCTTGTTTTAAAATTTGTAAAAATTCAGGAATGTATTTTTTGGAATTTTTATCTATTTCTTCGATAATACTTCTTTTTAATTTTCTCCCCGGCTTTTTTAACTCTTCAATCATAAGTTTAAATTTTTCGTTTTTACACTTTTGTCCAATACAAAAAGACTTATCTAGAAGATTATTTGGGCGAATTTTTTTTACCTAACCCCCTTTAGCCTTGTTAGGGAAGGGACTAAAAAGAAAATTTATTCAATACAAATAAAATTGGGTTAGGTAAAAAAAAGCGTGCTTTCCGTTCTTATCAAAAATTTGCATTTGCAAATTTTTGATACCACTTCAATCACTTTCGCATAGTATTGGAATGATTTTTTAAAAATCATTGATTTTTTTTTGGTTTCCTGTATAAAAAAATTTAAAAAATTTCTTTACCAATTATAATCTTGGGGGTCTTCTATTACTCAAATAAAGAATCAGAGCCAGACGAAAAAGTTTTTTTTAGAAAAATTTACAAATTTTCCTTTTGAATTTGTGTTTTTCTAAAAAAAACTTTTTTGTCTGGCTTTTAACATAATGTGATGTTTTTTTAAAAGTAAAATTTTTATCAAAGCTAATAAAATCAGTCCCAGATTTAGAATCGAACGTAGTGAGATTCTAAATCTGGGTATTACTTTTTCTTCAAAAAGAATTCTGTTGTCACCATCAAAAGGAGTTCGGTGGTCGTGAATTCCTGCAGCAATTTCAATTGGAATTTCATCGAAGGCGATACAAGTATTCCCCTTAATATAATTTTTACAATTCCAACATGAACACCATAATTCACTCATAAATTTTCCTTAAAGGTAATATGTATGATATACATTGTCAACTAAATTTTCATTCAACACAAAGCGAAAACGATTGAAACGGGGTCAATATTTTGTAGTTACAAAATATTGACCAGAGTTGAAAGCGTGTTTTTTCCCTTCATTCTATATTTTTAATTTTTCATTTCTAATTGGCGAAGGGAAAAATTCGCCCAAATACTATATTAGAAAAATCTAATATAGAAATAATTTTGCTAGTCCTAAAAAACAAAAAAATCCAAATGAGTCTGTACAGAATGTTACAAATATAGAAGAAGCAATTGCTGGATCTATTTTAAAAAATTTTAGAATTAGTGGAACAACAGAACCAATTAATCCTGCTACTATTAAATTAAATAACATAGCTGAACCAATTACTAACGATAATTTAAAATCTGATTTTACAATAAAAGTTAAAATAAAAATAATTATTCCAAGAACAAATCCATTTAATACGCCAATAAAAAATTCTTTTTTCACAGCTAGAAACCAATTGTAAAGTGTTAGTTCACCTGTTGCTAAATTTCTCACTACAATTGTAATTGCTTGAGTACCAGCATTACCACCCATGCCAGCAACAATTGGCATTAATGTGGCTAATACTACTAACTTTTGAATTGTTTCTTCAAAATAACTTACCACTGCTGAAACAATCATTGCTGTAAATAAATTTAATCCAAGCCAAATGATTCTTCTTTTTAAAGATTCCCAAACAGAGGTTTTTAATTTTTCATCTTCACCCACACCACCAAGGCGTAACATATCTTCGTTTGCTTCTTCATCAACAATATCCATTACATCATCAACTGTTATGCGACCTAAAAATTTATTTTCATCATCCACTACTGGAGCTGAAACTAAATCATATTTTTTAAAAAATCTTGCGACTTCTTCTTGGTCAGTACTATAATGAATGGTTTGAATTATTTTCATAATTTTTGAAATTTTAGTATTATGATGAGCTAATATTAAATCTTTTAGAGAAACATATCCTCTCAAAATTCCTTTTTGGCTGATAACATATAAAATATAAATATTATCAGTTGACTTTGCAACTTTTCTAAGATTTGCAATTCCCTTACTTGCATTTTCATTTTCTTTAACAACTGCATAATCATAATTCATTAGACGACCAGCAGTATATTCATCAAAACTCATTAACGAACGAATTTTTTCTGAATCTTTTTTATCAATTGAATTTAAAATTTCTTCTGCTTTTTCAGGTTCAATTTCAGAAATAAAATTGGTTGCATCATCAGAGCTAATATCTTCTAAGATATAAGCAATTTCATCTAATCTTAAGTAGCCAACAAATTCACTTTGAGTTTCTTCACTTAATTCCACAAAAGTGGTTTTTTGTTTTTCTTGCTCTACTAATCTAAAAATTTCTAACGCTGAGTCAATATCAGTTGATGAAATAATTTCAGCAATATCAGCAGGATGTAGTCTTTCTAAATGTGATTTTAATTCTATAAAATTTTTTGTTTCTAATAAAGAATGAATTAATTCTGAAGTTAAATATTGGTTTTTATCTTGACTGGGTAAAAATTTTTCTTCAGATTCTGGTTTAAATGGAATAGTTTCTTTCATACAATCCCTCACTAAAAATCTAAGTTATTACTACTTAAATTTAGAATTGAATCATAAAGAATGTTGTCAACTTTAGAAATAGAATAAAGCTTGATTTAAATTATTTTAAAACATAGCAGGTTTAAAATCCAATTCATTTATAATGCTTGCTGAATTTCCAGTTGCTCTAATTGCAAAAAGACCTTTTCTAATTGCAAAATCTTCAGCATTGGATTCAGATCTTAAAAAAGCCACTGCTCCATATATTGTATTTTCTGCATACCTAGGAAAAATAGATTTAACATTATCTAATTTTTCTAAAAAAACTTTTACGTCTTCAACTTCTAAAGTAGTTTTTACTTCAACAAAAACAATTTCATCACCATTTATTGCGATTAAATCTATTTCAATTTGTTTATTATTATACTTTCTTTTTACTCTTTGTAAAGTTTCATTCACAGGAATACCACGAGCATTCAAAATAGGAACTAGGTCACCTTCCACAAGTGATTCCATTAATTTTCCCCATTGTCCCACAAAAAGGTTTTCTAATTTTCTAAGTTTTCTATCAGTTTCTTTAAATTGTTTATCTGTCTCTTGGAATTTTATATCTGTTTCTTTCATTTGTTTACTTGTTTCTTGGATTTGTTTATCTGTTTCTTTCATTTGTTTACTTGTTTCTTGAATTTGCTTATCTGTTTCTTTAAACATCTCTAAAACTTTCTCATAAGTTAACCCTGTTGATTCCATAAAATTCTCCTTATATAATTTACACCTGATGATTTATTTAAAATTCAGACTACTAATTTTTTTTAAATCAAAAATTCTTAAAAAAATTATCGAAAAAAGTTCGCTTTTATGTATAATTTTACAAAAAACGAACTTTATAAAATATTATTAAAATTATATTTTAATCATCATTTTTTTTATGAAGAGTATAATGGTAAAAACAAGAGAATTTTCTAATTGAATGAACTTTTAGGAATTAGAACTGATAGGGATCAATACAAGTTATTTGCATATTTATCAAAATTTTGATGTAGTTTTATACCCTTTGTAGCTTTGTTTGAACGTAAATCTGTTTAATTAGTTGACATAGTTCAAGATTAAAATTTAAAAATAGAAAAGGTCTTTTTTTAAAATGATAAATTCAATCTATATCCAAAATTTTAGAGGTCTTAAAGATTTAAAAATTGAAAATCTAAAAAGAATCAAATTAATTGAAGGAGAAAATAATTCTGGTAAAATATCTCTTTTAAGAGCGATATTTATTTATTAAATTTATATGACTCCGAAAAATTGAAGCAAAAAATAAAGATGATCGATATGTAATTTTTAAATAGAATTAAAGAAAAATATTCTAAAGATGAAAGAGGAATCACACCAAACAAAGAATTTATGGAAGTTTTTAAAAGTATTATTTGAGGATTATTTTAATTTGTTTTCTCATCAGTTTAATGATAAATAATTGCAAAAAAAAACTTCTTAATGTTTTTGTTGAAAACGATATGAATTTCATAAAAGAAAAAATTTCTGAAGTATTTATAAAAAGAAATGGTAAAGAAATAATTTTTGATTTAAAATGAAAATAGATTTAAAAAAAATAAAAATTTTCTTAAAAATTTTTCTGTATGATACAAAAGGAATATTTGTAAAGTTTGGTTTGAGAAAGCCAGATAAAATTTTAGTTTCAAAAGAAGATTTGGTTTATGGAATTCATAAGACAATAACCAAATTTTCATCTCAACATGGTGGAATTTTGATTCGAGATTTAAAAAAAAATTTAAATCAATCTTTGTTTGATTTTACAAAACAAAATTTGAATAACCAAATTGGAAAAGGAAAGGTTTATTTTGATTTAACAGGAATGTCAGATCTACAAAATATTCTTCAATTTAAAAGTAAATACAACCAAGATATAACAGCTCGAGAGCTCAGATATATTTACCAAAATTAGGATAAGTTTAAAGATACTGTAATTTTTGTGAAAAATGGAGTTATTAGAATCCAACCTTGGTAATAAGGTTTTATTTGGAAATTTACAATTGCTATATTTAAGGATTTAAGATTATTGAAGAACTTATGAAACTAATATTTCTATTTATACTAACAACAAATTTTTGTTGGTTGAACCATGAACCACCTTTTGAAATTAAAACAGAAAAAATTGATGGAAAAAGATATTTTTCTTTTGAAAGTGATAGAAGATTTGAAGTAAATGGAATTGAAGTCATTGAAATTATAAACTTAAAACCTAATGAATATGTTCCACATAATCCAATATGGTCAGTTGATATACGTATGAATTATGAGTCATATGTAATTTTTCAAGGAAGATTTGAATATGGGGATAATTTTGAATCATTTATAGAAAAAAAAGCTTTATCAAAAACATATACTTCAATTCAAGCTAAACCACTAATTGAGGGAAAGAAGTATAAGATAGGTATTGGAAGGTATCAACCAGTTAGAGGTTCTATTTTAGAATTTGTTCATTGAGGCTAGAAATAATCTTCAGAAAAGAAAAAAATTTTTCAGCACTATGCGAAAGTGATACAAAATGTCTCGAAGAGAGTCGTGAAACGACCAAGCATTTTGTAGCACAGTTTTTTTGTTGTAGAGGAGTTGCATGCAACTTCTCGAAACAAAAAAAATCGCCCTGAATTTAACCAAGAATTTTTTTCATTCTATAAATTAATTTTTCTTTTCCGAGAAGATTAAATAAAACTGGTAGTTCCAAACCATGTGCTTTTCCAGTGGTTGCAACACGAATCGGCATAAATAAATTTTTACCTTTTTCATTTGTTTCCTTATTAACTTTATCAAAAATAGCTTTGTAATCTTCTGAAGAATTTGGAGATTCAGTTTCAATTAATTTTTTAAATGAAGAAATCACTTTTGGTGCTGATTCCAATTTTAAAATTTCTTCTGCTTCAGAATTTTCTAGACTTATATCATTATTATAAAATTCAGCAATATAATCTGGAGCTTGAGAAAGCCTATCCAAATAAACTCGGATTGAATTTAAAATGGCTTGAAGTTCAGAGTTTTCAGCTCTTTTTATTTCTTCAGGTATTGAAGTGTTTTCGCGGATAAATGGAATTAAACGAGAAGTCAAATCTTTTATATCTGCATCTCTAATGAATTTATTGGAAAGCCAATTTAATTTTGATTTTGGATTTAATTGGTCTGCTAATTCTGAAAGACTTATTCCAATAAAACTTACTTTTTCATCTTCTTCTTTTTGTTTTTTAAATACATCAAAAAGAGATGGAGACTTTGAGCAACGCTCTACATCAAAAATAGAATTTAATTTTTCAGTTGGAATGTATTCCCCGCCATCTTCGGGAGACCAACCAAGTAAAGACATATAATTTCTAAAGGTTTCTTCTGTGTAACCAAGATCACGGAAAGCAAGAATAGAAGTAGCTCCAGCTCGTTTGGATAATTTTTTTCCATCAGCACCTACAATTTCAGAAACATGCGCATACTTAGGAATTGGAAAATCAAACGCTTCATGAATAATTACTTGTCTTGGAGTATTTGACAAATGTCCAACTCCACGGATCACATGAGAAATTTTCATTAAATAATCATCAATCACTACAGCATAATTATAAGAAGGAAATCCATCTGACTTAACGATGATAAAGTCACCAATTAATTTTGTATCAAATTTAACTTTGCCTTGGATCAAATCTTCCACAATTAATTGTTTTGGTTTGGTTCTAAATCTAATTGAAAATGGAATGTTCTTATCTAGTTTTTCTTTGATTTCTTTTTCTGTTAAATTTGCATAACGTCCATCGTAAATATTTGGAATACCCATTGCTTCAGAATTTTTTTTCATAGCTTCTAATTCTTCTGTTGTGCAGAAACAACGATAAGCTTTATTTTCAGCAACTAACTGGTCGGTGTATTTTTTATAAATTTCTAATCTTTCTGATTGTTTGTATGGACCGTAATCTCCACCAACCTCCGGACCTTCATCCCAATTGAGCCCGAGCCATTTTAAAGAGTCTTGAATAATTTGCATAGATGAATCGGAAGATCTGTCTTGGTCAGTGTCTTCAATTCTTAAAATAAATTTTCCACCTTTTGCTTTAGCATATAAATAATTAAATAATGCAGTTCTAGCTCCCCCTACATGTAAAAATCCAGATGGGGATGGAGCAAATCTTGTTCTAATTTCTGTCATATCTTATTCATCACTTCTTATATAAAATTAATGGATCTTCATAAATTTCAAATTTATTTTCTGTTTTAAAATCGATAATTTTTTTTTCATTTAATATCAGCTCTAATTTGTTAGTTTCATTTTCAAAAATTTTCATTTTATTTTCTTCAAAATAACTAAAAATAAATTCTTCATTTAATTCATCTGAAATCATTATGCTTGAATCTTTCGATTTGTATAAAACTTCATCTTCAAAAATCAAATTATTTCCTTTAAAAATTAAATTCTTTTTTTCAAGAAAAAAGTTTTTGGAGTCAATTTTGGATTGAGGTAATTTTTGGATTAATTCTTTTAATGAATTCTCTTGGACTTTTTTTGTATAAAAATTTGTAAATTCAACTAATAAATTTCTATTATTGATTTTTCTACCAGTTCCAGTTTTTGTAATTTGATAATAATAGTATTTTTTTAAATTTAAATTAGAATTTTTTTTTGTTTTTTCTAAAAATTCATCTTTATAATTAAAAAAATGAATGCTCGTTTCAGTGATAAAAAAATCTGAATCAGAGGTTTTTTTAAGGTTAATTAACTTCAGAATTTTTTTTCCTAAATCAAAAAATCTATCAACTTCTTCTAGTTGATTTTGTTTGTATTCATAAAAAAAATTCTTTTCTTCAGAAAAATTTTCTAAATTTGAAGATTTAACTAAAACCTCAGAACAATTGTTAGAAATTGCAATAAAAACAATGATTTTTAATAGAAAAATTAATTTATTTATGGGATATTTATCGAAGATTAACAATATAATGTCAATTTGTTAAATGATTAATGATTGACAAGTAGAATAGGTGTTAAAATCCTCGCAAAAAACATGAAAAATAATAATGATAGTTTTCCTAAAGTTCAATTTGAAGATCAGGTCAACGATGACCAAAGAAAGTATTCAAGATATGTGTGTGATTCAAGAGCAATTCCTCATGAAATAGACGGGCTTAAACCTGTACAAAGAAGAATTCTTTGGGCAATGTGGAATTCTGATGCTAGAAACCGTCATACTAAAACTGTAAAGGTTGCAGGACTTGCAATGGGATATCATCCTCATGGTGACAAGTCAATTCAAGACGCTCTTTCAGCAATGGCGCAAGATTTTACATTTGCAAATAATATCACACTAGTCCACGGTGAAGGAACTTTTGGAGACGTGTTAGATCCTGGTGCAATTGCATCTCCAAGATATACTGAAGTGAAACTTTCTGATTTTGTAAAAGATTTGGGATTTTTTGAAAGTCTGCAAGATATTGATTATGTAAAAAATTATGATGAGACAGAAGACGAGCCAATTCATTTTGTTGGAAAAGTGCCAATCGTTCTTTTAAACCAAATCCAAGGAATTGCAACTGGGTTTAGAGCTTTTATTCCGGGGCATAAATTATCAGATATAATTGATTCACAAGTTTCTTATTTAAAAAATGGTAAGACCAAGAAAATTTCACCTTGGTACAAAGATTTTAAAGGACAAGTTCGTGTTGCAAAAAATGAAAACGGTTCTGATATCATGTACACTTCTTTTGCATTTGATTGGGAAGGTGAAACATTATATTTAACCCATGCTCCTCAAACTTGGAATCGTGAAAAAGTAATTAATTATATCGAAGATATTTTAGAAAAAAAAGATTCATGGCTAAAAGATTACGTAGATCATTCCAGCCAGACTTTTAGAATTGAACTTCAATACAAAAAAGGTGAAAAACCGAATGATGCTGGGATAAAAGAATTATTTGCAAAAGAAAATTTAGACACTCTTGCGTTTAATATTATAACTCATGAAGGAAGATTAAAAAATATTCTACCTGATGAAATTATAAAAAGATTTTGTGAGTTCAGAAAAAAACATTTAATTAGAAGATTTAAGCGCCTTGCAGCAATTGAACAAGAAAAAGTTGATAGAAATTCTGAGTTAATTCGATTCATTAAAGAACAATGGAATTTAAAAGTTACACAAATAAAATCAAAATCAGACTTTGAAACTCAATTACAAAATGCAAAATTCAAATATTTTGAATGGCTTGCTTCCATTCCTGTTTACAGAATGACACTAGAAGAAGTTAAAAAATGTGAAGAAGCTATTCTTGAGGCAAAATCAAAATTTACTGAATATACTTTACTTTCCAAAAATGATCAAAAACTAACTGGTTTTATGATCGAAGAGTTAGCTGAGTTAAATCAAAAATGGGGAACTAAATAATGGCAGGAAAAGAAAAACAAACTGATGAAAGAAATTTTAAAAAATTATCCAATGTAGAACATGTTAGAATGAGAACCGGAATGTGGCTTGGTCAAAATTCTATGTCCACATTTGAACAACATTTTTTCAAAAAAAATTCCAAAGGTGAATATGAAATTTCTCATGATGAGTTAAATGATATTCCTGCAAAATTAAAATGTCTTGATGAAGCTTGTATGAATGCTGTGGATGAATACAGAAAAAATCAAAATGATAAAAATATCAAACCCGAAAAAAAAATGACGAAACTCATTGTTTCACTTTCTGCAACACAGAAAACTATCACTGTTGAAGATAATGGTCGTGGTATTCCTGCAAAAAATGCTGAAGGAGTATTTTTGCATTTAATGTATGGAGAAAATTTTGATGACCATGTTAAACAAGATCATGTTGCTGGTCAAAACGGAGTAGGGATTTCACTTGTGAGAATGGTTTCCAATTTTTTCAGAGTTACTACCGAAAATAACGGCCAGTCTTATAAAAAACTTTTTACTGTTCATGATGATGTAAAAAAAATTGTTCGAGGATTAAAACTAAGTCCAGATGAAATTGAAAAAGTTTTATTATATTTTGATGAACATGGAAAATTTGATGATTGTCCTTTTGTAACTCCAGAACATCTAAAAAAACTAGATGCAGAAATGAAAAGAACTTTTATGATTGAACAAATCAAACCTTGTGGAGATTCACATGGCACAAAAGTTGAATTTGAATTAGAACCAAAATACTTTAACAAACTAGACACAAAATTTAATCCTGATTTATTAAAACAATATCTTCAAGATATTGCAATGACAAATCCTGGACTTGAAGTTCAATTTCATCATAAAAATAAATCAGAAAAATTCAAATTTAAAAAAGGTCTTGAAGAAATATTTCTGAACTCAGATTTAACTTATTATAAATTGGATTATAAAGATCTAGCTTCAGGTTCACAAATTAATTTAGAAACTTTTTTTGTAATTGGACAAAACAAAACTCTCACTTGGGTAAATTCAAACTTTGCAGTTCAAGGTGGATCAGCAATTGAATATTTAGAAAATCGGATTTGTGATGAAGTTAGAAAAAAATCTCAAATTGTTGCACTAGAAAAAAAATTAAAAACTCAGTCCACAAGAAACGATGTAAGAAATTGTTTTCATATGTATGTAAATTTGAGAATTTTAAATCCTAGATTCAAGTCCCAAGATAAATCTTATTTAATTAACGATCTGAATGAAGACATTAGAAAAGCAGTAGATAAATCTTTAGACAAGTTAATTAAAAAAACTGATCTTCTTGAAGAAGTTAAACTTCAAATGGAAAAAAGAACTCAGCTCAAAGAATTAGAAGATGCTCAAAAAGGTCTTCGTAAAGCTTCCAAAAATAATATTCCAAAACTAATGCCTCCAACAGGCAAGCCAAATGATGAAGGAAGAGTTTTATTTATCGCAGAGGGTGATTCTGCAATCGCAGGTCTTCGTCCTGCAAGAGATCCAAAGCTTCATGGTTTGTTTCCCCTAAGAGGTAAACCTTTAAACTGTAAAGGTATGAGTTTAGCAAAAGCACTTGCGAATGAAGAGTTAAAAAACATTGTAGCTATTTTAAATTTACCACTAAATGAAAAATTAAAATCTGCAGATGAATTAACTTACGATAAAGTAAGCATTATTACTGATGCAGATTTTGATGGCTATGCAATTAGATCACTCATGTTATCTTTCTTTTTTGAATATTGGCCTGAGCTTTTTGAGTTTGGAGTTATCCATATTTCCGCTGCTCCTCTGTATGAAGTGGATGTAAAGTGGAAGGATGCAAAAAAAGAAACAATTTTTTGTATTGATGACAAAGACTACGAAGAACTTTTAAACCGCCTCAAAAAACAAGGTGGCGAAATGACTCGCAAAAAAAGAAATAAAGGTCTTGGTGAAACTGGAAAAGAGGCGATGAAGTTTGCTGTAAACGAATGTATGACAAAAATTATTGTGAACAATAAAAAGTCTGCACTTAAAACTCAAGACCTTTGGTTTCATAAAGATTACGCAGAGCAAAGAAGAGAAGCAATTTCAGAATATGCAATGGCAGTTCTTCAAGACTGATGTTAAATTTTTAATTTGGCGATGTCAGTTTTAGAAGTGAGATAGAAGATAAAAAATTTATTTGAATCCCTTCTTAAACTGACCCGAGCTACAAAAAGCTTGGTCGCTAAAGCGACTCTTTCAGACTTTTTGTATCTCTATCGCTTAAATTGAAAAATATTTTTTGTGAATCGTTTTTTGTTGTAAATAGTTTGTATTGTTCCATTACAATTAAGCAAAAAAGTTACTAAAATATTTTTCTAATCATTTAATAAAAAAAATAAAACTATTCCAAAAATCAAAATTCAAAATTCTGTCTAATAGTTAGGAGTATTTATGGTTCACAAAGTAGTAATCATTGGGTCAGGACCTGCTGGGCACACAGCAGCAATTTATGCAGCAAGAGCAAATTTGAATCCACTTATGTATGAAGGTTTTATGGCTGGTGGTGTAGCTGCTGGTGGACAACTCACGACTACAACTGAAGTAGAAAATTTTCCGGGCTTCCCACATGGAATTGATGGAACCAAACTCACTGAATTATTTAGAGAACAATCTGTAAAATATGGAACAACTATAATTACTGAAACAATCACTAGAGTTGATTTTACAAAAAGACCTTTTCAATTATTTGCTGATGATGTTTTAATTGAAACTGAGTCTGTGATTATTGCAACTGGTGCAACTGCAAAAAGAATGAACATCAAAGGTGAACACGATTTTTGGCAAAGAGGAATTTCTGCTTGTGCTGTTTGTGATGGTGCTTTACCAATTTTTAAAAATAAGGAACTAGCTGTAATAGGTGGTGGAGACTCTGCTGTGGAAGAAGCAACTCATTTGACTAAGTTTGGTTCTAAAGTCTATTTGATTCATAGAAGAGACAAACTTCGTGCATCTCAAGTCATGCAAGATAGAGCAATAAATCATCCAAAAATTCAAATGCTTTGGAACACTGAAGTTGTGGAAGCACATGGTGCTGCTGGTGGTTTAAATGCAATCCAATTAAAAAATACTGTTAGTGGTGAATTAAAAACTTTACCAATCGGTGGACTTTTTTATGCAATTGGACACACTCCAAACACGGAAATTTTTAAAGACTATTTAGAATTAGACGAAGTGGGTTATATCAAAACAAAACCAGGGACTACTAACACAAATATTGCTGGTGTATTTGCTGCTGGAGATGTTCAAGACAGAGTCTATCGCCAAGCGATCACTGCTGCTGGTTCTGGTTGTATGGCTGCTCTTGAAGCAGAAAGATATTTGGCAGGACATTGATGAGTGAACATAAAATTGATTTAGCTTGGAAAAAAGGTTCTGAAGAATTTACATACGAAACTTATAATCGAAACCACCAAATTCATTTTGAAGGTGGACAAAATATTTTAAGCTCCTCAACAAAAGCAACTTTTGGAAACCCAGAAAACACAAACCCAGAAGAGCTTCTTGCTGCTGCTGTTTCAAGTTGTCATATGTTGACATTTCTTGCTGTTGCATCTAAAAAGAAAAAAATTGTTTTGTCTTATTCTGATTCTGCAACTGCAATTTTGGACAAGGCTGAGACCGGAAAAATGATGGTGACAAAAATTATTTTAAAACCAGTAATTACTTTTGCTGAAGAAACTCCAGTTGATAAAGAAGAGCTAGATAAAATGCATGATTCAGCACATCGAAATTGTTTTATTGGTCTGTCTGTAAAATCAGAAGTGATTATTGAACATTAAAGATCTGTGACTGAAAAAAAACAGTTAAAAAAACAATCCAAGTTTAGTTCCAAAAAAAATACAAATTTTTTTAAACCTGTTAAAAATGTTTTAAAAGAAAGTTCTATTTTTAGTTTTTTTAAAAATTTATATTATAAATACAAAGTTGATTTAAAGAAATTAGATAAGTTCAAACTTTATGAAAATAAAGTTTTACAAACAAATTTTTTTTTGATCTGTATCATTCTAAATTTTAGTTTAAGTATTTTTTTAGTAAGTTTAATTAGCGAAAAATTAATTTCTAGAACATTCTATGTAAGAGTTTCTTTTTCAGTTTTATTAGTCACAATTTTAATTGGTTTATTTGTCTTGCCTTATAAAATGCGAAATTATGGAATCAATTTAAATCGTTTAAAATTTAATTTGGTGTATGGAATTTTAATAAGCATTATCACTTCTGGACTTGCAATTTTATTAAGAATGTATTTAGTAGAACAAAATTATTTAGAATATTCTTTTAATCCTATCCCTGAACTAGATTTCTTTATTTATCCAATTTCTGTTTTTGCACAAGAAGAAATGTCTAGAGGTTTTTTACAAAATTATTTTTATTCCATTTATGATAAAACGAATTTGAATCAATTTTTATCTATATTTTTTTCTTCACTTATTTTTGGAATGATGCATATTCCTTATGGCTATGCAATTTGTTTATTAAGCACTTTTCTTTCAATCTTGCTTGGGTATTTTTATGAGCAATCTCGTTCTATTTTGGGTGTATGTATTATTCATTTTTTTACAGGAACAGCTTTATTTTATTTTAGTAATATTAGTCGGTGAAGTGGAATTTTTTTTTATTATTTTTAAACTCTAAAAATTCTAATTTATCTCTTAAAAAGTAACCAAACTGATCTAAATCATTATCTAAGTATTTTTCGATTTTTTCATTTTTTCCAATAAAATAATGAATCAAAGTTGTAATTACAGTTGCTCCCAAACCTGAAAATGGTGGATTTACTTTTGCAGCTCTAAATAATCCTTGGGATCCAGACCAACTCAATAATGGTAGTCCATTAGATTTATTTTTAAAAGTGGGAATCAATTCGTAGTTAATTTCTTTTTTTTGTTTATCAAATAAAATTATAATTTTTGCTTTTAAATTTATAAAATAAGAATCCATAGGAAAAAAAATTCCAGAATCTTTTTCTATAAGATAAGTGATTTCAGTAAAATTTAACTTAACAATTACATTCTTATCTTTATTTAAATCTGACTCTGCTAATTTTTCTTGAAGTTTGTTTCTTAAATAAACTTTAAATTCTTCGTTATTTAAATAAATTGTATAAGAATTTAAACTTGAAGGATTTAAATAACTTTTTTGTCCCCACTTTCTATTAATTCTAATCTCATTAATGTCAGTTGATACATGAACAACTTTAACATTTTCAAAATTTTTTTTATTTTGGATTAGTTCAAATTGTCTATTTGCTTGGTAACAGTTTATTTGATTAAAAACTAAGAAAAAAAATAGATAGTTAAAAATTTTCAATTTAGTAATCTCTTTATAATTTTTTCAAATTTTATTGGACTGACTTTAGTTATTTTAACTGATTCACAATTATTAAATTCAGCAAAATTTTTTATTGATTTTATAAATGATTCTAACCAAGATTCAATTTCAAAGTCTTGATTCTCAATATACAAATGAATTAGTTCCAACTCTTTTTCTTTTCTATGAGTTTTACAGTCGACCCTTCCAATGAAACTATCACCAAAAAGAATAGGCAAAGAAAAATATCCAAATTTTCTTTTTTCTTTTGGAATATAACATTCTAGTTTAAAATCAAAACCAAAAAAATCATTAATTCTCTCACGATGAATAATTGAGTTATCAAATGGAGATAAAAGTTTAATAAAAGGTTTTTGGTATTTCGTTTTTTTTTCTAATAATTCTGATTTTATATATATACTTGGTAAATTCTCTAAATTGATTTTTTGGATTTTTTTTTCTAGCACAAGAGATTCTAAAATTTCAACTATATTTTTTTTTAAAACTTGAGAATTTCTAAGATGAGTAATTTGTTTTAAATCAGTAAACCCATGTGCGGAAAGATTTTTTTTTACTAAATATTCTGCAAATTCAAAAGGAGTTGGAATTTTAGTATTTATTTTTTTTGGTAAAACTTTTTTTGTTAAATCATAAGTTTTTAACATTCCTTCTCGGCTAGAAATCATCAAATCACCTTGCATAAATAGTCTTTCTAAAGCAATTTTAGTTGGTTTCCAATTCCACCAAGTCCCAGTTCTTTTTTTTTGACTTTCAAAATCTTTTGCTTTTTTTGGACCTTCTTTACGAATTATTTCCATCACATAATTCATAATTTTGGGATCTGCATTATAATAATGAAATTTATTTCGTTTCACATCTAACATTTGCGGTAAACAAAATCGAAAGTCTTCTATCGGTAAATAAGAAGCTGCATGAAACCAATATTCAAAAACTTTTTTTTCTTCCACTAATTCATCTAAATGTTTGGGCTTGTAGTCTGGAATTCTTGTCCATAAAGTATGATGATGTGCTCTTTCAATGATGGATAGTGTATCAATTTGAATGTAACCAAGATGCTCCAAAACAATAAGGACGGCATTTTTTCCTTTTCCAAAATATGACTCTTTGAGCAAACCTTGAGATTCTAAAGTTATGAGTTTTAGTTTGGGTATTAAAGTTTGATGAATAATTTTGTTCATTTCTTTCTTTACATTTTCGAAAATTTTCTTAAAGTCAAGTGATTATATAAAAAACTACTTGTTTAAAAATGCCTAACTAATTAATTATCATAAAAATTATTTTTTATCTATTCTTTCTTTTATCTTGATCCGTTTTTAAAAAATATCAAATTTTGAATGAAAAAATTAAAAATGTTTAAAAGCTTAAATTTCTATTTTTTCAAATTTACAAATCCGAGAATATTATTATGCAAGATTTTTTTACGAAACACGCTGAATTGATTGGTGTATTGTTTATGCCAATCACTTATGGATTTGTAGGTTGGTTTACAAATTGGGTTGCACTAAAAATGACTTTTTATCCAATTAAGTTTTGGGGAATTCCACCGTTTATTGGTTGGCAAGGAATTATTCCTCGCAAGGCGCATAAGATGGCCAGTAAATCAGTAGATGTAATTACTGGCAGACTCTTAAAAGTGGAAGAAATTTTTGATAAAGTTGATCCAAAAATAATTGAAAAAGAATTAAGACCCATGATTCAACCAATTATTCGTGATTTAGCAAAAGATATTGCTGACCAAATTAGACCTGGTCTTTGGCCTATTTTACCAGAACCAGCCCGTAAACAAATTTATGCTGAGGCTGAAAAACAAATTCCAGATGCAATTAAATCTGTGATTTTGGGAATAAGAAAAAATGTGTACCAAGTTTTTGATCTCAAAGGAATGGTATTAAAAAAACTTTCAGGGGATAATGTAAAATTAGTTGTGGATTTGTTTCAAACTGTCGGCAAACCAGAATTTAGATTTATTGAATTGTCTGGTTTATATTTTGGTTTGTTACTCGGTCTCTTTCAAATGGGAATTTGGTTTATGTTTCCAATTTGGTGGACACTTCCTATTCAAGGAATTATTGTTGGTTATTTAACAAACTGGATTGCTCTTGAAATGATTTTTAGACCATTTTATGAAAAAAAATATTTTTTCTTTTTTAAATACCAAGGACTTTTTTTAAAACGTCAAACTGAAGTTGCAAATGAATATTCAAAATTTGTTGCAAAAAATATTTTAACTTCCAAAAATATTTTAGAAGAAGTCTTATATGGAAAAGCCGCTGATAATGTTTATGAAATAATTCAAAAAGCAATTATTAAAGCTTTTGAAAATACTTCTACTGTCGCACATCCCATTTTAACTTTTTCACTTGGCTCGGATAAATATTTAAGTATTCGGGAAGAAATTGTAAAAAGACTTTCTGATGTAGCACCTAAATCAATTGACAAAATTGAAAAATATGTTGAAAAAGCTATGGATATTGAGGAGACAATGGCTAGTAGAATGCGTATTTTACCTCCTGAGGAATTTGAATCTATTTTACGATCTGCATTTCAGGAAGATGAGTTGTTGTTAATTTTAATTGGTGCAGTTCTTGGTGCAATGGTTGGTCTAGGACAAGGATTGTATATGATCGCTTTCCCAATATTATGAACCAATTAGAAACTATTAAAAATGAAATTTTTACACTTAAGTATGTGGATAGTGTAACTTTAGATACTCATATTCGTCAATTTAATCGTTGGCATTTGGAAACAAATCCTAAAAATACTTTAATTTCAACTTCAGTTATAAAAGAGTTTTTTGAGCATTTATTAAAAGATAAAAATAAATACGAAAGAAAAAATAAAGCTGCTACATTACATGGTTATAAATCAGCAATCAAAAAATCTGTTAGTAAATCTTTTAAAATGACCACGGAAGAAAAAGTTGCATTTGAATTATTTTTTAAAAAAATTAAACTTCCAAAAGCTGCACGACAAATTAAATTTATATCCACTGATGATTTACAAGAATTAATAACCGAATCTGAAATTCGAACTTCTTTAATTATTCGTTTTTTAGTTATCTCTGGTTTAAGGATTTCTGAAATGATAAATATCCGCTTAAGCGATTGTTTATTATCTTCCGACCAAAAAGATTACTCTATTTATGTAATTGGTAAAGGTAACAAAGAAGGTTATGTTCTGGGAATTCCAAAAGATCTAATTGAAGAAATAAAAAAGAATTACCAAGGTAAAGAATTTTTATTCGAACGAGATAAAAAACCAAAACGTCCAAATGAAAACATCGACTATGATTTAAAATTTACAAGAAGACAAATGTATGTTATGATTGAAAAAGCAAGTCTTGAAATACTTGGCAAAAGAATTAATCCTCATATGACCCGTCACACTTGTGGTAGAATTTTAATGGACAAACTCAAAGATGTAAACAAAGTCCAAGACAGACTACGGCATTCATCTGTTCGCACTACAATAGAAAATTATCTTACTACAAAAATTTCAAGAGAAGATGTTAAAGAGGCATTTAACGACATTATTTGAAACAGAATTTTAAATTTTTTTTCTAAATCGAATATAAAAATCTTCAAAACCATTTTGAAACCAATAAGCTACTGCTGGTTTATTTTCTTTAATTGCTCGAAGCTCTATGATTTTGAAATTTTTCTTTTTTGCCCATTTATAACTAAATTCTAAAAGTGATTTCATATATCCTTTTTTTTGTTTTGATTTTTTAGTAATTGCTAAATCAATATATAAAATTTTTTCTTCTTCTAAATAAGGTCTTTCTTCAGTTTTTGCAATTAATAATGAAACTAATTCTTTTTCTAAAAGATAACCTACAAATAAAACTTTTTCTGTTCCAGTAAGTTTTAAATAGACATCTACCATTTTTTTTGCTGCTGAAGATTTGATTTTAAAAACTCCATCCAGATTAAGTGAATTGATAAGATTAAAAAATTCCTGGACTAATTTGATTGATTCATTTCTATGTTCTTCTGTTATAAAAATAATTTCTTCTTTCATTTAATCCACTAATTAAGTAAGTTTCTTAAATACAAAATTGTTTATGCGAAAGTGATTGAAGCGTTTCACGAAGTGAAGTAGCGGAAAGCACGGTTTTTGATTTAGCAAAAATTCGCCCAGAGTGTATAAAGAAAATTTAAATGAATTAAATTTCTTCGTCATCACTGATGACTTCAATTAATTTTTTTTTGATAATTTTTTTTTGTTCTAAATCAATTAAATAAATTCTGATTTCGGGAAATCCAATACAAATTCTAACCCAAGCAGATTTTCTATTTGACATGTAATTTCTTAAAATCTGAAAAAAATCTAATGGCATAGCAAGAACAGAATATTTTAAGTCAGGTTTTTCAATATGTTCAAAAGCTTGGAACAATGAATTTGTAAATTCATTAATTGATTTTAGGTAATCGGGTTTTAGTCCTATACAAGAAATATAAAGTAATATTTTTTCTTTTTGTGCAATAATGGAATCAGATTTGTGGTGATTCATTTTGAAGCCTTTTTTATCTAATCGCTTTCTAAGAAATTCATCAATTTGTTTTTTTTTGACTGGCTTCGACTTCATAAATTCATTTTACTTGATTCAAAAATAAAATCAAGAAATAAAATCCAAATATTTTTGTTTATCTCCTAAATCGATCACCTTACCTTTAAAAATTTCTCCAAATAATTGATTATTTTTACTAAAGATTCGAAATTTATTAGACAAATCATAAAATTCATTATATTCCAAATCTTTTAAAATTTGAGTATTCATTACAGCTAAACCAATATAAGAAAAATCTCCATTTTCAAAATAAACTTTTCCATTTTTAAAATCTAAACTAGTATTGTCCTCATTTTGTTTTTTTGTTAAGAATAATAAAATATCTTCTTTAAAATTTAATATTTTTTCTTTTAGCCAAACCTTGTCACTAGATTCATACAACATATCAGGATTGAGCAAAATAATTTTTTCTGGAATTGAATCTTTTAGTGCATAATAAATTCCTCCACCAGTGCCTAAAATTTTTTCTTCATGAGAAATTTTTATTTTTACATCGTTTAGATTTTCTAGATGAAGATGAATTTTTTCTGCAAGATAATGAGTGTTAATGATAAATTCGGTAGCTCCAATTTCTTTTAAAAAATCCATAGAGTGGTCAAGTAGAGTTTTATCATTTACTTTTAAAAGTGGTTTTGGAATTTCTTTTGTTAGTTCTTTCATTCTTGTTCCAAAACCAGCAGATAATATAAATGCTTTCAACGAAGACTAAAACCTTCTTTTTTTGCAACATCTATCAATTGATTTAAAATTTCTCCAACAGCAGCTGAAGTAAATGTTTCTTTGTGGTTAATTAAATTTGCACGGTAAGTTACTGATTTTTGGTCTTGCTGTAAATTCCCACCTCTAAAAATATCATGTACCCAAATTTCATCTAGAACATCTAAATTTAAAGATTTAATTTTTTCCACAAATGGAAAAGTGGAATCTTCTTCATTCATTAAAATAGAAATATCTATTTGGGAACTTGGGAATTGAGATGGAATTTGGAATTTTTTTCTTTCAAGTTGTGAAATTAGTTTTTCTAAATTTAAAAAATCAATTTTTGCTAAAACTAAATCTTTTTTGATTTCATAAATATCCAATTTTTCTTTGTGTAAAATTCCAACCTCAGCTAGTTTAATTCCATTTGAAATCAATTCCAATGCAGCATTTGGATGAAAGTATTTTTTTTCAGCTTTGTTTAAATTGATTTCTGAAATTCCAAGAGTTTTAAACAAAGATAAAAGCAAATCTCTTAAATAATAAAAATCTAATTCTAAATCTTTTAATTCAGATGATTTTCGATTTTGAATGTAAGCTAATGTAAAAAAACGATTTTCGTTTGCTAGTTCATCTTTTTTTTCTTTGTGATAAGTTCTACCTAGTTCAAAAATTTTAATCACTGAAAATCTATCAAAATTAGAACGAACATTTTTTAAAATAGAAGGATAAGTTGAAGTTCTGAGATGAGAAAATTCATCAGGCATTTGGTTTGCAATTTTTAGAGATCCAGAATTTTCACTTTCAAATTCATTATCCATTTCAGATACAAATGAATAATTGAAGACTTCATTAAATCTAAATTCATGAACTAAATAAGTTTTGATTTTACGCTCTAATCCTCTTCTGGAATTTAAAATTTTTGGTTTTGTTTCTGAAAGAATTGGTTTGTATTCAATTGCTGCATAACCAAGTGAGCGACCAACTTCTTCTACAATATCTTCTTCAATTGTGATATCGTAGTTTTGTCTAAATTTTGGAACTTCTATTTTTAAAGAATCTTCTTTTACTTCTACTTTAAATTGAAGCCTGTTTAAAATATCTAAAATAATATCTTTAGAAAAAACTGTTCCAAGTTTTTCATTGATAAAACTAAAATTTGTGTTTATAAAAACTTTTTCTTTTTCAAAAACAAATCCTGTTGGGTCAGAGGAATTTAAATTTTCACAACCATTTTCTTTTAATAAATTTAATGATCTATTAATAACAGGCAAAACAGAATAAGAATCTAAACCTTTTTCATACCTCACTGCAGATTCAGTTCTAATTGCAGTTGTTCGTATTGTTTTTCTAACATCTTCTCTTTTAAAAATTGCAGATTCTAAAATAGAATTTTTTGTATTGGATGAAATTGCAGATTCTTCTCCACCCATTACACCAGCAAGTGCAACTGGAATTTTGTTATTCTGAATTGTTAAAATTTTTTCGTTTAATTCTAAAGTTGATTTATCAAGGAGAGCAATTTTTTTCTTCTCGTTTACAAACCCAATTTCTAGATTTACTTCCCCTAATTTTTCACGATCAAAAAAATGAGTTGGCTGACCCATTTCAAGTAATACATAATTTGAAACATCCACAACATTATTAATTGATTTGATTCCACAACGAATTAGTCTTGAAGAAATTTTTTCTAGACTTGGTTTAATTTCCAAATTTTCTATATTCACTGCATAATAAGCAATAGCATTTTCTGATTTAACTACATTAGGTTTTGCTAATTTACCAAATTCAAATTTAGATTGATATGGATTAAATTTGATTTTTATATTTAACTGACTAGCAAGCTCTCTTGAAAATCCAAAATGAGACCAAAGATCAGGTCTATGAGTAATGGACTTGTTATCAATGAGTAAAATTTTATCTTCAAAGTTTAAAATTTTTCTGAAGTCTTTACCAAGCTCAGTATTATTTGGCAATTGATATAATCCATCTGATTCTTCTTTAAGACCAAGTTCTTTTTCGGAACAAAACATTCCAAAACTATCTACACCGCGAAGTTTTCCTTCTTTGATTTCTTTTCCATCTGGAAAAATGGTTCCAATCATTGCAAGTGGAACAATTTGGCCAACTTCAACTTTTGCACCTGTTACAATTTGAAGTAATTTTTTCCCGATGCTCGCTTTACAAACAGTTAATTTATCTGCATCAGGATGTTTTGAAGTTTCTAAAATTTTTGCAGCGAGAATATTTTCTAAAAAATTTTGATACTCAATTACTTCGTCAATTTCACAAATAGACAAAGAAATTTTTTCATGAATTTTTTCAAAAGGAATTGAGTTAAAATCGGCAAAATCATTTAGCCAGTTATAAGATAGTTTCATAGTTTTACTTTAAAGAATAGTTTTTGTGAATTTCATTTTTTTTAGTGTTTTCATTCATGCAAGATTAATTATTTAGATTCAGGTTTAGCAAAAGAATTTTGAACAAGCTTCAAAACTAATTAAGTCAGATTCTCTTATCATTTATTTCAAATAATTTTTTCTCTGCTTTTGTCATTAATTCTGGATATTTAATTTGTAGTTTAAATTTTTGAACTTCTAAATAATTTCCTTTTTTAAACTCAATTTTTGCTTCTTCAATTATTTTTTGATCACCTGAATCAATCTTCTTGTTGGCTTCTTTTTTAATTTCTTGATTTATTTTAAATTCAATTATTTTGGTTGGGGCTTTTTCTCTAAAAATGTTTGCATTATTTTCAGCAAAATCTTGTAATAAGTTTTCAAGATCAAACTTTAAACATTTAAAAGCTTCCATTGACTCATCTGAAAAATTTGGATATTTATTTTTTCCATGTTTATCTAATAAATCTATATAATGTTCATGCCCTAAAATCAAACTACTAACTTGATAAGAAACAAGTCCTAATGAATAGCGATAATGTAATTCTATTTTTCTATCACCACAAACAAATTCTCCAAATGCAAAATTTCCTCCAGAACTTTGCCTTTTCCCTAAAAATTTAAATTGAAAACCTAAAGGTTCAAGATAAGTTGAAAGAATTTTTATTCCTTCTAAAAGATTTTGTTCAGGTAATGTAGTTTTCATAACTTGATTTTAATGCGAATTCAAAACCTTTTCTTTCTAATTTTGATAAACTCAGATTTGTATATTTTGTAATGACCCTGAATAAATTCAATCAGAAAATAAAGATGAGGTTTTATTGGTGGGTAGATTTTTTCTTAATTATATTAGAATAAAAGTTATTACTTTAAAGACAACTCACTTAGAAGAACTGAAAAATTACTTTTACTGGTGTTCCTGATTAGAGAATTCAATGTCTAGCAATTTGTTTTCGGAATTTACTAATTGACTTTCAAGTGTATTAAATGCCCACTCTCACAAAAACGGATTTATAATTTTAATCCCTCGAATCGTTTGATTGTTGTTTAAATCTTCAGAATAAATCAAACTACAATTTGCTTGTTCTGCTGAAGCGATTACCAAACCATCCCAAAAAGAAATTTGAGATAAAATGCTAATGTCGATTCCTTGTTCTATAACTCCCAAATCAACATTTACAATTTCAATATTTCTAAAATTGTGTATTATGTTTTTTGCGATGATTTTATCTAATTTTAATTTTTTGGTTGTTGCAGAATAAAATTCTTGTAGCACTTGTGTTGAAATAACAGGTATATCTGACTTTGTTAGATTTTCTAATATTTTTCTAGCTTTAGATAATTTCTTTTTGTCATTTCTATCAACAGTGTAAACTAATATATTTGTATCTAAAAATATTTTAGCCACGATAAAGGTCTTCCCTTTTCCATTTTTGATTTTTGGATGAAACATTTGTTTTGTCCATCAACGAAAAAGTATCATTTAGCCATTGTGTAGAGGAAGTTTTAACAGTTTGTTCAATCAAACGTCTCACAAGAACATTAAACGAAACTTTATGTTGTCTTGCATATTCGCGACCTAATTTAAGTATCTCGTCATCAATTGATAAAGTAATATTTTTCATCTTAAACCTCATGCACATATTATGTGTGGATTAAAAACTTGCAAGAAAAATTTAATTTAAAACTCTATCGTAAAATGAAAAAATATTTTCTCATGAATAGAATAAACGTAGATAGAATTATTGCACCATAAAAAACCATCAAAACCGATAAAAATAAAATAAATGGAATTGATAGAAAAAAAAGTATTGTAAATAAAAAAAACAACTTTGTATTCGGAAAATTTTTATACTTATTTGTAACTGTTCTATTCTTTAAATAAAAGTAAATTCCTATAAAAAAAGATACTTCTAAATTTATACTGAGAAAATCAAGAATTCTTGATTCTGCTTGATATGAAATCAGAATATTTAATAAAAGATCAATACCATAATAGGTAAAAATAAAGTAAACGATTACAAGAATTAAAAATAAAATTAAAACCATAGTCTTTCAAAAAGTAAAGTTCAGAATGGACTTTACTATAAGCATAAAATAATGACTCATAACCATTTGATAAAATCTCTATAAGATATCCTAATAATACCATATAAAATAAGATTTATCCAGCTCATTACAAAAATTGGAATTTCGAGAGAAATTTTAGAATTTTCTCCGAGAGGTAAAATTGAAACTAAATGAATTGGAAGAAAAATTAAATTGATTAAAAAAAGTGGATAAAAAGAAATTTTGTAATGAATATCATAACCAATATCAGTAGAAAAAAATTCTAGTTCACAATTACTCAAAAAACCAATTGGTGAAAAGGAATTACTCCCATATCTACCTTCAATTATATAACTTGATAAAATAAGTTTATTCCCTACGACTACAACTTCAGCCCAACCAGCTTTTTTTATTTCAAGAGCCACTTCTTTAACTATTTCGATTAGAGGTTTAAGGTCACAAACCTTAGATTTTTTTCCTTTTATAGTAAATGGGAACATTTTTTCAGTGAGGAAGATTTAATTATGTAAGTCAAACTAATTTTCTCTAACACAAGGCTTTCTCTGCGAAAGGGATAGAAGCGTTTCTGAATAGCCTCGTGTTTTAACACGAGGTTTCAGAAGTAGCGGATAGCCCGGTTTTTTTCAACAGTGGGTCTAGACCCACCACTGCTTTGAAAAAAATTCGCGCGAATAATCCCCTTTTAAAAGGTTATATTGTTATTTTAGTAAGTCGTCTAGAGGGATTTTGTCTTTTGGGAGCGAATCTAAAGAAGGATAAACATAACCATCTTTGTAATGTTTTTTATCAGTAGCTTCATAAAACTTTTTATACTTTGGATTGTATGCCCATTTGTAAACAGATTTTTCAGGATCTTGACCAATCACAATATACTTTGGAGAGATGAAACCTTCTTTTCCATCAATCATAACTTTGATTGATTTTTTTTGATTCCATTTATGGTTTCTATATTCAGAAGCAGTTACTACAGTCCCTTTTTTTACATCCATAATTTTGGTTGTTAAATCTGGATCTGAATAAAGTTCTGTATTCCAAGTAACCTCAGAATTTTTTCCACAATAAATGGATATTAGACATAATAATAAAATTAAATTCTTTTTCATTTTTCTTCCTTATTGGTGATGGTTAAGCGCTTGATCAAAACGTGGATCTCCAACTGGAACCAACTTGTTTGATTCCATTCCTTTCAAAATTGTAAATCCAAATAAACCAAAAGCTCCAATTGTAACCCCAAGGGTTATGACGAATGACATTGGGCTAAAATGTTCAAAATTACTAGGAAATACAATCCAAAAAATTTCTATTACTTCAGTGAGTATAATCCACAATGCTACTTTTACTAAAAAGTTAATATCTCTTTTGTTTGGTCTGTTTAAAAGTAATAAAAATGGAAGTATAAATTTGATAAATGGAATGGAATAAGTGATAAAAGACCAACCACCAGTCATTCTTTGCTCATACCAAAAAGTTTCCTCAGGAAGATCTGCATACCAAATCAACATAAATTGGCAAAATCCAATATACGCCCAGAATATACAGAACGATAACATAAATTTTCCGATGTCATGAATGTGATTGTCGTTGACTAAGTCACCTAAGTATCCATTTTTCTTCAAGAAAAAAACAAATACTGCAAAAATTGCAAACATAGTTTGGTAAATTCCAGCAAAGCAATATACCGCCCACATAGTTGAAAACCAATGGGGGGTGAGTGACATTAAAAGGTCATAAGCTAAAACAGAAAAACTAATTACATATACTAAAATAAATCCAGCTGAAAGTGAGACTGCTTTTGTGGTACGTTCCACATCGTGGTCAGTGTCTTGAGCAGTAGAGTTTTTGTAAAACATCCAACCAAAAAATACCCATAATGCACCTATGATAATTAATCTTGCTGGGAAAAATGGAACATTTAACCAAACTGATTTATGTTGAATCAAATGGTCGTTTAATACTTTTTCAGAAGTATGTGACCATTCATATAAATCATGTACACCGAATAATACAATCGCAGAAAGTAATACTAGACCAACAGGCAAAAATTTACTAAACGATTCAGCAATTCTTCTAATAGTTACATTCCAATGGGAACCGGTAACAAAACCAATTGCAGTAAATAAAATCGCAGTAATTGAAACACCAAGAGTAATAAATGTGGCAACTAATAACGCTGACCATGCCTGGTTTGAATGTTCACCATGATGACGTGAATGATTGTCTAAACCAAATCCAACTACAAAGCTCGCAATCCCAACTAAAATCATAAGTAACAAAGTAATTTTTGTACTACTTTTTAATTGAAATTTAATTAATTCATCTTTAAGTTCTGCTTTCATTATTTATTCAGTCCTTTTTTATCAGCTTCTTGTAATTTTCTAATATAAGCAATAATTTTCCATCTATCATCTGATTCAATTTGTGCTGCATAAGAAGACATTCTACCACGACCCATTGTGATCATGTGATAAATTTGTCCATCTGTCCATTTAGTGACATTTTCAGTAAGCATACTTGGAACAGGTGCAGGAAATCTAGGTGCTGGTCCAACCACAGGTCCATTTCCAGCTCCACGAACCCCATGACATGGGGAACAAAAGATTTGGTATCTTTCTTCACCGCGTTTGTAATCTGCTAGACTTAAGTTTTTCATTGGGTTAACTAAACCTTTTTCTGAATTTTTTAGGTCATCAGGAGTTGGTTCAGATTGAAATGGATAAGGGAAATAATTTACTGGAATTGTTCCTTCAGGAGGAATTCTTCTTCCATAATCATTATTGTAAGAATCAAATTCTTGAGCTTCTACAGCATAAGAATCATACATATCTGGAAAAAATTCTAAAACTGGTTTTGAATATTCACAATTCGAAATTAAAATAAAAGTTAAAATTAAATATCTAATCATTTGTTATCCTTTACAACTCTAACTTCAGAAGCACCAAGAGATTTTAAAAAATTTACTGTATCTGCTTCTTTGTATCCAGGTGCTGTTGTTGGAATAAATAAACCAAATTTGTGACTAGTAAAATCTTTATGTAAAATTTTTCGACCAGGTTTTAATTTAGCTAATGCAAATAAACTAAGTCCAGTAAATATACCAGCAAAGAAAATTGTCATTTCAAATGTGACTGGTATAAATGCAGGCCAAGCTAAATAGTCTTTTCCAGCATAAACAATTGGCCAGTCAATAACATTTGTTAAATATTGGTAAGCAAATCCCATTGATCCACCAAATAAACCCATCACAAAAGTGATCCAAGGAATTCCAGATCTTGGAGTTCCCATAGCTTGATCTATACCATGAATAGGAAATGGTGAGAAACAATCAAATCCTACATAGTATTTTTTGTCTCTAGTTTCTTCAGCAGCATGAATAAGCTCTGCAACTTCGTCAAAAACTGCTATTACACCATCTGTTGTTTCATCGTATATAAAAAATTGTTCTTTTTTTGGTAAATACATATTAATGACTTGCTCCTTTTACCGGAAGTATGCTTTTAATTTCTGCAGCTGCAACCACAGGTAAAATTCTACAGAATAACAAAAACAATGTAAAAAAGATTCCAAACGAACCAATCAACATCGCATAATCGAATATAGTTGGAACATATAATGCCCAGCTACTTGGCATAAAATCTCTGTGGAGAGTCATCACGATTACAAATCTTTCAAACCACATTCCAATATTTACAAATATTGAAACCACAAACATAACTGGGATGCTGGTTCTAAGTTTGTGTGACCAGAATAATTGTGGAGAAATTACGTTGCAAGAAATCATAATCCAATATGCCCACCAATACGGACCAAATGCTCTGTTTACAAAAGTAAATCCTTCGTATTCATTTCCAGAATACCAAGCAATAAAAAATTCCGAACCATAAGCATATCCAACCATCAAACCAGTGACCATGATAACTTTGTTCATATTCTCTAGATGTTTAATTGTGATGTATTCTTTAAGGTTGAACATTTCACGAGCAATCACCATTAAAGTTACAACCATTGCAAAGCCAGAAAAAATCGCTCCAGCCACAAAGTATGGCGGAAGAATTGTTGTATGCCAACCTGGAAGTAAGGATGCCGCGAAGTCAAAACTAACAATTGTATGCACTGAAAGAACAAGAGGAGTTGAAAGTGCTGCTAAAATCATACATACCATTTCTAAATGTGACCATGCTTTAGCTGAACCTGTCCATCCAAATGATAAAAGATCATAAATACCATATTTGAATTTGTTAACAGTTCTATCTCTAACTGAAGCTATGTCAGGAATTAAACCAATATACCAGAATACAAGTGAAACGGAGAAGTAAGTGGAAACTGCAAATGTGTCCCAAATTAAAGGTGAACGGAAATTTACCCAAAGTGGACCTCTCTCATTTGGATATGGAAATAACCAAAATCCAAGCCAAGGACGACCAATATGAACGATTAATTCTGAAGCTGCAACCATTACTGCAAAAATCGTCATGGCTTCAGCTGCACGGTTAATACCAGTTCTCCACTCTTGGCGGAATAGATACAATACTGCAGAAATCAAAGTTCCAGCATGACCAATCCCAATCCAAAAGACGAAATTTACAATAAAGAAACCCCAACCAACAGGATTATTGATTCCTAGGATATAGAGACCTTCATACATCAAATAACCGATTACACCGATATCAGCTAAAGTAACAGTTAAAGCGATTAAAAAAGCTGTCCACCAAACTTTTGTTGGAAAAGCTTCAGTGGGTTTTAAAATATCTTCAGTAATTTGCTTATAGTCTTTATTGCCACCAACTAGTGGGGTAATACCTAATTTTTCTTGAACAGCAACACTCATTGACATAGTCTATATTCCTTTCGTTAAACGTTCAACTTATTTCTAACTCTTGTAAGATAACTTACTTGAGGTAATACATTTAAGAAATCTAAGATTTTATAAGCTCTCTTATCATTTCTATTTTTTGTAACTTGTGCTTCAGGGTCATTTGTGTTACCAAATGAAATTGCGTCAGCTGGACAAGTTTCTTGGCATGCAGTTTTTAATTCACCGTCTTTAACTGTTCTACCTTCATTTTTAGCTTTGATTTTTTTCTCAGCTATTCTTGAAGAGCAGAAAGTACATTTTTCCATTACCCCGCGAGTTCTCACTGTGACATCAGGGTTTAAACCCAAATGACGTGGCTCTCTTTGTGGGTCTTTATCTTTCCAATGCATCATCCAGTTAAATCTTCTTACTTTGTAAGGGCAGTTATTTGAACAATATCTAGTTCCAACACATCTGTTATAGACCATATCGTTTGTGCCCTCTGAACCATGAACAGTTGCTGCTACTGGACAAACAGTCTCACAAGGTGCATTTTCACAATGTTGGCACATAACAGGTTGGTGAGCAATTTCCATTGATTCTGGTTTAGTTGGATCACCGACGTAATATCGGTCAATACGAATCCAGTGCATTTCACGTCCTACACGGATTTCGTCTCTTCCAACTACTGGAATATTGTTTTCGATTTGGCAAGCAGTTACACAAGCTGAACAACCTGTACATAAAGTCAGATCAACAGTCATTCCCCAACGATAACCTGTATAGGCATGACCAGAATTAAAACCTTTTGAAAGAACTTCTTTTCCATCTTTTTGAATAACAGGAATTTCTGAAGGGGCAATTCCTGCAGATGGATTTTTAATAAAATCTTGATAGTCAACTGATTGGATTAAAGGTCTATCTTTTTCATAAGACTTATACAATCCGCCTTTGAGAGGTTGACCAGGAGTTGCAGCAGGATTCATCATATGATGATCTTGAGTAGTAGCAATTTTGTATTTTTTTCCAGTTTTTTCAAGTGTAACAGAAAATCCCGCAAATACAGGAAGACCATCTTTTAAAGAAGCTAAATCAAATGCATTTTTTCCTACACCATTTCCAACTTTACCGGCATGAGTTCTACCATAACCAACAGCGATTGAAACTGTTTCAGGATGAAGACCCGGTTGAATTTGAGCTGGAAGAGTAATTGATTTGTTAGCTAATTTTACAGTGACAACATCATTTGATACAATTCCTTCTTTGTTTGCAAGAGAAGGAGAAATTCCAACAAAATTATCCCAAGTAGCTTTTGAAACTGGATCTGGAAGTTCTTGAAGGGTAGCATTATTTGCATTTTTTCCATCACCAATTGCAACTGTTTCGTAAAGTGCAAGTGTGATAGAAGAATTTTTTGGTTCTAGTTTTGAAATTGTTCCTTTAAAGTTACGAGATGGTTTGGAGGAAATAAGGTCGGATTCTCTGAATAAAGTTCCTTTTCTTAAAAAATCTTCCCATGAAGACAAGCCACCAAGTTTTTTAATGTATGAATTTTTTAAATATTCATAATAGGAAGGTGAATCTAAAAGTTTTCCACCCGCCCAAACAATTAAAGAATCTTCAAACGATCTTGTGTTGTAAATTGGTTTGATAGTTGGTTGGTTAATTGAAACCACACCTTTTATTGCTTCCACATCTCCCCAAGATTCCATAGCGTGATTAGTTGGTGCGATATGATTTGAAAGTGCAGAAGTTTCATCAACTCTATCAGAAAGAGATACTACAAATTTTGCTTTTGAAATGGATTCAGCGATTTTTGAATAACCAGCAGCATAAACTGGATTAGCACCATAAACAAATAGAACACCAACTTCACCTGCATCTAATTCTTTTTTTAGTTCAAGTAAATTTTTTGTGTAGCTTCCAGCAACATCTGATCTGTAATTTACAGAATCGATTGTTTTGCCATCGTTATCTAAGAAAGAGTTAATTGCATTTACTAAAATCTGTAAATCAACTGCGTCAAGCGTCCCTGAAGAAATACCACCAGCAACTACTAGAGATTCACCTTTTGCAGATTTCAAATCAGATGCAATTTTTTCAAAAACTTTTTTGTCGATACCAGTTTCAGATGAAATGGAATCAAGTGTTGCACCATTTGCAAGTCCAGTGTTTCCAAGTGCAATTAAAATTCCAAGTGCAATTTTTTTTGCATCTCCAGATTTGATTGCAATTCTTTTGTCAGCGTTAGTTCCAGTGATTGTAGGAACAGATTCAATAGCATAAAAAGTATTGATTTTTGAGGAAGCATCTTTTAGTTTTCTACGAGATGCAAATTGAACGCCATATTCTACAGGAGAAATCCAAGTTCCAAGAAAATCTGCATCAATAGATAAAATTACTTTTGCTTTGTCAAAACGGTAATTCGGAACAATTGCTTTTCCATAAGACTTTTCAGCAGCGATTGCAATTGTTTCTTCAGTTAAATTTGGTTCAAATTCAAAATGTTTTCCACCGCCAACTGATTTTAAAAATTCAGCAATGATTGTCTTTGTGGAAGGAGAATTAATTGCAGAAGATAAAATTCTAGTTTTACCTTTTGATTCTGCTAGTTTTACTTTTACTGTAGAATCTAAATCAGCCCATTTGATAGTTTTTTCAGAACCTTTTGAAATTTCAGCTGGTTCTTTGGAACGATCTGGATCGTATAAATTCAAAATTGAAGATTGACCCACTGCACATAAAGCACCTTTAGAAATCGGGTTTGTGGGGTTACCTTCCAGTTTTAAAGGTCTAGCGTCTTTTGTTTTTACTAAAACTCCACAACCAGCAGAACAACCTGAACAAGTTGAAGAATAATAAGTGGCATGACCCGGTTTTAAATAATCAGGAGCTTTTGTAAAAGGAACAATTTTTTCAGCAGGTTTTTGAATGCAATTGAGAGTGAGCATTGCTGAACTAGCACCCATAATTTGAAGAAATGTTTTTCTATCGTATTCACCGCTCTTTATTCTGTTGATAACAGGATCTGGTGATGTATAAAATTCTTGGTTTTGAACAGCAGTTAAATCTTTTGCATCTTTGGTTTCAAAAGATTGCCAGTGAGATTTTTTTTCTTCTTGAAAATTTTCTTTAGACATTTAAGAATTCCTTATATATTATCTATGACAAGTTGAACAATCATTTGGGGCATTGTTCTCACGATGACAGTTTACACAATAACCCATGTTGAGGGATTCTACTTGTTTTACTTTCACCATTTCGGCCACGTTTCCATGACATTTGGAGCAATCTACTCCGCGTGAAATATGACGTGAGTGATTAAAATATACAAAATCTGGTTGGTCATGTACTTTTATCCAACGAACAGGCCGGCCTTTTCCTTCAATTGAATTACCTGTTGTTTTTTCTCCATCATATTGTTTTGTTAACCATTTAACATCTTTTTGAGTTGTGGCAACATTAGTGTGACAATTCATACAAGTTGCAGTTGGAGGAACTGATGCATGTGCAGAAGTTTCAACAGAAGTATGACAATAGCGACAATCCATTTTATTGTCACCAGCATGAATTTTGTGATTAAACGGAAGAGGTTGAGTTGGTGCGTAGCCCACATACCTAGATGGGGAAAATATGAGATAGGCTAGAACCACAACCCCAATAATTGGAACTGTTACTTTAAGTGCTTGTATGTTCATCCAAAAGAGTCCTTTTGAAAATTTGTATGATAACTACTGGACATAGTTAAATTCAACTTAATTGTTTCCACAATTTTTTTATAATCTATAAAAAAAGATAATTCTAATTGAGAATGGGTTTCAATTGATGCAGGTTTATAATTAAAAGAATAAATAAATGTTTAGTATATTTTAAAATAATAGAAGTTTAGTTAATAGTGCTTGAGGTTAAAAAAAAATTTCAAAATTTTTTTTAGCTAAATTCATTTATCTTATTTTAAAAATTCATTTTATTTTATAATTTCTGTTCTATTTAAATACACCTATTCAACACTAAATCTTTCATATAAAATAGAGTGATATTAACAGGTTGTGACTTAGCTAAAAAATTCTTCTAACTTCTATCAAAGTTTCGAGAGAAGCTATGAATATTTTCATAAGAACCTCAAGTGGTATATTGTATTAAGCAATTGTTTAGGGGATTCTTTTTCAGAGTGAGGGGTTTATAAAATTCCTTTATTTAATAAATTTTTGCTAAAATCTCAAGTTTCACTTTTTCAAAAGGATATTCAGAAAAATTTTCTTCATTGTTTGGATAAGTTTCGTATAGAATTTTTTGAATTTCAAAAAACTTTTTTTGTTTTTCTTTATTATTTTTGATTCCATTCAAATCAAATTTTTGATTTAAAATTAATTTTAATAAATCATCAAATTTTTTATAATCTTCTAAAAGACTTGGAACAGAGCCAGAATTTAAAAAATTTTCTGTAGATTGAAAATTATCAAAATCAATACATTCTTTACATCTATCTTCAGCAGGAAAAAATCTTAGGAATGAATTTTCTTCTTTATCATATTTTAGCGGATAAATTCTACAAACGATGGGTCTTGCTTCATAAATTTTACATAAAAATTTATCTTTACCTTCAATTTGTTTTGCTTCTAAAAATGGACAAACTTCTTCTTCATTGGAATAAATCATTGGCTCCATCCAAAAACTTGTTTGGTTGATTCTATAAGTAATAATTTTTTCTTCAAAAAGTTGTTTTGCAGTTTTCTCCAAAAATTTTCCCATTCTAAAAATATCAAATGGAGAAAGAATTACTAAATTATGAATACAACATCTTCCAGTTGCAACACATAGAATTGGAATGAGAGAATTTTTATCTAATTTCATTCCATTTTTTGAATAGAGTAAATTTCTTTTGGAGTTTCTAAAAATAATAAAGAATCTTTTTTTGTAAAAATAATTCTAGATTCTGAAGGAATTTTTTTTTCTTTAAAACTAATTCCTTTGTTATCAGTAAATTTTAATACACCATCAACATTAAATGCAAAAAATAAATTATTTGCAAAAGCAATTTGGTAAATTCCTTCTTTGGATGTTTTCTTTTTTTCAAATTCTTTTTTCCCATTTTTATTTAATAAAATCAATTTATCGGGAAGATTCAAAAGCAATTCAGATTTATCATTAATTGCCATATAAATTCGATGAGCATAAACAGAATCTAAAACATGAGAATAAAGAATTATATTTTTTTCGTTTATAATTTCAATTAAATCTTTGTTGTTTCTAAATGAATGAATTGCAATTAAATTTGAATTTGGAGAAATTGCAGAGCTTTTAAAAAAAGAAATTTCTTTTTCATTAGAAAAATTTTTTTGAAAAATCAATTTTCCATTTTCATCTAATTTATAAATTTCTCCACCTGAAAATAAAATTAAAGCAGAAATTTTTTCAATTGAATAAGAAATATCTGTTAAAAATTTTCCATCAACTCTTTCTACACCAGTCGGGTCTCCATTTTTATTTGTAACTAAAACTTGGTTGCCATCTCCAGCTGTAAGTAAAATCAAACTTCCATCTGGGTTTGATCTTGGATATGATTTGTAATTTTTTTCCCAGAGAATTTCTCCTTCTGAAGAATAATACAAAATAGTGGAGCCAATTTTTTTATACAAAAAATGACCTTTTCCAATTATGGGAAATTCTGAGAATTGATTTTCTGGAATTGCAAAAGATCCACCTTTAAAAAAAAATACCCCTGTTTCTGTTTTGTATCCATTTATAAAGTCAATTGGTTTGTAATTAAATCTTGTATCTGTTCGGAGTCCTGCAAATTCTTTTTTGTCCCAAGCCCAATTTTCTTGTAAATGAATGATTTGTTCAAATTCTTTTGGTGAAAAATAAAACAATAAAAAACTGCACAAGAAAAAAAATACTGTGTATAAAATCATTTTAGTTCCTGAATTAATTTTTGGTACAAATGAAATAAAGCGATATTTGCTGCATATTCTCTAAAAATTTCTCTGCTAAGAGGAATATCATATTGATAAATAGAATTTGAATTTTGTCCAGAAATACAAATAAATAAAAGTCCAACTTGTTTGGTTTTAGTATCACCAAGTGGTCCAGCAATTCCTGTGAGCGAAATTGAATAATCTGTTTTTAAAAGATTTTTTACACCAATTGCCATTTCTTCAGCAGTTTTTTCACTCACTGCACCAAATTTTTCTAGTGTTTCTTTTTTTACATGAATTACATTTTCTTTTATACTATTGTCATACGATACTACCGAGCCATAGAAGTATGCAGAAGAGCCTGACATATCAGTAATAATTTTTGCACAAAGTCCACCTGTACAACTTTCAGCTGTGGATAAAGTTTTTTTATTTTCAGTGAGTAGGGTGTGAATTTTTTGATAAACTTCATTTCCTATTCGATCTGAATATTCTTTTTCTAGTTCAGAAGTTATTTCTTTGAGTAATTTTTCATCTTCAGATTTAAAACTCACTTTGATAAAACCGGGTTTTGCAGTTACGCCCCATTCCAATTTGTTTTGAAATTTTGACTCATTTTTGCGAATAAAATTTTCTTGAAAAATTGCTTCACTTAGTCCCCAAATCCATCTAGATTCTGATTTTAAATTTTCTACAGCAAAATCTCTTTTGATTTTTGGAACTAGTTTTTTTTCAAACATGATTTTCATTTCAGTTGGAACACCGGGCATTGCAGCGAGAATTGTGTTCTCGTTTAGTTTGAGATAAAAACCAACTGCAAGACCATTTTCGTTATCTAAATATTCTGATTTTTCAGGGAAAGTAGTTTGTCTTTTTGTAACTGGTAAAATATCTTTAAATTCTTTTCCACGTTTTAAAGAAATTTGTTTTAATTTTTCTTCTGCTTCTGGTAGCACTACTGCTTTGGAATCTGAAATTTTACAAGCTACTTCCAAAGTATAATCATCATCAGTTGCACCAAGTCCACCAGTCATGATAATCAAATTTTTTTCATTGCTATTCATCACAAAACGAATTTCAGATTCAATGAGGAGTGGATCATCTGGTAGCACAACAAATTTGTTTATTTTAAAACCAAGTCCTGAAAATTCATTTGCTATCCAAGTGGAATTTGTATCCACAGATTTTCCTGAAGTGATTTCAGTTCCTGTTGAAAAAATATTTATTTTAAGCAATTGATTTCTCCAATTTTTCTGGAGCAGAAATTCCAAGTAAACCAAGACCATTTTTTAAACAAATTGCTGTTGCTTTGCATAAAGTAGAAAGTCCTTTTTTTGTGACTTCATCCACTTCTTTTAAACGATTTTCTTTTCCAGAATAAAATTTAGTAAACACTTTACTTAAATTTTGCAGATATACACAAAGCCTATGTGGCTCCATCATTTTTGCTGAGTCCAAAACTTCTTCAGAAAATCTTGTAATGTAAAAAAGTAAATTTCTTCTTTCTTCGTTTAATTCCAATTTGTCGAATGAGTCAAAATCAATTTCGTTAATCACTTCTCTAAAAATAGAACAAATTCTGGCATGAGCATATTGGATATAATAAACTGGATTTTTGTCGGACTCATCTTTTGCCAAATCCAAATCAAAATCAAGGGGAGATTCTAAAGCCCGCATGATAAAAAAATATCTTCCCACATCTTTTGCATTTTCACCTAAATATTCAGTTAAATCGGACATGGTTTGGAATTTACCAATTCGTTTTCCCATTTTCTGTTTTTCACCTTTGGACAAAAGATTAACTTGTTGCGCAATTAAAATTTGAAAATTTTCAGAATTGTAGCCTAGTGAAATCATTGCACCTCTTAATCTTGCGATATATCCGTGGTGATCTGGTCCCCAAATATTAATGATTTTTGTAAAACCTCTTTCAATCTTGGTGTGATGGTATGCAATGTCCGCAAGTAAATAAGTGGGTCTTCCATCTTCACGAAGAACAACTCTATCTTTATCATCTCCATAATTAGTGGATTTAAAAACTTTTTTTCCATCTTCCAAAAAAATATCTTTTTCTAGTTTAGGTAAAATTCCAAGCACAGAATTTTTATCGTGTAAAGATTTTTCAGAATAGAACAAATCAAATTTAGTTCCAAAATTTTCTAAATCTTTTTTTTGAGAGTTCAAATTAAATTCCACTGCCCATAAAGAAAACTCAGATGCGAGTTCAGAATATTTTTTTTCTTCTAATAACTGATCTATATTTTTTTTTCTTTCTGGATTTTCATAAGAACTAGTTGCAATATCTTTGATGTATTCACCACGATAAGCCTCAAGTGGTAGAATATTTTTTTCTAATAAAATACCAATTGGGGTGGAGTCATTTTCTTCTTGGAGTTTTAATTCCACACCAAAGTATTTTTCTCTTAGTCTCATCAAACATGATGCACCAAGTAAAAAAACTTGATTCCCAAAATCGTTTACATAAAATTCTCTATGAACTTCATGACCAAGAGTTTCAAGCAAATTGCAAATTGAGTCTCCCGTTGCAGATGCTCTAGCTGAAACAATATTTAATGGACCTGTTGGATTTGCAGAAACATATTCAAAAATAATTTTTTCTTGTTTTAAACTTTTTGCATAAATTTCTTTTTCAGAAAAAATTTTTTCTTTTACAAATTTTTTTAGAAAGACGTCTGAAATTTTAAAATTGATAAATCCGGGCATTGTAAAATTGATTTCTCTGAATAAATTTTTATCAAATAAAGGAAGTAAAATTTCTGAATTGGTTTTTGCATCTCCCAAAACATCTTTGTTTTCCATTAAGTAAGGAGTGGAATAATCACCAAATTTTTCTGAGCGAGAATATTCAATTCTGATTTTTAAATCTAAATCGTCGTTTAAATTTTTTTGTTTTATAAATTCTTTAGATACTTTTTTTAAATCTTCTAGTATTAGTTGTTTAAGGGTTTCTGTTTCTTTCATTTTTTTTGTTCAATTCTTTTTCTAAGTCGTTAAATACTTTCTTTTTCAAACTAGTGAGAAAATCAAAACCTTTTAAATTTTCATTTTGGATTTGTATTAATTCTGGTGGGTTTTGTTTGTTTTTAAATATTCCCACAAAAAGAATTGTGACCATAAAAATAAAAATTAAAAAAAATAATTTAATCGAGAAGTTCAATTTGTCCTCCAATTGAATGGTATAAAATTTTAAATGATTTTAAATCTTTATTCAAATAAATTCTCAAATATTCATTTAAAATTCTATCCAGTTCAAAAATATCCGAATTAGATGTTTTTGTAAAATCAATATTGATGTATCTATTTTTAAATAAATAATCAATTAAAAAAATAAGTCCAATTTGTTCTTTAGTAACTTGAACACAATTTTTACAAATAAATTCCATATTTTGATAATGGATAGAAGCTGAACCAATTTCTTTTAAATCTTCTCCACAAACTGAACAATTTTGATCACGAGATAAAAGTCCAAGCAAATGTAATAATCGAATTTTAAAAAAAGGTAAAAATTGAAAATATACTTTTTCTTCATTTAAAGTAAAAATTGCTTTTTGGTAAAGTTCATAAATTTGTTTTTGTTCATAATTTTCTGGAATGATAGAATCTATTAGCTCTGAAATATAAGTCAAAATTAAAAAACCAGTATAGTTTGATTTTAATTTATCAAATCTATCTAAAATAGTAACTTCCTTGATATTTGAAATTTCATTTTTTTCGTGGGAATAATAATCAATAGAAATCAAAGATCCAATTTCTGAAGATACAATTGGTCTGGATTTACTTTTTTTGATTCCTTTAATTTTAAACTTGGATTTGATTCCATCATCACCAAGCAAATGAATGATACAATCTGTTTCAGAAACGGTAATTGATTTAACCACAAACCCTGAAGTTTTTTTTAAAGACACTAACGAATAAATTCTCTTTCATAAATTTTATGAGCTCTGTTTCTAGAAAAAAATCCTTCTTTTTCTTTGGTCATTGTATATTCAGCCCAAAGTTTTTCTGTAAAATAATTTACTTCAGTTAAATTTTGTTTTTCAGAACAAGAAAAAATTGGTTTTTCTTCAAACAAATGATTCCATGATTTTATTTTAAAACAAATTGGTTTACTAATTCCATCTTTGATTATTAAATGTTTGTGTTTTACTCCAAATTTTTTTGGATCATAATTTTCAGCGGTTTCAAATTCAAGAGCTAAAATTTTATCTTTTTCAATTTCAAGAGAAACTAGTTCAATATCTTTTTTGCCAAACATAATTTTTTGAAGAGACAAACCACCTGTATAAATATTTCTACTTAAAAATGGATAAAATCCGGAAGTTAAATTTTCTTCTTTTTCCCAAACAAAATGGTAAGTGATATAAATTTTTCCAGAAGTATCTTTTGAAGCTCTATACAAAACTTCCACAGGATTTCCAAATTCTTTTGAATCCAAAATAATCGGCAAAAATTTTTTTGCTATAACTTCGTCTTCAATTTGAGTAAAATTTTCTAGTTCCGGAATAACTTTTTTTTCTGGACTAGAACAAAATAAAATAAATAATATAAAAATTAGTTTCATCAGTTTTTAATAAATCTCCCAAATCCCACAAATTGTCCTTGTTTGATACATCTACTTTTTCGATCCCCTTCCACTTCTCTCACACATCCAAGAATTTGGTTTGGATCAAAAATATACACATCTGGTCCACCTGAAGAAGTAAAATATCCATTTCCCCAAGTGTTTGCACCAGCCATTTTCATTACACCTTTTTTATCACGTCCAACATAAATCATCACATGAGAAATTGGTGGGTTTCTACCTGGAGGAATATTATACGTATTAGTCCAAAAAAGTACATCACCAAAACGAAGATTTTTTCTTAACTCATCTGTGTTCACTGTGTCTGAATCTTGCATTGGTGGATCAGAATAAAATTCTTTTTCTTTAAAAAAAACATATTGAGAAAATGAATCTCTAGGAATTGAAAAATTTAATGCTTTAGAAAAAATATATTGAACAGTTCCAGAACAATCAAACCGAACTGGCTTTGAAGTATCTGGTGGAGTCCAAGTTTTGGAATATCGAATATCAAATTCAGAAATCCATTTTATAGTTTGTCTCATTTTTTTTCTATCATCTTTGCCAAGTTGAGAGAAAATTAAATTTGGAAAAATTAGGAAAATAAATAGAACTTTTATTGTCATATACTAACTCAAAATTTTCCTAAAAGTTATAATTTCTGAAATACAATTGATTTCAGCGAGAGGGATTGACTCGGTGTCAAAATTTTGCGAATGCAAAATTTTGACAAGAGAGGAAAGCCTGCTTTTTTTGTGGCGGTCGGTGAGCGATGTGGTGAGCAGCGGAAGCGTGTCGAACCATGAAATTTTTGTTTGAAAACAAAAATTTTGTATCGAACCGCCAAACAAAAAAACTCGCCCAAAAATTAGAAAAAAATACATTTGATTAATACTGTGACAACAAACCATATTCTCTTGCTTTCTCTTCCATTTTAGAGAAAAAATAATACCCAATTGAAAAAAATAAAACTGAAGAAATAAAAAATGTAAATAGTTGAAAATCAAAAAGGCCAAGTTCACCAAATTGAACGATCATAACTTTTTGAAGGGTACTCATTCCCATCGTTAATGGAAAATGATCATAAATAATTCCAAGTATACCGTTGCCAAGTTTACTTCTATCTTGCCAAAATAATCCAAGAAAAGCAAAATTGATTATTTGAAAAAAGAATCCAACTCTTTTGAATAATAATGTTAAACCAGCAAAAATATAAGAAACACCAAATAGTCCAATGGTCAAAATCATAAGTACAAGAATCACTGAGAAAAAATTTTGAAATCCAATTTGAAGTTCATTTAAAGAAACTTTGTACATAAAAATTAACAAAATAAAACTGATAATTTGGCGAGGGAGTTGAGAGACACCGCGAGCAAATAAAACTTCTCCAAGTGAATGACTCGACACAGAAAGTTGTTCTAGTGTTCCAGTTTGGCTTTCGTTTTGGATTTGTCCTGCCCAGCCCATTTGAGTGGACATCACGAATTGCATCAAACAATATCCAATAATCATTTTTTCTTTATTTAAAGTATTCATATTTCCAATTGTGAGTTGAGAAAAACCAAAAAACACAGCTAGTAAAATAATGTACATAAACACAATAAAAGAAATAATTTCTAATGGATAACGTTTCATATAAATTAAATCTCGTTTCCATTCCGCTTTTAAAATTAATAAAAAATCATAAATTAAAGTTATATAGTTAATCATTTGCTTTTAACACCCTTAAAAATACTTCTTCCAAATCTTCACCCACTCTTGATATAGATAAAACTTCTTTTTTTTGTTTGTTTAATTCACTCATCAATTTAAAAAAACCTTCTCGATTTTTTAAATCTAGTTCCACTTCTGTAAATTCTTTTGCATCAGATTTTAAAATAGCTTTGTAATTTTTTTTCCAAACATCGGGTAATGACATTTTACCTTTTAATTTAAGAGTATAAATATTGGATTTAAAAATTGATTTTAAATTTGCGATACTTCCTTCACGCACAAGTTCTCCACCACGAATAATTCCAACTCTATCTGCTAGCTCTTCTACCAAATCCATTTGGTGAGTTGTAAGCAAAATCGACTTGCCTTCTTTTTTTGCTAAATGAAAAATGATGTCTTTTATTTTTCTGGAACTTGCCACATCAAGTCCAAGAGTTGGTTCATCCAAAAGTAAAATATCTGGATTAGTAATTAGTGAAACAGCTAGTGCAAGCTTTTGTAACATCCCACGAGAAAGATGTTGGGATTGATTTTTTTTCTTAGCATCAATATCTAGCTCTTTTAAAAGTTCAAGTGACTTGCCAGAAATTTCACTTGAAGAAACTCCGCGAAGGTTTGCAAAATAATTTAGATTCTCTAGAGGATTTAATCTCCAATAAACATTTCTAGTTCCTTCTAATACTGCACTCAAATTTTTATATGCAGTGTTTTTGGAAACTTCAGCACCTTTAAAACTAATTTTTCCTGAAGTGGGTTTTACAAGTCCAGCGATCATTTTGATGATGGTGGATTTGCCAGCACCGTTTGGTCCAAGCAGTGCATAAATTTCTCCTTCTCCAATTCCGAAGCTTACATTTTTCACGGCGTGCATCGGAGGTTTTTTGGACAAGAAAAATGGTTTATAAGTTTTAACTAAATTCTCTATCTTTAAAATCATTATTTCAATTAAGGAATTGGACAAATTCTAGTAAAGGATTTTCTTTTAGTTTTTTTTGGGCGTTCCCCTTTCCTCGAGCTATCGCTCAAGAATTAGAAATTTATAATGAAAAATGAAGAATGATTAAATCGGAATAAAAATTTTTAACTCTTCATTTTTCATTTTATTGTGAAAGAAAGGGTCAGGCTTTCAGCTACTTTGCTTCGCAAAACGCTTCAATCCTTAACGCAGGAACAATATTGAGCTATCGCTCAAGAATTAGAATTGAGTAGTGAAAAATGTAGAGTTGGATTTTTAAAATTCAGAAATTTTATCTGTTTTTAAAAAAGCTGTGCAGTTTAGAAAAATATTAAATAAATCTAGAAAAGAATCAGGAATAATTAAAACTTAAAGTTATTAAAAAAAAATAAATCCAAGATAATCGTAAATATAAATTAAACATAATTAATTAGTAAATAAATATTCTAATAAGAAATAATCTTAGAAATTTTTTAAAAGTGTAATTTTTTTATTTATAAAATGAAAATTTATTTTTTTGAAAACTCTCATAACCAATCGAAATATTTTCAATTCCTTTTTTAAAATTATTTTCGTTAATTGCATGAGTATAAGAATTAATTCTGATAATTTGTTTATTTTTTAATTTAGCTAGCTCTTTTTTTAGTTCATCTATTTCTGATTCAATTACTCCAAGTCCATTTGAAATAGATTTTCCTAAAATATATTTTGATTCTTCTTTATTGGAAATAATGTTATGCGAAAAAATTTTTTCGATTTTAGAATCCAAGATCATTTCTTTAATTGGTTCGTGATCAACTAAACCACCATCAGTGAATTCGTCTCCATTCATGTTTTGGATTTCAAACATCAATGGAAATGCAGATGAAGCAACAACAGCATCCAAAAGCTTACCTTTAACTAAAAGTTCTCTTTTTCTTTTAGTTAAATTTGAAACTGAAATTCCAAATTTTATTTTTAAATCTTGAATATCTGTTTCACCTAGATAAGGTTTAAGTAATTTTTTTAAATTATTTCCAGTTAAAGCACCTGAATAATTTTTGAAACCCACTTTGATTGGTTTTAAAATTTGAGAGAATTTTGTTCCTTCCCAAAAATTTTCTTTTTCTAAATTTTTAATAAAATCAATTACTTCACTCATTGGAATTTGTTTTGCAAAAAGTGAACCTATAATTGCACCAGCTGAACAACCTGTTAAAAATTTTGGAACTAGCTTTTCTTCTTCCAAACCTTTCATAAAACCAGCATGAGTAAAAAATCCAAAAAATGCTGCATTTAAAGATAAACCAAATGGTTTTAGTTTTGATTTCATAAAAATTATTTTTTTAATCTATGATATTAATCCAACAAAAATCAATTTTGAATTTGTATTTAAAGTTTTTGATGTAGCAGTATGTCTTTCTTTAAATTGAGTTTTTAATTTTTCAACTACAAAATATTTGCTTATAAAATTTATATAAAACTCAAATTCAATATGATCAATTAAAATTGATTTATTTCCAATTTGTTCAAAAGAATGAGTATGTTTAAAACTTTTAAACGGGCCTGATTCTTGTTCATCTATAAAGAATTTATTTTTTTCATAACCAGTATGTTTCGCTACCCAAGTTTTTTTTACAAAAGGTAAAATTTGCACTTCGATAATTGCTTTTGCACCTACAAAAATGTTTTTTGGAGCTTGGACTACTCTTACATTTTTATCAAGCCCAACTAAAGTTTCAAAACCAATTGGTTCTTCATGAAAAGAAAAAAGTTGTTCTACATTTATATCAAATTCAGATTTACATTCAAAAATTGCTGTCATATCTTTTAGACTGATTTTAAAATAAATAATTTCTCAAAAAAGAAAAGTACCCAAAGAAACCCTTTTTATTATGGCTAAGAAATTTTTTCAATAATGAAAAGAAAAAACCATCAAGTAAAATCCTTTAATTTAAATGAAGTGAAATCCAAAATTAATACTTTGTTGCATGTAATAAATAATATGTAGCTCTACTTGATGAAAGGCAATTACAAATTGTTCAACCATTTCGAGCAACAGTTCCAATATTTTATGATATTGGAGTTTCTATACTTTTAATAGCTCTTCTGTAGGTTTCAAAATTTCTATTCATCTCTTTAGCAGGAAATATTAGACGCGATATAAAAATATTGATTCTGCCTTTTACAAAAAAATAGTTAAACAAATAGAATGAAATTAATCCAATTAAGTAGGAAACAGTAAATCTTTTTTGTAAATTTTTCTAAATACTCTAATAAATTAATGTATTCTTGTAAAAAATCTGTTTTAGATAAAGTAAAATATTTTTTTAAAAATTTGTATAATTTGTTCTTGTAAAAATTAAAAAACAAAATTTGACAATAAAATATTATAAATAAACTTGAATGTATCTCTAATGCATATCGATTTGGAAAAAATCTATTTTCAGTATAAAGATTCTTTGATAAAGTTTATCTATACTCTCACAAAAAATCTAGAAGATACGGAGGATATTTTACATGAAACATTTTCTAAATTAGTTTTATTAAATAGTAAAGACAAAATTGATGGAAGAAATATTAAATCATTTATTTTTAAAATAGCTTACAATTTATTTATAGATTTGTATAGAAAAAATAAAAAATCTATAACTTTAGTTGAAAATTATATCGAAATAAAAATCAAAAATGAAGCTGAAACTAATAATCAAATAGATCCATATTTATTTAAAAAAATTGTTATTCATAATATTGAAAATTTAGAAGTAAAAGATAGAGTGAAAGATGTGTTAAAATTAAAATTACAATTACATCTAGATATTGAAGAAATTTCTGACATTATTCAAACCTCAAAGCGTACTATATATAGAGATTTTGAACTAGGAATTTCTGAGTTAAGAAAAAAGATTTTAAACTCTGGATATGATATCGAGGATTTATATGAAAAAGAATAACCCCGAATCAATTCTTTCTAAGTTACTAAAGACTGATTTTCGTAATTGGCCTAGTTTGTGGAAAAATCTACAGGAAGATGAAATGAACATTAGCTCCACAAAAGAAGAACAAATTTTATTCTTAATACGGAAATCTGAAGAAAAATATATATTAGAAAAACCTAAGAAAAAAATATTTCAATTTAAATTAAGTTTTGTTTTTTCAACATTCATTGTTCTTTTTTTATTTTATCTTTATTCACTAACTGGAAAAAAAACTTTTCAAGTCCTTTCTACAAATGGAGATGTTCAAATAATTAGAAATAATGAAAAAAAGATTTTAGAGACAAATACAGAACTTAAAGAAGGTGATGAGCTAATTACTTCTATTTCACAAAAAGTAATTTTTTCAGTAAAACAAGAAAACGAAAATTTGATTTATTTTATATTAAAAGAAAATTCTGCTTTAAAAATAACTAAATTAGATTTAAAAAATTACCACTTTATTTTCGAAGGATTAAATTCTAACTTAGTATTTTTTTCTGAAAAACAAATTGAAAAAAATTTAAGTTTAGTATCTGGAAATACTGTTTTTAAGCTACTAAACACTAAAGCAAATATTATTACAAGTCCATTGGTCAGCAAAGTTAAATTAAAAGAAGGAAAAATCAAAATTTTTTCTCAAAATTTAAGTATCGAAATTGATTCTAATCATGAAATTAGTTTAAAACAAAATGAAATACCTAAATTAGAAAATATTTTACCTTTAGAAGAAAAATCAATTGAGGAAATGTTTTTAGATTTATCTGAATTAAAAAAGTTTGATAAAAAAATTGTACAAAGTCTTGAAACTGAGTTTTATCAAAAAGAAGATACTAAAATTTATGAAAATTTAGATTCTATAAAAAAAGAATATGGAAGTTTAAATGAAATCGTCTTAAAAAATGGGTCTAGAATTAAGGGGCATTTAATAATGGAGGATGATCATTTTAAAATTATAACACTTGATAAAAAAATAAAAATTAATAAAGAAGAAATTTTTGAAATTAACGATTTGGAATGATTAAGAAATTTTTTTAAACTAACAAAAACTTGAAATTCCAAAATCATATTTACAAATTCTTTCTGCAAGATTTTCTGAATGTTTGTAACTAAAAGTCCTATCAAATATAATTTTATCTATAGTAAATATCTGAAAAATAAATCTACTCAACACAAAGCGATAGTGATAGAAGCGAAAATCCTTTTGCATAATTTAGCTTTTTAATTCAATTCGATTTATTGCAAAAGATTGAAGCGGATAGAACGATTTTTTTCCATTAACATAAAAAAATTATATCGTTTAATTAATATTAGGTGGAAAAAAAATCGCCCAAATTAAAACTAAAAAATTGAAGTGTATTCCATTCTATACTCAACGCCACGTTGATTTGCTCCAAATTGGATTTGGTTATCTGGAACAGTTTTTAAATTTAGACCTGTTGGTTTCATTAATTCTTCGTTTGAATAATTTCTTGGTTTTGTTTTAGCCCATTCCACACCTGTAAAATAAGCATGACCAATCTGAAAAAAATAAATTAATATAGCTGTATTAAAAAATATTCTAGAAAGTTCTTTTTGTGAATCAATTGCTGTAACAGCTGTTTCGTAATTTCCATAAATACTATAAAGAGAGGCATTTGTTAAACTTACAGGAATTCCAACAGAAGTATACTGTAAATAAGTGGAAACCATTTTTGTTCTTAAGCTAGAGTCAAGAGCAGCCTTAGCAGCATCAGCTTGGTAATTAATAAAATATCCAAGAGGTAACAAAATTAAAATTGTGGTGGTGTAAGTGTTTCCAGTATATTCTTCTTTTGCATGACGATGCCCCCATCCTGGAAAAAGTGCAGATCTCCAAACTAGATCCCAAGGGCTTCTTGGTTTTTGGTAATAATCAACCATAGTTTCATCCATACCAAGATATTTTTCTAATCTTCTTGTACGGATTTCCACAGCTGCAATTCTTTTATCATACTCTTTTTTTAATTTATCGTTATCATCATTAATAGTTTTAGCTCTATCTTTTTCTTTTTTTAAATAATCTAACTCTTCTCTTAGAATAACAACTTCACCTTTTGTTTGCTCAGCTCTTCTTTTATCTGCGTCTTCAAACTTTTGCATCACTTTGTCTGTTAACTCTTTATCAATTGTAATTTTTTCTGATTTCTCAATAATTTTTTCTGATTTATCAGATGGCTTAGAATTTGTTTCTTTAATGATTACAATTGGTTCTTTTTCTTCTTTCACTGAAGTAAAAATTTCTGATTCATCTAAGATTTCTTTTTTCTTTCTAACAATTCTTTTTTGAGGTTTGTTTTTTACTTCAACATAAACAACTGACATTACTTCTTTCATATTGATTTTTTTTTGTCCATTAGCAGTTTTAATAATTACAACTCCTGAATTTTGAGAAACCACTTCCCCTTGAATAGATTTTCCATTTTTTAATAGTATCTTATCCCCAAATAAGCTACCAGCAACTAATAAAAATAAAATACACTTCATTCTAATTCTCCCCAAATCACAAAACAATTTTTATAAAATAACGGTGCAAAAAAAGAGTAAGAAGAATGATCAACTACTCCAAGTTTTTTTATTTTGTACTCTTTTAATAATGATTCCAAACTCGAAGGTCTAGTTCTCACAAATATATCAATAATTAAAGAATGATAAGTACAGGATTCTACTTTTTTAGAAATCATCCCTATTCCGAGATAACTTACTCCACGATTGGGGTAGACATGCTCTTCAGTTGAATTAAAAATTATTCCCGGAGCAATTGTACTAACACAATTTAAAAATAATAATATAAGAAATAGATATTTTTTTTTCATTAGTAAGTTGCTCCTGTTACTATTGTGCAGTTTCTTTGAAATAAAACAGCTAAAATAGATAAAGCAGAATGATCAATTGAAGAAATTCTTTTGATACCTTTGTCGTATGCAATTTGTCCTGCACCAGAATTTCCGAAGGCAAATAATCCAAGAATATTATATTGGCAACCTTGAGCTTTTGTGGAAGCAGGAATCATATTATCCTTGTTCATTTCACCTGCAAAGTCAATATAACTGAATAGTAATCCCGAAACAGGTGAAGTTGCACAATTTAGAAATAATAAAATTAAAATATATTTCATTTATCTCCCCTTATGATTGTACAATGTCTGTGAAAAACTGTTCCTAATATTGCAGTTGTTTGTTGTTCTATAATTCCAATTTTTGTAACTGCTCCATTAACTCTTGCAGCATCAATACTTGCATCACCAAATGCTAATAAATAAAAAAAAGATTGTGCACAAGATCTCCCAGTTCTATTCAAATCTGCTTCACCAATGTATAGAATAGATGAGTCTTGGTGAAAAAAAAAACCACCTTTAGAAATCACAGTTCCAATTTCTGCATATTCAGAGGAAGGGTTCATATTAGGAGAAAATTTTATGGGATTATTTCTTAAATTAATTCCAGAACAATTTGATAGTAAATAAATTATAATGGAAATTAAGATATAAAATTTCATAACATAAAGTTTTTTTTACTTTGTTTTTTTACAAGTAAAATTTAGTTTTTTAATCTTTTTAGAAGCTGTAAGATAATTATACCAATGAAAGGGATTAAAGGAAGATAAAGTATCCAAAAAAAATAACGATAACCTTTTAAATAAAAACTAAATTTTCTAATTCCAAAAAAACCTGGATAACGTTTTTTTCCAAAAATCAATTGAACATTCCCTTGAAGCAAATCAAAATTTAACTCAGGATGGATTTTTTTTAATTCAATTTCACTAAAATCTCTAAATGAGAAAATACTAATTTTACGATTCAAATTTAGACTTTTTAGTTTAAAAGCAAGATTGGAACAGAACTTACAATTTCCATCATAAAAAAATACATTCATAAAAAATCTTCTTCTAAATTGGAAATATATTTTTCAATCAATTGAAATTTATTTAAGGGAATTCCAATAGAATAAAAATTCCAATTTTCAGTTTTAAAAAATCCCTCACATTCTTTTAAATACCAAGGATGAATTAGGTTTGTTTTTTTTGCTCTCCAGAAAATTTCTTTATATTTTTTTTTCATCAAGTCCCATATTTCTCGACCAATTCCTTCACCTCTAGCAATTTCATCCACTAAAAATTTTGACAAATAAATTCCAAATTCAGTTTTAAAAAAAATTGCTCCAGCTTTGTAATTTTTTTCTAAAATTAAAGATTCAATTTTTTTATCAAAATAAGAGTCTTTGATTTTTTTTCTAAAAGATTTTTCTAAAACTTCTTTTAATTTTTTAATATCTATTTCATTAAAGCTGGAATAAATTTCTAACTCAGTACCTTTCCGAATTAGACTTCCTGCACCTTTGATCGTGAATAATTCAGTTAGTAAAGTTATTGGTGAAGTATAAACAAAATTAGTATCACTATTTTCTACTAAAGCTTTGATTTTTTCAAAAAAAAGCAAATCTTCTTTTCTAATTTGAACTAGTTCTTGATTTAAATTGATTATTGAAATTTTTTCTTGGCTATGATTCAAAAATGGAGCTTCAGTATCTAAATAAATAATTTTTTTATAAAGAAAATTATTTTGAAAAAAATCCAAATCTGAAAAAATTTCTTGATCAGATTTAATGATTACAAAAGGGATTTTTTTCTGATTAATTATTTCTTTTAAATTTATAAAATCTATTTTACTTTTTTCAATAATTTCAAAATCTTTCTCTTCTAAAAACTGTTTTTTAAAAAATAAATCTAAATAGTCTTTTGTTTCTTTTGAAATTAAAATTGTCGGGTATAATTCTAAAGAATGAAGAAATTTTATATCAACTAAAATATTCTGTATAAATGAGAAAACAGAATTTGGGCTAATATACAAAAGAGCAAATTTTTCTTTTTCAATTAATTTGAATGCATTAAGAAAAACTTTTGAGTCATTTTCTTTACCAGTAATTTTAATTAATCTAGATAATAACTCTTTTTCATTCATGAATTTCGTAATTTACAAATTTTGCTTTTTGCTTTGCAATACTTAAATTCATTGAGTTAGTTTCTTTAAGTTTAAATTGTCCAAGTAAAGATTTGTTTCCGCAAACTAAGCTAATTTTAAATCCTTTAAATTCATTTCTAAAAATTTCACCAATTTTTTTATAAAGCTCTTTTAACTCTTCTTCAGTTCCAAGTCTTTCACCATAAGGAGGATTAAAAACGATAAAACCTGATTTTAAATTTTCATCTTTTGTTAAATCTAAAATATCCAAAACTTCAAAATGAATTAAATCATCAACTCCAGCTCTTTTTGCATTCTCTTTAGCAATTTCAATTGCTCTTTTATCATTATCAAATCCATAAAAAAGTTTTTTTGCTTCATGATCAATTCTGTTTTTTGGAATTTCATCGAATAACATCGAATATACTTTTGATTTAAAAATTAAATAATGATTCAAAAATTCTTTTTTAATTAATAAAGCTGCTTCAATTAAAATTGTTCCAGAACCACACATTGGATCAATGATTACATCATCTCCATTCCAACCAGAAAATTCCAATAAGGCTTGTGCAGTTGTTTCTTTTATTGGTGCAGTAACAGATTCTAAGCGATAACCTCTTTTGTGAAATGGATCTGAAGTTATTGAAATTTGTATATTTACAAAGTTTTGGCTTGAACGTAGTAAGATCACCATATCTGGATTATCTCTTTCAATAAAAACATCATCTCTACTATATTCTCTAAGTCTATCCATGATTGCATCTTTTAAACGATACATTGCAAACTGAGAATGTTTTAAAGTATCTTTGGTAGTAGAGTCAATTTTAAAACTAGATTTAAGTGGGAAAATTTTTTCCCAAGGAAGTTTTTTTGATTTTTCATACAATTCATCCGGTGTTTCGGCAAGAATTTTTGTTAAGCTGAAAGAGACTCTTGAAGAAAATCTTGTGTTAAGTAAAAAATTGGAAAGTTTTGAAGAATCTCTAGTTTCAAAATAAACTCCACCGCGATTTGAAGAAATAATTTTTAAGCCAAAAGACTTGACTTCATGTTGTAAAAAAACATCTAATCCTTCCCCGCAAGAAGCATGAAATTCTAATTTGGTAGTATCAAAATGGATTGGTTTAAAAACTGAATTTAACATTAGAAAAAGATTGACCTACTTAGATTCATAAATATATTTTTATTATGAAAATATTTTTATTTTTTTTGCTTCTATTTTTAGCATATTGGTATATCAGAAATAAATTAAAAAACCTATTCCATATAACCAAAAATCTTAGAGAGACTGGTCTAGAAAGAGAAAAAAATATCACTGACAGAGCAAAAATAGTAAAAAATGAAGAATAGATTCTTATTAATAACCGATTTTAATATTAATGAAATTTTATTTTCTAATTATTTTATTTTTTTTATTCAATTGTGGAAACAATGGAGAATTTGGTTGGGCAACTACTGACGATTCTGAAAAATCTATTTTAGAAAAAGAAGTTTATAATGTAACAGATTTTAAAATGACTAGAAAAAATTTAGTTTTTTCTCCAAATGAAACAATTCATTATATTTATACTTTTGACTCAAACCCAGGTCCAAGTGTTGAATATGTTATTCGGCTTGAAAAAGAATCAATGGGATTTGTAGAAATTGATTTAAAGAAAAAATTTATTGAACCAGAATCTTCAAGTTTAAAAGATAAATTTGCAAATTTAGAAGTTGGAAAATATAGACTTCAAATTGTTTTAGAACAAGAAGTAATTGATAACATAGAATTTGATGTTATTGGTGATGAAGGATATCCCTTAAAAGAAGAAATTTCTGAAATTAAAGATGATATTCTTAAATACTCAAAATAATTTTTTTCTATTATAACCATCAGCTTCAATTTTTTTGATTCTTTCATAATTTCTAATCGCGATACTTGCTTCATCTTGATTGCCAACAGAAATAATTTCTTGGTATAAATTTTTTACTCTTTTATAATTTCGATTTTCTTCTTCAATTAAAATCATTCGATTGAATACAGCAACTTTTTTTAGTGAACCACTTTCAATTAATAAAAAGTTTAAGTCATTTTTAACATCATCCAATCGATCTTGTTGTTCTTTTAATTTTTCTAAATCATATCCAGTTGTTGAAGCCAGTAAAGTTTTTTTCAAATTATCAAAATCAGTTTTTGAAGATGCGTAAAGCTCTTTGTATTCTTTGATGTATTCATCAATTGATTTATTTGCTGCATAAGATTTTTCTAAACTTGTTAATTCTTTTTCAGGATATTTATTTTTATGATAATTTTCAGAAATATAAAAATTACAAATAAATTCTGTTTTTAATCTTCTAATAATTTCATATAAAGAAATTCCAAATTTATCATCTTTATTGCGGATTTCTTCTTCTTCAATTCTTTTATTTTTGATATATTCCAAAACTATTTCTGAATTGATTTTTGATTTTTCTAAATCCCCAATTTTTTCAAAATAAAAATGAGACATTTGAAAAAATAAATAGGGATCGTTTTTTAAAGTTTCTTCATTAGTAATTGATTTTGAAATTAAATCATAATAATAAGAAGCCAATACATATTTTTTTTCTTCACTGTAAAGACTTGCAAGACTTCTATAAACTCTATATAAATTATCTTTTTTATCAAGACTTAAATATTGCAAATACATGGAAATTGCTTCTTTTCTTTTTCCTGAAGTTCTCAATTCTTCAGCAAGTAAAAAAATTGCTTCTGAATTTTTTGGGTTAAGTCTAATTGCAAATCTCAACCATTCAGCATATGAATCAAAATTTCTATTTTTGGAATTATCTAAATCTATAAAAATTCCTGATTTTAATTCACCTGATTTTTTTTCAATTTTAGTTAAGTTCTTATTTTCGTTTTCAACTTGAAAAATTAATTTTGCAAAATTTAAAACAAATTCTGAATCTTCAAAATTTTTATTCTCAACATATACTTTAAAATTTTTAGTATAAGAATCATTGTAATTTTTTTCAGAGACTTTAACAGCTTCTTCCAAATACAAAATATTTTCTTTTAAGGTTTTTAATTTTTCATTTGAATCAGCTTCATTTATATTTTTTTTTGCATAATCAGAATGAACTTTATAATATTCATCTTTAATTCTTTTTAATTCAGATTTATTTTTTTCAAAAGCTTCTTTAGTAGCTTTATGAGTATTAATTTGTTCAACTTTTTCAGGCTCTAATTCAGATAAAACTTCATCTTTAAAAAAACGATCTTCGACAACTGAAAAATTTCTATATCTCAAAGCTTGAAGATAAGCTTCTTTGGATTTATTTTTATCTCCAAGTTTTGCAAAATTTTCTGCTAATTTTTTTTGTAGTGCAAATAAAATTTCTGAATCGCGAGTAGTATAAGACTCATTATTTGATTTGCGAATATTATCTCCAAAAATACGAATCGAATTTACATCTGATGGAATTGGGAAAGTCCCCATTTGGTTTTTAAAATCTTTTGTAACCTCAGAAGTTTTATCTTTGTATGGAATTCCTTTTTCACGAATTGCTTCAATTCTTTTGTCTTCTATAAATTGAGAATAGTATTCTGCAAGCTTGTTGAGAATTTCAGAATTTTGCTCAGATAAATTTTCAGTTTCAGCAATTAATTTGTTTTTGTTTTCTACCGAAATTACTTCATTTGGAAGTTTATAAATTTTCTTTTTATCCAATCTTTCATCATGGGAAAATAAAACTAAACTTATCAAATATAAAAAGATTCTCACCTCTATAATATCGGAAAAAAAAATCTTTAGATAACTTGTAAATTCATTTGGGCGAATTTTTTTGTGTCGAAATCATTTAGTAGAATGAGAGGCGTGCCTATGATCTACGACACAAAAAAACCGTGCTTTCAACTTCGGTCAATTTTTTTTATACAAAAAAAATTGACCCCTTTTCAATCACTTTCCATTAGATAAAAAGGTGACTTTTTTCCTGTTTTAAATTATCAGTAAAAAAGTTCACCGAACAAACTGTAGAAGAAGCCTACCATCACTTTCAAGGTTTACAACCTAACTAGC
>JAAFIR010000060.1 GCA_013297885.1 Leptospirales bacterium | reverse complement strand
TAGAACTTTGAGAAACGAATAGTTATTCAGATTTCGGTAAGTTTTTTCGACACAGAAAGATTATTCGAAACAAAACAAGTTTTTCAAAGCAAATAAGTCAATTATAAGCAGAAAAGTTTCTCAACAAAAGGCAATTTTTCCTAACTCTACAAAATCCCACAATACAAACATGTCTTAGCAATGTAAAAAAGTTTATAAATTCTACTTTTTTAGGAAAAAGCCTTCCAATAAAATTCAAATTGTGCATAACTATTTGGATTTAGTTAGGTTATTCAACACAAAAAGGTTTTAGATACTGAAAATTAATTCAATACTATCCAATTTTTCAACTCAAGAGTTAGGGATTGAAGCGTTTCTTTTATAAACATGAGACCTATGTCTCATGTTTATAAAAGAAGTAGCGAAAAGCCCGACCATTCAGAGGACTTTTTATTCCTCTGAATGGGAACTCCCTATAATTCTTAAAAAATTTTTGTATAGTATTAGTTTATCGTAAAAAATTTAAAATATTCTTTACAATTTAAGAGACATAATCCAATGTGACATAAGTAAGAAGGGTTTTCAATTGCATATCGCTGAAAAATTAACTGCAAAAAATCAAAACATAGAATTCAATAGACCAACAATTTCAAAAGAAGAGTTAGAAACCGTTCTGGACTGTTTAGTAGAAGATCTAGTTTATTCAGGAATAATGGTAGATAGATTTGAAAAGGAATTTAAGTCAACTTTTAAATTTAAAAACGTTGTCACAACTCATACAGTTTATTCAGCATATCACTTAGCATTTTTAGCACTAGGAATATCTGAAGGTGATAAAGTTTTATTTTCTACCTTTGCTCCACATGCAGTTCTTGACACAGTATTGCTATTAAAAGCAAAACCTCTAATTATCGATTTGGAAAAATCTTCTTTTCATATGAACAAAGAAGAATTGGACAAAATCGTTTCTGAAGAAAATCCAAAGTTAATTTGTTTAGATCATACATTTGGTTGTATATTGAATTTTAAAAAATATTTTTCTGAAGAATTCGAAATTCCAATAATTGAAGATTTTTCTGAAGTCCTAGGAGCAGATCCAGAAGAAATCAAAATTGGAAAACAAGGCAAAATTGGTATTTGTGGAATGTTACCAAACCATGTAATAACAACTGGAAACGGAGCTGTAATAGTATCATCTGACGATAGTATCTTGGAAAAAATTAGAAATTTTAAAATAAGCCTTAAAGAAAAAAGAACTGCGAGTGATCCAAAATTCGATTATAATTTGTTAGACTTTCAAGCTGCAATAGGTATTGAACAAATTTCAAAACTAGGAATCCTAATTGAAAGAAAGAAAAAAATTGCACAAATTTATTTACAATCAGTTTTATCTTCTTCACATGAAACATTTTTTAAAAATGCAGCTGAAGATCAATTTAATCGTTTTCCAGTTATAATAAATAAACCTCATGAAGAAACTTCAAACTATTTTAAATCATTACAAATTGGTGTTGAAAGAACAATAAAACAACCAATTCATAAAATTTTAGAACTTGATAATTCTAAGTTTGCAAATGCTGAAAGACTTTTTCAACGAGGAATCTTGGTTCCAATTTATCCAAATCTAACCAAAGATAATGTAAATAGAATTGCAAAGTCCATCAAAGGAATATATTAATTCAAACCAGAAGATTGTCCTAAAACCAATCAAATGGGTAAATGGTGGTTATACTCTTGCACATCATGAAAATTTTACTTGTTTTATAAAAGGATCAATTCCTGAAGAGCTAGTAGAATGTGAAATCGAATATCAAAAAGGTAAAAATTTATTCCTAAAAGTTGTAAATGTTTTAGAAAAAAATTCTTCTCGCAAAGTTTCAGATTGTGAAATTTTTTTAAATTGTGGTGGCTGTGATTTTAGACATCTAAATTACTCTGACGAATTGGTGCTCAAAAAAAAATTAATTTTAGATGAATTGAAATTTCATAAAATTGATTTTAATGAAAATGAAATTCAATTATTTTCTAAAGAAGAAAATTATTACCGAAACAATGTTCAGTTTAAAGTTTTATCAGGAAATAAAGGTTTTTTTAAAAACAATACAAATGAATTTATTCCAATTCCTGAATCAGGTTGCAAAACAATTCCTGAAAAACTAAACCAATTTGAAGTTCCAAAAAATTATTCTGCAAAAGAATTAAAACTCAGAATTCTAAATGATAAAGTTTATAATTATGAAATAGAAGAACAAAAATTGAATATTAAAAATAAAACTTTTTTTATTCCAAAAAAAGGTTTTTTTCAAATTAATTCTGGGCTTATGGAAATTTGGTTAGATCAAATTTTAACTAAAGTGAAAAATTTTGATTCGGTTTTAGAATTATTTTCTGGAATGGGATTTATTAGTATTTTTTTAGCTGAGCAAAATAAAAAAGTTTTTTCATTTGAACTAGAAAATTCATCTGTTGAAGTTGCTAAAAAAAATATTCTAGTAAATAAAATTTCAAATATTTCAGCATTTCAAAAAAATATTTTTAAAGATAAAATTTCAGAAAAATATTTAAAATCTGAAGTATATTTTTTAAACCCAGCTAGAAACGGGTCTGGAAAAAAAATCTTGGAGGAAATTTTAAAATATAAACCAATAAAAATATTTTATTCTAGTTGTAACTATATTACATTAGTTCAAGATTTAAAATTAATTTCAAAATTTTATAAAATAACCGACCTAGAAATATTTGATTTTTTTCCAAGAACATCATATTTTGAAAGTTTTGTTTGTTTAGAATTGAATTTTTAAATTCTGAAAAATTTCTTTTCCAAATTCTGAAATTTCGGTTGGATAAAATAAAATCACTAAAATACTTTTTCCGTTTTTAAAAAAATACATTTCCTGTGCAGTAAATTTTCTTTTGTATTTGGATTTGTCTGTTAAAAAAAATTCTGAATTAAATTTTAAATTATCAATTTTTTTTCTTTCATATCCAATGGATTTTTTAATATTTGAATTTAATCCTCTTCGATTGTCCCAAAAATCTAAAATTTCACCAGAAAAATTTTCTTTAAAATAAACTTCTCCAATCATCAAAGTAATAAATTTTTCACGATCAAATCTCAAATCATGATTGTATTTTTCATACATTTCTTGTAAATCTGGCTCAGGTTTATTTTCATCAAATTCCATTCTAAAATAAGAAAATTTGGAATTAAACTCACGATCTTCTTTTGCAAAACGATATTCGTCTCTTGGAAAAATATAACTAAATCTAGAATCACTGAAGATTTTATATGGAAAAGATTCATTGGAAATAATTAATTCCCCATTATTTGCACAAGCTGTTATATCAGTGAGTTTTTGGATTTTTTTTTCTAGGTCAGAATATTTGGAAATGATTCTACCCAAATTTTTTTTGGCTTCAACGATAAACGTTCTGTCTTTTCTTCCAAATTCAGAGCAAACTAAAATCGATTGATTTAAATGAATAGCGTCAATATATCTTCTTTTATTTTCTAATTCTTTTGCTTCTTCCAAATGTAAATAAACTTGAGATAAATCAGGCAGAACTCTTTTGTATTCTTCATCAATTGAAAAATAGTATTTTTGTTTATTTACTCGAAAATTTCTACCAAATAAATCTTTCTGCCAATTTCTATTTTCAGAGAATAAAAAAATAGGCAGAAATAAAAATACTATCTTAAGCAAGTGCTGTTTTTACAATTTCGTAAAGTTCTTGTCTAGTTTTTTCTGCTTTGGGAATTACTGAAAGATTTCTTGTTAACGAAACTAAATATTTTTCATCCAAAACTTTTCCGTTCAACCATTTGCCTGTTAAATCTTTAGTAATTTCTAAAAGCGAATCAAATTCCAAAACTCCAAGACCAGTTAAATTTGTTGCAAATCCTAATGCGCCTTCAGTTGGAACATACATTTTAAAATCTTTTGTGGTTTTGATATCCAAATTTTTTGGAAATACATTTAAAACATTCTGTTCCATTTCATTCGCCATAGGACCTAGGTTAGTCATATTAATAAAAACAGAATGAACAGAATTTACTTTCCCATGGATTGCAATATTTTCATCTTGAAGACGACATATTTTTTTTGCATAATCACGAGTTACTGCATCTCTTCCTAGAAAATTTAGTTTGTATAAATAATCTTCCAGTTCTTTTCCTTGAATTAAACCAAGTAAAATAATTTGATATAAAGAAAAAATTAAATAATCAGATTCGGTATTATCTCCAAGTAAAATTTCTTTAGCTTTTGTAGGTTGGTAAATTCTTGCACCAAGTAATGTCGAAAGTTTATAACTCATTTGATCAAACAAACTTTGAAATGTTGCCCCGAAAAATTTTTTTGCTCTATCTAAAGCTACATCAACCCCTTCACTAAGAAGTTCATTTAAATTAAAAATTGAATGAGTAATTTTATCAACTACACCTTTTACCGTACCATCCAAATACTTTAAATACAAAGATTCATACTCAATTCCATGATTTTTAATTGTCATTGAAATAGAGCGTCTAAAATAATGAGGACTTGCTGAAATAAAACTTAAAGGTGATTCTTTAGTATCTTTTCTTAATAAATTGTACAGAACTGGCATCCCTGGTAATGGAATTTTTTCAGCAGGTGTTTCAAAAATTGCAGATAACAAACCAGACTTAGAACCAAGTTGAGTAGCTAGATAAGTTTGGTCAATATCAGAAGTTATAATATAAGAATTATATTTTTCAGATAAAATTCTAAGTTTCCCTTTTCCAACGGTTGTGATTTTTCTTATTTCAGAATCTTCTTTTATATTCAAATAGGCTACATCTTTTGTATATTGCCTATAAGAGTCTGAACCTTTGAATGTAACATAAAAAGTGTATACACCAGATTTTAATTTACTAATTAATTCATAAGAAAAAAAGCCATCATTATCACCCACAAATTCCGGAGACTCAAAAACTTTTTTTTGTTTATCGTTTAATACTTCAATTGTGAGAATTGGCTTTCTAACTGGTGCTAAACTAAAATCTAAAAATGGGGTAATTTCATTTTCTTGTCCATGTAAAAGTCCTGTCATTAAATCCCAGAGTCCATCCGCTTTAGTAATGTCTGCAATTCCCATATCAACAACTTGTCCACGAATTAAAGTTCTGCCTTCACGACCAAGTGAGTTACTGCAAACAGCTATTCTCTTTTTATCTTTTACCCTTTTAACTGGCTTCTCATCAATTGACTCTGTTTCTTCCAAAATTTACTCCGACCTTATCAAAAAAAAACTTTAAAAATTTCTGGAAACAAATTTTTTATTTTTGAAATTTTCTATTGTTCCTTAAACCTTTTGAAATTGGGAGTTGGGCGAATTTTTCTTTTGAGCATCTGTGAAAAAAAGTAGAATTAAATAAGTAAAAAACTCATTCTTAATTCTACTTTCTAAATTTTACATTCAAAAAGAAAAACCGGGCTTTCCGTTTCGGTCAAAAAAAATTATGGAAAATTTTTTTGACCTTCTCTTCAATCCCTTTCGCGTAGTGTAGGAAGAATTGATTTTTAAATTTCTAAAAAAAATCGATTCCTAATTATTCTTCAATAGGAATAAATACTTCAGTTTTAGCAGTTTTTGGATCATCAGGAAATGGATTCAAATAAATTTCAAATGCCGGAATATTTTTTATTTTTTTATTGTAAACATTTGGATAAGTTGTGAGCATATATTCATAAGTAGAAGTTAAATTTTTATAATCTCCATAATGAGTTGCAACTGCATAAGTTCCTTCTTGAATTGTTTTTTGATTTGGAAAAATTTTTTTTTCATTTTCTAAAATTATCATCAAGTCAAAACGAATTTTTCTTTCGTCCGTAATTTCAGGATCAGCATGGCAAATTCCTCCTACTACTAATTTTTTTGAAGTGGTAATAGGATTAGATTCTTCCAAAAATTCATTCCAAATTTTTGAATCTTTATATGGTCCTGGACAATCCAAATAAGATCCAATATATCTTTTGAAAATAATTGGAAAAGATTTGATTCTAATAATTTTGATTTCATCTTCTAAAATAAATTCAGGTTTTATATTTCCTTTTTGTTTTTTGATATGAAATTTATTTCTATATTCTTTTGGACTAAGATGAAAAAATTTTTTAAAAGCTCTAGTATAACTTTCGTGAGTTTCATAACCTGAATCAAGCGCAATGTCCAAAATTCGTTTTTCAGAAGTTTTTAAATCAAAAGCAGATTTTTCTAATTTGAGTCTTTTAATATATTGAAGAGGAGCTTCTCCAAATGATTCTTGAAAAATTCGATGAAAATGAAAGACTGTATAAGTAGATTGAAAGGCTAAATTTTTTAAATTAAAATTTTCTTCTATTCTATCTTCAATATAATTAAAAACAGAATAGACTTTATTTTGATAATTTTTTCTTTCCACAAATCCAAAATTGAATTAGATTTTGATTTCCTCAAGCAAAACTTTTTTTCTTTTTTCAGAAATCAAATCCCAATGTATTCCATGAATTGCCCCTTCTAATGAATACAAATAATAACAGACTGGAAGTTTTTCACCAAACTCAATACTCAGTTTTTTATATACATTTGAGACACCAAATTTTTTTAATTCTTCAATGGAGTGTATTCCAATTTGATCAAGTCTACTACTAAGTTTTTTTCCAATATTTTTTACACCTTTCCAAGAATTCATTCATTTCCTCCTGAGTAAGTTACTAAATCAATCCCCAAACCATTTGGGTCTTTAATCACAAAATGCCTATCTCCCCAAATTTCGTCTTTGATTTCTAAAACAATTTCACAAGCAAGTTTTTTTAGTCTTTCATATTCTTCATCTACATTAGAGACTTCAATAGTTAAAAAAGATCCTGAAAAATATTTTTTTTGAAAAATTTCAATTTGAGTAGGATGGTTTGGTTGCAAAAAGCTAATTTCAAAATTTCCAATTGTATTTTTTTTTCCAATAGAATATAAAATTCATTTTCAAACTTTACTTCAAAGTTTAAATATTTTAGATAAAACTCTTTTGACTCTTGTAGATTTTCTGTGATATAACCTGGATTGATTTTCATAAATTCTCCTTATTCTTAAGAATATTTTATCATATCCATTTTCCAAATTCTTGACCAATCTTGCTTTTTTTTATTATGATTAAGTTTTTTATTTACAAACTGGATAAAGCTTTATCTTCTAATTGTTGATTCTTAAAAACTAAAACAAGTTTACATGAACGTTTGAAACAAAAATTTGGAGTATATGATTCAAATTAAGAACAAAGCTGAAATTGAAAGAATGAGAGCAGCTGGAAAACTCGCAGCAGATTTGTTAGACTATTTAACTCCTCATGTAAAAATTGGTGCGAACACTGAAGAGTTAAATACATTAGCACATGAATTTACAATTCGCAAAGGTGCAATCCCTGCTCCACTAAATTACAAAGGTTCTTTTCCAAAATCAATTTGTACTTCAATTAACGATGTTGTCTGTCATGGGATTCCAAAAAAAGCAGATGTTCTTAGTGATGGTGATATTATAAATATAGATGTAACTCCCATTTTAAATGGTTATCATGGTGACACCTCCAGAATGTTTATGCTTGGAAGCGTTAAAGCAGAACACAAAAAATTAATTGAAGACACCTACAAAGCCATGTGGATTGGAATTGAACAAGTAAAACCCGGAAATCGTGTAAATGATATTTCAAATGCTATTGATGATTTTTTAACTCCACTTGGTTATGGAATTGTAAAAGATTTAATGGGACATGGAGTTGGAAAAAAATTTCACGAAGACCCACAAATTCCTCATTTTCGCCAAAACAGACTTTTAGCAAAACTAGAACCCGGAATGACTTTTACTGTAGAACCAATGGTAAACTTAGGAACTTATAAAGTAAATTTTTCTAAATCAGATAAATGGACAGTTCGCACTGTAGATGGGAAATGGTCTGCTCAATGGGAACATACTGTTTTAGTAACTGATTCAGGTTATGAAATCATGACTACAAATGGGAAGTAGCTTGGGCGAATTTTTTTACCTAACCCAATTTTGTTTGAATTGAATAATATTACACTGCCGTCCCTTCCCTATTAGGCTAACAGGGTTAGGTAAAAAAACCTTGCTTTCAACTACTTCTCATCGACCTTTCTTATTTGAAAAATCAAGATAAGAATGATGAGAAACGTTTCAATCACTTTCCATTAGATAAAAAGGTGACTTTTTTCCTGTTTTAAATTATCAGTAAAAAAGTTCACCGAACAAACTGTAGAAGAAGCCTACCATCACTTTCAAGGTTTACAACCTAACTAGC
>JAAFIR010000009.1:5000-135292 GCA_013297885.1 Leptospirales bacterium | reverse complement strand
TTGATCGTTTAGAATCAATTATAGAAAAATGTAAAAATAGATTAGTTGTTGAATTAAAAAATTTAGATATTGAAACAGTTGGATTAATTATTTCAGAATCATTAAATCAAAAAAAAGAAAATGTAAAAGATTTAACTGAAACAATTTATAATAAAACTAGTGGTAATCCATTTGCAATGATTGAGTTTTTAAAATTAGCTTATAACGAAAGTTATCTTTATAGAGAAAAAACAGATAAAATTTTTTGGACATATAATTTAGAACAAATTAAAAGATTAAATATTACTGAAAATTTAGTTGATTTACTAGTATTAAATTTAAAAATTTTAAATAACAGAACTTTAGATATTCTTCAAGAAGTAAGTGTTTTTGGAATTAAGTTTAATATTAATTTTGTAAATGAAATTACTGGCAGAAGTAAAATGGAACTTTTGGAGGAATTAAATAATTCTGTAAATCAAGGTATATTAAATTCAGAAAATATAGAATATTCTTTTGTACATGAAAAAATTCATTTTGCAGTATATGGAATGCTTTCAGAAACTCATAAAGAAATGTTACACGGAAAAATTGCAAATTATTATTTAGAAAATCTCAGCGAAAATGAAATTAATGATAATATCTTTGTTATAGCAAATCATATTAATTCTGGATTAAAGTTTTTAAAACCCAGCTTGAGAAATTTAAAACCAGTTTTTGTAAATTATAGAGCTGGTATCAGAGCAAAAAGTTCAGCTGGCTTTCAATCTGCTATGAATTATTTTTCTAATGGAATAAAAATTATAAATGATCCTATTCAAATAAATTCTTCAAATTTAGAAGAATGGAAAGAATTAAAAATTAATTTATATTTAAACTCTGCTGAAACAGCTTTTTCAAATTCAGATTACGATAAAATGAATGCAATGATTTTAGATATATTGAGCCAGTTTAAAGATGTAGTTCTTAAAGCGAAGATACAAGAAATCAAAAATAAATTTTATATTTCTATCCAAAAACCTGCATTAGCAATTTCAGAAACGATTTCCATTTTGGAAGAACTAGGTGTACCATTTCCCAAAAATCCAGATAAATTAGATATATTATTTAGTATTATTAAAGTTAAACTTCTACTAAATAAAATTGAAATTTCTTCATTAGTAAATTATAGAGAAACATCAAATCAAAATATTATCTTAGCGATGAAATTAATTGCTTCAATAGGTCCAGCTGCCTACTTTACTGATACTAATTTACTTCCTATTTTAATTTTGAAAAATGTTTATCTCTCACTAAAGTACGGTCATTCTGAAATAACACCATTTTCATATTCTGCATATGGAGTTATACTCACAGGGATATTGGGGGAGTATTCTAAAAGTTATGAGCTAGGAATTATTTGTTTAGAGCTAATTAATAAACCTAATGCAAATAAATTAAAAACAAAAGTAATTCATACAGTTAATTCTTTTATACTACATTGGAAAGAGCATTTAAGACTTACTCTTCCTCAACTAATACATTCTTATAAACATGGAATCGAATTTGGTGATTTTGAATTTGCTTTTTATTCTGCGATACAATATTCATACCATTCTTTTTTTAGTTCTTCAGGAAAATTAGACATATTAAATTTAGAAGTTTTAGAATATATGAAATTAATGAATTCTTATAATTTTAAAAATTCGTTGTATCAAATTTCTAGTCTTCAAACAATTTTAAATAAGTTAATCGATTTTAGTAAAAAAACTGAGTTTTATTGTCTCGATTATTCTGATTATGGGTTCACAGGTTTAGAGAATGTTCATAGCAAAACTTTACTTTTTTATGAATCATTTTTTAATATGTATTCCTACTTTCATATTGAACAAATGGAAAAAGCTAAACAATTTGCTGAAATTGCATATAGTTGCAAAGAGACAGTTCCTGGTTTAGCTATTTTACCTGTTTTTTATATGTATTATTTAATGATTCAAATGGCAGATTTAAATGAAAAAAGTATTTTGCAAAAACTTTTAATAACCCCTAAACTAAATCGAATGAAATTAAAATTAAAAGAGTGGGCTAAGGAATCTCCAACAAATCAACTACACAGAGTCTATTTAATAGAAGCAGAGTATTATAAAAGTAAAAATGATTTTTTAAAAGCGATAGAATATTATGATTTAGCAATTCAAGTTGCAAAAGAAAATGAGTTTGTTAATGACCAAGCATTAGCAAATGAACTTGCAGGTAAATACCTATATATGTTAGGTAAAAAAAAGTTAGCTGAAATCTATTTAAGAAATGCAAATTATTTTTATCAACTTTGGGGAGCAATAGGTAAGTCGAAGTATTTAACTCAAAAATACCCAGATATATTTACAGATAAAAAAGATAAACTCTTTGAAGTTAAATCTGAAATAACTTTTAGATCAGATTCAGAAAGTTTTAATTTAAATTCATTTCTTAAATCAACCGAAGCTATTTCTAAAGAAATCCAATTAGAGAGATTATTACCAGCAATGGTCAATATAATTATTGAAAACGTTGGAGCTGAAAAAGGCATTATTATTTTAAACAATAATGGGAAACTTTATATTGAATATGAATCTTCTAGTAAAAAAAATGAAATTAGTTTATTGAGATCAATTCCAATTGAAAGTGGTCGAGTACCAAGAAGTTTAATTAATTATACTTTGAGATCAAAAGAGACAATGATAATTCATGATGCTATATCAGATGAAAGATTTTATAGGGATCCATATATTCTTGAAAACAGAATTAAATCAATATTGGTTTATCCAATAATTAAACAAGATTCAATTTTTGGAATTATTTATCTTGAGAATAATTTATCAACATATGCTTTTCAAAGAGTAAGTTTTGATTTTTTACAAGCTATTTCAACTCAAGCCAGAATTTCAATTGAGAATGCTAAATTATATTCTAGCATGGAGTCTAAAGTTCAAGAAAGAACAAATGAATTAGATCTGTCTTTAAAACAACAATTTTCATTAAATCAAAATTTAACAAAAATAACTAAAGAGTTGAACTCTTCTTTAGATAGTATAAAAAAAGATTTGAGATTAGCAAAAAAAATTCAAGATTCAATTTTACCAAATAATTTAAATGAAATAAATCAACTAGATATTTTTAGTTTTTACCAGCCAATGGAGACAGTGGGTGGAGATTTTTATGATATTGCTGAAATTGGTAATAATAAAGTTAGAATTTTTTTAGCTGATGCAACAGGACATGGTATTCAAGGTGCTCTAGTGACAATGGCAATTAAAAGTGAATATGAAAATTTAAAAAATATTCTTTCCGAACCAAGAGAAATTTTAGAATTTTTGAATACAGAATTTTATAAAAAATTTCAGGCAGTTCATGTATTTTTTACTGGAATAATTGTTGATATCGATTTAGAAAAGAATATAATAAAGTATTCATCAGCTGGTCACCCAGCGCAATTTCTGCTTCATAAAAATAAAAAAGAATTTCTTACAAATTCTGGGAAAATGATAGGTATAACTAATCAAATCAATTATAGACAATTTGAATTTGATTTTCCTAAAGATTCTAAACTTTATTTATTCACTGATGGAATTTTTGAACAGCTAAATCAATTTAGGGAAGAATTTGGAGAAGATAGATTACTTGAAATAATTGAAAATAATTCTGATTTAAGTTCAAAAAAATTAACAGAACTTTTAATTAGTGAAATCTATATTTTCTTGGATGGAACAAAAATTGAAGATGATATAACTTTTATTTCTATTGGATATAGGCAATAGATTGAATTGGAGTTGGTTTTTAAATGGTAAAATAAAAACTTTTCAATATAAAATCAGAATATTTTATTTAATATTTTTACTTATTGTTCTTAGATTTTCATTCTTATTTGATTTAGAGCTAATTTTTTTAATTTCCTTTTCACTTCAAATTATATTATTTGGACTTTTTTTTACTGAAAAAGAAAAACAGTTTGAATCCCTAGCTATAATTACTCATTTTCTATTTTTAATTTTTTATATCACAGATTCAAAAAAATATTTTCAAGAAACTATAGATAATTTAACAAAAATAGTTTATTTTTTTTCAATATTTGTAGTATTTATAACAGAAAAAAAAAATAAATATCTGGAACTTTTTTTACCTTTTTTTCATTTTATATCTTTCAGTTTTTTTTTATCAATTCTTTTATTATATAAAGAAATTTATAAAATTGATTATGAACTCTTTTTTAAATTAAATTTACTGTTAGTTGCACCAATTTTATTTACTTTATTCCATTTCATCTATATTTTCAAATCGTTTTTAGAATTAAAAAATAAATTAGATTATTTAAAATATACAATTTCAAGATATATTTTAATTTTAGGGATTTTTATTATTTCATACAGTTACTTTAATTTCTATTATGAATGGAAAAGGATTTATAATGTTTTCCAAACTTTTAAAATTTTGAGAATTGAGCAAAATTATGAAATGAATAAGATTCCAGAATGGTTAAGTCTCAGTCTAAAACTAGAAAAAAATTTTACACTGTATGAGTTTTTAAACCAAAAAAGTAAAAAAAATTTTATTCTAACAAAAATTTTAAGAAATGAAAGTTGGAACTATCCAATTGATTTAAAATTAATTAAGAATTTTTATTTTCCGGAGTTAAAAAATGAAAATGAGCAAATTCAAATCGAAAAAATCTCAACCGAAGTTTTTTATAAAAAAAATTTTTTTGAAGTCAAATTAAAGTTTTATAAACCTAAATCTAAATTTGAAAAACTTTTTTTTACACTTAATAAAGAATCTGTCATACCAAAAAAATATAAAAACATAAGAAAGTTAAATTCCTTTACATATGTAATCGATTTTAAAGATATGTTTGAGTTTGAATTTATTTATTTTCAGAGAAATACTGAAAATAAATTTTTAGGATTGGAATTATTAAATTCTAATAACAGTATTGCTCACCAAATTAAACTAATAAATTTTAATGGTATAAAACTAGATTCTAAATTTTATCATTTAGAAAAAGACTTTATGGAAGGGAATTATTTTTCAAATGGTAAATTCATATCAAATTGGATATTGGAAATTTTTGATGAAGAATTTGAAAAAAAGACTTTTAAAAAAATACGATTTGATGAAATTATTTTTTTAATGAATGATTCAATTTCAAACGAAATTTGGTTAGAAAGATACGAATATATACAGAAAAAATTTAGTAATAGAAAAATTCACATATTGAGTAAATCATGGTTTACCCCAAGAAACTTTATTGAAGCTAAAGAAAAAATTTTAAACTCTCAAAATCCTAAAACCCACCTAATTCCGTTTCAATTATTTGATAAGACAAAAATTTATTTTATCATTACAGGTGATAATGAATCTTTTATTGAATTAAAAAGTTTAAAACCTTCATTTTACTATTCTTCATTGATTGATTTTTTTAAATTACCAAAAAGAAAAATTTATTTATCAAATTTTAATAATAAAATACCAAATTATATTCAAGACCTCTTGAATTATGAATATATATATTTTGTTCAACAGATCAACGAAGAATTTTATGTTTCTGAAATTAAAATGTTTGATACAAATAATCTCAGCTTAACAAAAAGTATTAATATGTATAATTATATTTCTGAAAATTCAAATCTATTAGAAGATTTTAAATTTCCAATAAAACAAAAATTAGAATTTGAAGGAATAATTCATGAATTTGAATGATGAATTTTTTATAAATATGCTTGGTCATGTGGCGGCTATTTGTACTAGCTTATCTTTTATTCCACAAGCAATAAGAATTATTATGACTAAAGACACTAAAAGTATTTCCAGAAATTCCTATATTCTCCTGAATCTAGGAATTATATGTTGGTTAATTTATGGAATTCAAAAAAAAGAACTTCCTATAATATTTGCTAATTCAATTACAATTATTTTTACTTTGATTATTTTATTTTATAAGATTAAAAATAAAGATTGATTTGCATAAAGCAATGTTAATAGTAAAAATTAAAACTTAACTTCTTTACTAAGACTATATATTTATTACACTGTTTTTATGTTGAAATTTATTTTAGTCACATTTAGCATTGTTTCACTTTCATTTATTTTATGCAATGTACAAGAAGAAAAAAAATTTATACAATTAAACGGTTCAAATTTAGAATTTAAGCTTAATGAATTTAATTCTGAAAAAAAAATTACTTTTGTTCCTAACTTTTTTGAATCTTATCCAAAAGAAATGGATTCTCCAAAGCTTATTCTTGAGCTTAAAAAATATAATAGATTTGAACAAAAAAAAGATTTTGATTTTAGTTTAATAATTCTTAATAAAAATCTGAACCCAATTAAAAACACAAAAATAATTTTTTCAACTAAAGATTCTTCTTTTTTCTCTTATACTGATGAATTAGGTAAAGCAAAATTTAGTTTTCAAATTGAAGAGATTCATGATTTTATTCAATTTAAAATTCTTACTTCAAATCAAGATTCTATTAAAATCAATTTACCTTTAAGTTATAAAATTTTTGAAGATTATTATTTGATAAAAAATATTTCTGAAGTAGTTCTTGATACTTCAAAAGAAAATTCAAGTTTTGAAAAAAGTTCAGATTTAGTTTTGAATCGTTTCCCAAAAAAAAGCTTAGCTACTGTTGCTTTTGAAGATACTTATCCAGTTCATGTTGATTCAGATTTTAATGATTACGTTTCTCAGTTTTATTTTGAAGAACAAATTCTTTTAGAAAAAGTTAAATCAATTGATGCAAAATTTTATCATGTTGCAAAAGGATCAAATTATAATCATAATTTTAATATGAAATTTATTTCTAAAGATTTTCATAAAATTTTAGATTTTGACCCTGTTATAGAATTAACAAGTTTTAATGATAAAAATAAACAGTTAGAAAAAACTTTTAGAAAAATTGATAAATCAGATTTGACAAATGGAATAATAATTTTTCCTGATAGTAAAAAAACAATTTCAGGAAAAAATACCGTTAATGGAACTAATTTTGCTATTGGAAATAAAACTTTTTTAAAAATACTTTTTTCAAAACCCATTCCTAGAAATCAAATTGGATTTCCACCATATGATTTATATATAAAAGTTTCTAATAATTTTGATGGGAATTCGAATGAATTTCCAAAAGAAATACATTTACCAAATATTTATTTTGATCATTTAAACACCGATTTATATATTGATTCAAACCAACTACCATTTGCTATTATTGTTCCAGAAATTTGGAGTTGGCAATACGAAGGAAAAGACATCACTAATGAAAGATTCAGTGGATATCCTGACTTTAACAAGTTTATTAATTCAAAGGGAATATTATATAAAAACTGGTATGAAAACAAAATATCTGAAAAAGTTTATCCAGTTCCAAATTTAAATCCAAATTTAACTGCTTATATTCAAGGATCCGATTCGGGTTTTGATAAATTAATTGTATTGGTTTTTGTTGTTTTGCTAATCTTATTTGTATTATATTTAAGAAGAAAATTTGTTAATGCTTAAGTCTTTTCATTCTTTCTTCAACAAGTTCATTTATATGGGCTTCAAATTTAGGATAACCTTTTACTAATATTTTAAAAGTCGTTTTATCAATATAGTATAAATCACAAAATACTTTTGCTCTAATACTTGCAGTTCTGGGAGAATCTTTTATTAAAGCAATTTCTCCAAAAAAACTACCATCAGTTAAAGTTCCATATATTGTAATTCCATCTTCTGAAACAATTTCAACAATCCCTTTACTTATAAAATATAAATTATCACCTTCATCACCTTTTCGAAATATATAATCACCTTCCATATAAACTATTGGTCTAAGGTTTAAAACAATTTTTGAAATCAAATCTTCAGAAGCATCTGCTAAAAAAGGAACTTTTTTTACAAGAGGTTTATTTAAATATAATCCAACTCTTTCTCTAACTGACGGAGGAAGTTCTGCTAAAATTAAATTTTCATCAAATCCTTTTCGGTTTTTCCAAACATAGTCATAATAAGCAAAAATATTTGTTTGTAGATCTTTTGGCAAATTTTTATAAGTCATAAAAGTTGTAATTTTTTGCATTTTTTCAATAAATTGAGTTTTTACTAAATCTCTATTTGATAAGATTGAGGCTATATTACCCACTAAATATCCATACACACCAGCACCTATAATCATAACTGAAACTGCATATAAAGTTTGTTCATTTGTTACTGGAGTGATATCTCCATATCCAATTGTTCCTAAAGTAGTAATAGACCAATAAATTGCACGAATATACTTTCTAGTAGCTTCTACATTTTGTTCTCCACCTCCAATTCTGATCCAACCACAAGCAGTCCAATGTGCAAAAAGTGCAATCCAATATATTAGAAAAAATAATCTTAAAAAGCTTGTGTTTGAAAATTCATGCATTCCCCAGCTTAATTTAAAATTATCAATATCAATTAATTTAATAATTCTTAAAAAACGAAAAATAGATAGAAAAGTTAATTCTTCAGGAATTAAATTCATCTCGAATAAAATTTCAAATGGAAAAATTGACAAAGTATCTAACACAAACCAAGAACGTAAATAATTGATAAAAATTGTTTTTTTGTCTGTAATTAAATTCCCATTTTTGTAATAAGAGGTTTTAAAACTTAAAATTAAACTTATAAAAAAAATAATTGAAATAGAAATTTCTAAATAAAACAAAATCCCTGTTAAAGGAAAACGAAATAATATCCAAAGTGGAACTTCAATAGAACAATAGGTAGCTAATAAAAATAAAAATAATTCCCAATATTTTTTTAAATTTTGAAATAGTATAGTTAGTTTAATTTTTAAATTCATGGCTTAAAAAATGGTAAATTTCCTTTGCAATTTTTTCTTTGCTAGAATCTATAATCTCTTTTTCTAATTTAGTAGAGGAAAAAATTTTTACACTTGATTCAACTTCCCCAAAACCTAGTGAAGATTTATTAACATAATTTCCTATAATATATTTTAAACCTTTTTTTTTTAATTTAGAATTTGCATTAAATTCTAAATTTTCCGTTTCAGCAGCGAAACCAACTCTAATAACATTTTCTAATTTATTTTCATCGACAAAACTTTTCACATTTAAAAGTATATCAGGATTTTTTTCCAATTCAATAAAAAAATTATTTTCTTTTTCTTTTTTTATTTTTTGTTCTGATTGTTTTTTTGGTTTAAAATCAGCAGGTGCTGCTGCCATAATTAGTAATGTATTTTCTGTTATTTCATTGATAATTGCATTTAACATTTCTTCAGTGGTTTCAACAGAGATAATTTTTGAATTTTTTGGGGATGAATATTTTTCTAAAACTGAACCATGAATATAAATTAAATTTCCTGAAAAATTTTTAAATTCTTCAGCTAAATGAAAACCCATTTTACCAGAAGAAGCATTTGAAATAAATCTCACTGGGTCTATCCATTCTTTTGTTGCACCTGAAGTGATAATAATTTTTTGAAAATTCATCAATCTTTTTCTTCTGAATAAGTCATTACTAAATACATCAAAGAATCTTCATCTGTTGGATTTGAATATTCATGTGGAACATCTGCATTAAAATAAACTGCATCTTTTGGAAGAAGTTCCACAACCTCATCACCAACTCTGAGTCTGAGTTTTCCTGAAATCACTACAATATTTTCTGTTGTTCCAGTTTGGTGTGGTTCTGCTATTTCGATTCCACCTGGTTTTAAAACTAATTCATAAAATTCTGTTTTTTTATTTCCAGTATATGGAAATAAAGCTCTTGTGGAAAAAACTTTCGAACTTGAAAAAAGTGCTTTTGTATTTTCATATTTTAAAACTTGCATTCCCTCTTTCATTTTATCTTTTATTAATTCTGAAAATGGAACTCCAAGCCCCGAAGCAATTTTCCACAAAACTGAAATTGTTGGGGCAGATTTCCCTTGTTCAATTTGAGAGAGCATTGCACGACTTACGCCACATTTAGTTGCAAGTTTGTCCAAAGAAAAATTTCGATTATGACGGATTTTTTTTAGATTCTCTTTCACTGTATCAATAATTTGTTCTGGAGAATCTGTTTTTTTTTCCAATTTGTTGGATTTAGTTTTAGGCATAGATTTTATTTCCAATATAACAGAAATTAAGTCAAATCAAAATTTACCTTAAAATTTAATTTGGTTTTATCAGCTATTAGGGGAGTTACCCTTCGGGTCGAGCTTAAAAAAGCTTGGAGTTACACTTCACATTTTGTTCAGAGTAACTCTCCTGCGGACTTTTTTAATCTCTAACTCTAGTATAAAAACATATTATTCTTTAAAAATAAATTTTACAACACTAGCGAGAGGGATTGAAGCGGAAATACTTTTGTATATTTTTTGGTTATTTAATAAATAAGGAAGAATTGCAAAAGATTGTAGCAAAAAGCCCGTTTTTTGCATTTGCAAAAACTCGCCCAAATTTTAGAAATAAATTAAAATTTTTTTGAGCAGTAATTTCTGCTCAAAATAAAATTCTTTTATGTAGTTTTAACTATCTCTTTTTTTGAAATAAACCTGTCGTAAATTTCTAAAATTGGAGCTGCTATAAAAATAGAAGAGTATGTTCCAATTATAATTCCAAAGGTTAATACAATAGCAAAATCATAAAGTTCAATTGCTCCACCAATTATTAAAGCTAAAATAGAAATTAGAGTTGAAAGAGAAGTGTTGATCGTTCTTCCAAGTGTTTGGTTTATTGAATTATTAATTAGACTTGAAGTTGTATCGCTCATTTTTGGATCAGCATTTTCTCTGATTCTGTCAAAAATTACAATTGTATCATTTATAGAATAACCAAATAAAGTGAGTAGGGCAGCAATAATTGGAATAGAAGGTTTTATTTGGAAAGCACCTATAAACGCTAAAGCCAAAAGTAAATCATGAATTAATGCAACTGAAGCAGCAATTGCAAATTTAAATTGAAATCTAAAACTTAAATATATTGCCATTATAATTAAAGTTGAAATTAACAAAGTGATTCCAGTAGAAGTTAGCTCACCACCAACAATTGAACCAACTTGATCTGCACTCAAAATTTTATCTTGCTCTAAATTAAAACTTTTTTTAATTAAAAAAATAAATTGGTCTATTAAAACTTTTGGACGTCCAGTTTCATCAGCAGAAGTTTTATTTTTATCAAAAAATTCTTTGATTTTTGATTCAGCACCAAGACCAATATCTAATTGGTAATGAAGTTTTTCTTTATCTAATAAAATAATAACTGCTTCAATTTGTTTTTCTTTAAAAAAGTTTTCTATTTTTTCTCTAGAAATACTTTCATCAAATTGAACAACAGCTCTTAATCCACCGTTAAAATCTAATGAATGTGCAAAACCTTTATGTTTTCCAAAAGTGATTCCAAATCCAATTAAAATTAGTAAGAATGATAAACTTAATGAAACTAATTTATATTTTGAAAAATTTATATTAAACATTTTTCACCTCGTAATTTTTGAAACCAAGTCTTAAATTTTTTATTCCAACTTTATCAACTAGTAGATTTAAAATTAAACGACTAAGTAGTAAAGATGTGAACATTGAAGTAATAATACCCCAACATAACGTAATTGCAAAACCTTTGATTGGACCATTTCCTAATTTAATCATCAAAATTCCTGAAATTAGGGTTGTGATGTTTGAGTCAAAAATTGTCCAGAATGCGTTATCAAAACCTTGAGCAACAGCAGTTGGAAGTGATTTACCTTTAATTAACTCTTCTTTGATTCTTTCGTATATAATAACGTTTGCATCTACTGCCATACCAACTGTTAAAATGATACCAGCAAAGCCTGGTAATGTGAGTGTAAAATCCATTAAAGATAATAGCCCGAGTAAAATAATTAAATTACAAACTAATGCAATATCTGCAACAATGCCAGCAAGTTTATAATAAAAAATCATATAAATCATAACTAAAATAAAACCAATTACAACAGATTTTAAACCAACTTGGATAGATTCTATCCCAAGCGTTGGTCCAATGAATCTCATTTCAAGAACAGTTAATGGAATTGGTAAAGCACCTTCAGAAATAATATTTGAAAGTTGAACAGAATCTTCTTGGGTAAAGTTTCCACTAATTTCAGCTCTACCACCAGCAATTGGTTCGTTAATTGTTGGAGAGGAGATAACTTTATCTCCCCATATAATTGCTAAATTTCTACCTTTATTATTTTTTGTAACTTCAAAAAATTTATCTGTTCCAGCAGGTGTAAGTTCCATAGAAACTGTCCAACCAAATTTATTTGAATCGTAATTTCCACGAGCGTTAGTTAAATCATTTCCACTTAGTGCAATAGATTTTTCTAATACTACAAATCTTCTAGGAATAAAAGCTTGGTTCTGTCCTTTTCCTCTTTCATAATAAGCAAAAATTTTATATTTATCAGTTGGAATTTTATATTTTTCTTCAAGTTTGGTTAAAAAATCTTCTTTAGCTTTTTTTCCTAATCTTTCTTTGATTAATTTTTGAAATTGAACAATATCAGTTTCATCTCTTTTTCCAATTTCAATTTGTTTTCTTTCATCAATAAAAATTTTATTTGCAAAACTTTCACCAGATTGTGAAGAAGGTTCTTCTAATCTATACTCAACAGTTTCAGTGTTCTGAAGAATTTCTAAAATTTGAGTTGAGTTTGCAACACCCGGTAAAGCGACTTCTATTGAATCTTGGTCTTTTTGAATTCTAACTTGAGGTTCTGTTAAATTTTGATTTGTTAGTCGATTGTCAATAATTAACTTTGCTTTTTCTAATTCAACTAATTTTCTTTGTTCAGTTAATTGTAAAGTTGATTCAATTTCATCTAAACGATTTTGAGCTTTCTTTTTTTCATCTTTGGATTTTGTGGGATCTTCTAAGATTTTTCTACTCTCTAAAATATCTTTTGCATAAATATCTTTAAGTTTTGCAGAATAAGTTTCAAAGTCACCTTTCATCACAACTCTCATTCCACCTTGCAAATCAAGTCCAAGTTTAATGGCAAGAGATTTACCATTTCTGATAAAATTTTCAACAAGAGTTGGTCTTAATTTATTTTTTGATTCTACAAACAAATCAATGTTTTCTTGAGAAATTTGATTTATTTTTGCTGAAGTAATAAATCTTCCTTTTACTAAGAAAAAATCTACATCTGGTAACTTAGTAGATATTTCTGGGCTTATATTTAGTGAAGAATTTTTATTGTATTCTTCATCCCATTTTTTTTTGAACCGTGATAAAAGTTCTATTTTTTTTGTCTCATCTAATGTTTTGACAGATGGGTTAATAAATAGCTCTAATTCACGTTCAACAAAGTTATGAACCAGAACAAGAACTGATAAAACTAAAATCATTAATGTCATTGCAGTTGCAAAAGTTTTTTTCAATTTGTACTCCTAATTTTTATTTCTAAATTTTGAATAGACTCTACTAGATCTTTCAGGACTAGAAGGTTTAAAGAATCTCCATATTCCAAATAGAATAATGGATGAAATGATTAAAATAATTTTTACATTATCACTAAGAAAAGAATAAAATGGGTTTTGTTTTTTTGGATCAGATTTTGTTTCAGGATTTTTTACAACTTCTATTGTTTTTTCAATTACATCTTTAGAAACAGAATTCGAAACTTTTACAATTTCTTTTTCAAGTCCGGGAATGTAGTTTGTATTTTTTATAAAATCTGGATTTATCCAATTTGATTTATAAACTTTTAATTCTGAATTTTTTTTATCAGATTTTATTTCAATTTTTTTTGTTAATTTTGATTTTAACTTTTCTTTTGTTGAAGAATTTTTTTTTGCTTTATTTCCAGATTCTAAATAAGCTTTTTCTAAATCTTCCTGAGCAAAAATAGAAATCACTATCAAAAATAAAAAGAATTTCATGGTTTTACAATTTTTTTTGTAATTGAACTTGCTGTAAAATTAATAGTTGTTTCTTTACCAACATTTAAAACAACAACTTCATTATTATCTTTAAATTCTACAATTTTTCCATAAATTCCTGAGTTCATCAAAACTTGATCACCTTTTTGGAGTTCAGTTATCATTTTTTTTCTATTTTGTTCGTCTTTTTTTTGAGGGCGAATAACTAAAAAATACATAACAATAAATAAAATTGGTAAAAGTATAAAAGTCCCTAATGCAGATTTTGGGTCACTGTCTTGTGCTAAAAAAGCTAGATTTAATAAAACTAAATTCATTTTTTTAGGTTTTTCAAATAAGCTTAATTTTCAAGTAAATTATTCTAATTAGGATTGAAGAGTTCATAAATTTAAACTTTTTTTTTATGAAAATAAATTGTTTAATATTGAATTTTTTTTTGATTATTTTGGCAAATTTTTTATTTTTCGAACCTCGCTTGGATGCTACTCAGTTCTAGAAATAAAAAACTGGGCTTTACGCTTCAATCTTTTGTAAAAATATTATTTTTAAAGAATAAAATATTAAGACAAAAGGATTTCCGCTTCAATCCCTTTTGCAAGTACTTCTAGTTTAAATTGTAATAAAAAATATTTTAGATTCGCAAAATAAATTTTTTAAAAAAAATAAATTTTTCAAATTTATTTAACAATATATAATTAAAAAAATCAAACCGAATACAATTTTTTTAAATCAGAAATAATATTTTTTTGCATTGCTTCATTAGTGCCACCACCAATTGAAAGTAAAATAGAATCACGATGAAGTCTTTCCAAAGGATACTCTCTGCAATAACCATATCCACCTAAAACTTGAATAGCTGCACGAGAAACTCTTTCACCCATATTTGTTGCAAATAATTTTGCAGAAGCTGCACCAAGTGAATTTCTAGATTCAGGTACCATATTTGAAGCAACCTCGTAAACTAAAGCACGTGCAGCTTGGTATTCTGCATATGAGTCTGCAATTAGTCTTTGGATTTGACCAAACTCAGAAAGTTTTTTTCCAAATGCTTCCCGATATAAAATTGCATGTTCACTCATTACATCGATACATCTTTTTGCAATTCCAAGACTCTGGGCTGCAAGTGTTAGTCTTTCAATTTCTAAATTTCGCATCATATGTTTAATTGCACCGTTTTCTTCACCGATTAAATTTTCTATTGGAACTTCCATATCAATAAAATTTAACGCTGTAGTAGGTGAAGAACGCATTCCCATCTTTTCTTCTTTTTTTCCAACTTCAAACCCTTTGAAGTTTGATTCAATTAAAAACGCTGTGGTTTTTTTTTGGTCTTTGGAATCCATTTTTGCATATACTAAAAAAACAGAGCCCTCAGAGCCGTTAGTGATGTATTGTTTGCTTCCGTTTAATATGTATTTGCCACCAGATTTTTTTGCAACTGTTGACATGCCAAGAACATCTGTTCCTGCCCCCGGTTCTGTCATTCCCATTCCAGCAATGTATTCTGCCGAAATTACTTTTTCTAAATAGCGAGATTTTTGTTCTTCATTTCCAGAATAATAAAAATTATTTACAAATAAAACTTCATGTGCTAAATAAGACAAAGTAAATGCAGGATCAAATTTTGACATTTCTTCGTGTATTATTACCGAAGCAGTTGCATCTAGCCCAAGTCCACCATCAGCCTCTGGAACAGTAACTCCAAAAATTCCAAGTTCAGACGCAAGTTTTTGAAATAGAGGTTTATTAAATTTTTCTTCTTCATCATGGATTTTTGCTTGTTCGTCGATTTCTTTTTTTGCAAATTTATAAACTGTTTCTCTTAGTTCAGCATGAGTTTCTGTGGGTTCAAATAAGTTCATTTTAAAATTCCTATATAATCTAAATTTCTATATTCTTCGTTATAATCCAGTCCATATCCAATTACAAATTCATCTTCAATTTCAAAACCAACAAAATCTATTGGATGTTTAAATTTATGTTTTTCTTTTTTTAAAAGTAATGTACAGATTTTTATAGATTTTGGTTTTTTCTTTTTTAATGCATTAACAATAAAGTTTAAACTAAGTCCTGTATCAATGATATCTTCTAAAATTAAAATATTTTTATTTTTTAAATCCATATTTAATTCACTTTTAAGTTTTATTTTCCCAGTAGAAGATTTTCCTTGGTAAGAACTAGCTATTAAAAAATCCAATTTACAAGGTGTTTTAATTTCTCGAACTAAATCAGCTACAAAAATAAAACTTCCTTTTAAAATCGACAAAATAATGATTTCAGATTCATTTTTATAATGTTCAGAAATTTCTTTTCCAAGATATTTAACTCTCATAGATAATTTTTGTTTAGAAATAAATTTTTTTATCATCTTGAAGGTGTCCAAAAAAACTGAATTTTAGCTGATTCTGTATGTATATGTTTCCAAGAAGTAATTTTTAAATTTAAACAAATTATTGAAGAAGTTGTAAATTTTTGAAACAAAGAAAATTCTGTTGGTGAGTTTTTTCTAAGTATGAGTTCGTTTGCAAATTCTTCCAGTTCAGGATTATGGCCTAGGAATAAAATGGAATTTAATTCATCAGGAGTATTTTTTACCAATTCAAATAATCTTTCAGGACTAGCTTCATAAACTTCTTTAGTGATTTTAACTTCTTTAAATAAATTTTCTTTTTTTAAAATAGAATAAGTTTCTAATGTTCTTTTAGAATGAGAAATATAAGAAATATCAAATTGGATTTTTTTATCACTCAAAAATTTTCTTAATTCTTTTGCATTTTTTTTTCCACGATCTGAAATGGGTCTTTCTAAATCAATTTGAAATGGCGCTTCCCAATCTGACTTAGAATGTCTTATTAAATAAATTAATTTAGTTTCTTCCATGAATGAGATTTGAAAAAAAAAATAAACTAAGTCAAGAATTATTTCAAAATTCTACCTAGTCTTTCCCATCTAATATTCATTCTAGGAATTCGGTATCTCACAGTCCTATAAAACCATTCTGGAATTGATTCTTCAAAACCTGAACCATATCTTTCACTTGGAGAACATCTTGATTCAATTTCAGCTTCAGTTAATCTTCTTTGCTCAATATTAAAAGATTCATTTTCTACTTCATTAACATCTCGAATCATACAAGTATTATCTTTCCAATCTATAGAAAAATAAATTAATAAAACTTTTCCAAGTACATCATCACGTTTTACAAGTCCCCAATATCTAGAATCATAAGAATCGTCTCTATTATCACCCATAACTAAATAAGAATCATCTGGAATTTTACAAATATTATTAATTCTAGAGCAGGAATTTTCTATATAAGAGTAAATATTTGTTTCAATACCTTCAATTACAAAATGTTCAAAACCATTTTTAGTTTCTATAAATAAAGTTTTTCCAATTCCTTTTATATTATCTAAATTTAAAAGTTCTTTTCCTGGAGAAATCATTTTTGGGTTATAAGTCAGAAATTTATCAGCATTTTTTTCTTTGTATTCAATAAATGTATAAGTGATTTTTTTTCCAATTTTAGAAATATATTCTTTTTGGGAAATTCTAAAACTATCCCCGGGCATTGCAACAATACGTTTAACATACTTTTTCTTAAACATATTTTTTACTTTCCAGTTTAACTCTTCTTCAAAAAAAGTTAGAAATAAATAAATATATTTTTTTAATCCTCTTAAATTTTTTATATCATGTTCATTTAGAAAAAAATCTGAGTTGTCTCCGTCTGGTGCATTAAAAGTTACAATATCTCCACGTTTTGGTTCATCTATTCTATAAATTTCTTCTTCAGAAAAAGGAACTCTTAAACCATAACGCATTTTATTTACAAATAAAAAATCTCCAATTTTTAAAGTGGGAATCATGGACCCAGTTGGAATATTATTAGCATCTAAAATAGAAGATTTAAAAGAAAATACAACTATGATTATAAAAAAAAGGGAAAATAAGGAAGAAGTTTCTTTTAAAATTTTAATAATGAAGCTCAAAAATAAATTTTGAGGTTTTTCATCAATAGAAGGTTTGTTCTCATCCATAAATGGTTTGTTTATTGCCATAAAGTTAAGTTCTTATAAGTTGAGTGTGTGCAAATCATTTTTTTTGTTTAAATGTTGGGCGAATTTTCTTTACCTAACCCACTTCCCCTTCACTGTGAAGGAAGGGGCTAAAGAGAAACTTTATTCAAAACAAATAAAATTGGGTTAGGTAAAAAAAACTGGCTTTCCTCTTTCGTAAAAAAATTTTATATAAAATTTTTTAACGCCGAGTCAATCCCTTTTCACATAGAATTGAAAAATTTATCATAAAAACAAAAACCAAAACTCTAAGAATTTTAGAATTTTGGTTTTATGCTTTGGGAGAAAGTTAATATTTTCGCTTGGTTGGTCACTCGCTCTTATTTATAATTCATACTATCATAGAAAAAGAAATTAGTCGTCCAAATTCATGAACTTTGTCCGAAATTTAATCCATTTTCTAAAATCTTTTTTTGTAATTTTTCACCACCGTTATAAAAAAATCAAAACTACAATTTTGTAAATGTCCTCTAATATAACAACTAATACTCCCAAGCTCAATAAATTCCAATTTTTATTTTTTTAGTCTTTATCAGTTTCAGGAATACAAAACAAATTAAATTGAAATCCAACATCTGGAACTGTCCTACTTTCTTGTGCTGGATCTTCAATTACATTTGCTCGAAGACTACAAGAATCTTTTATTTTATAATTAAATCCAAAAGAAATTAGTATTGCTGGTTGAAATAGTGGACTAATTTCTGTTTTGTATGGTGAGGTTTTATATTCCAATTGAACAATTGGTGCCCATTTTTTTGTGAGATGATAACCGATTGTAAAAGCTGCTTGGTAAGAATTAACAATTTTTATATTTTCAGATTTAAAAAATCTAGAATTAGTAACTGCAAACAAATTTACTATCAAGAAAAAATCATTCACTTTCTTCATTGAGGAAACTCCAATTGAATAATCCATTTTTCCATTAGTCATTTGGTATGAAAAATTTCCAGTTGGGATTTTTGCAGTTGTTACAAAAGCTAAACTTGGAATAAAAGTTTTTTCAGATAGGACTAAATACTTTAAATCTAGAATTGAATCTCCAAGTCCAGTTCTTGGTTTTGATTTAGTGATTATTTTTGAGCTATCTGAAATTTGATAATCAAATTTATTATCTTCATAAATATCTCTAACAGGGTAGGGAACAGCAGTAATTCTATGGTAAAAATCAATTGGTTTATCTAAAAAACCTCTGTTAAAACTTAAAGCTGTGATTTCAAAACCTAATTCTAAATTTTTTGCTAAGCCATAAGAAATTTTTGCATTAGCTCGATAAACTTCTAAATCAATAGCAACATTTCTTTGTTCGGCTAATTTTCCATAAAAATAAAAATCTGAATTATATAATGAAGATAAGTTTTTTTCACCATTATAAAATTCGTTTGATATAAAATCCCAAAATAAAGGCCTAAAATTTTTATAACCTAAACTATCTCCGTAAGCTCTATTATTATCAATCATGTTGGAAATGGATAATCCAGTTTGAAAAGAATATTTTTTTTCACCAATTGTAATTGGAGTTGTGGGATAAGGTTCTAAAAAAAATAAATTAGGTGCATATAAATTTCTATTTTCAATGGGTCTTTCTTGAAGTTTATCTGCCAATACTTTTATTGAAGATAAAATTAAAAAAAATATCAAACCAGTTTTCAAATATCTACGTTTCCAGAAAAAATTTTTTTAATACTTTATCATCTTGAAAAATTGAATTAACAATTTTTTTATCTTTTTCAAATGCGTAATTTAATATTTCTAAAACTAAATCTCTTAAATTTAATTCTTTAGCTATAACTAGAAGTTTTTTTAATCTTTCTAAAGTAAATGCTTCAATTAATAAAGCTAATCTTTCTTTTTTTGATACAAATGTAGAAATTTTTATTAGTGTTAATTCTGAGTTAATTTCAGTAGCTAAAGTTTTTAACTTATCTAATGGTAAATACTCTACAAAATTTGCCATGGTATAATATTTTTCTTTTTTTTCTAAAAGATTTATTATTAAAATAATTTTTGAGTTTGGAAATTTTGCAATTAGCTCTTTAACTTTTGATGGTATTAATACTTCTGCAACTTCAGATAAAAAGGATATTGAAAAAAATGTTGATATAGACAAAGCATCATTTATCTGTAAATGATAAGTTAAATTTGCGGTGAGATTTGCACCAAGAATATCTTCTGCAATTTTTGCATTTATAAAATTTGGTAAAAATTTTGATACTTTTGCTAGTTTCTCCCAAACTTCTGATTTCTCTTTATAAATAGAACTTTCTATTTTTTGTTTTAAAGAATCAAGCTCAATTGAACTTAAGCTTTGTAAAAATTGTAGCTCATCAGAACTCGTTTCTAATAAATAAGCAATTTTTTCTAATTCAGGCTTTAAGTTCACTTTGTAATCAATTTCAAACTAAATAAATTTGTAAATTAGAAATAAATTCTGAAATTCTGAATCAAAAAAAAGTATTAATTATTAAAAATAAAAAAACAACTCTTCTTTAAGTTAATTAGTCTTGTATTACTTTACAAAAATTAATTTTATGAAAAAATGGAATTATACCGCTCGGATGGTGGAATTGGTAGACACGCAAGCTTGAGGTGCTTGTGCCGCAAGGTGTGGGGGTTCAAGTCCCCCTTCGAGCATTTTTTTCGTTTTTCATTTCAAATAAAACCCCAAAATTACACTTGAATTCATTTAAGCTCTGGAATTATAATTTTTTTACTATATAACTCGTTAATTTGAATTTTAATGTTTAAAATTTGAAACTAAATTATTTAAAAATTAAAATTTAGTTATACAACAATACTGAATAAAATTAAAATGACTGAAATTGAAGTTCGTTTTTTAAAATTTAATAATTTCCATAACTATGAAAAGAATCACATACTTATTTTTAATCTCCTTTTTTTTAAATTGTTTTCAAAAAGAATTAGTATTACCAGTTCCAGAAGGTGTTCTGAATTTAAAGAATGTCAATCTAGAAAACGATATTTACCAAATAAAAGGAAATTTCGGATTTGTGTACGGAAAATTTCTGCAACTTTCAGAATCTACAAATACTTATTTTCAAACTCCATTATTTTGGAGTTCACAAGTTTGGAATAACAAAACAATTCATCCATTTGGTTATGCTACTTATTCTTTAAAAATTTTAGCAAACAAGAACCAATTTCCATTAAAAATTATTTTTAATGAAGTAGGAAATTCATGTGAAATTTACTTAAATGGAAACTTAGTTGAATCAATGGGAAAAACTGGAACTTCTATTAAAAATTCAATTTCTGAAACTAAACTATTATCAGTTTTAATTACAAATACAAATCAAATCCAAGAACTAAAAATTTATGTTTCATCTTATCAAAATGAATACATGAGCGGAATTGGTGGCAAAATAATCATTGGGTCTGAAAAAAATGTTACTAAATACCAAAACTTTAGAATTGCTAAAGATATTTTTTTTGCAGGTGCAATTCTTTCACTTGGTGTGCTTCATTTGTTTTTAGCAATACTCTCGAGAAACGATATTACAATTTGGTCTATCACAATTTTTTGTTTATGGGCTTTTGCTGCTGCTGGACTTTCAGAAAGTAAATTAATTTACTATTTTCATTATGATTGGGTAACAAAAATTAAATTTATATACATCTTAGGAACTTATGCAGCAGCTTCAGCATCAATTGGAATTTTATCTTTATTTAAAGAAGAAGTTAATAATAAAATTTATTATTCTCAAATATTAATTGCAACTCTAAATGCTTTTTGTATATTAATTTTTCCTATCGATATATTTTCAGGATTTGCAAAAAAATATTTAATTATTATTATCAGTTTTTATCTTTATACATTTTATATTTTATTTAAAGCAGTATTAAATAATAGAAAAAACTCAATCTATGGATTAATTTTAGCTTCTATTTTTATAATACCTACATTGCTGAGGATGTTTTTTTATCTATCAGGTTATGGAACTGCTTACGCACTTCTTCAAACTGAAGATACTATTTTATATGTTTTTTGTATTTCTTTATTTACTTTTAGTCGGTTTAGAAATGAAAAAATAATTTTAAAGAATTATGTAGAAGAAATTGCTAAATCGAATGAATTGGAAATACAAAAACAGACACTTCAAACAGAATCTATTTTTAAAAACAATATATTTACTATAATTTCTCACGATTTAAGAAGCCCAATCAAAAATCTAAAATTATTATTAAACTTAAATAAAAAAAATCAGAACAAATTTACCATTGAAAAATTAAATAGAGAAATAGAAACTTCTGTTTTAGAAATAGATAAAATGTTAGAAGAATTATTAAATTGGTCAGCTAGCCAAATTAAAAATGATGAAATTGAAATTTCAGAAGTTAATTTATTAAAGTTTATAAAAGAAATTGTTTTTGAAATGGAAAATGTTTTAAAATTAAATCAATTTAAAATCCAACTAAAAATTCAAAAAAACTTAAAAGTTTATTTAGATAAAAATTTAACCAGAATTATTTTGAGAAATTTAATTACTAACTCAATTAAAAATTCCATAGATAAAAATTTAATTTTGATTAGATCTCAGAAAAAAGAAAATGAAATTTTAATTGAAGTAAAGGATTTTGGAATTGGTTTAAATAAAGAAATCATAGATAAATTATTTAAAGAATTAATTAAACCAGATCTTAGCCAAGAGAAACATATCGGGGGTTTTGGTGTGGGTCTAATGTTGTGTAAAGAATTTGCAATAAAGCAAGGTGGAAATTTAACTTTTGATAGTTCACAAAAAAAAGGAGTTTCATTTATTTTAAAAATCAAAATTTAGCATTAATAATTCTTTGCTATTTTTGATGTTTAATTTTTTTATTAAATTGGCTCTATGTTTTTCTGCTGTTAATTTAGAAATTTCTAATTTGATTCCTATTTCACGATTAGTTTTTCCTTTACAAATCAATTTGAATACTTCAAACTCTTTTTTAGTTAAAATAGTTCTTATTTCATTTACATTTAGTAATTTATTATTTTCATCTATTCTAGGAAAAATTTTGTATCCATCTAAAATTAATTGGATTGTATTTTGAATTTGTTTTTCAGTAGCAGATTTATTTAAAAAACCATCTAGTCCTAGTGTAAGAAATTTTTGAATCATATTTTGGTTTTCAGTTATCGAAAAAATTAGGATTTTTATTTTTGAATCTATGGATTTAATCATTTCAGCACATTCTATTCCATTTAAACCGGGCATATCAAAATCAAAAACGATCATTTTGGGTTTTTGTTTTTTTACCTCAACAATAAGATTGATAGAATTACTAAACTCAACAATTGAAAAATTTGAAAAATTTTCTTCTAAAATTATTTTTAAAGCAAGTAATACAATTCTATGATCGTCTACTATAAAAATTTTTTCTTTAAACATTTAACTAAATTTGATTGAGAGATTTTTTTTTGTCAAGTTAAATTTATTCCTAATGTAGTATTGTAAAACGATAGTATATACAAACTAGTTGGTATTTTTTTTACTTATTAGATAGTATTAAAAAAATAAATTTATTTAGTATCATACTCAATTATTCCTTCCCATTCAGGAGGAATTCCATTCTTTAAAAGATATTCTGTTCTTGTCAAATAAATACTAGCTGCTTTGTCATTTGGATTTATTGAAAGAACTTTTATAAAATGATCTTTTGCTTTAATCAATTTTTGCATCAAATAAGAATGAACTCCATGTTCAAAATCTGGTTTTGTTTGAAGAAATAATTCAATAATAAAATCTGATTGTCCATCAATAATTTCAATTACAGATACTGTATCTTTTTTTCCTTTTACTCGAACTCTATCTAAAATTCTAAAATTGTATTCTTCTATATCAGGGATTTTAAAAAGGGTATCTTGGCTAATTAGAATAGAGGCACCATATTGTTTTGTTAAACCCTCAATTCTAGATGCTAAATTCACAGCATCCGAAATAACAGTTCCTTCCATCCTGTCTTCACTTCCAATTGTTCCAAGCATCAAACTTCCAGTATGAATTCCAATTCCGATACTGATTGGGTCTAGATTTTTTTTCATTCGTTTATTATTAAATAAGCGAATATTTTTTTGCATTTCGATTGCAGCCTTTAGTGCATCATTAGGATTTGTTGGAAATAATGCCATAATCGCATCTCCTATGTATTTATCTATAAAACCATTATGATTCAAAACACAAGGAGTCATTGTTTTGAGATAGGAATTTAAAAAATTAAAATTTTCTTCAGGACTCATTGTTTCAGAAAGATCTGTGAACGAACGAATATCAGAAAATAAAATTGACATTCCTTTTTGAATTTGATCTCCAAGTTTAACATCTATTACATTCTCTTTTCCCAAAAGTTTTAAAAATTGACTTGGAACAAAACGTTCATAAGACAAATTTAACTTTAACATGTTCTGGTATAGTTTTGAATTTTCCATTGAAATTGCTGCTTGAGAAGCTAATATATTTAGAATCTCAACTCTATCCGGTGTAAATGCACCAGTAGTTAAATTATTTTCTAAATATAAAATTCCAATAAGTTTTCCTTGATTCAAAATTGGTAAACATAAAATGGATTTAACCAAATTTTTAATAATATATTCATTTGTTGAAAACAATGGATTTTTACAAGCATCTGCAATCACAAGAGATTCTTTTGTTCTATAAACATAATTTACAATTGCTTCGGGTAAATATTTATCTGAGGCAAGTTCAATTGATTCTAATACTTTAATTCCAGAATTGATTTCTCCATAAGCTTCAATTTTTAATTTGTATTGATCTGGTAAAAGCAAATAACTTTTTTCAGCTCCAGCATTTTCAATTACAAATTTCATTATTTTTGAAAGAAGTTTTTCTAAAACAATTTCTCCTGAAATTGCTTGAGAAGCTTTTTGAACAGTTTTTACATCCAATGAACTTCCTGTTGTTGAAGTAGAAGTTGTTTGACCAGATGAAGAAAAATTGTTTTCTATCAGATTCATTTTTTTTAGTAAATAAGGAAATTCGTCTTCTAATTTTTGAATTTTTGGTGAACATCCCCATTTTTTATAAGCATAATAAGATTCTGTGATATGAATATTTGCGTATTTTTCTTTTTTATTTTTTGTCCAAAATTTTGCACAAAGTTCATTTGCAATTGCTTCTTCCAATAAATATTCATTTTCTTTTGCTAGTAAAATTGCTTTTTCAAATTCTTGAAGTGCTTTAGTATTTTCATTTGTAATAGAATAAATTTCTGCTTCGATAATATGATATTTATGACCAAAATTTTCAGAACAAGCATCTGCCCATTTTTTCATTCTAGTTTGATTTTTTTGAATTCGTTTGAAATCGATTTTATTTTTCTTTTTATCTGTTGAATTTTCCAATACAAAACATAATGATAAAGATTCAAAAAAGACTTGATCTGGTATGAATAGAGTTCCAAAATTTCCATTTTCATGAACTTTTGCTAATACCACATATTCTAGAGATTTTTCTTTATCTCCCAAAAGATATTCTAAAATTATTTTCATTATATAATATGCATTTAATGTTGTGGAATTTTTTGATTGGGTCCATTTTGGAATTGTAATACTTTCATCAAAATTTTTTCCGGTTAGAATCAATTTATCTGCACTTAGTCCTCTTAAATTGAATGTTGCTTGTTCAACTAAGGTGAACATATCATAAGCATCTTCTTGTTTAAGCTTTAGATGAATTTGACGATATTCTTCAAACTTTTCTGAAACAAATTTTAAATTTTCTCTCATTGAAAAAGATTGAAATACAATATGATTCGTTGAATATGAAGCATAAAGTAAGTCACCATTATCCATTCCACTTTGAATTGCAATTGATAAAAGTTTTTGATTTGTTTTTGCATGAAATTGAAAATGATTAATTGTAAAAGCAAAGAAAAAATAAACTCTACATTTAACTGAATCAAATTTATATTTATCAACCAAATCAATTGCAAGTTTACCAAGTTCAAATCCCAATTGAAAATTTCCTAAACCAGAACCTTGTATAATTCCAAAAGTAGCAAATGCAAATGGAGAAATTGGAGTAATTCCATATTTTAAAGTAGAAAATACCATCTTGAGAGCAATCACTGGAAATAATGCTGGTTTAGAAATATAAGCTGGTGTTCCTGAAGCATTTAATAATCGCATGATATAAATTTGCTCTTCATTTTTTGATATTGGCAAGTTGATTAAACTTTGAATTTTTTTATTTCTCAATTTTAATTTTATTTTGAAAATTTCTGGTAAAGGTGAAAGTTCAGTTGGATTTTTTGGAAGTGAAACTTTTAAAACAGATAAAGCTTCAGTTGCAAGATCTAGTGCTTCTCTCATTTTGCTTTGTGAAGTATAAAGCATAATTTTAATTTCTAAAATTGAAATTTTATCCAAAGTTGTTTTTGCGTAACGTAATATTACCGCAAAAGTAAATTCAGCAGATTCAAAATTAGTAGCTAAATATTCTGCTAGAGCTTTTTTTGAAAAAATATCCAATGACTGAGAATAATTTTTTTCCCAATGATCTTTTGGTAATGTTTCTTCAACAATTTGAAAAAATCTTTCTGCTGCTTCATAAGCACCAGATAAAAGGGATTTATTTCCAGCTAAAACATTCAAATGAATAAATTTTTCTTTTTCTTCTTCTTTAAGTAAGGCTCTTCCTTGGTTCAATTGATTTACAATTGTAAACAAAAAGTCTTCAAATTTTTCATCACCTGCTAATTTTAAAAAAGTATTTCCAATTTTATAATGATTTAAACTTTTTTCTTCATCTGTTATTAATGTATAAGTTGCCTCTCTAATTTTATCATGTACAAATTTAACCTGATTTTCCCCAATCAAAAAAAATCCCTCATTACATAGAAATGCTAGTTCTAAATTTGAATCTTTTTCAGGAATTCCAAGTACATTAGCAAACACTTCCATTCTAAAAAAATTTCCAATACATGCTGCTAATTTTAAAATTTTAATTCTGGATTCTGGCATTTGTTCAATTTTTTCAACCATCAACTGAATTACATTTTCTGCAATTTTAACTTCTTTAATTTTTTCAATTTCCCAAGTCCATTTTGAATTTTCTTCTTTTTGATTTGGAGGGAGAATTAAATTTTTCTCGTATAAATTTTTAAATACTTCATTTACAAAAAAAGGATTACCACCAGTTTTTAGATGAATTACGTCAGCTAATAGAGAAGTGTCTTCTTTTTTTACAGAAAGTGTATCTGAGATTAAATGATTCACATCAAATAAAGTAAGTGGATTTAAAAGAATATTTTTTATTTCAAAATTATTTTTTTTTATCTCTTCTAATGCAATTGAAAATGGATGTGTATTTGTTACTTCGTTATCACGATAAGATAAAATAATCAAAATGTATTTTGAATCTGGATTTAAAATTATGGATTTAATTAAATTTATACTTGGTAAATCAGCCCATTGCATATCGTCTAAAAAAATTGCAATTGGATGAGATGCATCACAAAAAGCTTGAATAAAATTTTGAAACACCAATTCAAATCTATTTTGTGAATCACCCGGACTTAATTCAGAAATATTTGGCTGTTTACCAATTAAAAGCTCTAGTTCAGGAATAATATCAATAATGACTTTTCCATTATTACCAAGAGCAAGTTCTAATCTAGATTTCCATCTGCTTAAAGATTCTGAATTTTCAGTGAGTATTTGGTTTAGAATATTTTGAAAGGCTTGAATGATCGCTCTATAAGGTGTGTTTCTTTTGTATTGGTCATACTTTCCTGCAATAAAATATCCTCTGTATTCTAAAACTGGTTTATGAATTTCACCGACTAACGCTGATTTGCCGATACCAGAACGACCCGACACCAAAAGAACTTTAGCACTACCTTTTGTGGCACTATGAAAAGTTTTCATGATTTGAGTTACTTCTTTTGCTCTACCATAAAGTTTTTCAGGGATTAATAATTTATTAGAAAAATCTTTTTGTGCTATTGGAAATAATTTTATCTCACCAAAATTTTTTAAACGTTTCCAACATTCTTCCAAATCAAATAAAATTCCATCACAAGTTTGGTATCTACTTTCAGCGTCTTTTTCCATCAATTTTAAAATGATGGAAGAAAGAACTTCAGGAATTCCATCTTGAATCTCATGAGGTAACTTTGGATTTTTTGCAATATGAAAATGAATAATTTCCAAAACATCCTTACTATCAAATGGAAGAACTCCTATTAAAATTTGATAAAAGGTAACTCCAAGTGAATAAAAATCAGTTCTATAATCAATTAAACGATTCATTCTTCCACTTTGTTCTGGGGAAATATAATAAACTGTTCCTTCCAAAGAATCTGAAGTTAAAGGGATTGGATTTTCTTTTAATAGTTCTGTAGAAATTCCAAAATCTATAATTTTGATTTGTCTAGTTTCAGGATTAAAAAGTAAATTGGAAGGATTTATATCTTTATGAATAATATTTTTTGAATGAATTTGTTTTAATATTTTTAAAACTTTAATGGAAATATCTAAAAATTCTTCTAAATATATTTTTTCTTTTTTGATATATTCTTTTAAAGATATTCCTGAAAATTCTTCCATAAAAAAAATTGGTTTATCATTAAGTTTTTCCATTTCAAAAACTTTTATAATACCATCAATGTTCAGTTTGTTAAGCAATTCATATTCGAATTTAAAATGAGCTAATGATTCAGAACTTGGATATTCACTAGATAAAGTTTTAGCAATAAATGATTCGTTATTACTTTTTCGTTTAGCTTTATAGAGAATTGAGTTTTTACTTTCATAAATTTTTTCATTAATAATAAAATTATCTGTTGTTAAAAATTGCATGACATCAGATATAACTCTATCAATAAAAAGCAAATATTATTTCAATTTTATTTTTAAAACCAAAAAACTACTTAATAGCAGGTAGTTTTCTACTTGTTTCTTGGTGGTTTTTTATTAAGGACTTGAAAAATAATAGTATTAAAAATTCTTAAAGAATCATATTTTCGTTTTATAGCAGTATCTCAATATGAGTCTAAATACTAGAGGAAATAAATGGAATTTAATTTTAAAAACATTCTATTCAATTTCAATTTTTATTAATTTTATTTTTCTTACAAAACTGTAAGCCAAATTTACCAAGTGGTGCTTGTAATCTAAAATCAAAAGAATTCTTAAATCAAATTATGATAGTTCGTGCTTTGAATTTGTATGATTCTAATTGCAATATAAGATTAAGAAATCCTGAAATAGCAAATTCACAAACTGGTACTGGAACAGGTGTTGGAACAGGGACAGGAACACCTTCTCCAATGTCACTAATCATCAGTGGAACAATTACAGGTTTAACTTCTGGTTCGGTACAATTAAATTTGAATAATACTCTTGCTACTACTATAAATTCTCCTTCTAGCACATTTTCTATTCCAAATGTTGTAGCAGGAAATTATCTTTTAGAATTTGGAAACCAACCAGACTCAATTGGTTGTAGTATAAATTCTTAAGCAAGTTTATCTGGAACTATAAATGCAGACATCACAAATGTTGTTATTACTTGTGTTCCAAATTTAGTAAGTCCTATTTATCAAACAAATGGAGCAAACTGGACTAGGCATGTAAAAAATGATAGCAGTACTTTAATTAATGGTCAACCTAATTCGTTTAAAGCTAGTGATACTGCTTGTAATCCAGCAACAGATACAGCATACAAAGCTTGTATACATGGAGGAGTTTATAAACAATTTAGAATTTATGGAAAAACAAATTGTGATGATATAACTGCAATTGATTATGATCAAGCAGGAATTAAAACAAATGCACTTTTTTGTAAAAGGTGTTTTGTATTCTGCGACAACTCCCACAACTTGGTGGTCAAATCCAATATTTGTAGTATCAGCATGCACTGCTTTAGCTACTTCAGGAAGAGTTAATGTGATTAATTCTAATTTATCTTGTTCAAGTAATTTGGGTATCAATGGATCGAACATAAGTCTTTTTTCTTCATTAACAAATTATTATATTTATACTGGAACATCTAGTCCAAATTTTGATGTGGCAGATGGTTCAAATTTTACTTGGGTAGAAATGAGGCTAAGAAATCAAGCAACAGCTGGTTCATCTAATTCAATTATACGAGGTTCATACAGTGCTGTAAGAAATTCATTGTTTGCTGTAAATAATTTTACTAAATGCAATTGAAATTTTTGAAGATGGAATTGGTAACGATAATTTTTTATGTGAATCAAATGAAAATTGTTTGTACACTCCAAATCTCGGTTCATACCAAGGCCATTCTACTTTAGAGAATGGTGGCTTAGTGAAGGGTTCTTTTCCCACAAGCACAACAAATGCTTGTGCAGACTTCGGGGCAGGAACAGTTTCCAATGTAAAAATTTTTAAATTTGATACAAACGGATATTAATTTTCATCAGGCTTTTCTAAATAATATCTGAGGTGTTTGTTTTATATACTATCATCAAACGATACTATGTACTAACTAGTAGGTAGTTTTATACTTAATAGTGCGAATTGACAAGTTTCTAAATTAGTTTATAATACACTAAAAAATTATAGGTGTATGATGAAAAAAATTAAATTACTATTTTTAATTTTATTTTTGCTAAACTGTTTTCCAAGTTTAAAATTAGATAAGATTTGTGATGTGAAATCAAAAGGATTTAGAAATACAATTTTTTTTAAACTTGCTACAAATGATCGATCCTCTTATTGTTCACTTTCGTTTAATACAAATCAAAGCCAATTTGGTACAGGAGTTGGAGCTGGAACTGGTGTTGGATCAGCCACTGGAACTTCAACTGGAACAGGTGTTGGAACTGGAACAGTGACAGGAATAGAATCAATTTCTGTGACAGCCTCGCCTGCATATAATACAGCAAGTAATTGGATGGATTATATCAGAAGGAATATGGCAAATCCAAGTTCTATTGCACAAACAACAATCACTCAGTGTGATGGAACTGAAATAGGTTGGTACAACTCATGTATCCACACTGGAGAGATCCGAAGATTTGAAATGACAAACATTACAGATTGTAATAATGTAGTTGCAACAGATTCACTTGGGGTTTTTAATTGGGTTTGTGTAATTCAAACCGGAAAAGTGTTCGTGTATTCTACTGGATTAAAAAATGAAAAAAATCTTTCAGACTTGATTGATTTTCTAAATGCTACTTTTTTAAATAATTCAGTAACAGTCACAAAAGATTCTGCTACAATTGCAACATCTACTCCAAGTAAATGGTGGACAAATCCAATTGTAGTTCAAAACACAGGAGCAACACTTAGCACAACAGGGACAATTTATATTGTCAATTCTCCTTCTGGAACAGCTGGATATATTTTGGGTTCAGCAAAAGTTGCTTTAGTTGTGAGACCAGGACAATTAGTAACTAGTACATCAGTTAATACAGTAAACAATACAACTAATACACCATTTGGTTGGGTAGAAGGAAATTTTAGATCGACAACAGATGACTTTGTGATTACAAATTTTAGCGGACAAGGTCAATTCACTCAATTCAGAAATATTGTTGCTTATAGAACAACAGGTGCAAATTCAATTTTGTCTTTATCCTTTGGAGCGAATTCAAGAATTTATTTGCATAATATAAGACTAAGTAATTTTACAAATACTAGTACGATTGCAAATTTGAATAGCAATAGTTTAATCATAAATGGATTAAATGCCCAAGGAGGTAATATCGGAATTAGTTTAAGTCAAAGTAATATGATAGCGAACAATCTTGTTAGTTCAGCAACTAATTTGAATAATATGGAGTTTACTTCACCAAATAATTTACTATTTAATTCAACTTTGACAAATTCAGTGGGAACTTCTTTATCAATTACAAGTAATTTTACAAGTTTTAATAATTTGAATTTAGTCAATGGAGGAAATGTTGGAATCAATAATGCCTCAACTACTGATTCAAGATTTGTAAATACAGCAATTGGACATTTTGTTTCAACTCATTTATTTGCAGCCTCCCCAATTAACTTACGTGTGAATGGAAATCTAAAAATTTCATTAAGCAATTCTTGTGGAACTGCAAACAATATTGGTTTTAATACAACTTGTACAAGAACGACACCATCAGAATTAAGTCCGGCTACAGTAACAGGCTTTTCAATGGCAAATACATTTGTTGGAAAAGTTATAACTGATGATATAAGAAATACAGCTGATACAAATGGACTTGGAACAGGAAGTGTTGATCCATTTAATTTTGATAATAGATTTAGAAACTGGGGATTAGAAGGAAATAATTTTCCAGATGCAACAAACAGAGGAATTTGTCCTAATGCTTCGCCATGTAGAATTTGGGATTGGTCTCTTAGATCAACTGACCTGGTTGCAAGAGCCACAAATCCTTGCCCATCTGGAACTGTTGTTGATACACATATTTGGTCTGATTCTTCCACTATCACTTATCTCAGAAATGCCAGTGAAATTTTTTATGACGGAGTTGGAAATGATAATGGAATTTGTGAATCAAATGAAGATTGTTATTGGACTCCAAATATCGGAGCTTACCAAGGTCATGGAAATTTAATTAGAGGAAGTGCTGCAGCTCTCACTCCAAACGATCAAGTTTGTGCCGACATCGTTGCAGGAACAATTTCCAATGTAAAAATTTTTAAATTCGAAAGAAACGGTTATTAGAAGTTTAAAAAGAATAATTTACTTTTCTGATAATGTTTGGGCGTTTCTTTCATTTACTATCGTCAAGCGATAGTAAATGAAAGTCGTGCTTTACGCTACTTCTGAATTTAACTGCATCGCAGTTGCCAGTTTGCTATTCGCTTCCTGCGGCAACTGGCAAGCTCGGCAAGATTTTGCCTCCGCTTGGACTAAAGTCCAAATATTCAGAAACGCTTCAATCACTAACGCTTTCTTCACTGAATTGGAAAATCTCCACTGATATGATAAAATTGAATATTAATAAATAAGTGTAATTGATATTATATAATTATAAAAAAAATTATTTGGGTTTCATCAAGATTTAGTTCCAACAAAAAATTGTTTTTGAAGATTTAAAACTTGTTTTCTTATTTCAGATTTATTAAATATAGAAAAGTTTAATTGTTTATCAATAATTAAAATGGAAAGACCATGAACCAATGACCAAGCAGCTAAAACAATAGAATCAGTATTTGTTTTTTTTAAAATTCCATTATCTTGACAATTTTTTACAATTAAATACAAAACTTGAAAACTCTCATCACCAATCTTTTTTAAATTTTCATATTTGGAATGGTTTTTAATTTTACTTCCATACATCAGTCTAAAAATTTCTTCATTTTCAAAAGCAAATTCTACATAAGCAATTCCAGCTTCTTGAAACTGTTTTAAATACTTAGCAGGAAATTTTTGAATTGTCTCTTCAAGTTTTTCTTTTAATAATTCAAAACCTTTTACAGCAATTTCAGATAATAATTCTTCATTATCTTTAAAATGTTTATAAGGAGCACCAACTGTAACTTTAAGTTCCAGAGCTAATTTCCTCAATGATAAACTTTCAATTCCATCATTTTTTAAGATTTGAAGACCTTTAGTAACTAATTCTTCTTTTAAATTTCCATGGTGGTAATTTTTTTTTCTTAATTTCATAAATAGTACTTTACAATGTAAAACATGTTTACATTCTAGTCAAGTATAAATGTAAACAGTGTTTACATTTATTTAAAAGAGGTTAGATATGGAAAATAATCAATATGATGTAATTATAATTGGATCTGGGATTGGAAGCCAAACTGTAGCTAGTTTACTAGCTCAATTTAAAGATAAAAAAATTTTGATGTTAGAAAGACATTTCCAAGCAGGTGGATTTACTCATGAATTTAAACGAAAACAAAACAAATATTCTTGGGATGTGGGAGTTCATTATATTGGAGATTTACACGAAGGAACATTATCTAGAAAAGTATTTGATACCATTACAAAAAAACAAGTGAAGTGGAATCGAATGAATGAACCATTTGAAGTTTTTGTGTATCCTGAAGATACATTTAAAGTTTATGGTGAAGTGGAAAAATACAAAAATGATTTAATCGAAAAATTTCCAGAGGAAGAAGAGGCAATTAAAAAATACTTTAAAGATATTCGAAAAGCTAGTATGTTTTTTGGAAAACATATGATGTTTAAATTATTTCCTCCATCTATTGAAGCTCTTTCCAATTTATTTGATTCCAAAGAAAAAATTAGAACAACAAAAGAATACATGGATTATCATTTTAAAAATGAAAAATTAAAATCCATTTTATGTTCCCAGTGGGGTGATTATGGTTTGCCACCTTCCATTAGTTCATTTGCAATTCATGCACTAGTAGTTTCTCATTATTTTAATGGTGGATATTTTCCTGTAGGTGGCTCTAGTAAAATTTTTGAATCAATTGAACCAATTCTTGAAGAAAAATCTGGCAGGGTTCTCACTTCACATCAAGTGGAAGAAATTTTAATTGAAAACGGAAAAGCAATTGGTGTAAAAGTAAAAAATCTAAGAGGTAGAGAAGAAAATCCATATTCAAATTTTTATGCACCAATAATTATTTCTGGTGCTGGTGCTATCACTACTTATACAAAATTAATTCCAGATTCAAACCCAATTCCATTTAAAAATGATTTGATAAAATTTTACAACTCTCATCCAAAAATAAGTCATATTTCTATTTATTTAGCTTTATCAAAAGACCCTAAAGAAATGGGATTTAGAGGTGAAAATTATTGGATATATTCAGATTATGACCACGATAAAAATTTTGAAAATCGAAATGATTGGTTAAATGGTGAAGTCACAGGAGCTTATTTATCTTTTCCAAGTTTAAAAAATCCAGAAGCAAAATCTCATACTGCTGAAATTATCGCATTTACTGATTATGAAAATTTTGCGAAATGGAAAGACGAGCCTTGGAAAAAAAGAGGCGAGGAATACACTGAGTTTAAAGAATCAATTAAGAACAAATTAATTCAATATATAGATAAACATTTTTCTGGTTTTAAAGAAATAGTTGAATTTGCAGAAATTTCAACACCAATCACAAATGAACATTTTACTGGTCATCCAAGTGGAACCATTTATGGACTTCCTTGTGTTCCAGAAAGATTTGATAGAGAAAAATGTCCTTGGTTTGATATAAAAACTCCAATCGAAAATTTATATCTCACTGGTGCTGATGTTAGCTCGCCAGGTGTAGCAGGTGCAATGGTTGGAGGTTTAAACACAGCAATCATGTTAATGGATGGTTTTGATTTGATGAAACTACTTATTAAGTCAAATACTTAAGATGAATTGAATTTTTAATTTTGTGATTTGATTTCTCCTACACAAAGCGAAAGTGATTGAAGCGTTTCTTCAAGTAACGTGAGACTTAAGTCTCACTTTACTTGAAGAAGTAGCGAAAAGCACGGTTTTTGCAGCCCAGGGGGCGTTAGCAAAAATTCGCCCACATAAAATAAAAAAAAGTATAAAACTAGAAATTAATTTTTAACAGGAATACTAATAAGCAAAATACCAAATGTTAAAATAAGAGTCCCTAAAATTTTTTCTAAACCAAAAACTTCATCTAGCAAAAAATAAGAAAATATACAAACAAAAATAGATTCAGTGCAAAGTAAAATTCCAACATGTGATGGTGGAGAAATTTTTTGAGCCCAAGTTTGAATGAAGTAAGCAATAAAACTTCCAAAAAAAGCTAAAAACAAAATTAGATAAATTGATTTTAAAGAAATCGAACTAGGAATTTTTTCAAAACTCAAAGTAAAAACTAGACCAATAAATCCAGAAGTTAAAATTTGAAAACTTGCAAATGAATTTTCATTTATATTTGGATTTTTTTGAAAACTAAAATCATTTAGCACAATATGAACTGCATAAATGATTGCACATGAAATTAGTAAAAAATCTCCCAATTGAAAAAAATATGATTTTATATCGTTTAATGAAAATAGTCCAAGTCCAAGAAATGAAAAGATTGTTCCAATTAGAATTCGATTGGAAATTTTTTTTTTGGATACAAAATAATAAACAAATGGTACAAACACAACTAGCATTCCTGTAAACACACCAGCTTTTGAAGGTGAACTAAATTGCATTCCAAGAGTTTGAAAACTAAATCCAAGCCCAAGAGCAATACTTGTTAATAAAAAATTTTTTAAATCAGATTGATTTAATTTTAAAAAAGATCCAAAATAAATTGGAACTAAAAATAAAGATGGAATTAAAAAGCGAAGTGTGATAATTTGAAAAGGTTTTAATTCCACGAGCAAATCTTTAATCACTAAAAAACAATATCCCCAAAGAATATTTAGCAGAAGTAAAACAAGATCAGCAAATAAAATTTTTTTATTCATTTAGTTTGTATGAATAAATTTCTTTATAAGAAAAATTTGCTAATTTTTTTTCATCCATTAATTTTGCTTTATTTTTAATTTCATCTTCACTAAAAACTTTTTCTGAATCAGTAACAACTACAATCAAATTACCAGAAGTGTATTTTTGAAATTTGTAAAATTGTTTAAAATTGGATTTTAATTTTTTTAAATCTTCTTCCAATTCTTCATGAGTGTTGATATTAAATACAATCACTCCATCTTTTTTTAATTTGGATTTTAAATTTTTATGAAACTCAACTTCTTTAAATTTTTTTGCAATTCCACTGGAGTCAGTTTCTTCACTTGGTTTTAAAAATGCATCCATCATAATGATGTCATATTTTTTTTGTGCTGTTTTCATGTATTGAAACGCATCTGCGATAATAATTTTTACTTTTGGATTTTCTTTATAAAAAAAATGATCTTTACAAATTTTTAAAATGACCTCATCAATTTCAACTACATCTAAATTGATTTTTGAAAAATAATGATTTTTAAAATGCACCATTGAGCCACCACCAAGCCCAACTAGCAAAACATCTTCAATTTCTTCTTTGTATAAAAATCCAGTGAACATCGTTTGTGTATAAAGCAAAAATAAATTCCCAGGATAATAAGTGTCAAGCGAAGATTCTAAAGCTTCATCTCCATTATCTCTCACAAAATGCATACTTCTGATGCTACCGTAGTCAACTACTTTGATATGAGAAAATTTGGATTTGGTTTCAAAAACTTCTTTTTCAGAAATTCTTTTTTCTGAAACAATTTTATTTTTTTCATCTTCTTTGCATTGAATGCTAAATTGAAAAAATAGTAGTATAAAAATATAAAGTTTAATTTGGCTCATTTTGTTTGTAAACATACCTTTTTGAATCTAGATACAAAGTTTTAGTTTTTGTTAATTTGTCTAAATGTTTTTTTTGGCGTTCCCCTTAATTCAAGAAGAATAAAAATTTAAAAATGACGAATTATAACTAGTTTAAATTCTTCATGAATTAAAGGTCGAGCTTTCAACTCTGGTCAAAAAATTTTATAAAAAATTTTTTGACCCCGTTTCAATCTCTAACGCTTAGTGAAAAGTAAAATTTTATTCATGTTCAACATCTAAAACCAATTTCGAAAATAAAAGAAAATTATATAATTAATCCAATAGAAGATTTAATTCCAAACTGTCATGTATTGATTCATAGAAAAAATTGAGTCCGAGGGATTAAAGAATTTTTTTCAAAGCTATTAAATTTCTCGGAGATGGGGTAGCGAAAAAGCTTTCTCTAGAAAGCTTTGTAGCGAGGGGAAAGCTTTCCCCTCTATCTTAGATTACTAAAGATTTATTTTTTTCATTTTTCTAAAACCTTTTTTAGATTTTTTAAGTTCTCATCAAATGTATCAGAAAGCATTTTTTCCATATTCATTATTGGTAGCATTAAATTCATTGGATAATCCATCACCCCATTAAAACCCCAAGTAACTTTTGTCTCTTTATCAGAAATTGAATCAACAAAATAATAAGCTTTATCTTTACTTTTAAATGGTTCAATAAACCTTAATTCAACATCTACCCGATAACCATCTTGAATAGATTTAATTTCTTGTTCACCCTCTCCAACATCTGGATTTGAACTTTTCCAATAAGAAATAGCTCCAACAGATCCATCTGTTCCAGTAAATTTTTTTTCCATTTTAGGATCGATTTTACTCCAAACAGTATATTCATCTTGATTTTTTAAAAACTTCAAAAATTCAAAAACTTCTGCTTTTGGTTTTAAAATTAAAATTGATCTTTCAACTGCATAATCCTTTTTTAAAAAAATTGCAATGATAAATGGAAGTAAAATTAAAGCTCCAATCCCTAATAAAATTTTTTTTAACATCTTAAACTCCTTAAGTATGTTAGTATTATATAATATAATTTTTTTTTGTCAATAGCCAATAGAATGAACACGAAAATTTCAGAATTATCTTGAACTGATTTTTTCTTTTAATAAATTTTTATTTTTTGCACTAATTGGAACTATAAAATTATCATGGAACAAATAAGCTTGGTAATCTCCAGAAGATAAATGTTCCATTGATTCAAAATAGTCTAGGTTAATAGCATGTTTTTTATGGACTCTAATAAATTTTTCTTTTGGAAGTTTTGCTAATACATTTTTTAAAATTTCATTTAACTCAAAATCTTTTGTTTTAGTGTGTAAAATTGTTTTTTTTCCATTAGAAGTTAAATAAACTAAATTTTCAATATTTAAAAATGAAATTTTATTTTTAATTTTTACTTCTATTGTTTTTATCTCTGGAACTAATTTAACACTAACTTTATCTTTTTTTGAATTTATTTCTATATCTAAAAAATGCCAAATAGTAACAGAGCTTGATGATATTAAAAATGAAACAAGTGTAGTTGATAAAGTTGTAGCAAATAGCAATTGATTAAATGAAATTATTCTTTCAAGAATTATGTGGTGTAATATTAAACTTACTACTCTACCAAAAAGTCCACCTAGCAAACTAAAACTAACAACCTTTAATAATTTTGTTTTTAGATTTTCCTCTTTTATTTTTTGGTTATAAAGATGAGCAAATAGAAAAGTAAAAATTCCAACTGAATTTGCAGTAATACAATTTTCTTTTAATAAAAGAACAAATTCATAATCAGTAAAAGTTTTAGATGCAAGAGTGAATACAAAACCTATTAAAGTAAAAATTAGAATGAAAAATAAAAACTGCAACATGAATATTTTCTCATCTTTCTAATTTATCATAATTTTGTAAACTTCAAAGTTAAATGTAAAACGAATTAAAATTTATTTGATTGAATAATAAATAAAAACTTTCTAGAAAAAAAGAGATAACAATGAAACTATTACTGATATTTTTTATAATAACCAATTTATTTTCTGAAGATGATTTTACTAGAATACCAAAAGAATCCGAAACTGAAAAAAAAGAATCGGTAAAAAAAACATTTGAATTTAGAATTAGAAAAAATTATTCTAGAATAAATCCATTCAAGTTTATATTTCTAAAAATTCTATTGGACCAAATATTAGCTTTAGATTTAAAACACCAGAATTTTTGAGAGTATCGTTTGGGTTTAATTTAGATTATATTTATTTATTTGGTAAATCAAGAGAAGAATTTGCTTTTCAAACTAATCGAAATATTTTGGGAATAAATCAACATTAAGAAAAAATGAATATTCAAACTAAGGGTTTTCAAGTTGAACTGTTTGGAAATATTAGAATAAATGAGAATATTGAACTTAGATTTGGGGCAACTGTTACTAGTTCTAGAATATTTAATCCCAAAAGAGACACAACTTCATTAGATCCATTTTATGATCTAAAACAAAATTATCGAATTTATTTTAGAGTTAGTTTGAATGATTACATTAGAAATACTTATTTTCAATTATCAATTAAATTTTAAAAAGAACTATCCAAATATAAGCAATTAAAAATCATATTTAGTTTTAAGAAGGTAAAAATGTCTGAGAAAGAAATTGAACTAGAATCTATTTTGAAATTAATTAAAGCTGATAAAGCTGAATTTTCTTTTTTGGAAAAACTAGAACCATCTGAAATTATTAAATTAAAAACTCAAATTGTGGAAGCGGCAAATTCTAATATGTCAGATATTTTTTCACCATTTGCAAAAGTAAGTAAATTTTTACCAAATTTTTTAAATGCTAAAGCAACTGAAGAAATTTTAGGAGCAAAAATTGCTGCTAACCTTTCCTATCATCTTCCACCAGATGATGCAATTGGAATTGCAAACCATTTCTCTACAAAATTTTTTGCTGATGTTTTAGAAAATCTTGTTCCAGAAAAAATTGAAGAAATGATAAAAAAATCCAGTCATGATTTAATGCGTAAAGCAGTAAATGAACTTCTTACTAGAAAAAATTATTCTTTAATAGGAAGTTTAATCGATTTTACACCTCTTGATTCAGTTGAAAAAATAGCAAAAAGTTTAAACAAATCTGAAGATTTAATTTTAATTTCTTATTATTGCAAAAATAAACCTAGATTACTAAATCTTTTTGAAACAAAATTTGATGATAATTTAACTTTAAAATCTGCTTTAGTTGGTCTGGGTGATGAGTATTTTAAATATTATAAAGAAATTTACAAAGATGCAACTGATTCATTGTTTCAAAAAACCTTAAATCTAGTTGCTATTTCTGATTCAAATTTAAAAGAAAAATTTAGTTCTATTAAAAATTAATTTTCTTTAATTTTTAGATTTTTAAATGCAGAATTTTTCCCACCTCTGTATTTAAAATAAACTAAACAAGCACATTCTTCATATTTGTTTTTAACAGACCAACATTCAGCTGTTCCAAAACTTTGAATTTCACCCGAACATTTTTTTGATTTTCTTTTTTTATCAGGACTTTCAAAAAATTTACAAGTTAAAAAATTTCCTTCATCAAAGTAAACGGTTGCAGTTCCTTCATCCTCATCTGATTTTGTATCTTTTAATAACTCATCCATAAAAATTTCTAGAATTTCAAACTTTCCTTTTAGGGCTGCTGCATCAGAACAAGAAGTTTGTTTTTTTACTTCTGAGCCAGAAGAAATAGATGATTCTGAAGCTTTAGCATTGGAACGATGATAATAAAATTCTTTTTTTTCTGCTTCGGCGGGACTTCTACCTTTTTGAATCAAGTCAGGACTACCACCCCAACTTGATGTAGATTCAGCAATGACCTCTTCAATACTTCTTTGTTTACCTGAATTTCCAGTTAACTCACAAATTGGAGATTTTAAGTTGGATAGGAGGAGCACTATTATTGTGTATTTAAAAAATTTTTCCATAATGTAAATTTATTAACTAATAAATTTTTGTAAATACTATAAAATTTTTTGACCAAGCCATTTATTTAAGCTAAGTTCAATATTAATAATTTTAATTGGTTTACTAATAAAATCATTCATGCCAACTTGATAACATCTTTCAATTTCAGATTTTAATACATCAGCAGAAATAGCTAAAATTGGAGTTTCCTTTTCAAACTTTCTTATCTCCATTACAGTTTCAAAGCCGTCTTTATCAGGCATTTGTAAATCCATATAAATCAAATCAAATTTTTTGGATTTTAGAATTTCTATTCCTTTATCACCAGTGGAAGCAACTTCAACAATTGAATTTTCATAAAGATTTTTAATAATTTTTTTTAATACTATCAAATTAATTTCGTTATCATCAACAATTAAAAAAGAAAAATTATTTTCTCTCTTAGACAAACTATCAACTGGAGTTATCGTTTTATCTTCTAAAGATGATTTTTGTAATTTTAATTCAAAATAAAATTTGGAACCAACTCCTTCTTGACTAACTAAATTTAATTTTGAATTCATTAAAAATAATAATTTGTTTGATATACTTAGTCCAAGACCTGTGCCACCAAAATTTCGTGTAGTGGAGTTATCTTCTTGCTTAAAAGCATCAAAAATATGGATTTGATTTTCAGATGAAATCCCTTTTCCAGTATCCTGAACAGAAAAAATAAAATGGAACATTTCATTTTCTTGTAATGATAATTCCACTTTTAAAGTTATTGTGCCTTTATTTGTAAATTTGGCAGCATTACTCAATAAATTAATTAGTATTTGTTTTAATCTAATAATATCTAAATAGTAACGATCATCTATTTCATTTGAAAAATCAAATCTTAAAGCAATTTTCTTTTTGTCTAGAGTATAACGAATTGTGTCTAAACTCTCTTCGATAAGTTTTTTTAAATTACAAGTTTCGTAAAATAATTCTAATTTCTCCGCTTCTATTTTAGAAATATCTAATATATCATTTAATAAATGCATTAGAGTATTAGAACAATTTTCAATTTTTTGGACAAAGAAATTTTGCTCAATATCAAGTTGTGTTTTAGATAAAAGATCCAAAAATCCAATAACCCCATTTAATGGTGTTCTAATTTCATGACTCATCATTGCTAAAAAATCAGATTTTGCTTTGCTAACTTTAATTGCTAAGTTTTTTGTATTTTCAAGCTCAACAGTTCTTTCTTTTACTGTAAATTCTAAATTGTATTTTAATTCTTTTAATTCAAAATTTTTTATTTCTAAAAGATTTGAAAATGATTTAGAATTATTTAAATCAATTGAAAATTGAATTATTGTAAAAATGGAAAGTAATATACTTAATACCAAATAAGAGTATTTAAGATAATATCCAGTATTAATTAACCCTATAAAAAAAAGTTCATCGTTAATTCCAATCGCTAAATTAAATATACAAATAATTGATAGAAAAAAAGCTTTAAAAAACTGAATTTTTTTAAAATTTTGTAAAATGATTTTTATATAGTATATGGAAGGAATAATAAGTGATCCTAAAAAAATTTCACCATATAAAATGAAAATTTTAATTGGAAAAATAAGTATTGAAACTAAATAGATTAAAAATACAATTTGAAAAATATTAATTAATTTTCTAGTTAAATATTCTTTATAGAAATTATAAATTAATTCGTTTCCAACAAATATAGAAGCTATTAACACAAAATATCCAAATTTGCCTAAAATTATTTCATCAAAAAATGCTCCATTAAATAAATAAATAATTTCACCTAAGTATGTAATCCTTAACAAAAAAAATATACTAATCAAACTTACATATAAGAGAAAAATTTTATCTTTTCTTATAAAAAAAACAATTAAGTTGTATAAAGAAAGTGTGGCTAAAGTAAATAAAATAAATAATTCTTCAAAATAAATTTGATTTTTAATTTGATGAATTGATTCAAGGTTACCAAAATAGATGGATGTCCAAATTCCATTTAAAAAATTATTATCATTTTTTAAATGGATTATAACATCAAATTCAGAAGATGGTGGAATAAAACTAATTGTATTATAAATGCTTGAATAAAAAATACCATTTTTATTTTTTATCATTCCTTTATCAGAAATTAATTCGTCATTAATATAAAGTTTAAAATTTGCTTTTGAGTCTAATAATTTTAAAGAAATCTCATTTTTAGAATTATTTAGTTTTATTTTTAAGCGGTAAGTTGCAAAACCAAATTTTTCAACTTTAATTCCATTTAATTTATTTCTATTCCAAGATGAGGGAAGATTTACAATTTGTTTTTGATTTACTTTATTTTCCAAAAAATCGGAATAAAAATATTCTTTGTTAAAATATAATTCCCATTCACCATCAAGTTTTACTGCTTTATCAATTTTGAGATCTAAGTTACTTAAATCTAAAAAACCATTTTTTGCAATAAAATTATTATTCATTCCGTTACAATTTAGAATTAAAAGAAACAGAAATAAAATTTTGAAAAACATTAGAATAATTCAAATTGTATCAAAAATTCAGTGTAGTCAATACGTTTTTTGAATTTAAATTGAATATTTGTGTACAAAAATTATTTTTTAATATTACCAAGTCTTAATTTTAAATTTCTTTTGAAGATTGTATAAAAGCGATAGTGATTGAAGCGGAAATCCTTTTTTATTGTTTAAAAAAAGATTGCAGCGAAAAGCACGGACTCGCAAAGCTGCACAGCAGCGAAGCAGCGAAGCAGCGAAGCGAGTATCGCCCCCAAAAAAAACTAAACTTGTTCTTTTAATTTTGAAATAGCTTGAAGTAAAATTTTTTGAATTGGTTGTCGTTGGGATTCGTTTTTAATTTTTGCAAGTAGTGAGATTAATTTACTTTCAACTAATGTATAATCTGGAGCATCAGCAAAACACAAAACAATATGTGGCCAAGCAGATTTAACTAGATTTAAAATTTCTACAGTTTGGTTTTTTAAATTTTTAGCAACAATATCTAGGTATGTTTTAGTGAGTTCTAAATGTTTAATTCTAATTTTTAATTTCTCAACAGTTTTTTTCTTAAATTTAGTTCTAGCTTCAATTGATTCATAAAATTTATTCCAATCAAAACTTTGACCTTGAGCTTCTTTACTGAGATTTGTTCTAATTGAAATAAAAGTTTTTTCTAAATCAGTAGCTGTAGCCATCCATGAATTGTATCCAGCTACATTATTTGCTAATTTATAATTTTGAATTGTTTTGGTGATTTCAGAAAAATTCTTGTATATAAATTTATCTGCTTCATCTGGCTCTTCAGGGATTGCTTGAACAGTTGGGGTTGTGTTTAGTAAGTCTAAAATATCTGAATGAGGATTTGTTTCATAAACTGGAACATTCGTTTTAGTTTTGTATTGTTCTTCAATATCATCTAAAAGTCCTGGCTCAGAAATTGAAGGCATATTGATTTGAGTATTTCCGGAATTAAATGCTGGAATATTTATTTGGGTGTTTCCAGAATTAAGGGAAGGAATATTGATGCTTGTTATTTCTCTATCATATGCTTCAATATCATCAAGTAATCCAACTGCTTGTTGTTTTGGTTCTGTTTCATATTGTAAATCTTGAATTTCATCTAAATCACTTGGTTCTTTTTCAGGTTCAGAATCTTTTTCATCCACTTCAGAGTTTTGAGTAAATTCTTCGATTAACTCTAATTTTTCTCCAGTTAGTGTGTCAGCATATAGATCAAAAATTTCAACCAAAATGGAAGTTTCTTCATGGTATTCAGCTTCTTTAGGTTTGTGGTGAGTGACACGAGAAGCAATTTTTTCTTGTTCTTTAATTTGGTCTTCTTTAATTGCTCCTAGCATTCCTTGTGGTTTAAGGACTTCACCAGTTTGTAGATTTTGAATCACTAATAAACTATCATTTAACACAAACTTATGTCCAACAGGAAAAATATCTCCATGTTTGAAAACTATTTCATCTGTGATATGAGCAAAATCTTTTTTGGAGCTGAGCTTCTCCATTTCTTGTTCTTTTAATTTATCTTGTACACGATTCAAAACTTCTACAAAATTTTGATTCATATAAGTTTTTAAATTATCAGGTGAGATTTGAAGGAAAGTTGCAAAGTCTGTAATTTTTTCAAAAAAATGGTCTGTCTTTTTAACGTTTGTAACCATAAAATTTTTGATTCGTGTGTATAATTCATCTCTGTCTTTTTGTGGAATTGGTTTTTCAGTAATAAACTTATTAAATATTTGTAAATGGGCGTGGTAATAAGATAAAAACTCACCGTATGAAGTGAATTTATATTCCCCTGTTTCGGAACGTTCAACTACTCTCTTTGCTAAATCAGACATTTTTAAACCAAAATAATTATCGGAAAATTAAGATAAAGCAGAAAATAAAAACTTTCAAGGTAAAAATCGGATTTTGTAACCGATATTATTATTAGTGAATTCGATAAATATAAATTTTTCTGAAAATCAGTTTGCAAACTTAAAAAAGAATGATATTTATGCTCTTGATAATTTATTTTTGTTTGAGTTGGAAATGAAGCCTAATTTTTTAGAGATACATGAAATGAACCTTATTTCACTTGGTTTTTTATTTTTAAAAGGAATTTTGTATTATAAAAAATACGATAAAAAATTAATTTTAAAATTAAAACAAAAATTATTTATTGATTTAGTCAAAAAATCAAAGATTGAGGATTTAAAGTTATTTTTTGAATTAGATTCAGTTTTAAGTTTGAAACTAGATCATGATTCTTTAAAAGAAATTTTTTTTGATGAAAAATTTAGTTTTTATTTATCTGAAAAAAATGATAAAGAAGAAATCATAGTTTCAGGTGGAATTTTAAATAAAAAACTAGAAGTTCAAAATTTAATTTCTGAAAAATACAAAGAATTAGATTTAAAAAATAGAAAAGGAAAATTTTTTATTAGAACTGAAACTCATTCTTTTTTGTATCCAATTGGGGAATCAAAACTCAAAAATTTTTTTATTCAAGAAAAAAATCCAATTTCCAAAAATTTCTTATTTTACATTTTAAAACTTGAGAATGAAATTAGATAAAATTAAATTTAAAGAATCTTTAAAAAATTTAAAGACTATAAAAGTTTTGGTAGTAGGTGACGCAATTTTAGATGAATACCATTTTGGAGAAGTTACAAGAATTTCTCCAGAAGCACCAGTTCCAGTTGTATTGATTAAAAATGAAAAACAAACTCTTGGTGGTGCTGGAAATGTAATAAAAAATTTGTCTGCAATTGGTGTAAAAACAGAATTTTTTGCAAAAGTGGGAAAAGATGTTCATGCTGATAAAATGAAGTCTTTACTTTTGGAAGAAAATTTAAAAAATTCTGAAATTCATTTTGTTTCTGAAAAAGAAATTCCAACAATTGTAAAAACTAGAATTATTGCATCTAACCAACAAATTTGTAGAATTGATAAAGAAAAAATTATTCCACTTAAAAATTCTGATGAAAAAAAAATATTTTCTACATTTCTGAAAAGTTTAAAATCAGCTCAAGGAATTATTTTATCAGATTATGATAAAGGTTTTTTTTCAGATTTTCTAATTGAAGAGATGATTTTAAATTCTATTAAAGAAAAAAAAATTATCACTGTTGATCCGCAAGTAAGACATTTTTTTAAATACAAAAAAATTGATTTGATGACTCCAAATCATCATGAAGCTGGTGCCGCTTTACAAAAAAAATTAATAACTGATTCAGAAATTGAAATTGCACTAAAAGAAATTTCAAAAAGATTAGAAACAAAATCAATGATGATTACAAGAGGTGAAAAAGGGATGTCTCTACTTTTTCAAAATCAAATTTATCATATTCCAACAGAAGCAAAAGAAGTATTTGATGTCACTGGAGCAGGAGATACTGTAATTTCAATTTATACTGCATTTCGTTCAAGCGGGTTAAATGAATTGGAAGCAAGTCTTCTTTCTAATGTAGCTGCTGGAATTGTTGTTGAAAAACTTGGTGCTTCAACAGTAACTATTTCTGAATTAGAAGAAAATTTAATTCGCAGGAAATTATTATGATTATTGAAATCCAAAAAAAAATAATTTTAACACCAGAAATTGAACTTACAAGAAAAACTTTTCACCAAAAAAAAATAATTTTTACTAATGGATGTTTTGATATTTTGCATTTAGGACATTTGACTTATCTCTATGAAGCTAAACAACTTGGAGATATATTATGGATTGGACTAAATTCAGACCAATCTGTAAAAAAATTAAAAGGGGAAAATCGTCCAATCAATTTTGAAACAGATAGAGCCATAATGCTTGCATCACTTTTTTTTGTAGATTATGTGAGTATATTTTCTGAAGAGACTCCATTAAATTTAATTTCAAAAATCAAACCAAATATCCATGTAAAAGGTGGAGATTATAACAAAGAAAAACTCCCAGAGTATCAGCTTGTAAAATCTTTTGGAGGAGAAGTGATAATTCTCCCTTTTGTAGAAGGTAAATCAACAACAAAATTAATCGAAAAAATAAATTCTAAAATTTCTTTAAATTAATTTTTCCAAAAAGATAATCTGCAAAAACTTTTGTAACAGGAATATAATCACCTTTTAAAATAAAATTACTTAAAGAGTTTCCTAGTTCTTTTCGAATCAATCTCTTTAGTGGTCTTGCTCCATATTCAGAATCAAACCCGGCAGTAGAAAAATATTTTTTTAATTCATCTGAAAAACTAAGATTAATTCCTTGTTCTATTGCTTTTTCTTTTAATTCTCTTAATTGAATTTCTACAATTTTGGAAAGCATAGATTCTGTAATTGGATTAAATAAAATTACTTCATCTAGACGATTTAAAAATTCTGGTTTAAAAAACTTTTTTAATTCTAAATCCATATTTCTTTCTTTTTGTTCTATATTCTGATCAGGATCTTGGATAATTTGAGATCCAACATTTGAAGTCAAAATGATTATTGTATTTTTAAAATCTACAAGTCTTCCTTTACTATCTGTCAAACGACCTTCATCCATTAATTGTAAAAAAATATTTAATACTTCTCTATGAGCTTTTTCAATTTCATCAACTAATACAATAGAGTAGGGTCGTCTTCTAATTTTTTCTGTGAGTTGACCACCTTCATCGTGACCAATATATCCGGGAGGAGCACCAATTAGTTTCGCAACTGAATGTGATTCCATAAACTCACTCATATCTAGTCTAATAATTGCTTGCTCATCATCAAATAAAAATAGTGCAAGTGCTTTAGCTGTTTCAGTTTTACCAACACCAGTTGGACCAAGAAATAAGAACGAACCAGTTGGTTTTTTTGGATCGTTTAACCCTGCACGTGACCTAAGAATTGATTCTGATAAAACAGAAATTGCATGATCTTGACCAATAATTCTTTCTTTGAGTTTAGATTCAATTTCAAGAAGTTTAGTTTTTTCACCTTGAAGCATTTTTGAAACAGGTATTCCAGTCCAACGAGAAACAATTGAAGCAATGTCTTCTTCAGTCACTTCTTCACGTAGCATTTTATTTTCAGATTCCTCTTTGTTTAATTTTTCAGTGAGTTCTTTAATTTCATTATCAATTTGAATTAATTTTCCATACCGAATTTCTGCAACTTGGTTAAAGTCTCCATTCCGTTCTAATTCTTTTTCTAAATTTTTGTACTTTTCAAATTCTTCTTTTAAAGATTTAATTTTTTTTATTTTATCTTTTTCAGAATTCCATTTTAATAATAAAATTGAAAATTCTTCTTCTGAATTTTTTAATTCATTTTCTAATTCATTTAATCTAGTTTCTGAAACTTTATCTTTTTCTTTTTTTAAAGCCTCTCTTTCTATTTTTAAACTTTGGATTTTTTTTTGCATTCTATCCATCCCTTCAGGCATGGAGTCTAGTTCGATTCTCATTTTGCTTGAAGCTTCATCAATTAAATCAACTGCTTTATCTGGTAAAAATCTATCTGTGATATACCGATTGGATAAATTTGCTGCAGCAATTAATGCTGAATCTTTAATTCTAATTCCATGATGCAATTCGTAATTATTTTTGAGCCCGCGAAGAATCATAATTGTTTCTTCGATACTTGGTTCTGTAGCGTAAATTGGTTGAAATCTTCTTTCAAGGGCTTGGTCTTTTTCAATATACTTTTGGTATTCTTTTAAAGTGGTTGCGCCAATACATCTAAGCTCACCACGTGCTAGTGCCGGTTTTAACATATTTGAAGCATCAAGTGAACCTTCTGTTGACCCAGCACCAACAAGAGTATGAATTTCATCTATAAATAAAATTATATTTCCATCAGAATTTTTTACTTCTTCAAGAAGTGCTTTTAATCTATCTTCAAATTCCCCTCTATACTTTGCTCCTGCAATCATTGCTCCTAGATCAAGTGTAAAAATAGATTTTTTTTTGATTGTATCTGGAACATCACCAGAAACAATTTTTAAAGCAAGTCCCTCTACAATTGCAGTTTTTCCAACTCCTGGCTCACCAATAATCACTGGATTATTTTTTGTTCTTCTAGAAAGTATTTGAACAATTCTTCTTATTTCTTCATCACGACCAATAACTGGATCTAACTTTCCTTTTTTAGCAAGTGCATTTAAGTCTTTAGCAAATTTTTTTAGGCTATCCATTTTTGATTCTGGAGAATCATCCATAATTGTTTTTCCTTTTCTAAGTGATAATAATGTATTGAATAATAATTTATAATTTAGACCAATAGAATTGAATTCTCGATTTAAAATAGAATTTGAACTTTTTAAAAACGCAAGTAGTATATGTTCAGTTGATAAAAATTCATCTTTTAGCTCTTTCATTTCAATTTCAGAATTTTTTAATAAATTTAATAACCCTGGAGAAGGTAATACCATTTCACCTTGATTTCGATTTATTTTTGGAAGTTTGGAAATAAATAAATCTAATTTAGCTTGAAATAAAATAATATTTAATTCAAGTTTGTTTAAAAGAATTGGAATCATACCTGCTTTATCAAAAAAAATTTCTCTCAATAAATGCTCTTCCGTTTGCTCAGGATTTCTTTCTTTATTTGTAAGCTGAATTGCTTGGTTTAAGTTTTCTCCCAATTTTCTAGTGATTTTATCCAAGTTCATAATTATTAGACCTTTTTTAAATTCTCTAAGTTTCTAGAATTTTTAAGTTCTTTTACAAAATTAGTTTTTGGATTTTGAAATAAATTTTTGTCACCCTCTTCAATGATTTTTCCTTTTTGCATAACAAAAACAAAATCTGAAATTTCTGAAATAAAATCCAAGTCATGTGAAATAATAAAAAAACTTATTTTTTTTTCTTGGTGAATTTTTTTGATTAAGGAAATTGAATCTTTTCGTCTGATTGGATCAAGTCCGGAAATTGGTTCATCCATTAAAATCCATTCTGGTTCAATTAATAAAATTCGAATAAATGAAATTCTTTGAATTTCACCACCAGAAAAATTTTTGATATTTTGATTTAAACTAGATTTTGAAATAGAAAAATAATCTAAATATTCTAATGCTAAATTCCATTTTTTATCAAATTCATTTTTAAAATAAATTTCTAAAGGTTCTAATAAAATTTCTTTTAAAGTAAAATTGGGATTAAAATAAGAAATTGGATCTTGAAAAATTGCTTGTAATTTATTTTTAGGAAAATATTTTTTTTCTAAACCCTCATAAATTATTTCCCCAGAACTTTGTTTTATCAATCCGAGCAATATATGTAATAAAGTAGTTTTACCAGAACCAGAAGTTCCAATTAGACCAGAAATTTTTTCTTTATAAATATTAAAATTTATATCTTCTAAAATTTTAATTCCAGAAATTTCATAATTTAGATTTTTAATTTTAATACTTTTCAAAATTATTTTTTGTCTTCTTCTAGTCGTGCTTCCCCTTCTTCAGGTGTTATTCGATCAAATATATCTACTTTTTTTAAATGCTCAGAGTTAAGTAAATATTTTGTTTTAAACAAATCTTCACTTACTAAAAAAGCTTGGTTATCTAAAGCTTTATCTTCTTTATTTAGTTTTGAAAATATAACTTCAAATTTATTTATTTCATTTTCTTTTCTATCTGGTTTGTTTTCAGCACCAACACTAAGTTCAATATCTGGACGTTTAGGTAAATTGTCCACACCTGATAAAGTAAAATTTCTCAAAAAAGCATATGAGCTTGAAAAGTATTTAATTTTATTTGCATAGATAGGAAATTTTTGATACATAGGAACTGTTCTGGTTTTAGTAACATTTCTAGTGGAATAAGTTGGAACATTTTCACATTTAGTCACTTTTTTTGAAGCACCAGAACCTGTTGATTCATAACTAGTATTACATTCTTTTTTTGAACCTGATTGGTAGCTTTCAGAATCAGTGTATCTTTCAGTTTTTGTTCCGACTTGTCTATCTTCATAAGAAAAAATTTCTTTTGTGGAAGAAATTTTTTGTATATTATCACCAGTTAAAGAATTTTCCCAATCTATTTTTTCTGTTCTAATATATCTCGAAACCGGAACAGTAATTTCCCATTTAACAGACTTCATCTGAAATTTAACATCATGAGTTTTTGTTAGGAAACAAATTCCGCCTATAAAAGTAGAAATCCCAGCTATTGTCCAAGTGATTATTTTTTTTAAAGAAGATGTTTGTTTTTGGGGTTCAACAAAATTTTTTTTATTTAATTTTTCTTCTTTAGATTTTTGAATATCAAAGTAATTTTTTTCAGAATCAAGTTTAGAAGAACCACAAGATAAACAAGAATCTTTTGTTGCAGAATTTAAAGTATTACAAAACGAACAAAGCCAATCAGGTCCTGCTTTGAACTCATTAGATTGTTTTATATCTTCAACTTTTTCTTCTTTGCTAGTAAGGAGATAAAATTTAATAGATTCATTGCGAGGACTACCACATGAAATGCAAGCTCTAAGATCACCTCTAATTTCTTTTTTACCACATTTATCACAATCCCAATATTCATAAATCAGTTCTTCAGTTATATCAGCCATGATTCAAATTAATTAATTTTGAACTAAAACTTCAAGAATTTTTCTTTAAGTAAAAATGTTTTATTAGCTATATCAAATTAAAATTTCTCAAATTCTATTCTTGATTGTTTTTAATTTTTTTTTTCCAAGTCTATGATGTCCAACAAAGAATTTAGTTATTGATATGGGCGAGTTTTTTTATGTAAATTTTTATTTAAAAAAAACTTATTTGTTTTGACATAAAAAAATCGGGCTTTTTGCTTCAATCTTTTGCAAATTCTATTTGGTTTAAAATAAATTGAAAACTTTATGCAAAAGGATTTTCGCTTCAATCCCTCTCGCTTTTGAATACAAAAAAATTTTTGTGAATAAAAACTAATTATCGGTTTTGATTACCTAAAGAATTTTTCAATACTAGCGAAAACGATTGTAGCGTTTCTTAAATCTTTTGACTTTAGTCAAAAGATTTAAGAAGTAGCGTAAAGCGTGGTTTTTCCATTTGTAGAATATAAAATCAAGATACAAAAAAAAAATGATGGAAAAATTCGCCATAATCTATAAGCTTAAATATTTGATAATTCACTTTATAAATCCACAATTTTTAAGGTTAGTTTTTGTAAAGATTGGACTTTAAAAAAAAGGTTTAAATAAAATAAAAAAAAATAAAAAAATTTATTAAAAAAAAATTGTTTCTGCTTGACTTTGTTTTTTAATAAATGAGAATCCTTGTCATTACATTTACAGGAGATGTACGATGAAAATTAAATATACTTGGAAACACTTAGACCACTCTCAAACCGCTGAAGAATATGCAACAAAAAAGCTTGAAAGAATAAGCAAGTTTTTACATAAGATTATTTCATGTGAAGTTTCTTTTCAAAAAGTTCACAACGAAATTCATATCAATATGAATGTGCATGGCGATCATAATAGTTTTAATGCCCATAATGTTTCTAAGGATATCTATGCCTGTATAGATGGTCTGGAGACGAAGATTGAAAGGCAGCTCAACCGTTTTCATGATAAAAAAGCCGCACATTCCTAGTTAGGAGGGGTCATAAAGTTCGATGAAAGTAATAAAAAATTAAAAGAAGGAGAATTCGAAAACGCAAAATCTATTTTTTCTGAACTTTTAGACGAAGACCCAAATAACATCAATTTTATAACTGGATATTTTATATCCAGTTATTGGGACAACAGAATTGATACCATTTTAAATACCAAAGAAGGAAAACTCAGAGGAAATCTTTTAGTTAAATTATTTAACGAGTTCGTTCTAGAATTAAAAAAAAGAAATTATCCAAAAACAGAATCATATTTTTCACTTACAAATTGTATTTTAACAGAAAGCTCCACACAATTCAGACTAGCATACCAAAAAGAAGGAATTGCTGGTCTTTCTAGAGAAGTTTTAACAAATTTGACAATGTGTTTAACTACAATTGGTGATTATAAAAATGCTTTAGAAATATTAAATTACCAAAAAAAATACTACGAGCTAACTGTAGAAAATTTATTTTATCTAAGTGAATGTTTATACCACCTTGGTGAAGAATCTAAAAGTAGAATATATTTTAAAACAGCTGCTTTAAATGATATTGATGTTTTAAACTTAGAAATTCTTCAAGCAAAACCAATTAAAGATACAATTTTAGAACTTAAAGAAATTTATACTGATGAAATAAAAATAAAGTATTATCTACCTGTATCTTTAATTTTAAAAAATTATCTTTCTGATGAAATTGAATTTACAAAAGAAGAAGTAAATTTTTATTTAAAAGAAATTGATAGGTTAAGTATTGGACTGGATACTGAAAAGGAAGAAATTATTTTTAAAATCAAAACTAGAATTTTAACTATTTCTTTAATACTGTTAGATAGTTTTTTTATTAGAGTTAATCCTGAATTACAAAAAAAAATAAAATTAAAAATTAACGAAATCAATCCAGAAATTTTAGATAAAAAGATAAATATAAATTATTAGGTGCAAGTTTTGAAATTAGTATTATTTTTAATTTGTTTTGGGATTTATTCTGAAACAAAAATCTCTACAGATAAAGTTTTTTTAAGTCCAAATCATGACGGAATAAACGATTTTATACTTTTTAAAATTGATTCCAATTTAGATAAAATTTCTGATTTTAGTTTAAGTATAACTGACGAATCAAATAGAATTGTAAAATTAATTCAAGCAGACAAAAGAAGGCAAAACAAAAAAAGTTTTTTGACTTCTTGGTTAGTAAAAGAAAATGAATTTGTTGGGTTAGAAATTTATTTACCTAAAGAGCTCATTTGGTATGGAACTGATAATTTAGGAAAACCAATTCCTGATGGAAGATATAATTACCAATTAAAAATTATAGATTTAAATAAAAAAGAGTTTTCAAGTGAAGTTGTAACTATTTATGTAGACACAATTTCACCTTATGCAAAACTTTTTTCAGAAAATAAATATTTCACTCCAAACAATGATAAAGTTTGGGACTCTGTAAATATTAAACAAGATTTGATTTCTGAAAATTCTGATAGATGGTTTGGTTCAATAGTAAATGACTCTGGTCTAATTGTAAAGACTTATACCTGGGACACAAGAACTATTCCTAAAATTTTATCTTGGGATGGAAAAGATGATAGAGGAATTCTCCAAAAAGAAGGAGTTTATACTTATACCCTTAAAGGGGAGGATTTTTCAGAAAATTCTTTTTCTATAAGTTTAGAGAATATTTATTTATCAAGGTCAAATAATAATTTTGATGTTCAAACAAATATTTCAAGTTTTTCTCCTGATAATGATAAGTTAAAAGACACTGTAGAATTTAAAATTTTAAATGGTGAAAAAAATATTCAAAATTGGAAATTAGAAATTTATATATTAGATAAAGAAAAAAAAGAAATTATAAAGAGTTTTTTTGGAAATTCAACTCCACACATATTACTTTGGGATGGAAAAAACGATAAGGGAAAATTATTATCAGATGGAATATATTTTTATAATGCTAAATTTAATTTAGGTAAAAATGAAGTTGAATCTTCTTTAAAAAAAATTGAAATTAATACTGTTAATAAACAAATTGAGTTCTTAATCTCTCCAAAAGAATTTACACCTGATTCAAATTTTGATAACGATATTTTAGAAATTTTTCCAAAAGTAGAAAACTTAAAAATCAAAACTTGGAAAATTAGTATTTTACAAAATTATAAAGTTGGTGGGGTTTCAAAAAAAATAATTTTTAAAAAATTTAGAGGAATTGGACAACCAAATAAAATTTTCTGGGAAGGTTTTTCAGATAAAGGTATTTTAATACATTCAAATGCTGATTTAGAAATAATTTTTTCTTTTAGAAATGAATTAGATCAACTAAAATTTTATAAAGTAAAAGAATTTAAAACTGGAGTTATGGTAAATTTTCACCAAAATAAATTAAGGGTTTCAATTCCAGAATCAATTTTTAGTAAAGATCAATCAAATTATATTTCTGAATTTAAAAGTATAATTAAAAAATTTCCTGGTTATAAAGTGGAAATTCAATCTCATTCAAAACAATCTGGTGATAATTTACAAAATATGAAAAAAACAGAAAACAGAGCAAAATTTATTTATAAAGAAATTTTTGGAATAGAAAAAGACTTTGGAAGGTATACCTATCGAGGTTTTGGAGAAGTTGAACCATTTTTTACAGCAGATAATGATTACTTACAAGAAAGAAATGATAGGGTTGATTTATTATTTTTTTTACCTAAAACTATTTCCCAATAATTTTTCTTATATCTGCAGGGATGTCTTCTAGTCTTTTATATTTTTTTGTTTTTCCATTGGGTAATGTAAGTTTATAAACTCCGTTTAAAATTTCTAAAAAATAATCTCCTTTTTCTTGTGCTTTTTTAGATCTATCCTCAAGTTCCAAAACCATTTTTTGAAATTTGACAGGAAGTATATCCCATGATTTAAAAAATGCAACTTTACCTTCAAAATTAACAGTATAAGTTCCATTTTCATGCATAATTTTTGTTCCTAGATAATCAAAAACTTCTAAAACATCAGTTGCAATTTTTGGTTTTAAATTCTTTTCATTTGTTAAATTTAAAACTGCTTCATTTGGTTTCATTTTTGATTTAATATAAAATAAAAATAATATAAATCCAGCAAAAAGTAACGCGATAAAAAAATAAATTTCTGTTTTTTGTAAATCAATCTGGTTCATTTGTTCTTAGAATATGAATTTTAGAAAACAAGATTTTTGAAACAAAAAAATATTTTACTTGAAAAAAAATAAACTTCTAATGTTACAATTTTTATTAAATGAAAATTAATATTATATTTTTATTCTTTGTTTTATCTATTTTTCCCAAAAACCAAATTGAAAAATTTATTTCGAATAAGAATAAATTTTTAGAATTTAAAAAAAATATGACTGATTCTGAATGGGATTATTTTGAACCTCGAAAAAAATATATTGATAGATTACCAATTAAATCTTCTAAAGATTATTTTACAGGGGCAGATATGATCATACGAGGTTCAATTCTTAGAAAAAAATTTTCATGGAATGAATCTGAAATTATTAAACTAGAAAAATTTCTATCAATAGCAGATGATTTAGAGTTAAGCAAATATTTTTCTTTAAATGAAGAAATTTTATTTTCGATGAATTCAAAAAAATCAATTGGAGCAATTTTAAAATTAGTAAAAGAGGATGAAAATTGGAGAATAAAATCAGATCCAGTTTTTTTCGCTTATTTAAATAATAAAGCTAGTATTGAAGAAAAAATTTTTTATAAAAAGAACAAATCACTTTTTTTTAGAAAAGAGTCAGGAATTGAATTAATTCAATTTTTAAATGAATCTGTTTCAAATTGATTGTGAGAAAACTTTAACTTCAGGTGAATTTTTTCTGAGTTTTAAATCAAGTCCCATACATACATTTCTAAGAAAAGGTTTCCCTTTTTCAAGAATTTCTAATTCGTTTTCATTCCAAATAATTAAATTATCTAATTCCATTTGAAATAAATAATTTTTTATTTCATCTACAAAAACTTCTTTTACTTTTACTTTCCATCTTGTTGTTAATTCTAAAATTGATTTTCTAATGAGTAAATCTTCTTCAGATAAAATATGTCCACGTAAAGTTGGAATTTGATTTTCAGAAATTTGTTTTTGGTATTTTTTTAAAATTTTTTCATTTTGATGAAAACATGTCCATGAATCAGAAATAGCTGAAACTCCAAGTCCCAAAAGTAAATCGGTTCTTCTGTCTGTATATCCCATAAAGTTTCTATGAATCGTTTTATCTTTTACAGCTTTGTATAATGAATCTGTTGATAAAGCAAAATGATCCATACCAATTTCAACATACCCAAATTCTTCAAATTGTCTTCTTGAATTTTCATATAAATTTCTTTTATCATGTCCTTTTGGTAAATCATCTTCAGTGAACAATCTTTGAGAGGCTTTTAGCCAAGGAACATGTGCATAAGAATAAAAAGCAATTCTATCTGGTTTTAATTTTAAAGTTTGTTTTACTGTTTCAAAAATTGACTCTTCAGTTTGTTTTGGTAAACCATAAATTAAATCAAAATTTACAGAAGTATAACCAATTTCTCGAGCTATTTCTGTAATATATTTTGTCTGTTCATAAGGTTGTTCTCTATTGATTAATCTTTGTACTTCCGAATCAAAATCTTGAACACCTAAACTTATTCTCCTAAAACCCAACTGAAAAAGAATTTCTAATTGATCTTTTCTTGTTCTGCGGGGATCAACTTCTAAAGAAAAATGTTTTTCATCTGCAATATTTAATTTTGAGAGGATTGGTGTTAAAAGGGATTCTAAATTTTTTTCCGATAAATAAGTCGGAGTTCCACCGCCTAAATGAAGTTCAAGAAGTTGTCTATTTTTTAAATTTGGAACTCTTTTTAAATACATCTCAAATTCTTTGAGAATATTTTCTATATAAGGTTCTTCTACTAAATGATTTTTTGTGATAGAAGTATTACAACCACAGAAACTGCATAAAGTTTCACAAAAAGGAATATGTAAGTAGATCGCAAATTTAGAATCTTCTTTTTCAAGACTTTGATTAACATGTTTTATCCATGTATCAGTACTAGGATTTTCTGACCAATATGGAACAGTAGGGTAGCTGGTATATCTAGGCGCAGGAACATCATATTTTGAAATTAAACTCATTTTGAAAATTCCTCTCTTATTGTATCAACAAATAATTTTACATTTGATTCAGGAGTTTTAGGTAAAATTCCATGACCAAGGCCAGAAATCCAACCCAGTCGATTTTGAAGTTCAAGTTCTTTTAGAGGAATAATAAATTTTTTTAATTCTTTTTTAAATTCATCTTCTTCTAAAAACAAAAGTGATTGATCAAAATTTCCTTGAGTAAATCCTTTTTTATTTTTTTCTAAAATCGTTTTTAAATTCATTCTATGATCAAAACCTACTCCTGAAACATTTGTTTTTTCTAAAACAGATAAAATTTGCTCCTCAGTAGAATTTTTCGTATAATAACCAATTTTATTTGGATATATTTTGGATATCTTATTTAAAAAAGGTAAAATGATTTCATTAAACATAATTGGGCTCAATTCGCCTGCCGCGGTATCCAAAATCATTACTACTTCTGCTCCAGCATCTAACTGAAATTTTATATTTTTTGTTAAAACTTCTTCAATAATTGGTAAAAATTTTTCTCTAAGTTCAATTGCAGTTTTAGAAAAAGTCAAACTTCCATCATGTTTATTTTGAGTTGCATAAGTAAATAAAGTCCAAGAACCACCAACAAAACCAATTAGCGACTTATCTTGGGGAATTAATTCTCTTGTAAATTTTACAGCGTCTTTTTGAAATTTCATAAATTCAATTGCTTCTTCAGAACTTTTTAATTTTGGAAAATTTTCTAGAGTTAATTGGAATCCTAAAACAGGACCTTTTTCAGTATATTCTAATCCCATTCCAAGTCCTTCTAAAGGAAAAAGTAAATCTGAAAATAAAATGGCTAAATCAAAATCAAAATCTTTTACTGGACCAAAAGCAACTTCTGCAGCTATTTCAGGAATTTTACATAATTCTGAAAAGGAATATTTGGCTCTAAGATTTTGGTAGTGTTTATGGTAACGACCTGCTTGACGCATCATCCAAATTGGAGGAACGGGTTGTTCAATTCTGTTTAAAGCATTTTGAAATCTTTGGTTCAATCTTCACCTACCCATCTATATCCAACTGATCTAATTGATTTAATAAACTTAGAACCATCTTTTCCAAATGCTTGTCTAAGTCTAACTATTGCATTATCAATTGTTCTGTTTGTTGGAAAATTTTCTTCACCCCATAATTTGTCTAATATTAAGTCTCTACTAACAACTTTATCTTTTTCTTCAATTAGTAGTTTTAATAGATTACTATCGCGTGCCGTGAGTGAAATGATTGCACCCCTGTTATCTTGAATCTCAAATTTTTCAAAATTAATATTAAAATTTTTAAAAGTATAAATAGACTCAAGTGATTCGGAAACATGTTTATGTGCATTTAATACATGACTGAGCCTAAGCAAAAGCTCTTTTAAGTGAAAAGGTTTTGGTATATATTCTTCAGCTCCTATTTCAAAACCTTTTAATCTATCTTCTGCTGTAGACATTGCTGTTAAAAATAAAAAAGGTGGGGGATTTTTTAAACTTTTTGCAAATTCAAACCCATTTCCATCTGGAAGTCCAACATCTAAAATAATTAAATCAGGTTTAAATTTTTCTAATTCAATTTTTGCTTTAAAAATTGTATCTGCTAAGATAATTTTATATCCTTCTTTAGATAGTCTTTCCTTTAAGCTAAGTCCGAGTGTTTTATCATCTTCAACTAAAAGTAATTTGGGAATTTTCAAAATCTATTCACCTGGAATTAAAATTATAGTTTTAAATCCATTATTTTCTGGAAAAAAACTTACTAAACCATTCATTTTAGAAATTAAATTAATAATTAAATAAATCCCAATTCCAGAACCACTTTTTGTTCCATGTTTATAATATAATTTACCTAGTTTTGAAGCTTCCCCTTGAAAACTATTTCCATTATCTTTAAAACTAATCTCTACAAATTTTTCTTTTAAAGTATAACTAATTTCTATTTTTGTAGAACTCCCATGATGTATTGAATTTTCGATTAAATTTTTAAAAATACTTTCAAGTGCTTTTTTATCTGCTTTAATAAAAATTTTTTCTTTTGTGTTCAAATTTAAAATTTCATAGTTTTGTTTTATATAATGAAAAAAATCATTTAAATCAATTTTTTCGATAAATAAAGATTCTTTTCTATTTAATGAAGCTAAATAAAGAGCTTTGTCCATTTGTAGTTCTAATCTTTTTGTATCATCAATTAATCTTAAAATTGTTTTCCTTGTTTTTTTTGATTTGATTTCTTCTTCCAATGTCTCAGCTTGAAGTCTTAAAGAAGCAAGTGGAGTTTTCATTTCATGAGTTAAGGTGGCAAAAAAGTTTTTAAGGACAAGGATTCTTGAATTTTCTCTATGGGTTAAAATTAGTAAAGTACTTCCACCTATAATTAATAGTAAAATAAAAAAAGATCCTTCAAGTTTAATCATCCTGCTTTGTCTGAAAAGAAATTCTTTTGCTTCATTTTCTTGTTTTAATTCTATTTTTAATTCATAAATTTGTTTTGACTGGTTTAAACCAAGAACCATCCACCAAAATCCAAGCGAAATAGAAAGTGTAATCCAAACTAAACCAAGTATAATTTTATTTTTAAAGAAATTCATTTATTATTTTTAAATCTAAGATTTTTTTCAATATAAAAAGACAAGCGTTAGGGATTGAAGCGTTTCTCACCCTTTTTTTTCAGGGTGAGAAGTAGCGTAAAGCCCGACTTTCATTTGCTCCTTTGTGATGATACTATCGTGAGACAGAAGTAAGCAAATGAAAGAAACGCCCAAAAATTAATTCTTTGTTAAATGAACAACATATTTAGCAATTTTTTTAATTCCATCATCACCTAAATGTTTGTAAGCAACCATTGGAGAACCCTTGATTCCTTCATTTAAAGTTTTGATAATTGCTACTTCTGTGTTTCCATTTTTCCATTCAGAAGCTGGTGCTTTATAGTTTCTTGGTTTTGGATTTAAGCTTGCAGCTGCTATACCATCTCCAGCACCAACCGAACCATGACATGTTGCACAATTCATATCATAGAGCTCTTTGCCTTTTTGGGTTTCAGCATCTAGTGTTGCAACTGGTGTTACTTCCTCAGTTTTTTCTTCTTCTTTTTTTCCACAAAAATTTAGTGAAAGAATTAATATTAGATTTAGAAAAAATAATTTTTTCATGAACATCTCCTACTATTTAGAATTTTAAATTTATGAATTAGTTCAAATAAAAAAATTTGTAACTTATTTTTTAGCTAATTATGATTAAGGTCATATTATGCATATTAAACGAGTTGAAGAGACTTAACTTGGGTTATTTAAAGAATTAATTTTTCTTTTTGAAGAAGTATTTAAAATGATAAATTTTTCAATTCCAATTGATTCTCATTTGCAAAAACTTTTAGAAGATAAAACTTTTTTTATTTTTGTTGCAATTGATCAAGGAAAAGTTGTGGGGGGTTTAACAGCATATACTTTGGAACAATACTATTCTGAAAAACGACTAGCATATATTTTTGATTTAGCTGTGCTCACTAGATTTCAACGACAAGGAATTGGTCAGAGTTTGATTCAAGAGTTTAATTCTTTTTGTAAAAACTTAGGTTATGAAGAAGTTTTTGTTCAAGCAGATAGGGTTGACGATCATGCAATTGAATTTTATAAAAAAACAAATGGAATTCTTAATGATGTGATTCATTTTGATTATCCACTTTGATTTTTGTAGGAAGATAAATTTTACCATCAAATTTGGGAAGACCTGATTTTTCAACTTCAAAGTCTATAATTCCATCTCTCCAAAGATAAGATTTGATTGTATGATTTTCACCTTTATGAAATGCAAGACCAATTGAATATTTTCCTGAATTTATATTTATTGGAAAAGAAAATTCTATAATATATTTTTTATTAACTTTTAAATTTTTAAAGTATTTTTTATGATGAAATGAATTTGTTCCAAAAACCCTTAGCCCTTTTTCATCATCAATATGAAATCCAATTGTTAATTCTTCTAAATGTTGGTTTAATTCAAATTCAATTTTTAAATTAACTATCTCAGTAGTAGAAAATATTTTTTTTGAAACATTTTTTGCTTTTAATTGAACTGATAGATTTTGAATTATTTCATTTTTTAATTTTATCAACTCTGTTTCATTTTCACCAAGTAGTTGAATGTATTTACTAATTGCAGTTTTTGGATTTCCCAAATAAAAATTTTTTCCATGATTTAAAACTAAAATTTTATCAGAAATCAATTGAAGTAAATTCAAATCATGACTAACGAGCAAGATTGTTGTGCCAAGTTTTTTAAATTCCTTAAATTTTTCTATACATTTAGATTGAAAACTTGCATCACCCACAGACAAAGCTTCATCAACTAAAAGTATCTCTGGTCTTTTTGCTACAGCAAGTGAAAAAGCAAGTCTCATAACCATTCCGGTAGAATAAGTTTTTAATGAATGATCTTTGAACTCTTCAAGATCTGCAAAAGAAAAAATTTGATCTTTCAATTCTTTCATTTCTTTTGGTGTGTAACCAAGAACAAGTCCATTATAATATAAATTTTCTTTTCCTGATAATTCTGGATTAAATCCTACTCCTAATTCGAGTATTGAACGAATTTTTCCACTCGAAATTATTTCACCGGTTTCAAACTCACTAACACCCATAATTGTTTTGAGCAAAGTGCTTTTGCCTGCACCGTTTTTTCCAATTATCCCCAAAATTTCAGAATCATTTACTTTGAAATTCAAATCTTTTAGAATTAAAAATTCATTTTTTCCTGAATAAAAACCAAAACTTAATACAGCTAAAATTCTGTCTTTAATTGAAGAAAAAGTTCTATATTTTTTATATAAATTTTTTATTTCTATCATAAATGATCCAAAATTAGTTTAGATAATTTTCTTTTGGATAAGTAATACATGAAGTAAAATAAAACATGAGGTATAAAAAAATAGAAATATTGAAATTGAAATATCTCTGTATTTAAAACAAAAAATCTAAATATTTTTAAAAAATAAAAAAATGGATGAATTGTAAAAATTGGATTTTTAAATTGAATTAAAATAGGTAAAGTCCAAAAAAGAATTTGGGCAACTAATCGAATAATTGGAGTAATGTCTTTTAATAAAACATTTGCTTTAGCTAAAAAATGACTTATAAAATATATATTAATTCCAACAAAAAAAATCCAAATATAAGAAAATACAAAATAATAATTTAAAGTTTGATTAAGATAAAAAATAAAAAAAACCGGAATAGACAAAACAAAAAAATGAATCATCATTTGAAAGATTGGAATTTGTAAAAACAAATCCATTCCTAAATTAGACTTTTTGATTAGGTTGCGATTCTCTGATAAAATAGAAGTTGAGCGAATTAACATTTCAGAAATTGGAAGCCAAAATAATAGACCTGAAAACAAATTTGAAATTTTATTCTTATCTAAATTATGTTCAAAAAAATATGAAATAAATAAATAAATCATAATATAAAAAATAGATTGGATAAAAGCCCAAAAAATTCCTAAAGCTGAACCTGCAAATTGAATTGCATAATCTCTTCTTACTAAAACAAAAAGAATTAAAAATCTATCCTTCATTTAAGAATTTTTCTCTTTCTTCGTTTGTCAATTTTTGCAATTCTCTTATTTTTTCATGGAAAATTTTGAAATTTTTTTTTGATTCTTCAAATTTTTTTGAAAAAAAACTAGTTCCTGAATTATATCTCAAAATTCCAATAAAGTTTTCATTGTTTAGTTTTTGTTTTTTAAAATTTTCTTCATCAAATACTTTAAAAATTTTTTTATTTTTAATGATAGTGTTTTTATAATCTTCTATGATTTTTTCTTTCTCAAGTAATTTTTCTTTGTCAGATAAATTCTTATTTTGGTAAGCTTCTTTTAATTTTCCAGCTGTTTTTTTTACTTCTGATATTACTAAATTAGATTCTTTTTTTCTTTGTTCTCTTTTGACTTTGATTGAATTTAATTTTTCAAAATCAAATTTCTCATAAAATATTTCAGTTCCAATTGTTTCTACAAAATTTGCATAAGATTCATTAAAGTTCGAATCTCCTGGAAAATATACTGTTGCATGAGATAATTCATGAATTACAAGTGAAACTAATTCATCTTCTGTAATACTAAGTTGAGGAGAAAGAATTGGGTCTGAAAACCAACCAAGTGTTGAGTAGCCACCAATAATTCTAATTTTTGTATCTAGACCAAGTTCTATTAATTTTTTTTCTTCCTCTTTTGCTTTTTCTATATCAAAAAAACCTTTATATGGTACTCTTCCGGCAAATGGGAACCACCAAGTGAAAGATTCAAATTTTAATGGATAAGATGCAGAGACATTCCAGCCAACTTGTTTTCTATCTAGTTCTGTAAAATAAATATAACCTCCTTTTTGGTTTAAATAAATTTCATTAATACTAAATTCTCTTACTTTTTCAACCAAGATTAATTTATCTTTTGTATCTTGACTTATTTTTGAATTCTCTTTTAATTCAGAAATTTTTTTTCTATTCAAAATAATTTTAATTTGTTCTTTGCTCACATGAAATAAATATGAAAAACAATTTAGTTGTAACAAAATTAATAAACTAATCAAAAGTTTCAATTGACTCACCATTTTGCATAATGGTCTTCGGCATATCCATAAATATTTGTAAACTTATATTCAATATCTAGTTTTATTTTTCCCGAATACTTTCCATATAACTGATTAAAATTAGAACCCAGTATGAAAGCATTAATACTTTCCTTATAATTTCCCTCTGGAATAAATTTTAGATCGATGGATTTGTCTGAAGAAACTATTTTCCATTCATTCATTAAATTTAACTTATCATAAATAAAACTAACCTGAGGAAGTTGAAACAATTTACCATTTATCCAAATTGAATTTTCAGAAAATTCAGTTTCATTTACTGAAGATGATAAATTTACTCCAATTATATTTTCTTCTATTTTAGAATTAAAAAAACTCCAATTCCAAAATGTTTCTTTTCTCATATAACCAAGACTAAAATCATTATGACCAAACATACTCAAATCTTCTGCATTAAAATTTCCAAGTTCAGATTCAATTTTTCCTACCATTTTACAACCGGCTGTTTTACGAACATATACCCAAGAATTTACTCCACTTTTAGTACAAATTCTTAGTGGTTCAATTTTTTTTTCAATAAATTCCAAATCTAATTTTATATTTTTCGAATTTAACTTTAAAAGTTTTGAATCTAAAGTTTTATTCATTTCGATTTTAATATTTCTTTTCTTAAATTTCATTGAACCAGTTCCAGGTAAATTGGTTGAATCAATTCCAAAAGAAAATAAATTTTTAAAATTCTCATAAATGATTTTTTTATTTATTGTATCATAAATATACACAAAAGCAGAATTAATAAATTTTAAATCTGCGATTGCAACACCTAAAATTAATTTTTCAGATATTCCACCAAGATATTGAAAAGATTTATATGCTAATTTTTTTCTTAGTCCGAAAATTTCTTTACCATATGGGTTTAAGTATTTATAATCCTTATAATTAATTTCATTAAATTCAAAATCGAATCTTCCGAATTTGGGAAATCCAGAATTATCAATTAACTTCATTTATCCTCAGAAGTAAAAATTAATTTTGCTTCAAATTCAAATTCAGCGTAAATAAATGCAGTTTGTTCAAATTCTAATCCGAGTTCTATTGTTCTTTCTAAACTAATACCCAAAATCAAAAAATTTTGTTCTTCTGGGAAAGAGTTATCTTTACTTGTACCAATTCCTTCATAAAAAAAATAATTTTCATCCTCTAAAATTTTTTTTAATTTTTTTTGATTTGAAAAATTTTGTTCTTCAGGAACTAAAATCGAATATGGATTATAAGCAGAAAGAAATGCCCAAGATTTTTTATTTACTTTCTTTAACAGATTATCAATTTCAGGATTTCTTTCATCTAAAATAATTAAAATTTCTGGAGAATTAATTTTATAATTTGTATTTTGATAAAGCTTATTGAAGCTTTCTTTATCCATTATGTTCTAATTCATAAATTTGTTTTTTTAATAATGATGCAGTTTCATATTTTTCGTTTTGAATTGCTTCATATTTTTGAATATATAACCTTACTAAAACTTCACCTTTTTGACCTGGGAAAAACAAAGCTTTTTGATAGTTGCTTAAATCAAATTGTGGATATGCAGGAGAAAATTCAGTTATGAAATTTTCTAATTTTAACTGAGTTGTGTCTTTTACAATTCCAGTGGAACTTCTGAATTCAGTAGACAATTTTCTCAAAGCTTCAATATAATCTTTTGGTCCTTCAACATTTAAAAGGGGCAAAGGAGAATTTTCTCGATTTTTACATAGGTCAACATATTTCATTACAAAATGATTGTATTGTTCCATTCTATTTTGTATGTATTGATTTCCTTGTTCTTTTTCTTCAGGCATCCTGAAATCAGGGAGTCTTGCTAAATCATAAAGGTCTTCGTTCTGAACTAAAATTTTTTTTAACTCATCCAAATTTTCAAACGAAATAGGTGGAAAAGTTACCACAGGAAAATTGTCATTTATTTTTAAAAAACTAACTACAACATTGGAAGCAATTATTTGAGATCCTGATTGAAAAGGATTTTCTCCGATGACATGACAATAGATAATTAAATTTCCAGTGGGTCTTTCTTTTGAACCTTTTTCTAACATAATACAGGAATGCTCACAAATAAAATAATTTAGTCAAGAAATATTATTTTTTTTAATTAAAATAAAATATAAAATTTAATTTTTTTGTATTAAGATTTTTTTTTGTATACTTGACATTTAATGAATAGGAAACTTTTTATCCAAACTAAAAACTTTCTTTCTAAATTGTAAAAATTTTGATGTTGTCATAAAATAGAATCTTTCTTTTTAAAAAAACAAAGAATTTAGCAAATTGAAAAACAATTGTCTAACTAAACAAAAATAAAAATGAGTTTATTATGAATTTAAAATCCATTGAATGGAAAGAAAATAAATTAATTATTTTGGACCAAACTAAAATTCCAAAATCAAAAGAATTTATAATTTGTAAAACACTAGATGAAGTAGTGGATTCAATTAAAAAAATGACTCTTCGTGGTGCACCATTAATTGCAATGGCTGGTCTTTATGGTTTAGTTTTAGAACTTGAAAATAAAAAAACATACAAAGAATTTTTAAGTCGTGTGGAATTTTTAAAATCATCAAGACCAACAGCTGTAAATTTAAAATTGGCATTAGAAGAATTTTTAAAAATTTTTACAAAAGAATTTTACGAAAAAAATGAAAACAGAATTTTACAAAAATCTGCATTGGATTTTGCGGACACTTATTTTAAAAATGATTTAGAATGTAATTTAAAATTATCTGAATTTGGAACATCTCTATTTTCAAAAAAGAAAAAAGAACTAAATATAATCACTCATTGTAATACAGGTAGTCTTGCAACAGCTGGTCATGGAACTGCACTTGGAGTAATTAGAAGTCTCAGAGATAAAGGTTATAAAGTTACTGTATTTGCTGATGAAACAAGACCTTACCAACAAGGTTCAAGACTAACAGCCTTTGAGATGATGGAAGAAAAAATTGAATGTTATTTAATTGGAGAAGGTATGACTTCTTGGTTAATGTCCACAAAAAAAATTGATGCTGTAATTGTTGGTGCAGATAGAATTTCATCCAATGGAGATACTGCAAATAAAATTGGAACATCTAATTTAGCAATTATCGCAAAAGAATACAATGTTCCTTTTTATGTAGCTTGTACCAAAACAAGTTTTGATTTTAAATTAAAATCAGGTAAAGATATTCCAATAGAGCTTCGTGCCAGTGAAGAATTAACTGAAAATTCTTTTTTAAAAAACCATAAAGGAGAAAACTTGATCCCAAAAGGCACACTTAGTCCGATTGGGGCAAAAGCTTTAAATCCTGGTTTTGATGTGACATTGTCAAAATACATAAAAGCTATAATTACAGAAAAAGGAATTATTTCACCAGTAATTAAAACAGAAATCAAAAAGGTTTTAAAATGAAATTAATCACTTATATTTTACTTTGTATATTTAGTTTTTGTAGTTTGCCATTAAAATCACAATTTGGACAAAGTTTACAAAATGTAAAAGGTGAAATTGGATTTGGAAAATTTATAGTTGCACCTTTTAAATATACAATTTCATCTTGTGCAATAGAATTTCATTGTGGACAAAATTTATTTGACTCAAACCAAAACACAAATTGGATTAGTGATAAAAAAACTGGAGATGAATGGATAATAATTGATTTTGGTTCAAAAAGATTACTGACTTCTGTAGAAGTTCAATTTTCGTTTTACTCAGAAACTTCTTACCAAGTTCAAGTTCTAAATCGTGAAGTTTGGACAACTATATTAGAAAATCCTAATAAAGAAAAAAAATCTAAATTATTTTTTTCAGGAATTGATGCTTCTACAATTAGATTTTATTTTCCAAAAAATGATGAAACTTCCATATCAATTTCATCTATTAAAATTTTTATGGGACAAAAATTACTGAACGGAATTGAAGATAAATTAACAGGTTATACAATACCCGTTGAAAATGGAATTATTCCTTTTGATGATGCATCTCTTCCTGGTGCTCCAAGAAAATACAGAAATGGAGTTCATAAAGGTTTAGATATTTCTTATAAAGAAAATTTTTTTGGACTAACTACAAAAGTGGATTCAGAAACAAAAATTTTATCTGCTCGAGATGGTGAAATTATTCGTATAGATAAAAATTATATTCCAATTACTGAAGCTGAATTTAAAGAAATTTCAAATTACAACCAAACTCATCCTGTGACTTTTGTAGATAGAGATTTTGGCGGAAGGCAAATTTGGATAGATCATAAAAACGGTGTGATAACAACTTATAATCATTTATCCGCTTTAAACCCAAGTTTGAACTTAGGACAAAAAGTAAAAAAAGGTGAATTTATTGGCTATGCAGGAAATTCAGGTTTAATGGGTGAAGCAAAATCCAATAACGATAGCATTCACCTTCATTTTGAAATTTGGGTTGATGGGGAATTTTTTGGAAAAGATTTAAATGCTACACAAACAAAAAATTTGCTAAAATATTTTTTTAGTAATTAAAAAAATAGAATTATAAAATTGATTTTTCTAATTAATTTTTATGATGCAAAAAAAACATTGGTTCTTTATTTTTTTTTTACTAATCCTAGAAAAAATAAATTTTTATTTGATTTATAAGAGTAAATTTGTATTTTTTAATTGACAACTCTAGTAGTATATGGTAAACTTAAGTCATGCAAACAAAAATAATAATTTCATTTTTTTTAATGATTTTTCATTTTATGTGTGTTGGAATTGATAAAGATTTTAAAAAGTTAACACTTGCAATTGCTTTACAAAAAGCCCAATCTGTTTTAGATAATTATCCAGTTGAAAAACCAGAACCTTTTTTGCTTTAGCAATAGCCTTATATGGAGAATTGGAAGATCGAATCAAATCAAATCCAGAAATTGACAAAGAGTTTTTCAAAACCTCTATTGAGTTTATGATTCAATCTAGAATGTTAGTGATTGTTGCAATGCAAGCTAGAAATATTTCTCAATGAAATCCATTTTTCTAATTTCAATTCTTTCCTGTTTCATCTTCTGCACAAATAATGACAAAAAAGAAAAACAAAAAGCTCAAAGACAATTATTTTTTAGTCCATTTGGTTTTTTGTGGTTACTAACTCAAAGAGATTTAAGAGAAAGCCCAAGATGCGGTGGTTATCAAATTGGAATTGGAGTTTTGTGGATCTTCAATGAAGGTTGAAAGTTTTGTGCTCAAAAACAAGCATGAACTCAAAGCCCGAAAACTTTAAGTGATTTTATAAAAAGAGAATAAAAATGCCACTATTAGTTCATCTCGCAGACGAAAGAGAATCCTCGAATATACAAAAAAATGGAATTAAATTACGAAAAGACCGAAAAGGTATTTTCTGTATGCCAGTATTACAAAATTTTTATGTTTCCCATCAATGGCTCAGAGAATTAAAAAGAAGTGGAACAAGAACATACGTAGGTGTATATTTTAAACTAGATAGTGAAGAATTAGTTTATGCAGGAAAATTTAATCAAGAGCATAAGCACATCAAACTCACTCACGCTATAAAAGAAATTATGAGTTTGGAAGATCCACTTGGATATGAATTGATAGTTGATAGAAAAATATTAGCGAGTGAAATTAGTAAAATAAAAATTCTTCCCCAAAAATTAGGTTGGAGATATTATCCTACTAGTCATAATACAAAACCGACTTGTGCCTGTCCAGTTTGTATTCCTTCTGGTTCTATAAAAGGAAAACGTCTTCGCGAAAAAATTGAACCACCAATTAAAGATATTGGATATGACAAAATTATAATAAACTTCAGAACTCTGAAAATGAAGAAGAAATATGTGAACTACTTAGGAAAATAGAGAGTAAAATAAGACGAGCTGACCCAAGCGAGTTGCTTTTTCTTTTGGAAAAAAAATCAAATTCTGTAAATCAATCCCTAGCTTTAGCTCTCGGAGAGTACAAGCATAAAAAAACGAAAACAATTTTATTAAAGTTGCTCAAAAGTGATGATGACTTTACAAGAGAATTTGCTGCTGTAAGTTTACTTAAACTATACGGACAACAGGCATTGATTGAAATCAATGACAAAAAAATTGATATAGTAATTTAGAAAGAAAAAAAATAAGAGCATCATTTCTTTGATAAAAAAAATTTTATTGAAATTCTATTTATGAAATTTTGATTATATGAATTCCAAACCAAAAATTTATATAAAATTGATTTGGTTTAGTTTGTACATTCAGTAATTAAGAATTAACCAACAAAACTTTTTCGTTTTAAAAAAGTAACACCAACTCCATTTCTGTATTATTAAGATTTAAAATCTCGCTTACCCTGCCTAGCTCGATTCTAAATCTGGGACAATTTGTTAATAACTTTTATATGGATTTTATTTGTAATGAAAAATCACTTTCAGTAAAAAGGCTATTAAAAATTTTAGCACAAAAAAAGAGAATTTTGAAAAACAAATTTATTAAATTTTTTCTCAAAAATTTTTTAACAGGCTTCTAAATCCAGATTTGAGTAAGGGTTTAAGAAAATTGATTTTATAAAATAAAAATCTAAATAAAGAAAAATTCTTGTAAATTCTAAAACTAATTTTTAATTTGTGTCATGGCTATATTTCAACAAATTAAAATTAATGCATCAGAAGACAGACTTGAAAATCTAATCAGACTTCGATTAGAAAATAATTCAGACAAAAAAGCTGTGGATAGTAGAATCAAAGATTTGTTTGAAGAAACTTGGGCTGTCATGTTCACTGATCTTTCTGGATTTTCGAGAAATGTTGTTGAGTTTGGAATTATACATTTTTTACAAATCATTTATGAATCTCATCGTTTATTAATTCCATGTATTGATGAAAATGATGGAATCCTTTTGAAAAAAGAAGGTGACTCTCTTTTAGTAATTTTTAAAAAACCTGAAAAAGCAATTTCAGCTGCCATTCAAATGCAAAATACTTTAAAAGAGTACAACAAAACAAAAGCAGATGCTGAAAAAGTTTTGTTATGTGTTGGTATTGGTTATGGCCCGGTTTTAAAAATTGGAGATGATGATGTATTTGGTGAAGAAGTAAATGCAGCTTCAAAACTTGGTGAAGACACAGCTGAAGCTTGGGAAATTTTACTCACCGAAAATGCAAAAGAAAATACAAAAACAATTAACTTAAATACAAGTTTGCTCGATGTAAAAATTCCTGGTGGCAAAAAAGCATTTAAGTTAAATTATTAATTAATGAAAACCAATTGGTTTAGTTTGAATATCTCCTGTTTCTTTTAAACCAAATTCGATTGGACCAGATTTTAAAATAGAAAAACCTTTTGAAATTGTTTCTCTTTTTTTTAACATATCCACAGTTGAAATATAAGCTTTAAATTTCATCCATTCTTGAAGTGAAAGAATCGGTTCAAGATTGTAATGGAGTGGAAATGAGTCTTCAAATTTTTCTCCTTCAGGATAACCAAAAATATTTTTTGTTCCAGATGTCATTGTGCGAATCACTAAACCTTTTTCATCTGATGGTAGAGAAATAAAATTTTCTCTCATATTTTCAGGATAGCGAAAATATTCTTCTGCATTTGATAAATATAAAATTCTAATTTTACAACCAATTGAATTTGCAAGTTTAGAAATATTTCTCATGGTTTTAGAACCTGTTAAATCCCCATTTACAGCTACAATTTTATTTTCAGAAACTTTATTTTTTAGAAATAAAAACTCTTCAGGATTATTTGAAAAAGTAACTAAACCAAATTTTTTAGTCATAAAATTTAATTCATTTAATCTATCCTCAACCCCAGAAAAATTTCTATGAGAAACTTCCCAAGCTTTAAGGGTTAATTTCCAATCTTTATCTGATGAAAATTTTTGTTTAATTAACTCAAAAGATTTTTTTTCATTTTTTCTAGCCCAAAGATTTTTAAAATCTTCATAGTCTTTTGAAATAGTCAAAAAATACAAATGAATCAAATTTACTTTTACAATTACAGGATCAAAATCCATAAGCCAAGAATAATCTGATTTTGCTTTTGCTATAAAACTAAAATTTTGATCTGTCCCAACTCCAATATAACAGCCGCCTAAATTTGAAATTGGTTTCATAAAAAAATCAATTCTTCTTTCATTGGATGTTGGATAATGTTCTGCATTTAGTCCACGTTTTTCAGGAAGAACATCTTTTTCAAATTCAGAAATATTTATGATTTTTTCTGAATTCATTTTATTTTCTGTATTTGAACAATAAGCAAGTAAAAAAATTAGGACAATGAATTTCATTTTAACTCCAACAAAAAACATAGTTTAGCTTTATTTATCCTTTGGAAGAATTTTTTTTTCGTTGTATTCAAATTATGTTTTATGATTTAAATTAAAACCTCACTTTATTAAAAACAAATTTTTGATTTTCATAAAAACTCAAACTAAATCCATGATGACTTGAACCATGTCCAAAAGTCTAACTAGTTAAAATAGTTTTTAATTCTATTTCAATAAGATTTTCATTTGAAGTTTGTTTCTGCGAAATACTCTCTTCTTTTTTGTAAAATAAGAAAAATAATAGGAATAAAATCATTCTAGTAAACATATTTCTTTTATATTCAAGAAATAATCTAAGTCAATACAAATCATATCCATACAAATCAATTTGTTCTTAATTAACTTTGTGTTATATTTTAAAAAAGAAATGATTTACTAAATTACAAGAATTGATATTTTTATGGACAGAGGATTTAAAATCCCAGTAAATACTAATTTTGTATTTGATTAAAAAGGGGAAAAACAATGAGAAAAATAATTTCTATTATACTACTTCTATTTTTTTGTAAAAAAAAAGAAGCAAGTTAGAGTCAGTTATATTATAAGAAATTTACCGATTCATTTTAACAAAGAATTATAGCTAATACAAAAGATTGTAAATTGGATTCTTCCAACTTTATATATTTATATTATTTATTATGTTTTTATGAAGATAATTATTTTGTTATTGATGAAATAACACTTGGTAATGAAGGAAGTGATTATTTAACATTAATTGAAGTTTCTGATAATAGTATAAATAATGAATCAATTTCAGATTTTGATAAAAGAATTTTATTTCGCTGGGAAAAAAAATTTGATCAAAATAATTTTAATTTATTTGTTAACAAAATAAAAGTTAACAATAAAGAAATTATTTTCTATACTAAAGAAAAATTTAAACTTAATGATATTATTTCTTTCAATTCAGGAATCAAATCCAAAAAAAAAATTAGAAGATTGGAAATTGGAAAATAGTATAAATTAATTTTATCCAAATATACCAATCCTAGCTTTGAAGAAGATATATTTGTTATAAATATAGTTTTAGTTTTTAAATACTGCCCTGTTCCCACCAAAAAGTCAGAGTCAGAGTATTAAGCAACCTTCATGACATGGGAATTATTTTCCAATTAATAAGAATGATGCAACCCACTTACTTGCGGAGTTGCTTTCAGTTTAGAATTATTTTCCGGTTTAAGATTCACCTCTCTACCGAGAGGAGAATCTCTTGCTAAGTGGGAATGTGTTCTAAATTCGTTGTAATATTTCATATATTCGATTGCAAGTTTTCTAACATGAGAATTATCGATTACGATAACATGATTAAAACGTTCTTAAAAAAAAGTTTACCAAAAAACGAACTTATCTAAACTTTTTCAATTAAAGAATAATTCTACTCTAATCTAAAAATCATGTCAGATAAAATCCCTTTTACGGATAATTTTTTATTTAAAGCCTTATTCGCTTCGCTCAAATGATGAATTTAGAATTATAAATTATGAATTTCTGTATTCATAAAATTTTTCATTCATCATTTATCATTATTAATTCTTGAGCTTGCTCAAGTTAAAGCAACCGAACTAGAAAAACTTTCTATTTTAGATATTCATGCAGAAGATGTTAACGGGTAAAGATTTCTAATTGAAATGCAATCGCAGATGGAAACTGGTTTTGAAAAAAGGATTTTGTTTTTAACTGCTTCGCAGTTAGCCAGTTTGCTATTCGCTTCCAGCGGCAACTGGCAACCTCGACAAGATTTTGTCTGCGGTTGGTCACAGACTTACTCTAAAGCATTAAAAAAAGGTGATGAATATGGAGTTTTACCTAAAATTTATTCTATTTAATTTCTTGATTTTGAACTTGTCAAAAACCAAAAATTTCATTCTGTTTTCCATCTTAGAGAAAAAGACAATCCAGAAATTCTCTTGACAAATGATTTAGAATTTCATATGATATAGCTTACGAAACTAAAAGAACAAATCGCAAATTTAGATTCAGATTTTAAATCTTGGCTTTTTACTTTAAAAAATGGACATGAATTAAACGAGGAAGAGATGAATACATTAGTCAAAAAAAATCCAAAACTAAAAAAAGTCTTCAAAGAATATGATTCATTTTCTTCTGACCCAAAAAATAAAAGTTTATTAGAAGCAAGAAGAAAATCTCAATTGTATATCAATACTCAAGTAGTAGCTGCAAAAATAGAAGGCATTGAGATTGGAGAATTGAAAGGGATTGAGAAAGGTAAGTTAGCAGGTAAGTTAGAGACTGCCCTTGATTTTCTTCATTTTGGAATGCCCCTACAACAAGTTTGTAAAGTTACTGGTTTAACTGAAAAACAGATTTTAGATTTTAAGAAAAATCAGGTCAAGTGAAATTCTATCTGATAAATTCTCCAAAAAAGCTTAAGTCTTTAAGCGAGTTTTTGAATGAATGTTATATAAAATATTGAATAAATTAATTTTTTATTTCTGCATAATAATTTATATAATTCCCATTGATCAAGAGAGAAAATTTACAATTATGCATATAGATTTAGAAATGTATGATATGGAATTTAGACCAATAAATAAAATTTGTAAAAAAGGGACAATCATAGAATATACTGGTACATACGATTCAAAAAGACAATATGGTTTCATTTTATCAAAACCGAAAAAGTTTGAAATTTCAAATATAATGAGTGAATTTTTGTCAATATATACATGTGATGGAGTTAAAGCTTATTTACCAATTTCTGATACACATGATTCAATAATTAGTGATAAAAAATTTTTAGAAGTGAATAAGAATAAAATATTAGAACTATCTTCTTTTTTGATTCGTTTCGGTTACAATTATCGTGAAATTTACAGTTACGATTTAGAAGATGACGGTTATAATGAAATTGAAGAGTTAAATTTTTATTCTAATTTTGGATTTATTGAAATGAAGAAGCATGCTTCTCAATTTAAAAACTATATTAAACATGTTGACTCGAAGTTTAAACTCCCTGATGTTTTTTTAATTTTGGTTTGCGGAAATGAAAATCCTTGTTTTAGTAATGGAGAACAATATGATAAAATTCAAAATATTAAATACAAATATTTTGAATTTAAAAATTTAAGTGATAAAGTTTATTTTATAGAGAATCAAGTAATCAAAATTCAAATTGATATACTGTCTGAAAAACCTACAACCTTAAAATTTACTTTACTCGAGGATAAGCTTAATCTTATAAATGGACAAAGTAATACAATCTTTGGAAAAATATGGAAACAAAAAGTTGAAAACTAAAAATTTAATATTAATACTTTTTCTTGTTACTTTTGAACTATATAGTAAATCGGCTTTACATTTTATTTTAAAAGATTCTAAAATGTATGAAAATGAAATTTCAAAAAAAATAATAAATATTTGTCCGAAAGGAAGTGTTATTAATTGGTTCCGAGATGATGAAAAAAATTTTTCTGTTTCTACTTTTACAAAAAATAATATATATGAAGAACATTTTAGTTATTATGACTGTAATGGAATAAAAGGATACATAGAAGATTCTTCAGTGATTTGGATATTTAAAGAAGAAAAATGGTTTATTGAAAATAGAGAAAGGATGATTCGAATTTATGAATTTAGTTATAAATATGGTTTTGAATTTAGAGATTTGAATGATTCTGAAAATAAAGAAGATACAAGTATTTATTTTACTTACGACCTAACATTTAGTAATTTAGAAAAACAACCTGAAGATATGTATTTTACGATTATTTGCTCTCAATGTTTCCAAAACCCTAAATATCCAAATTACATTTATGGCAATTTTAAATATAAAAAAATTGATGAGGATACTCATGAGATCGAAAATGATTATGCAAAATTTAGAATTGATATTTTGAGATTAAATCCAAGTTTAGTGAGTATTAAAGCAATTAAGTTAAAAATAGAAGAACCATACAGATATTTATTGAATAAAACTTGGAAAGAAATGGCTAAAAAGAAAAATTTTTTAGAAGAAGTCGAATCATCTTTAAAAAAAAATAATTGAATTCAAAAATTTTTTCGAGTAAATCAATTCCTTGAAATTTATATTCTTCATTCATAAATTTCCTTTTAGTGTTTAATTTTTACAAAACAAAAAATATTTTTCAATAGAAGCGAAAGTGATTGAAGCGTTTCTGAATAGCCTCGGGTTTTAACCCGAGGATTCAGAAGTAGCGAAAAGCACGGTTTTTTTCAAACAGCGGGTCAAGACCCACTGTTTGAAAAAAATTCGCCCAATTTATCATTCAACATTTATAATTTTTAATTCTTATCTATCCCAAATCAGAAATCATTTTTGCAATTCGTTCTACACCTTTGTCGATATTTGCTTGACCTAAAGCGTATGACAAACGTATTGCAGAATCATCTCCAAATGCAATTCCAGGAACACAAGCAACTTCGTATTTTTCTAAAAGCACATCACAAAATAATTTGCTTTTGGAAGTGTTTGGATTTGCAGTGAGAAGTTTTTTAAATCCATCAGTTTCATAAACACCAGTGATATAAGGAAAAACATAAAACGCACCTTGAGGAGTTCTGCAATTTACACCTTTGATGTTGTTTAAGGCAGCTACAATTTTTTTTCTGCGATCATCAAATGCTTTTACCATTTCAGTGATGCAGCTTTGGTCTCCTTTAAGAGCTTCTTCAGCTGCAGCTTGAGAAATGGAAGTCGGGTTTGAAGTGGATTGACCTTGCATAGTGTCCATGTTTTTTATGATTTCAGGATTTCCTGCACCATAACCAATTCTCCAACCAGTCATAGAGTATGCTTTTGAAACTCCATTTACAATAAAAGTTCTTTCTTTGAGTTCATTTGAAAGCATTGCAGGATTAAAAAATTCCATTCCATCATAAGTAACTTTTTCATAAATATCATCTGACATGATAATAATTTTTTCTTTGATTAAAACATCACATAAGCTTTCAATATCTTTTTTGGAATACATTGCACCTGTTGGGTTTGATGGAGAATTAAAAATAAAAACTTTTGTTTTTGGTGTAATTGCTTTTTTTAATTCATCCGATGTGATTTGAAAATTATTTTCTAGTTTAGTTTGAACGATCACTGGCACACCTTCAGCAAGTCTCACAATGTCCGCATAACTCACCCAATACGGTGCAGGAATAATTACTTCATCACCAGGATTTAAGGTTGCCATAAAAAAATTATAGATTACTTGTTTTCCACCAACACCAACGATGATATTTTTTCTTTCGTATTTTAAAGAATTGTCACGTTCAAATTTTTTGATGATTGCATCTTTTAAAGTAACAGTTCCAGAAACTGGTGTGTATTTAGTTTGACCTTTGTCCATTGCAAGTTTTGCTGCATTTTTTATAAATTCAGGGGTATCAAAATCTGGCTCACCTGCTCCAAAACCAACAACATCTTTTCCTTCTGCTTTTAAAGCATTTGCTCTTGCAGTAATTGCGAGAGTTGGTGAAGGCTCCACTACATCTAAACGTTTTGCAACTAAATACATAATTCACTCCTAATGTCATTTTTTTTCAAAAATATTTGGATTCAAGTTGTTTTACCTCATCCAACTCTGCATAAATCGATAAATTTTTTTGTTAATAACCCTCTCCATTTAACGAAACAGAGAGGAGTTCTCCCTCTCTAAGTTGTAAAACTTGGAGAGGGGCTTTAAGTTTAAAACTGTCCGATAGAAATCTAGTTGGGGTGAGGTGGGCGAATTTTTTTCACCTAACTTTGATTATGCGATAAAGTATTTTTACCCGTAGGTGAAAAAAACCGTGCTTTCAACTCCCGTCAAAAAATTTCATACGAAATTTTTTGACGCCGTTTCAATCACTTTCGCTTAGTGTTGAGAAAATTAAATTTAAACAAAAACAACTGATTCAGAAAGTTCTTTGTATTTATCTAAATTTTCTCTAACCAAATGAATCATTTCTTCTAAAGGAATATTTCCAAATAAAAAAAATAATCTTTTCAGGATTTTGATAAAAATAATTAATAAACAAATTTCCCAATAATCAATTCCTGATATGAAATTCATATCCTAAAATACTTCCTTTTCTTTCAATATCAATTGTTACAATTGAAGAGTTTTGAATATTTGACCAAAGTTCTAACATCTTCTGAGAGTTGTTTAATGGAATACCATTTACTCTTCGAACTTTATCACCGGCTCTTAAACTAAGTTGATAAAATAAATGAGTTGTTCTAACTTTATGAATTTTCCAAAATACTATCAAAAAAGCCCGGTTTTTTTACCTAAACCAATTTTATTTTCACTAGATAATACTGTTTATTCGTCAATTTCCTAATAGCTTAAAGATTAAGTAAAAAAAATCACCAAAAAAACTATCTAAACCAATTTTTTTTTCCCTTGTTAAGAAATTTCCTAAATTCTAAATGGTTTTTGGGCTATGTTATACAAGTATAGAAAACACATTATTGGAATCTTTTTAGGTATTTTTGCAATCACATCCATTTATAAACTTATCATCAAACGTGGACAAGCTATTCGGATTGCTGTTGTTGGACCAATGACAGGCAAATCAGCAGCAAACGGCAAATCCTATTATCATGGTGTAAAACTTTTTGTTGATGAAGTCAACGAAAAAGGTGGCATTGATGGTAGAGAAGTTTTAATTGATGTATATGATGATGAAAATAACGACGACAAAGCAGTTGTTAGAGCAAATGAAATTGTAAAAGATAATAAAGCACTTGCTGTGATTGGGCATAATAAAAGTTCTTGCTCCATTAAAGGTGGAGAAATTTATAAAGCAAATGGTTTTGTTGCTCTTACTCCATCTTCCACAAATGTAAAAGTTACTGAAGGAAATGACTGGTATTTTAGAGCAATTTTTAATGATTCTTCACAAGGAAAGTTTTTAGGTGATTATGTAGCAAAAGTTTTAAAAGTAAAAGAAGTTGCAATTATTTCTGAGGATGCTGTATACGGAAATTCACTTGCAGAAATTTTTGAAAAAACTGTTAAAGATGAAAAAGTTTTCCCTAACTATCGTTGGAAAATAACTTCAGGGAAAGGAGAACAAACAGAAAAAGAAATAAATCAAATTATAAATTTTTTAAAAACCTCAGGATACAAAGGTTTGATTTTTTTAAGTATGAATCCAGGTGATGGTTCTTATTTTATGAAACAATTTAAGGAAAATAATTTAAACAACCGTTTAATTGCTCCTGATGCTTTTGCCTCAAATACTTTTTTAGAAAATTTTTCAAAAATTAGAAAAGAAATCACTAATCCCGGTTTTTATTCAGATGATTTAATGGTAATTAGTCCACTCATTTTTGATAATGCAAATGAAAAAGCACAAGACTTTAAAAATAAATACAAATCAATTTATAAACAAGATCCAGATTGGAGAGCAGCCTATGCTTATGATTCTGCAATGGTGATTTTGGATGCAATTAATAAGGTAGATGTAAATAATACTTCTAGTTCAAGAGCAGAAGATAGAAAAAAAATTAGAGATCATTTAGCAACTCTACGTAATATTGAAGATGCAATTGAAGGAGTAACAGGATTTAATTATTTTGATGAAAAAGGAGATTCTCCAAAACCAATCTCAATTGGAGCTTATAAATCTAATAATATCATTTCTTCTTTGACCCAACTTCAAGCTGTAAAAAATCTAAAAGAAATCACCAATATGGAAGAAGCACTTAGAGAAGAAAGAGTAATTCAAATTGATAAAAGTTATTTATACAAAACAAATGTGATTTATACCGGAATTGAATTAAATGAAATTACAAATATAGATTTTTCTAAGCTCACTTATTATTTAGATTTTCATTTATGGTTTAGATACAAAGGAAATATTAAACCGGAAGACATCGAATTTTTAAATTCAATTGAACAAATTAAACTTGGAGAACCAATAGAACAAGAAATTTCAGATAATGGGACCTATAAAGTTTTTCATATAAAAGGAAATTTTAAAGCAGATTTACTTCCAGTAAAATTTGAACTTGGTTATAATGCACTTGGAGTTAATTTTAAACATAAACATTTAACCAGAAATAATTTAATTTATGTAATTGATGTAATTGGAATGGGAATTAATTCCAAAAAAGCTGAAGTTTTAAGAAAATATTACCAAACTTTACTTTCTCCTAGCACTGGTTGGTTTGTGGCAAACACTTGGTTTTTTCAGGATGTACTTTCAAGACCTTCGCTTGGTTCACCAAAATATTTAAATACTAAAGATGGACAAGCGGAATATTCTAGATTTAATTTAGGAGTTCGAATTAAGAAAAATGAATTTTCTGTAAGAGGATTATTTCCTTCAACTCATGCAACATTTTATTTAATTTTATCAACACTAGTTTTACTAGGAATTTTTGTAGTCAACAGGTTGAAGTTATTTCAAAAAAATGCAAATTTATTATGGGCAGCTAGTACTTTCTTTTTATTCATTTTCTTAGTTGCTATTGAAATTGAAACTATAGATCGATTATTAGAAGATCTTTCAATTTATACTATTAAATCTATTATAATTGCTTTTGATATTTTATGGTGGATTATTCCTGCAAAAAAATTAATTCAAGCTATCGAAAGATTTATTTGGGATCCGCTAGAAATTAAAACTGGAAATAAAATTCCAACAGTTGTTCGTTTATTTTTAGCAACATTTGTATATATCTTAACTTTTTTTGCAATCGTAGCTTTTGTGTTTGATCAGAAAATTACTTCATTATTAGCAACCTCAGGTGTGGTAGCCATGATTATTGGTCTTGCTATTCAAGTTAATATTTCCAATGTTTTTTCAGGTATTGCAATTAATCTTGAACGTCCATTTAAAGTTGGTGACTGGGTAAAAATTGGAAGTTCGGATGAAGGAAAAGTGGTAGATGTTACTTGGAGAACAACCAGAATTAAAACTAGAAATATGATAATTGTGAGCATTCCAAATTCAAAAGCATCAGAATCACAAATTCAAAATTTTGGAAACAAAGATGATATAATTGAGTTTTGGTTTACTATCAAAATAGATCCCAAAGTGAACACAAAAAGAGTTCAAAAAGTTTTATTAGATGCACTTTTATCAGCTGATGGAGTTTTAAAAGATCCTGCACCTTATACTCGACTAAATGAATTTTCTGATTGGGCTGCTGATTATATGATTGGGTATTGTTGGAAAGATTACCAAAGAAAAAATGCTGTAAGAAAAGCTGTCTTCACATCCATTTGGACTCATCTTCATCGTTCGGGAATTGAACCTGCAATGCAACGTCATGAAGTAAATATTTTTAAAGGTAAAAGAATGATTGGGGATATTGCCCAATTACCTGAAAATGTTTTTAGAGATATTGATTTGTTTAATTCATTTAGTGAAGATGAAAGAAACTATTTAGCAAAATTTTCTAAAACTCAAATTTTTAAATCTTCAGAAACAATTGTATTTACTGGAGATACAAATCGTTCTATGTATGTTATTGCAGAGGGTGTTGTTTCGGTTCAAACAAAATTAGAAAATGGTAAAATGTTAGAAGTCGCATCACTTGGGGCTGGAAACTTTTTTGGAGAAATGGCATTACTTACTGGAGCCGCAAGAACAGTTGATATTATTGCACTAACTGATACAAAACTAATTGAAATTACAAAAGAAAATTTTGATCCATTATTAAAAGCTCATCAAGATATTTTTAAACTAGTGGATAAAGTTTCAAACACTAGAAAAAAAGATACAATGACTCAAAAAATTATGAATGAACTTCCACCAGAAGCACCAAAAGAAACTTTAATGCAAAAAATAATTAAAAGAGTTAAGAAAATCTGGGAGATTTTAGTTAAAAAAGAAGACTAAATTTTTTAATCTTCTTTTTCCATTTAGATTCTTGCATATTAAAATAATCTTTTATAGATTTGTATTTAAAACTTTCATCCTTAAAATAGTTTAAAATAATATCGTCTCCCGATAGTAATTCAATTGCTGATTTATCTGACCTAAATTCATATACCCCTTTTAAAAATTGAAAATTTTCAGGATAAAACTTTTTTAAAGTTTTAAGTAAATGAATTGTAAATAATAAAGAATCAAATTTATTTTTGTCTTTAATCATCATTTGAAACCCACTACAAATTTGGTCTTTGTATTTATGAAATGTTGGCATAAAGAGTAGTGGTCTTAAATGAACATTTTCTTTTTGATAAATAGTAAGCTCTTTAATAAGTTTTTCATCTTGAATATTGATATATGGAGAACCAAAAATTTGGAACGGTTTTGTGGTTCCTCTTCCTTCAGATAAATTAGTACCTTCTATTAAACATTGCCCAACATAAGCATAACAAGTTTCAAGTGTTGGAATATTTGGGGAGGGTGGAATCCATAAAAATGGATTTTCTTTAAATTTATATTTATTTGTATAATCAATTTTGGCTAAATCAACATTTAAGTCAAATTCATGTTGGTAATATTTCATCAGTTGGAAAATACTAAGTCCATGTCGATGTAATACAGTTTCAACCCCAACAAAAGAAGAATACTTATTCTCAAGTGGAGTTCCTTCAATTTTTTTTCCGATTGGATTTTTGTTCTCATGAATTTTTATTTTAATTCTTTTTTTTGAAAAATTGTGATATGTATGAACAGATTGTAAAATATAAAAACAGGTTGTTAAAAAAGTATAATACCTTGATCCCACATCCCCTATATCAAAAATAATTTCGTCTAATTCTGATAAATCTTTTTCATCAACATAAAGACTCGATTCAGAATCTCCATATAAATTTACTATTTTTACTTTTCCATAATTGTATTTTAAACTACTTCCTGAAACTTGGTCTTGAAGTTCAGCAAATAAACCATGTTCAGGTAAAAACAATGTATGAAGTCCATCTATTTTTTGAAAATGGTAATGAGTAGAATAAGCTGATTGGTTTGTTAAAATTCCAATTTTTTTCATTTAGAAATTTTTATATTAACTAAATTATTTGCAACTGAAAATTCTGCTTCAGTTTTATTTCGTATATCTGCAATCGTGATGTCTTCTGCTTTTTCTGTTAAAACTAATTTTTTATTTATAACTTCAAATACTCCAAGCTCTGTTATAATTTGTTGTACACAATTTACTCCAGTCAGTGGAAGTGTACATTTTTTTAAGAGTTTTGGTTTTCCATCTTTAGTGGTGTGATCCATCATCACTAGAACTTTTTTTGCGCCACCGACTAGATCCATTGCACCACCCATTCCTTTTACCATTTTTCCGGGAATCATATAATTTGCTAAATCACCCTCAGAAGAAACTTCCATAGCACCAAGAATTGTGAGGTCAATATGACCACCTCGAATCATAGCAAATGAGTCTGAAGAAGAAAAAAAAGAAGCACCAAGACTTGCAGTTACTGTTTGTTTTCCTGCGTTAATTAAATCTGGATCAATTTCTTGTTCAGTAGGAAATTCTCCCATTCCCAAAAGACCATTTTCAGATTGTAGAACTACATCCATTTTTTTTGGGATAAAATTTGCAACTAAAGTGGGCATTCCAATCCCAAGATTTACATAATAACCATCTTTAATTTCAGAAGCAACCCGTTTGATAAAATCATCTTGGCTTAGAGGCATTATTTTACTGTCCTTCTTTCAATTCTTTTTTGGTAATTTGTTCCTTGGAAAATTCTTTTAATGTAAATTCCAGGGGTATGAATTTGATCTGGATCAAGTTCACCAACTTCCACTAATTCTTCAACTTCAGCAATTGTGATTTTTCCAGCAGTTGCCATAATAGGATTAAAATTTCTTGCTGTTTTTCTATAAATTAAATTTCCAAGCCTATCACCTTTCCAAGCTTTTACAATCGCATAATCACTCTTAAGCGAATTTTCTAAAATAAAAGTTCTTCCTTCAAAAATTTTGGTTTCTTTTCCTTCAGCAATTAATGTCCCTACACCTGTTGGAGTATAAAAAGCAGGAATTCCTGCTCCACCAGCACGGATTTTTTCAGCGAGTGTGCCTTGAGGAACAAGTTCCACATCTAGGCTACCATCTAAAAATTGTTTTTCAAAAGTTTTATTTTCACCCACATATGACGAAATCATTTTTTTAATTTGTTTATTTTGAAGTAAAATTCCTAATCCAAAATCATCAATTCCACAATTATTTGAAATGATAGTAAGATTATGAATCCCAGAATTTTTTAAAGCATCAATTGAGTTTTCTGGAATTCCACACAATCCAAAACCTCCAACCATCAATGTCATTCCAGATTCAATACCTAAAATTGCTTCAATTGCATTTTTGACTTCTTTATTCAAATATTGATTCCAACATCTTTGAGATCTGCAATTGTCATTATTTTAACTAATTCTTCAAATTTTACTTTTGGCTCCCAACCAAGAACTTTTTTTGCTTTGGCAGGGTTTCCTAATAATTGTTCTACTTCTGTTGGACGATAGTATCGTGGATCGATAGCAATTAAAGTTTGTCCAGTTTTTTTATCAAAACCGATTTCGTTTTCTTCTTTGCCTTTCCATTCTATCTCGTATCCAGCAATTCCAAAAGATTTTTCAATAAATTCTCGAACAGTATGCATTTCATTTGTTGCAACTACATAATCATCTGCTTTTTCTTGTTGTAACATCATCCACATCATTTGAACATAATCAGGGGCATATCCCCAATCTCTTCTTGAATCAATATTTCCCATTTTTAAAACTTTCATTTTTCCACTTTTGATTCCAGCAACACCTAAAGTAATTTTTCTAGTTACAAAAGTTTCACCACGTCTTGGAGATTCATGGTTAAATAAAATTCCATTGGAAGCATGAAGACCAAATGCTTCTCTATAATTTACAACAATCCAATAAGCATATAGCTTTGCTACTGCATAAGGAGAACGTGGATAAAAAGGAGTTTTTTCAGTCTGAGGAACTTCTTGTACTAGTCCATATAATTCTGAAGTAGAAGCTTGATAAAATCTTGTTTTCTTTTTTAAACCAACTTCATTAATTGCATCTAAAAATCTTAAAGTTCCAACTGCATCAACTTCTGCAGTATATTCTGGGACTTCAAAAGAAACTCCAACATGTGACTGGGCTGCAAGATTATAAATTTCTTCAGGATTAATTTTTTCAAGAAGACGATTTAAATTACTTGAATCTGTGAGGTCACCATAATGTAAAAAAAGTTTTGGGTTATCTTTGAGATGCTCAATTCGATGACGATTGAATAAACTAGAACGTCTAACAATTCCATGAACTTCGTAACCTTTTTCTAAAAGAAGTTCTGTTAAATAGGAACCATCTTGACCTGTTATACCACTGATTAATGCTTTCTTCATTTAATTCTCCTTATGCGAGTACCAAGTTCACATGTTGTAAATTAGGTAACGCTTGTTTTAATTCAGTTTTAATTTTATCTAGTTCTTTTATTTTTTCTTTAGCTAATTCATCAGAAAAATCAATTAAGCATTTTTCAAATTTTTCAGGGTTTTTTAAATCAGTTTTTAATTTTTTTGAATACTTAGCTCTAATTTTTTTGGTTAAGCTTTCAGTATCTAAAATAATATCTGCTTTAAATTTTAATCTATCAGGACCGAGAACTATTGTGCGAATATCTTTTACTTCTTTAATTAATTTATTAGATTTTAAAACTTCATTAAGCAAATTCATTTCATAAGTTGGAATAGCTTTGTCTAAAAGAAATCTTTTATTTTCTAGTGCTAAATGAAAAGCTATCCAGCCCATAAGTAGTCCGATTAATATACTTGCAACAGCATCAAAAGTATCGTTTTGGAAAATTTCTGTACAAACAATTCCAACAAGAGCGAATAAAAGTCCAATAATTGCTGCTAAATCTTCCCAAAAAACAGCGGATACGGAAGGATCCATTGATTCGTTTAAATAAGTAAAAAATTTTTTATTCCTAGATTTTGCCTGGGTTGAAATTTCATCAATTGCAACTTTAAAAGAATAGGATTCAACAAAGATTGAAATAACTAAAATTGCTAAAATTATAAATTGTTCAGTTCCAGCTTTTTTAAATTCTTCATGAGTTATTAAATCGTGAATTCCATGATAAAGCGTAACCCCACAACCAAGCACAAAAATTCCCATAGCTGAGACTAAATTCCAAAAAAATCTTTCTTGAGAATGTCCGTAATTGTACATTTCTGAAAATTCTTTTTCACCACGTTTAATACCTAGTAAAAGTAAAGATTGGTTCATTACATCTGCAATAGAATGAATTGTTTCAGAAAGTAAAGCTGATGAACCGCTAAACAAATATCCAACGGCTTTGGAAATTGCAATAATTGAATTAGCTAAAATAGCTACTAAAATAGGTTTTGAATCATTTGAAACTGCCATGAAAAACATTTTTTTAATTTCAGTTTCTAGATAAACTCATTTTTAAAAAAAAGGAAAATTCATTTTAATATTTACCAAGTTATAGTATTTGGTTTTAGAGAGGAAGATTTGGAAAATTTAAAACGCACTCCACTAAACAATACCCATAAATCTCTTTCTGCTAGAATGGTTCCTTTTGGTGGTTGGGAAATGCCTGTTCAGTATACTTCAATTATTAACGAACATTTAGCAACTAGAAAAGATGCTGGTCTATTTGATGTTTCACATATGGGAGAGATTTTTTTAGAAGGTGAAGAAACTTCTTTATTATCTTTTTTAGATAAACTCACTTGTAACACTGTCAGTAATTTAGAAAATTTCCAAGTTCAATACAATGCAGTTTTAAATGAAAACGGTGGTCTTGTTGATGATATAACTTTATATAAATTTTCACCAAATAAATATATGATATGTTCTAATGCTTCCAATTTTGAAAAAGTATATGAACATTTATTAAAATACAATTCTAATAATTTAAAAATACAAAATTTAAGTGAGAACTTTCACCAAATTGCAATTCAAGGTCCAAAAGCAGATGAGATTTTTTCCAAATATTCAAATTTAGATTTTTCTAAACTCAACTACTATCATTTTACTATAGTAAAATTATTTGGAGAAGATGTAATAATTTCTCGAACTGGTTATACTGGTGAAGATGGTTTTGAAATTTATTCCTCAAACTCTTTAGGGGTAAAAATTTGGTCAGAAGTTTTAGAATTTGGAAAACCTTTTGGTCTTGTTCCGGTGGGACTCGGAGCTAGGGATACATTAAGACTCGAAGCAAAATATGCTTTATATGGTCATGAACTTTCAGACTCAAAAACTCCTGTTGAATCTGGTATTGGTTGGATTGTTAAAGAAAAAGAAAATCCTTATTTATCCTATGAAAAAATTATAACTGAGAAAAAAAATAAATCAGAATATTTTACTGTCGGAATCAAATTGGTGGACTCTGGAATTTTAAGAGAAAATTATGAAATTTATTCAGGAACTGGAGAAAAAATCGGAAACACCACTTCTGGTGGTTACTCTCCCAGTTTAAAAGAATCAATTGGTTTAGCATATATTAAAGCTGAATTTAATGAAGATAGAAAAGAAATATTTATTTTGATTCGCAATGAAAAGAAAAAAGCTATTATATTTAAAAAATCATTCATCACAGGTTCTGTGAAAAAAAATTAGAGGGAATTATGGCTAAAGTTTTAGAAGGTTTAAAATACACCGAAAAACATGAATGGGTAAAAATTGAAGGTAGTGTTGCTACATTTGGAATTTCAGATTTTGCACAAAATGCACTAGGTGATATTGTCTTTGTTGATTTACCTAAAATAGGTAAAAGATTAAAACAAGCAGAAAGTTTTGGAACTATCGAATCTGTAAAAGCTGCTGAAGATTTATATGCTCCCATGTCTGGGGATGTTATGGAAACGAATTTAGAACTTTCAAAAAAACCTGAAAGTGTAAATGCTGATGCTTATTCTGCTTGGATGGTAAAAATTCAAAATTTTGAGATTTTAGAATCCGATAAATTAATGGATGCTAAAAAATATGAGGAATATATTTCGAGCTTACAATGATTAAATGTTTTTTTTGTGGTGCTGAGAATCCTCCTGATTCTAAATTTTGTCATAACTGTGGAAACAGTTTACAAGGGGTTGTCCCAGGTAATAAGCCTGATGCTGATGTTGAATTATTAGCAAAACATCTTTCCCCAAAATTTAGTATCGAAAAAAAAATTGGTAAAGGGGGAATGGCAACTGTTTATCTAGGTGAACAAACTGCACTTCAAAGAAAAATTGTTGTAAAAATTTTAAATAAAGATATTTCCGATGATGAAGAAATTCGTGAACGATTTTTACTTGAAGCTAGAACTCCAGCAAAACTTCGTCATCCTAACATCGTTGAAATTATTGATGTGGGAATTGTTGAAAACCGACCATATTATATTATGGAATATGCTCCTGGTGGATCTGTAGCTGAAAAAATTAAAAAATACAAAGACCAAGGAATTCAATTTCCAGTTAGAGAAGCAATTAGTCTTATTACTAAAGTTTTAGATGCACTTCATTATTGCCATTTGAATAATTTACAATCTCATCGTGACATAAAACCAGCTAATATCATGTATCGCCTTTCTGGTGAACCAATTATTGTTGATTTTGGAATAGCTAAAGTAACTGAGTCTTCTATCACTCGCACTAAAATGACAATGGGAACTGCAAATTATATGAGTCCTGAACAATGCCAAGGTAGAAAAGACATTGATGGACGTTCTGATGTTTATTCTGTTGGAATAATGCTTTTTGAAATAGTTACTGGTGAACTTCCATTTAAAGGTGATTCCGGACTTTCCATTATGATTAAACAAGTGAAAGAAAAAATTCCTAGCCTATCAGGAAGAGTAAAATCTAGAGCAGAAAGACCAGATCCTGATTTTTCAACTCTAGGCGGTGAAATGGAAAATGTCATCGAAAAAGCTTGTGCAAAAAATAAAGCAAAAAGATACCAATCAGCTAAAGAATTTGCAGAAGCTTTAACTGAAGTTTCTGGTGAAGATCTTCCGTTAACATTAAAACAAAATACTGTTAGAAAAAAGTTTAATTTAACTTTAATTGCTGCAATCGTTGTTCTTGGATTAAGTGTTGGTTCATTAGTACTTTATAAAATACTTTCTGAAAATCCAATAGTTGATAAAATGTCAAAAAATAATTTACGAATTGAATCCACTCCTTCTGGTGCTAGATTAATTGATAAAACAACAAATCTTGAACTTGGTAAAACTCCATTTGAAACCATGAAAACTGAATCAGGTGTTTATAAATTTAAAGTTGACTTAGAAGGTTACCAAGAAGTAGAATTTGAAACTGAAGTTAAAGATGTAAACCAAATGAATGCATTTACAATCTCACTTGATCAAATTCCTGAAATCACACCACCCACAAAAGAGACTAAATCCATCAAAGATTTACCAGATAATGGTTTGATCAATTACGGTGGATTAGTTTGGCAAACATCTGAAGTAAAAACACTTTCTTGGTTTCAAGGATTGGCTCATTGTAAAAGTTTAGGAATGAGACTTCCAACTAGAAATGAATTTAAAATTGCATTTAATTCTGGAATCAAAAAATTAAAAAATCCTTGTTGTGAATATTGGACTTCAACATCTCATGAAGATGATCCTGACTCAGCTTATAATATTTCTATGCGTGGTTATGAAAATTTTTATTCACCAAAAGCAAATCGTTTTTTAATCCGCTGTGTAGCTAAACAATAGTTAGGGAGTTCCCTTTTTTTTTGCTTTGCAAAATAAAAGGTCGGGCTTTCAACTTCGGTCAAAAAATTTTATAAAAAAATTTTTTGACCACGTTTCAATCCCTAACTCTCGTATTCGCTACTTTGATGAATTGATAAAAATTTTTTGAAAATAACTTAAAATCAATTCTCTATAGAAAAATTTTTATTCATTGACAATATCAATTAAATAATTTCTCTTTTGTTATTGGATTGGTTTAAAAAATTCCTTAAACCAACAAAAGGATTTTATGAGCTTTATAAAAAAAACTTCTTTTTGGAATTGGTTAAAAATAAATTTTATTCCTAAACCTGATAAATTAATCTTAAACCAACAATACAAATTATTAGAAACTAAGTTTGAAAAATTAAGTTATGAAAGAAATTTTCCAAAAAAAACTGATAAAATTATTTTAAAATTAGAAGAACTTTTTGCAACTGATCAAACTTGGACTAGTTTATCTCAAATTGAGTTGTATCTGGTTTCTCTTTATTCTGAAGCAGAAGTTACAATTGAATTAAAAATTAAACTCCTTGAAGCAAAAGAAAAATTATTACCTGAAACTGTAAAATTTTATGAAGAACAAATAAATCAAAAATTAAGTTTTTCAGATAAAAAAAATTTACTTAATAGTTTAAATGAAAAAATTCAATTAGTAGATGATGTCCAAGATTTAGAAAAAACATACATTGCACTAACAAGAATTAGAACTAGTGTTTTATTCTTTATGGCTATTCTGTTATTTTTTGCTATTGATCAAATTGGTTTTATAATCGAAATATTTTCTTTAAAAAAAGGAACCAAAGGAGATGCAATTCTCACATCTTTAGCAAGTGGTTGGCTTGGTTCTACTTTTAGTATGTTAATGGGATTAAAAGATAGATTAAATTCTAGTTCATTAACTGATCTAAAAGTAATTCATAGAGTAGATTATATTTTCTCCAGGGCTATAATTGGATTTACTTCTGGTCTTATTATGTATTATTTTTTTCAAGCAAAATTAATTTCTGGGGACTTTATACCAATTTTTACAACAAGCGTTCCAATTTTTGATGATAAATCTTATGCACTATTAGTTGTATGGTGTTTTATATCAGGATTCTCAGAAAAACTTGTTCCTGATATATTAAATAAAACTGAATCTAAGGTAACAAAAAAAGAATAGTTAAATTGTATAGATTTTAAATTTTTTAAAAACTAATTTAAAAATTTTAAATTCAATAAAATTTGGAATTATGTATAGAAACTTACGATTTAAATCTTATGACGATATTCTTTCAGAGATCGCTAAATTAGAAAAAGCAAAAAATGTTAAGACTGTTGGTCTTTGGTCTTATGGTCAAATTTTACAACATGTTGCAGTTGGTCCAGAAAGTAATTTAACTGGAAAGATTAAACTTGCTCCTTGGTTAGTTAGGGTTATTTTTGGAAAATTTTTTAAAAATAAAATTTTAAAAAAAGATTTTATGGAAGCAGGATTAGATAATCCTGAAGCAGCAAAAGAAAGAATAGAATTAGATCCTAAACCAGAATTAGAGAAATTAAAAACTCTAATTAATCAATTAAAAACTCATAAAGGTGAATTATTCGAACACCCTTTTTATGGAAAATCTGACTTACAAGAAACTGAAAAGTTGAATGCATTACATATTGCTCATCATTTTAGTTATATCAATTATGAATAAGTCAATTATCCTTGGCGGAGGCTGCTTCTGGTGTTTAGAAGCAGTCTACCAGTTGGTAGAGGGAATTATTTCAGTTGAATCTGGTTATGCTGGTGGACATAAAGAAAATCCTACTTATAGAGAAGTTTGTAATGAAACAACAGGACATGCTGAAGTTGTAAAATTAACTTTTGATGATTCCGAAATAAATATAGAAAAGATTTTAGAAATCTTTTTTGTTATCCATGATCCCACTACAAAAAATAGACAAGGTAATGATGAAGGAACTCAATATCGCTCAGTAATTTTTTTTGAAACAGAATCTGAAAAAGAGTTTTTCAATTTATATATTGAAAAAATTTCTCAAAAATTTCAAAACCCAATAGTAACTGAGATTACAAAGTTTACAAATTATTATACAGCAGAAAGTTATCACCAAAATTATTATAATGATAATCCTAATGTTCCTTATTGTGCATATGTTGTAAAATCTAAAGTTGAGAAATATTTGAAACATAATCAATGAAAATTTCAATAAAAATAAAAGTATTTTTATTTACATTATTGTTTAATTTAATTTTAACCTCAACAGTTGGATTTGTTATTTTTGAAAAAGCGAAAGAAATTTTTTTACAAAGACATTTAGATGAAAAGTTGAGAATCCTAAATTCAATTAGCAATTTAATTGATGGGGATAAAATTAAAACTTGGAAGTTTTCTGATATGAATACTGAATATTACAAGTTTATACAAAATTTAATTCAAAATCTTTGGAAACATGATGAGAAAGATACTTATCTTTATTTAATTAAATTTGATAAAGTAAAAGATGATTTTTTTTTTCTTGTAGCAAATTCTTTTCCATTTGAAATAATTTGGATTGAGTTTGAAACTGGTGCAATTAGTATTTCAACTGATCAAACAAAAAATTTATTTATTAAATATTTTCATAATGATTATTATGATGATTTTGAAATGGAGTTAGATTCCCAAAAACTACCTGTAAGTTTTCATCGATTTAAGTCTGAAACAAAAGTAATGATTGCAAATACTGAGTTGTTTACAGCATCAACAACTGAAAAACTTGAAATCAAAATTAATAATAATGTATATTCCAAAAAACTTTTAAAACAATTTGCTTATGAAAAATTTATTATTAATGGTAAAGAATACAAGGCAACAATTTCTGTAACAGGTGTTAACGAGTCTAGTGGAAGACCTGGAGATTTTTATTTTCCTGATAATTTACTTAAGGAAAAGTTAAAATATTTAATTCGATCTAAACAAGCTTATTTAGATTCAGATTTTAGAAAATCTCTTTATGGTTATTTTTTATCAATTTTTGTTCCTGTATTTGATTCGAAAAATGAAGTTTCAGGAATAATTGTATATGATTTTACAAATCAAAAAATATTAGATTTTAAAAACAAGATTTATTATACACTATTTAATTATATTATGTATAGTATAATTTTAATTTTTTCATTGAGTATACTGTTTTCCTTTTATTTGACTAAACCAATTTTTTCAATTATTAAAGTTTTAAATGAATCTAGATCAAATAATTTCAATTTTTTTATTAAAACAAAAAGTAAAGATGAGTTTCAAGTTTTAGTAAATTCATTAAACTTAATGTCAAAAACAATTTATGAAAAAGATATTTCTCAAAAGAATTATACATTAGAGTTAGAAAAAAAAGTAAGTGAAAGAACAGTTGAATTAGAATTAGCAAAAGAAAAAGCAGAAAAATCATCTAAAACAAAATCCGATTTTTTAAATGTTATAAGTCATGAATTGAGAACACCCTTAAATGGAGTATTGGGAATGACTGATTTGTTAAATCAAACTGAGTTAAAAAAAGAGCAAAAAGAATTTTTAAACCATATTGAGTCCAGTGCAGAAAATCTTATGTTTTTGATAAATAATATACTTGAAATTACTCAAATTGACTCAGGTAGAATATTAAATGAAACAAAAAAAATGAATATAGTAGATTTTTTACAAGATTTAATCAAAAATAACACTTATCTTATTGAAGAGAAAAAATTATCTTTATCAGTTCAATTTGAAAAAAATATACCAAAGTATGTCCAATGTAATATGGAGAGATACAAACAAGTTTTTTTAAATTTGTTCAGTAATGCAATTAAATTTACTGAAAAGGGTTTAATTGAAGTTAAAGTTTTTATTAAAACCATCAATCAAAAACAAATTTTATTAGTTACACAAATTAAAGATTCTGGAATTGGAATACATGAATCAGTAAAAGAAAATTTATTTAAAGAGTTTTCAATAGCAAATTCAAACTTAAATCGAAAATATGGTGGATCTGGATTGGGACTATATATTAGCAAAAAAATTTTAGAAATTCTTGGAGGAGAAATTCGTTATGAATCCAATAAAAATAAAGGGAGTAGTTTTGAATTTAGTTTTCCAATGGAAATACTCGATTCAGTTCAAATAGAAATAAAACAAACTAAAGAATTAAAAAAACTATCAGATGAAATTCCACTTCAGATTTTAGTAGCTGAAGATAATTTAGTAAATCAATTGCTTATAAAAAAGATTTTAAAAAATTTAGGTTATGAAGTAGATATTGCAAATGACGGTCAAATTGCATTAAATAAAACTAGAGAAAAAAAATATGATTTAATTTTTATGGATATTCAAATGCCTAATATGGATGGAATAGTTTCAACTGAATTAATTTTATCTGAATCACAAATTAAACCACAAATTATTGCTTTAACTGCAAATGTATTTGAAGAAGATAAGCAAAAATATAAACTTGTTGGTTTTAAAACACATATTGGAAAACCGTATTCAGCAATTGCAATTAAAGAAGCAATTTTAGAAATGAAGAATTAAATTCTGTTTAAGAATTTTTCGATATTTTCATGAAGTCCAAAAACAACCATTATATCTTTATTCCTAAAACTTGTTTCTGAATTTGGGATCCCTATAGTTTCAATTTTAATTTCATCATCTTTACGTTTCCCTTTTACTGTTTGTTTAGTTCGTTTAATTGTTATTAAAAGTAAATTGTATTTTTCTTTTAAACCAATTTCAAAAATTGTTTTTCCTTCGAAAAATTCAGGAACTAATAGTTCAGCAATACGGTAATTTTCAGATAAAATAATACTCCCTTTAATACTGGAATGTCCAAACATTTCAGACATATTTCTTGCAGCTCTTTCTTCAGGATTAAATACATTTGTAATGCCAAGCATTTTCAAAATTCGAATATGTAAGTCAGTTTGGTAACGAGCTATAATTTCTTTAACAACAATTCTTTTTAAAATATCAGCAGTAATAATTAGTGTTTCAAAATCATCTGCAACTGCTAAAATTACGTAATCAAGTTCATCAAGTCCTTGGCTTTTCATTGCTTGTTCATCAGTTGAATCTATGGAAATTGCATTGTATGAATAATCTTTGATCATATCAACTCGATCAATATCTTTATCTATTGCTATTACTTCATGACCTTCGTTATAAAGGCTTTTTACAAGTTCAATTCCAAAATCACCAAGCCCAATTACTGCAATTTTTTTTTTATTCATTTAATCCTCATAATACTTTAGAAAATTTTTATAATTAAAATCTTTAGCATAGTCTTTAGGAGAAAAATTTAACTCATTCTTTCTATTTTTAGGAAAACCAAAATCAGATAAAATTTTAAAAGCTATTTCATCGTTTAAACATATTGCATAACTTATTGGATTATAAAAATAATTTTCTTTAAAACTTTCTTTATCTGTTCTAATCTTTTCTAAATAAAGCATTAAAAATTCATACTCTTTTTTTAAGATCAATTCATAGATTAATTCATCTTTTAATAAAATATTTTCATTTAAAAGAAATTTAAATTTTCGAAATTGATAATTTTTTAAAAGAATATCTAATGTGTTTTCCCCAAAAATATTTTTATGAGTTATTTTTGATTTATGATCAATTAATAATTTAGTAAGTCTGATATTTCCATTCTGAACTGCGTAAAATAAAGGTATGTTGCCATCTGAGAATTTCAAATTTGGATTAGCACCAGAATCTAAAAGTATTTTAGAAATTTTAAATTCATTCGCTTTGGCTGAAGCAATTAAACTTGTACCAAAATATTTATTAATTGAATTTGGATGTGAATTATTTTTTAATAAAAAATTTAGAATTTTTTTATGTCCATATCTAGCAGCAATCATTAAAGCAATATCATTTTGGTTTGATTTTATTGAAATATTAGCGTCATATTCAATGAGTAATTTTACAATTTCAAAATCACCATTAAAACAAGCTGTCATTAATGGAGTATAGCCTTCTTTATTTTTATAATTTGGGTTTGCTTTATGTTCTAAAAGAAGTTTTGTAATTTCAAAATTAGATTGTAAAACAGTAATATGAAGAGGAGTATCTTGGTTAGAATCATAAAAATCAAGATTTTCTTTTTCATTTATAATTTTCTTTATTTGTTGAAAATTGGAATTTTTAATTGCAATCATCAATTTTGTATTCAAATTAGAATCTCGAAAATTAACTTCTTTATCTTTATCAGTTTCTTCAATTATAATTTTTGGAAAAGTTTTTTTTTCAAAATTAGATTTTAAAAGTTTTAATAATTTTCTATGTCCGTTTTTATAAATACTTTGAACAAGTTTTTTCCCAGAAATTGATTCAGTGTCGATTTTTATGCCTGCTTGGATTAATTTTTGAAAAGAAGAATAGGGATTCTCTGTGCTTTCAGCTAAGTAATTTAAACAAGAATTTTCTTCTGAATCTAAAGTATTTAAATCCGCTTGTTTTTTTATAAAAAAATCTATTAAAAAATCATTTTTTTGTTTGCAAGCTAAAAGAAAATTTGTTTGGAATTTATCATTTTTTAAATTCCAATTGATTTTTTGATTATCAGTTATTAAAAAAATATTATCTAAACCTAAAAGACTTGCTTCATGAAAAAAAGAATTTCCAAATTTATTTTTATGGTTTAAATCAATTTTTGAATTTAAAAAATTATAAAAAAAATAATGTTCTGGTAAAATTTTGTGATTTGCTTCTAGTTTAGCAAATTCTAAAATTTGAAAAAGAGCATGATTACCTTTTTTATCTAATAAATTCAAATTTGGATTTAACGAAAATATAAATTGAAAACATTTGTAACTACCATAATAGATTGTGTACATCAATGGACTTAGAGTTTTTTCAGAATAAAGTGAATTGATTTTAAATCTATTTTTTGAATACAATTCTTTAAGTGAAATGACATCATCACTTTTTATAAAATCTTCTAATTCATGATTTTCTTTTTCTATTATCAATAGAGGAAATGATTTTGTTTGAATGTCTTTTGGAGATGGTTTTATTATCTTTGGTGGGTTAAATTTTGGATTTAATAATTTTGTTATTTGGTAATTTTTTTCTTTAATTGAAATGTCGTAAGCTGTTTCACCTAATTTATTTTTTTCATTTAAATTAACTTTGTCAATAATTAAGTTTAATAAATGGACATGTCCAAATTTTGCTATTAACATTAAAGCTGTATTTCCATCATTGTTTTTAATATTTAGATCATAATTAAATTCTATAAAATATTCTAAAGATTTTTGATCATTAAAATTTATACTAGCAAGAAGTCCTAAATCTTTTTTTTTATTTTTTTTATATTTTGAAATTAAATTTAAAGCATCAAATTGTCTTTCTTTATAATTTCTAATTGAATGGTAAATTGCAGTTTCATTTTTTTTTGTTGAAAATTCAACATCTAATCCTTGTTCAATTAAAAAATTAATTAAATCTAAATTCCCTTTATAAGCTGCTAACATTAAAGCATTATAATCATTGTAGGAATTAATTTTAAAATTTGGTTTTGAATTTATAATAAGCTCAATTATTTTTTCATCATTATTTAGAACTGAATATAAAAAAGCTGTGTAACCTTTATTATCTTTTTTTTCTAAATTTGGTTTTTGTTCTAAAATTTTTTTGACAAATATAAAGTTTTTTTTCTCAATTGAATGCATTAAAACTGTCATACCTTCGATATCTCCAATATCTAAATCTGGTTTTAGTTGGAGTATTAAATCGAGTATTTCTAAATTATCAAAATAAACTGCTGTCATTAAAGCTGTATCACCAGAAAAATTTTGAATATTTAGATTTACTTTTTTATCTAAAATAAATTTTACTAGTTCTAAATCTTGTTCTTCAATCGCCTGAAATAAAATAGAATTACCATCTAAATTTTGTAAATTTAGATTTAATTTTTTAGAAACTAAATATTCTAACACTTCTAAATCTTTTTTATATTTAAATGAAATTGTTTCACCTAGGGAATTTCTATGGTTGATATTTGCATTATATTTTAATAATAATTCAAAAAATTTATATTTATCAAGATAAGGAAATTCCATTTGTAAAATTGAATTTCCGTCTATATCTTCATAATTAGGATTTGCTTTAAATTTTAATAAACTTTCCGCTATTGTAAAATTATTTTTTTTAAAAGCAATTACCAGTGGAGTTTCATTTCTATAGTTAAAAAAATTTGGATTGGCTCCATTTTCTAGAAGAAAATTTACTAACTCTATATTTTGTAATTCAGTTGCATAAATTAATGGAGTAGTATTAAAATCATTTCTTTGGTTAATATTTGAACCATTTTGAAGGGATAATTTTATTTTGTTTAAATTTTTTGTTTTGATAACATCAAAAAAATTTTCCTCTGAAATTAATACATTAGTTATAAAATATAAAATTAAAAAAAATATTCTAAACATATAGAGCTTAATAATTGTGTGCAAGGATGATTTAAAATCTGATTTGTTTCTCTACAAGCGATAGGGATACAAAATGTTGCGAAGCAAGTCCGAAGGACGGAACCATTTTGTAGCCCGGGTCAGTTTAAGAGTATAGAGAGTAGTTGAAATATATTAAAATGAATAATTACTAGATTGTTTTTGAATAATTAAAATATCACCTTTTATCAATAAAATTCTACTTTCTATACTTTAAAGCTGACATCGTCCTAAATTTTAAAATTAATATCTTTTCATAGTAGAATCAATTTCTAAAGCCCAAGCATCTATTCCAGCTGTGAGACTTTTAACATTTGGTAAACCATGTCCTTTAAAGTAGGAAGCTGCCTCTAAACTTCTAATTCCATGATGACAAATAAAAACTATTGTAGTTGATTTGTCCCATTTATTCAAAATTTCATAAGCTAATTTTTGAGTAATTATTTGGGAGTTTGGTAGTGAAGCAATTTCAATTTCCCAATCTTCTCGAACATCAACTAATTCTATTTTTTCTCCAGCTTGGAGTTTATCATTAAGCTCTTTAACATTGATTTGCATTTGTTTATCAACTTCAGCTGAGTCATAAATATGCTGAATAGCGTTCAAAACTTCTTTGTCTCTTCTATGATTTACAAATACTTCTTGAAGAGATTCTTCCATTGAAAATCCACAACTAGAACATCCACCAATGTGATATTTTTGGAATAATGCTCTTTTTGCACTTGGATAATTGTTGAGAATTTCTCCCATTGTCATTTCTGGTTTAATTTCTAAAGCAGTTTGATTCATTCTTTTGTCCTTTCTATCAGTTAAAAGCTGATTTTGTATCATTACTAATTAGACGAGTAAAAAGAAAAGAAAAATTTTATTTTTATCTATTACAACCAATATGAGTATTTGTAGCTGTTCCAATTGTTGTAGGTGCAAAATTGGGGCTCACTCCTTCAGGACATTCACAACCTGGTTTAATTCTTCCTGTTGAATCTAAAATTGTACACGGATTGCAGTAAGTTCCAACTTGACAGCCAGCAGAACAATGTGAGTAGGGTGTACTTGCATTTATAATTCCTTCAACTGAACAAGCTTTTGGATTACAACTGCTACCAACAGGACATTTATTTGGCTCCATACTTGCACAAGATTGAACAGGAACTGAAGGATTAGAAGTTTGTGGAACATTACTTAAAACAGCTCTTAATGTAAAAGTATAAATTTCACATTTTTGAAATAATAAAGAACTTGGTGGAGGTACCCGCCAAGAAATTTTTCTTTTTTTTAGACTTGAACTTGCTGTAGAATTTTCAATTGAAAGATGGGGAAAAGATGGTTCAATGCCATTTTCTGTATAAACAGAACCTGCAACTCCAGCTTGAGTCTCAATTAGAGTTGGGTTCTGAGATGTTATACTCAAATTATATCCAACAAATTGTGGTTCTGAATTTGTAACAAAATACTTAATAATAAATTCAGGTTTATTTGGATTAATTAGGCTTGAGGGAAGATCTGGAATTCCTGGACCTATTGTTGGAATTTGTTCAGTTGGGATAACACCTAAAAATTGAGGAACATTTATTGGGTTTGTAGCAAAAAGTAGAGGAGCAAATACTATTGGAGTGTCAGTGTTTGTTCCACAAGAAAATAAAAAAAATAAAATTACAATCATTATTTTCTGAAAAAATTCTTTCATATTCACCTAGTTTTAGGATTATAAACTTATGAAAAGTTCAAAATATATTATTCCATCAATTCTTGTTGCAATAGGTTTAATTGCTCTTCTATTTACTTTTTTTGGTAGTGGAAAAAAATCTAATTCCTCTAGAAGTTTATCAACAAAAAAAGCAAATGCAAACGGTCTTTTTGCCGTAGCAACTGGAAAAGCAAATCCTTGTCTTATGGATGATGGCGAAACTCCAAGGAAAGGTTGTCGAAATCATAATGATTCAATTTTTGATGGAGAGTTTATGAAAGCAGTTGGTTTGAATTATGAAGAAGACCCAACTGGTCAAAATCCAGACTTTGTTTACCCAACAAATCCTCAAACAGGAAAAGCTTTTGATGAAGAGCAACTTGTTCAATTTGATGAATTAAGAAAATACATGCCTGATAATGATTTAATTCCAAGAAAAATTACTAAGTTTGAAAATGATAAAAAAGCACAAAAGGATAATGAAATCATCAAAGCAGGAAATGCTGTTAACTCTGGAAAATTCACACTAGATGAAGCGAATATGCATTTTGATAGCCAAAAAAAAAATGCTAATGATAGAATTCAAATCATAGAATATTTAATTGAACAACAAAAAGAAGATGGTGAAAAAGATAAAGATGGTCAATTTCAAAAAATACTAGACTCTGCAAAAGAACAGGTAACACAAATTGATAGACAAAAAGAAGAAGCCCTATCTAAATTAAAATAAATCCTCTTTTAGAAATAAAGAATAAACATTTAAAAGCTCAGAGAATTCATTTTTTTCATCTCTAGCTTTTAGTTTATTTTGAAAGTAGATTTCTTCAGTCTCATTTTTTTCTTTTTTTGAAAAATAAATTCCAAGAATTAAAATTTCTCTTTGGTTTGGATAGGTGATAGAAAGTCTTTTTAATTGTAGAAGTTTTTGAGGAACTAAGAAAAAATCTTCTAATTCATCAAAAGCCAAAAAATCATTTTTGTTTAAGCTTCTATAGATTTCTTTTAAAAAAATATTTGCTTCAAAAATTTTTTCTTTTTTTAAACTCAAAAAAAAATACTTTCTATATAAATTTAATGCTTTTAAATATTTTTTTTCTTCTTTATAAAAATTTGCAAGTTCCAAAATTACTCTTTCTTTACTTTCAAATAGAATTGCTTGTTCTAAAAAATTTTCTTCAAGTTTAGTTTTGTTTTTTGTTTCTAAAAAAATTTTTTTTTCTAAGTTATAAATTCCCACTTCAAAAGGATATTTATATTTTAATTCAGTTAAATTAGTTTCTAATTCATTGTATTTTTTTTGTTTTAATTTTAATTCCAAATTTATAAATTCTGATTCAGGGATACTTTCAGAATTAAATTTATTTTTTGAAAATTCAAAATATTTATCTTCACCAATTCTTTTGGAAAGTAACATTGCTTTATATCTCATTCTTGTATCATATGGATTTTGAGATAAATATAGTCTGATGTATTCAAATGCATGAAATGGTTTTTTTAAATTTGTATAAATTTCATAAATTCTTTTGAAAAGTTCTGAATTTGTTTGATTCAGCGAAACTGCTATTGTATAATTTTTTAATGCTTCAGTAGTTTCTCCAAGTTGTTCTTCAATTTCTCCTTTTAAAGAATAAAATCTCCAATCTTTTAATTCATATTCTAAATCAATTTTTTGGAGTTTTTCCCGGGATAATTTCCAATTTTTATCTAAATAAAAAACATATGCTTTAGTTAAATCTTCTTCGTAATCGGAAAATAAAAATATTGGAAATAAAAAAAATAAAAGTCTCAATATAGAATTAATCGACAGAATTAAAAAAAATCCTAATTTAAAAAGTTATGTTATTTTTTAAAGAGTTTCTAATTTATCTTTCCTTTAATTCTGTTTGAACTCAAAAGATCTTTTTTTTATAAATATTACATTGAATATTAGCATGCTTTGTAGACTTTTTTTAGAAAAGACTGATGGAATAATTCTTTTCTAAAAAACTTCGATAACAAGAAAAGACCTTTTTTTTGAATTGTATTTTCTCATTTTACGGGAAGTATAATATCTGTATTAGAAAATACTAACTACATCTGAAGTGTTTAAACAAAACTTTTTTTTCCAATATAAAGATTTGAACCTTTAAACCCATGGATAAAAATTACTAAATAATTATCCTCAACTATTTTTTCTTCCGTTATACCCCAACTAATTACAAATTGTATAAATAAAATTAGTTTTATCTTTACTTAACTAGACTCTGAATAAGATGCTCAATTATTAAATTGAACTAAATTTATATTAACATTTGAAGAAGGTGAATGGCTTGGTCTAATTTTGATTTGAGTCGTTCCGCTAGCATCTGTAGTATAGTTAAAAGTTGGAAGAACTTACACAGAATAGTTTATTGTTATCCCTGTTGCAATACCACTTCAAGTTCCTGAACTTACAAGTCATTGTACCAGTGCCAATTCCTGCTGTAATACTTTTTATTGAACTTAATCTAGTTAAAAAATTTAAGAAAGTTAAATTAATTCCATTTTTTTTAGAATCCAAATTAGTACAAAACGAAATGAATACTAATTAAAGATAAAATTTCAAGAATAGAATTTGAAAAATTTAAAATTCTTGTCAAGAAATTAAAATTCAATAATGTTTATAGAAAATTGGCTTTTCGTTTTTTTTATTTCTGATTACTTCAAAATGTAGATGAGGACCAGTCGCTCTTCCAGTGCTTCCAACTTTTCCTATTAAGTCACCACGTTTTACAAGTTCACCTTCTTTAACTTTAAACTCGTCTAGATGGCCATATCTAGTTTCAAATCCCATAATATGTTTTATAATAATTAGTTTACCATATCCCCCTTTTTTATCAGAAAAAATTACCTCTCCATCCGCAGAAGCATATACTGGGCTTCCTTTAGATGAAGCAATGTCTAGACCACCATGAAATGTTTTTTTCTTTGTAAATGGATCTGTTCTAGTTCCATATCCTGATGTGAGTGAACCTTTTTGAAGTGGAGGATGAAAAACTAGTCCATAAAAAAAAGATTTTTCTAATTTGGTCAGTGTTTTACCTGCAAAAAAATATTCTTTTCTTTCCTCATCAAAAATCATATTTTTTTCATATACGTCATATTTTTCAGATAAAATCTTTTTATTCTTTTCTGATTTTTCTAGTTCATCAATATCATAAACACCTCTCATGTTTGGAATCATGAGTATCATTCCAACTCTAATATCTTGTGGTGAACTTAAGTGATTAGCTGATGAAAGTGTATCAATATTCATTCCAGTTCTAGCCATAATTCTAAAAAAATTATCACCTTTAGAAACTTTGTACTTATAAAATTTTAATTTGGTGGGAAGTTCAGAACTAGATTTAGAATTTTTTAAATTTATTTTTACAAACTCTCTGAGCTCTTTTAAAACAGGATTATCATATTCCAAATTTTCAAGTAGAATAGTTTCCGAATAAATAGAATGGGATAAAAAAAATAAAAATAATTTAATTTTTAAGTTATAAAATTGTTTCGGCATATTAATAAAATCTAATATAGAAAATTGAATTAAAAATTAAAACAGTATTTTATAATTATAAAATTATAAAGAAAATGCACCAGATTTGAGTTTTTCTAAAGGATATGTCATATAAACAGTTGTTGCAGTTTTACCTTGAGTATAAGTAAATTGCTCAAGTGGATTTAAACCCATACTATAAAAACCTTCATCAATCATTGCAATACCAAATCCAGCTGATTCTTTTTCATCCAAATATTCAGGGCGGAAATAATCTGAAGATCTTCCTTCTTCAAAGAGTTGAAAATGTTTAACCCTAGATTCACCAATTCTATCCATATCAGAATCCATTATTGGAGAATCATTTTTGATTCGAATATAAAGTTCTTGTTCATCAAGACGGATTTTTACTGAAATTTTCCTGTTTTCTGATTTCATTTTTTCGCGAACTGAAAATAAAAAGTCTTTATCATTTTCAGAAATATTAGCTTTTTTAACTCTAACTTTGTCTTCTAAAGATAAAATGGATTGAACTAATTTTTTGATTTTTTCTGGAACCACATATCTTTGCATTGCATCTCTTAGAGCAGATGTATCCATTATTATATTTAAAAGTCTTTCAATTTCTTGTTCAGAATTTTCTACATCTTTTAATTTATTTGCTAATTCATTTTTAAAAATTGTAAATCGAATGTTACTTTTTAAAGCATTAAGTAAAGCTTCCATTAGACCGCTAAATAAATGAAAAGAAGAAAGTGGATCAACTCCGATTCTTTCTAAAAGACCATTGATGATACTAGAGATTATATCACGAGTGTCACGAGTTAGACCAGTCAATTGTAGATGAATACTATTTCTTTTGATGATTTCATCCATTGAAGCATTGATTTCTGAACTAGATAAGAATTTTTTTGTATTTGTCATAAAACTATTTAATTAAGACTTGTATTTAAAGAATTAATTTCAAATTAATTTTAAAGGTTATACTGGCAAGTAGGATTTAATTTATGGATTCAAAAAGCTTTGAGTTAAAAACTCCCGATTTAGGTGATACAGATAAAATTGAACTACTAAAATGGTATGTTTCTGTTAATCAGACAGTGAAAGTAGGGGATGAGTTGCTAGAATTAGTCACTGACAAAGCAGCATTCCCTGTCGAGTCCCCTCATTCAGGAATACTCAAATCAATTTTTGCCAATTCAGGTGATATTGTCACTAAAAACCAAATTCTTGGGGTTTTAGAACTAGATTAATGAAAATCATTCATATTTCAGATTTACATTTACCAACAAAACTTAGAGTTTTTTCTCTTTTAGGAAAATCTTTAATTGGGTATTTGAATTTTCATTTTAGAAGAAGAAAACTTCACCCAATAGATGTAATAAAAGAAATTATGATTCATATTAATAATTCAAACTATGATATTTTAGTAATTTCTGGTGATATTACAAATATTTCTCATGAAAAAGAATTTTCTGAAGCAAAAAAAATTTTAAGTCCAATCTTAAATAAAAAAACTTTTATCATTCCCGGAAATCATGATCGTTATTCAGAAAAAAATATTCATTTATTTGAAAAATATTTTGGTGAGTTTTTAGGTGAAGATATTTTAGATAACGGATATTCAAAAATCAAAATTCTAGAAGACAAAATTTTTCTTGGGCTTGATTCAAATTCCCCAACTCCAATTGCTAATGCCAGCGGAAAAATTGATTTAGAAATTTTGAACAAGTCACTGGATATTTTAAAAAAAAATCATTCTTCAAAAAAAATAATTTTAGTTTGTCATCATCCAATTTGGAATGACCCACGACATGAAGAATCTATTTATCATAAAATGACTAATCGTGATGAGGTGGTTCAGGTTTTAAAAGAAAAAAAAATTCATTTATACCTTCATGGTCATGCTCATACAAATTGGGTAAAATTAGAAGATGAGAAAATTCCATTCACAATCATCAATTCCGCTTCTAGCACAAGACTATGGGACAAAACTCATGAAACAGGTTTTCATCTAATTGAATTAGAAAATGAAAACATAAAATTGAAAAGATTTGCTTATCAAAAAAGGGAAAAAAAAATTACTGAACTTCCTTTGATACAATTTTAGTTTTTCTTAAACAAAGACTAGCTTAAGAAAAACTAATTTTCCTTTCTTTATAATTTGTAATATTTGTTTTATAAATTAAAAAGATTATATACTCACATCTTTTACTTTATTCACTAAATTTTTATGAATATAATAAATCCAATAAATCATTCCCACATGAAGTACATCATTTTCTGAAAACCAAATTCCATTTTTCCATAAACTTTGTGTGATGCCTAAAATCATGTACACCACATAAGCGACAATAACCAATATCAAAACAATCCAAGAATTTCTCAAATACAAACTCATAACATCTTTATTTTTAGTATAAGAGTTTTGGTACAACCAAATAAAAAATAAAACTGAAGGAGTGGAAACTGCCATTAAAAATTCAAATGAAACAAAAAATTGAATTGGAACAACAGCACCATAAAGATTTAAACCTACATAAAGAGCAGTATTTATAATAGCATAATAAATAATTGATTTTCTAAAATTTCCTGTTGTGTTAGAATAAGCAGATGCAATTAAAAATGCATTCATACCAGGACCTGTAAAAATTTCGTAAATGATTTCCCAAGTGCTAGTCCATGAACAAAATTCTTTTCCAGCACATTTAATTTCATAACCAAATGCTTGGTAGCTAGTTCCAGCAAATACTGCACCAATTCCAGTGAGTAATAGTCCTACCCCCCACCAAAGTCTAGACTTCTGATTTTTTAAATCTTTTAAAAAAAGAAATCCTACATAGATCGTATAAAAACTAACAAAATAAACTATCAATGAAGAAACTGGTTGGCTTAAAACAAATTCTAAATCCCCAAGTTTGATATTTATAAAATGTTGAGATTCCAAAAAAGCCTTAGGCGAAATTTTAGGTGAGTAATCAATTAAATCCAAACGACTACAATTTTGGAATAAATAAGATTGAAGGATTGTTACAAGGAATAGGATTCTTTTCATAAAAAACAAATTGAAACTTGGGCTTTAATTTTTCTACATTTATTTTACTCTAAATTTTTTTTTGGGTGATTTTTTCCATTTGATCTAGAAAAGAATGAAAAATTAAAAATGATAAATTTGAAAAAGAAGTAAAAAATTCTTAGTTTCAATTTTTAATTCTTCATTCAAAATTCTTAATTCCCTTGGAAAAACCGTGCTACAAAATGGTTCCGTGCTTCGCACTCGCTTCGCGACATTTTGTATCACTATCGCTTATGAAGAAAAAATTTTCTCTATCAGAAACAACTAAATTCCACAACTTGTGTTTGTGGAAGTTAAATCGTATTTTGCTCTAAGATAACAAAAAACTTTGTCCACTTCGTTTTGAGAAAGGGCAGTATTGAAAAATAAGATTTCAGCAATATCAGCATCCAATAAATTATTTGAAATATAACCAGTTGTTCCACCAGCATAAGTATATAAACCAGCTGTTTGAGTCCCTTTTAAATCTCCATTCCAAAATTCATTTGAACTTGTAGTTAATAACTATACAGTTCCAATTGCTAAAAAAGTGGATAATGGAATTGAAGCTCCAGATGTAATCCAACTTCCAACACCATTTCTGCCTGGTGAAAAATTTAAACTTGGATGAGTTAAATCAAATTGCCTATTATTAGAACCTCCAACATTAAATATGGATTGTGAATTTGTAGAAGCATTCATTTTAAATACAATAAAAAAACTTCCACTTGCATCCAAATGTAACATGGTAGCTCCTGCGATACCCATGTTTTTTCCACCTGAAAAATTTAAAACAGGTAAACCTTTAATTTGATTGGTTCGAAAAATAGGTTTTAAAGCACTAGTGTTTTGAATGAAATCATTTCCAGATCCACTACTATCACTCCAACTAGTAACTTGTGAATTATCTGGTAATATTAATCCATCTGCTCTTAACCAAATTCGAAGTGACGAACCTCCACCTAAAGCTCTTGGTGCGGTAAATGTAACAGTATATGTTTTTGTTGATCCATCAGCAGCAGTTACTAAATAGTTTAAATTGGATGAAAAATTATTGGCAGTGGTTCCACTAATTTGAGGAGTTCCAGAAACTGAAACAGAAGCTCCTGTAATTGTGAATATTGCAATTTGAGGAGTGAAACTATTTACGGTAGTTGAAGACAAACTAATTGATGTTCCATTTATGATTCCTGTAACTCCAAGGGAAGGAATGGAATAAGCTATGATGTCTTTTGTGGAAGATAAAACAGCTGGACTCGTCCCTGTGCCAATACCTGTTCCTGTGCCAATACCTGTTCCTGTCCCAACTCCTGTTGCTGTGAATGTGCTTGTCCTAGTTATTTTTATACCACAAAAATCTTGTTTATTTTGTGCAATTGTATTATACGTTGCATATGCTTTAAAAAAATTTGATTCTTGGCTACATGGACTTTTGTAAGAAGGAGGATTACAATTTAAAATAATTATCAAAAGTAAAATTACATTAAATAAAAATTTCATTTAGATATCTCCTAGAATTAATCTCATTTCAAATAATAGTAAAATTAAATTCATAAAATTTCTTGTAACTAAATTTTTAAATCTCTTTTATTAGTTTTTTATATTCAAATTCAAAACTAAATTCTTGGTATAAATCCAAATCTTGGTTTCTATCTAATTTAAAAATTAAACTTTCTAAATTTAAAATTAAATTTTTAGTAAAATTTTTTCCTGTATCTGTAAAGAAATTTTTTTCTAAAAGATCTTTTAGTTTAGAAACTGCTTTTTCAGATTGAGATTTTGCCCCAACTAAATTTGGATTTACAAAAATTTTATTCATAGCAATTGAAATTTGAATTAATGCTTGTAAAAATAATTTGAATTCATCTTTTTCTTTTTTCCACTGAAATTCAAAAATTTCATGTGTCTCAAAAAATTTTTTTCTCTTATAAAATAAAATTCCTTGTTCAAAAGCAAAATCTCTAGTTTCTTCAGGTGAAGTGGTGGAAGAAATTTTTTCGAGTATAGGATTTACTTCTGGATCAAATTTCAATTTGTCTCCAGTTTATTAAATAAATCCAAATATTTTTCAGCAATTTCCAGATCTCCCTCTTTGGTAACTTTTATATTAAATGGATTGGAATGAACAAGATAAGATTCTATTCCAATCGATTTTGCCCAAGAGCAAAGATCTGTTGGTAGTGTATTTGATTGATTCTTAAGTAAATTTTTCAAAACCGAAGAGTGAATTCCTTGAGGAGTTTTAATTAAATAGATTGAGTCTCTATTCAAAATATTTTCTACTTTAGAATTTGTAGATTGAACGACTGTATCTGTTACATTTTCAGCAATACTTGAAACTCCATACATTAATGCAGAATTTGCAATTTCATGAAGTTCTTGGTTTAGAAAATAGGGTCTAGCAGAATCGTGAATAATGATAACATCATTTTCATCATAAGGTATTGCAGAAATTCCATTTAAACTAGAGACATGCCTTGTTTCTCCTCCTTCAATTATTCTATCATTTGCTTCAAGATACTTGATCAATAATTTTTCTGTTTCAAAAATATAATCAGGATTGGAAACAATAATGATAGATTTAAAAAAACCCCAAGACTTAAATTTTTTCACTGAGTGTTCTAGTAATGTTATTCCTCCAATTTTCATAAATTGTTTTGGAATTTGATTTTTCATTCTAGTACCGGATCCACCAGCTAGAATTACACCATAAATGTTATTCATTAAAATCTATCAGTTTGTTTTAAAATTTCCTGTAAATCGTTTTTCAGTTTTTCTGAATTCATAATTTCTTCTAAAAAAATTGGAAATCGGTAACCCCAGTTTTTATCTTCATGTGTTCCAGGAATATTTATTCTATGTAATTCTGGTTGAAGTAGTGGATTTAATTTTTTTTCTAAACTTGAAAATAAATTTTCATCAAATAAAATATCTTGGAATAGTTGAATTGAAAATAAACTATTTGTGCTGGAAGCAAATTGTATTAATTTTTTAAGCCAGTCTGATTTATTGATTTCTTTTGAACCAACTAATAAAGAAAAATCTTTTTTATCATTTTCATTTAATTCATTCCACCAATCTAATGCTAATGAAGTATCATGAACAGAAAAAGATGAAACAGCAGTTTTTCTGTAACCGTCTGGTTTTATAAACTCACCATTTTCTAAAGATCTTGTCCAACGAATAATATCTAGACCAATAATTTCATTTTCTTTAATGCTATCTCTAACAAATCCAGGAACTGCACCTAAATCCTCAGCACAAGCTAACATATTTGTTGTGTCAAAAAATAGATTCAAAACTTCTTCACCCTTTTTTTTCCAAGTCTTTTCTTCATTATTTAAATGCTTATGTGAAAGTGGAAAAAGTTTTTTTTTAATTTCTTCATCTAATGTGTAGTAGCCTGGAAATTTATAAAAGTCCCAATAAAAAATAAATTTATCTTTTTCAAACTCATAAATAATTTTTCTTTCCAAAAATTCTAAGGGATTAAGTTCTAATTCTTCAAATTCTTTTTTACTAACTCCAATCTGTGGAAAATAATAACCTTTTTTTGCTGAAGTTGCATTTTCAGGAATTGCCCAAATTCTGTACATACCAAGAACATGATCAATTCGATATAGATGGAAAAAATTTTCTAAAAACTTTAATCTATCTATCCACCAAGAATAATTATCTTTTTTAATTTCATCCCAGTTAAAAATCGGAAATGACCAATTTTGTCCTTCTTCACTAAATTGATCTGGAGGTGCTCCAGCGTTTAGATTTAAATAAAAGTATTTTCTATTTGCCCAAACATCTGAGGAATTTTTTGATGTTAGTATTGGCATATCACCTTTTAAGTAAATTTTATTTTCTTCAAATAGATTTTTTATTTCATTTAATTGTGCAAAAGCGGTATATTGTAAAAATAGTAAAAAATTTTTTTCAGTTTCATTTTCTTCTAAAATTCTATTTTCATATTCTATTGAATAATCTTCTTCCCAAGTTGAAAAATCTTGTCCCATAAATTCATTGTATTTAATTCTAAAAGCAATATATGATTTTAACCAAGAGTGATCTTTTTGGAAAGTTTCTAATTTTTTTTGAAGTTCATTCGTTTTTATACTTTCAAAAAATTCTTTTAATTGAATTATTTTTAATTCTCTAACTCGTTTGATATTAATCTGAGTAAATTCAATTTTTGATTTTCTAGAAAATTTTTCGATACCTAATTTTTTTAACGAGATATAAAGCGGATCTATTGCAAAAGCAGAGATAGAACTATATGGACTTCTACCAAAACCCATGTCATTCAGAGGAAGAATTTGTAAAATGCTTATTCCAGTGTTTTTTAAAAATGGAATTAGTTTTTCAAGAGTCAAAAAATCACCTATTTCGAATGATTCTTTAGTTAATAATGAAACTAAATGTAAAGAAATACCAAATCTCTTTTTTGAAAGAATTTCTTTTTTTAAATCTGCCATAGAATACCTTTTGATTAATAGAATGTTAGATGAAAATTTATTTTAAACAAAATTTTACAATAAATTAAACTATAAATAAGAAAATTCTTGTAAAAAAAATAGTCTAAATAATAATCTAATAGAAATTGAATTAAATTTCGAAGAAGTTGTCATGGATTATAATAAAAACTTAGCTACTAATTATAACATAGCTTTATCAAGTTACACAATTACAAGAAAACTACTATTAATTATTTCAATAATTATTTTAGTTTCACTATCTGTTATCATCAGTTTAGCTACCTATTTTTTTAAAAAAGATGGTATCACAAGAATCGAAGAAAACACCCTTGAAGTTGTTGGAATTCAAGCTAATAATATCATATCCAAATTCATTTCAACATCAAAAAACTTAAAACTTCTTGGTGATGAGTTGATTTCAAATAAGTCTGAAAGATTTGAAAAATTATTTTTTGAAAATGAATCAGAAATTTTATATGTCGGTATATATAAAAAAGAAAATGGGGAATTGAAATTAATAAAAAAAATTATTAATAATTACACCCAAGGATTAAATGAAAAAGAATCAAATTTAAGTTTTGATAAAATAATCACAACTCACCAAGAAGATTTTTTTAGTTCAATCGAGGGTGGAACTTTACTAAGAAATTTTAGTGATGAATATCCCACTCCAATTATTGGAATGTCAATTCCATTTGAAGAAATCAACTCAGAAAAATCTATTATTTTATGTTTCTTAAAGTTAAGTTCAATTCTTGAAAGTTTTCAAACTAGTGGAATCACTAAAACTGTTTTAGTTGATGAAAAAGGAAATATTTTAGCAAGTCCAAATCAAGAAGATATTATTAACAAAGTTAATTTATCAAATTTAGAAATTTTTAAAGCTCTTGATACTAGCAAATCAAATATCCCACTAAAAATGGAATTTAAAGATTCAAATGGAATTGAATTCATAGGTTCTTATAAAAAGCTTGGATTTTCTGGTGGCGGTTTAATCACTATAGTTGAAAAAGATAAAGCGTTAGAAGAAGTTTATGCTATTCAAAGAAGAAATATATATTTGATGATAGCTGTATTGATGTTTGCAATTATAATTGTATATGTTTTTGCAAATAGTTTAACAAAACCCATTTTAAAATTAGTTACTGCAGCTCGTCAGATTGAAAGTGGCAATTATCATGTAAATCTTCCAATTCCATCAAAAGATGAAGTTGGTGTTTTAACTCATTCATTTAATTCTATGTCAAAAGGTTTAGACGAAAGAGAAAAAATGAAAGATGCTTTTGGTAAGTTTGTGAATAAAGAACTAGCTGAAATGGCTATGAAAGGTGAAATAAAATTAGGTGGAGAAAGAAAATATTGTGCAATATTTTTTTCAGATATTAGAAGTTTTACCTCCATATCAGAAAAATTAGAACCTGAGGAAGTAGTAGAATTTTTAAATGCTTATATGACTGAAATGGTAAATTGTGTTAATAGGACAAACGGCATTGTTGATAAATTTATTGGAGATGCTATTATGGCAACTTGGGGTGCATTAAAACAAGATGATAATGCTGTTGAAAATTCTATTAATGGAACTTTGATGATGCGTGAAGCATTACTTAGATTTAATAAAGGTCGTGGCTCAGATAAAAAACCCATTATTAAAATAGGATGTGGTATTAATTCTGGTTATGTAATTTCTGGACAAATTGGTTCAAATGAAAGATTAGAATATACTGTTATTGGTGATGCTGTAAATTTAGCCTCAAGAATTGAATCTCTAAACAAACCGTTTGGAACAGATATTCTCATTTCAGAAGAAGCTTACTCAAAAGTTGATACTATTTTTAACGTAGAAAAAATGCAAACTATTAAAGTTAAAGGTAAAGAAGAAGCTCAAACAATTTATGCGGTTCTTGGTCGAAAAGATGATCCAACTTGTCCAAAAACTTTAAAAGAACTTCGTGAAATAATCGGAATTGAAATGGATGAAGAAGATAAAACAGTTTCAAAAAAGAAAGGAAAAAAATCTAGTGCTGAAGAAAAAGAAGTGAAATATGAAATTTTGGAATAAAAATTTATTTATATTTTTTCTTTTATTAATTGGCTTTTTTTTTATAGGTTTATTCTACATTGATCTTAATAAAAAAATTGATGTTTCTGATTCTGACTCAATTGGAACTGTAAGTTATAAATTTAACACAATCCAAAGAAAATTTTTCTCATCAGTTGTTTGGAGAAAAACAGATTCTGAAACTAAAATTAAAAATAAAGACACTATTAGAACTTTTTCAGAGTCAGATGCAAAAATCAAATTAAAAGATGGAACTGAAATCGAAATAGATCAAAATTCAATGATTTTTCTGGATACCGATAATAGTTCCCCTAATATTCGTTTTCAAGGTGGAAGTTTTTCCATCAATAAAAAAAAGTCTAGTTCCAATGATTTGACAATTGATTACCAAGGACAAAAACTAAAATTAAATGAAGGCCAAGCTAAAATTGAATCAAATGAAAATGGTTTAAAAGTAAATATAAAAGAAGGAAAAGCAATTTTACTTGATAAAAATGGGCAAAAAGAAATTAATCAAAATGAAACTTTAGAAACAACCAAAGATGGATTTAAAATATCTTCTCCATCTATTATTTTAGAATTTCCTATTGATTCAAAAAAGTTTTTGTTTTTTAATGATAAGATGAGTATGAATTTTTCTTGGATTGAAAAAACCAAACTCAAATCTAGAAAAATTTTTCTTAGCCAATATCGAAATTTTTTTAACTCAAACCAATTTACCCTAAATACAAATTCATATACAACTAGTTTAGCTCCAGGAATATATTATTGGAAAGTTGAAGGAACAACTGATTCTGGTGAAAAAAAATCTAGTGAAGTTTTTAAATTTAATTTATTCAAAGAAGTTGAATTCGTAACTCAGACTCCACCAGAAAATTCTAAATACCAAAATAATCAAGCTGTTAGATTTAAATGGAATGAAATGCAAAATGTAAAAGATTACACTTTAGAAATTGCTAAAGATAAAGACTTTTCGAAAGATTTAAAAATTTATACAACTAAAACAAATACTTATTCTGTTTCAGATTTGAATGACTCAGTTTATTATTGGAGAGTAATTACTCGATCAAATATTATTGGTATTCTAGACATTATTTCTCCAACAAAAAAAATGTTAATTGGTTCAGCTATCAAAGAAAATGAATTAAGTAATACAGAAAAAGAAAACTCAACTATTAATAAAAGTAATTCAAAGTTAAGTTTAAACTTTCCTAAATTGTATCAAATCCTAAAATTTGCAGAAGAGAAGAAAACGATTATTTTTAATTGGTTTTTAAAAGAAGATTCTAAATTTGAATTAGCTAAAGATAAAAATTTTTCAGAAATTCTTGTTTCAAAAGATTTAAAAACAAACTCTTACTCATATAATTTTACAAAATCTGGCAAGTATTACTGGAGAATAGTTTATAATGATGAATCAAAATCTTCACAATTCCAAATTCTTTTAAGTGAATTAGAAAAACTTGGCTCAGTAAAATTACTTTCACCACTGAATAAGCAAATTGATATCTCACTTTCAAAAGTTATACTATTTCAATGGAAACCACAAGAAAGAGTTTCCTCTTATATATTTAAAATTAAAACAAAATCAGGTAGAGTTGTGATTTCAAAAACTTTAAATTCCACTGAATTTAAATTAAATGATTTTTCAAAACTTTCTGAAGGTAAATTTATTTGGGAAGTGATAGGGATTCAACCAAATATTAAAAATCAAAAAATCAGCGTTTCAAGTTTTGAAATTAATTTGACTTCTGATCCCTTGAAAAAATTAAAACCTGAAGAAATAAAAGTAATTTCCCCAGAAACTATTTATAGAGAATAAAATGAAATATTTAAAGTTAATACTATTTTTTTTGTTATTAAATCTAGTTGGTCTAGATAAAAAAGTTGAACGTGGTTTTATAGAATGGAAACCAATTTCAAATGCAAATGGTTATAAAGTTGAAATTAGAAATGAGAAAGGAAAACTTTCTGAGTTTTTTTCTGATCTAAACATTTTTTATCCTGATTTAGATAAAGGCAATTACGAGTTCAGAATTGCAGTTCTAAATTTATTTAGAAAACCAGTTGTGTTTTCTTATTGGAATCCTTTAAAAGTAATCCAATCTAATCTAGTTTTATTAAAGCAAAAAGAAGTAAATGTAGAAAAAGGAAAAAAATTTATTTTAATTGGTGAAAACTTTTTAGAAAATACAAAAGTTACAGTTTTAAAAGAAAATCAAAAAAATGTTTTAAAAACTAATTTACTATCAGTAACAAAATTGGAATTAATGACTGAAAATTTAGAAAATGGTATTTATGATATTAAATTTGAAAATCCTAACCAAAAAATTAACCAATACCCCAAATTTTTAAAAATTTTATCAACTGATGAAATTGCCATTCATAATTCTAGTGATGATGATTCTAACTCATCCACTTCTGCTGACTTAATCAAAGAAAAAAATTCAGAATATAAAAAAGAATTTTCTACAGTTATAAATACAAAAGATGTTAAAATTAATTCTTATTCATTAGATAAAGCTAATATAAGCATGAGTTCTGAAAAAGATAAGTTATTAGTAAGTATTGGACCGAAGACTCTGGATAAAATTGATATTAATTTAGAAAATAAATCCAAAGAAAAGACAATAGTAGATATAGAAAATCATTCCATTGGAGAAATAATTTTAAATGTAGAAAATAAATCCAAAGAAGAATTATTAATGAATGTTGATAGTAGTTCTAAAGAAAAAATGGAGATTAACGTAAATGAAAGTTCTATTGGAAAAGTTAACTTTAATTTAACAGATAAAGCAAAAAAAACTGTTAAATTAAATAATTCTAATCAAATAATTGATGATTTTGATATTACAATTGAAAATAAACAAACTGAAAAATTAGGAATTCAGATTGGTGACAAACCAATCAAGTTTACAGGCTCAGATGAAAAATTTCCCAATAATTTTTTAATATTATCAGAGAATGAAGCTAAAAGCTTTATTTCAACTTTAAAAAGAGATTGTCCATCCAACTTGGATATTCCTAATATTTTGATTAAAAATTGTTTTGATGATCATGCAACTTTAGATTTGGAAGAAATTAATAAAAAGATTTTATATAATTATTTAATTTTAGCTTCAGATAATTATTCTGCAAAAATGAAATCTCTAAGATATTTTAAAAATTATTGTAACCCTTCAGCTAAGTTTGTTAGTGATCATTTAGAATCAAAATTACAATCAAATAGAATTACTTCTGAAGAAACAATTTTTATAAAAGATACTTTAAGTGAATTTAAAAATTGTAAAACTCTAAATAAACCTTAGTACCTAGATTTAATTCTGATTTAACTGAAATTTTTCCACCTAAATTTTCGACAAAATCTTTAGTAATAAACATCCCCAGTCCAGAGCCAACCTCTCCTAAAGTTCCTTTTCTTTGACTTTTACTAAATTTGTCAAACAGAGTAGGTATTAGTTCAGGAGCAATTCCTACACCGTTATCAGAAATTTCTATTTTTAGAATTTTATTATCTAAAAGAGATTGTTTAATTTTAATTTTTCCATTTATATCAGTAAATTTGATTGAATTTGAAATTAAGTTGCTAAAGATATGATTCAATTTTCTTTCATCTAAATTTACTTCTAGATCTGGGTTTTGAAATTCTAAATTAAAATCAATATTTTTCTTTTGGAATTGTGGTTCAGCTAAATTAACTAAATTTTTTGTAAACTCAATTAGTTTAAATTTTGTAATTATTATATCATTTAAATTTGCAGAAATTTTAGAAACTTCATTTAATTCATTTATCATTTCTAGAATTTTTCTACAAGAATCATAAATTGAATTTGAATATTTGAATAGTTTTTCTTTTTCTAAAACTTTCTCAGAGTTTTTCATTATTTCTGAATAAATCATTATAGAAGTAATTGGAGATTTCATATCATGAGAAATAATCGACATTAAACGGTCTTTTTCTTTATTTGTTTGGTTTAGTGAATCAATCATTTTTTCATTTTCTTTTTCTAAAAAATAAATTTTTAAATGAATATTTGTTCTTTCTATAACTTCTTCATTTTCAAAAGGTTTAATAATATAATCAACTGCCCCAACTCTTAAGCCTTCTAACTTTGCATCCATTTCTGAAATTGCTGAAATAAATAAAATTGGAACTTTTTTTAAATGTGGAATTTTTTTTATTTCTACACAAAGATCAAAACCGTTCATTTCAGGCATCATAACATCAATTAAAAAAATATCAGGGCTATAACTCTCTAGTATTTTTAAACTAGCTTTACTAGAAATAGAAGTTCTTACATCATAATTACAACCTAAAAAAATCTGTTCAAGTAAAATTAAATTATATTCTACATCATCAACAATAAATACTTTAGGCTTCATTTAATTTAATTTTTTTATGTTTTCAAAAATTTTCAAGGCAATTTTATCACCTATACCAGAAATTGATTTTAATTCTTCAAGACTGATTGCTTCAACTTTTTTTTTCCCATCTAAAAATTTGATTATTGCTTTTCTTCTGCTTAGCCCCACTTCAGGTATATTTTCTAGTATTGATCTCATTGTTTTTTTATTCCTTCTAAATCGATGGAAACTTACACCAAAACGATGTGCTTCGTCCCTAATTTGTCTTAATAGTCTAATTGCAGGAGAATTAATATCAAATTGGTATGGAGTATCTTCACCTGGAAAATAAATTTCTTCTTTTTTTTTAGCTAGACCAATCATTGCTAGATTTTCGAGACCTAAAGCATTCGCTGCTTCAGTTGCTCTTCCAAGCTGGGTAAGTCCACCATCAATTACAATTAAATTAGGTAAATTATCATTTTCATTTAAAATTCTTTGCAGTCTCCTAGAAATTACTTCATGCATCATTCCAGGATCGTTAATACCTTTATAAGACTTCATAATATATTTTCTATAACCAGATTTATAAGGTTTTCCATCTACAAACATTACCCCTGAAGCAACTGGTTCAGTTCCTTGGAAATGTGAAATATCATAACATTCGATTATATTTGGAATTTCTTTTAAATTTAAAAATTCTTTTAATTGTTTTAAACTTTCAGTTTGATCTCTTAATTTTGTAGCAAGAATTCTCTCAGTCAAATTCATTTCAGCATTTTTAAGAGCTAAATTAAGCAAAGATTTTTTATCTCCTTGTTTTGGCGAAAAGATTTTTGGTTTAAAACCAACTTTATTTGAAATTGCTTCTTGTAAAATTTCTATATCTTTTTGGATTGTTTGAGGTAAAATAATTAGATTTGGAATAAATCCAGCTCTTAAATAATAAATTCGTAGAAAAGAAAAAATAAATTCTTCATCTTTAGAATTTTCAACACCACTTAAAGCAAATGATTTTTTTCCATCTAGTCTTCCATCTCTAATTTCTAAAATTACAACTTGACCCTCATCAATATTTTTTGCAAAACCAATGATATCTTCGTCACCACCCACTTTATTAACTATAGTTTGTCTTCTTTGAAGAGATTGAATATTTTCTATCATATCTCTATAAATTGTTGCTCTTTCAAAATCCATTTTTTCAGAATGAACTTGCATTTTTAGCCTTATCTCATGTAATAAAATTTCTTTTTTACCATCTAAAAATTTTATTATTTGTTCTACTATGATATTATAATCATCTGTAGAAATATTTCCTTGGCATGGAGCAAGGCAGCGTTTAATATAAAAATTTAAACAAGGTCTCCTTGGTTTTGAAAGTGGAAGATTCTGTTTTGTTTTTCTGATAGGAAAGATTTGATAGATCGTTTTAAGAAGTTGTCTTGCTCCTTTAACATCAGTATAAGGACCAAAATATTTTTTTTTATCAAGTTTAACTTTTCTTGTTAAATATACCATTGGAAAATTTTCATCTGTTGATACACAGATAAAAGGGTAAGACTTATCATCTTTTAATCTAATATTGTATTTAGGATTATATTTTTTTATTAGATTATCTTCTAATATTAATGCTTCTAATTCTTGGTTAGTTGCAATAAATTCAAAATCGTAAATTTCTTTTTGGAGGGATAAAGTTTTTAAATCAGTTATATTTGGATTTAAATAACTTCTAACTCTTTCAGACAAACGAACTGCTTTTCCAACATAGATAACATCTTCGTTTTTATTTTTCCATAGATAACAGCCTGAGATAGGTCCTAAATTTTTAATTTTTTCTTTTAGAATTTTAAGTCTTTCTTCTTCCATAAAAAATTATTCTGAAAATATATTTAATTTATTTTTAAAAAAAAAATTCATTTTTACATCCTGAAAATTCCATAACTCGGGTTTGATTTTTCTTTTTGACTAAGATAAATCGAATATCCTAAAACTTCTCTTGTTTGTGCAGGATCAATAATTCCATCATCCCAAATTCTGGCAGAACTATAAATCGCAGAAGATTTAAAATCATACTCTTCAAGAATAGGTTTTTTAAAATCTATTTCTTCTTGAATAGTAAAATTTTTACCTTCTTTAATTTGTTGATCTCTTTTAACTGTGAGTAAAACATTTGCAGCCTGTTCACCACCCATTACAGAAATTTTTGCATTGGGCCACATCCATAAAAATCTTGGATTAAAAGCTCTACCACACATCCCATAATTTCCCGCACCATAAGATCCACCAATAACTATAGTAAATTTTGGTACATTGGAAGTAGCAACTGCATTTACTAATTTTGCACCATCTTTGGCTATACCATTATTTTCGTATTTTTTTCCTACCATAAAGCCAGTAATATTTTGCAAAAATAATATAGGTATATTTTTTGAATTACAAAGTTGAATAAAATGTGTTGCTTTTAAGGCAGATTCTGAAAATAATACACCATTATTTGCAATTATTCCAATATCCATAGAATAAATTTTTGCAAAACCAGTGACAATAGTAGTTGCATAATTTTTTTTAAATTCAAAAAAGTCAGAACCATCAACTAGTCTTAAAATGATTTCTTTAACATCGTATGATTTTTTTGGATCTTTATTTATAATTCCGTAAATCTCTTTTGAATCAAAAACTGGTTCAGTAAATTTACTAATATTTTTTTTCTTTTCAAAATTTGAATATTGTAAAATTTCTCTAAGAATTAGAATTGCATGTTCATCGTTTTCTGCAAAGTGGTCTGCAACTCCTGAAATTGTAGTATGTACAGTAGCTCCTCCAAGCTCTTCAGCAGTAACTTCTTCACCAGTTGCCGCTTTGACTAATGGAGGTCCACCGAGAAAAATAGTTCCTGTATTTTTTACAATAATTGATTCATCACACATCGAAGGAATATATGCACCACCAGCAGTGCAACTACCCATTACAGCTGCTAACTGTAAAATTCCTAACTTTGACATCTGGGCTTGGTTAAAAAAAATTCTTCCAAAATGTTCTTTATCTGGAAAAACTTCATCTTGAAGAGGAAGAAAAGCTCCTCCAGAATCAACTAAATAAATACATGGAAGAAAGTTTTCTAAAGCAATTTCTTGAGCTCTCAAATGCTTTTTAACTGTGAGTGGATAATATGTTCCACCTTTAACTGTTGCATCATTTGCAATTATCATCACATCAATTCCAGAAACTTTGCCAATTACTGAAATAATTCCTGCTGAGGGGATTAAATCTTTGTATACATTTTCTGCTGCATATTGACATACTTCAAAAGAGTAAGAATTTTTATCTAATAATAAATCAATCCTTTCTCTTGCAGTGAGTTTACCTTTTGATTTATGTTTTTCTATTAATTTAACACCACCACCAAGTAAATTTTTTTTATTTATTTGATCAATTGAATGTTTAAAATTTAAAAAACTTGATTCATTCTCTTTAAACTCAATAGAACTTGTATTAATTTCAGATTTAAGAATTGCCATGATAAATTGAAATAATTAAATCCTCTTGAGATTTGGTAAGAGCAATATTCCTTCTTAACATTATTTTTTTTGCATCGGAAATAAATTTATCTAATTTATATTTTTCATTATCTAACCAATAGAATGGTTCAATATAACCTTTTACTCTATCAGAAATTAAGTTTGAAGCTATATCAATTGTACAACCTGTATTTAGCATTACACCAATTGCTATTTTAGTATAGTCCCCAATTATAGAACCAAATTTAATTGTATCAGTAGAGATTTCTTCTTCTTTAAATTTGATTTTGATAATACCATAATTATTTTTTAAATCAGATGTGGTTGATAAAGCTCCAAAATTAACCCATGAACCAATATGCGAATGCCCTACAAAACCTTCATGATGTTTATTGGAATAGTCTTCGAAGATTGAATTTTCAACTTCACCACCAATTCTACATGATTCACCAATGATTGTTCCACCTGTAATTCGAGCATTATCAATTTTAGAGTCTTTACCTATAAAACATGGTCCTTCAATAAAACTGAAAGGTGATATTGTAACATTTTCAGAAATTATAATTGCTCCATTTTTTGTATCAAATACTACATTAGGATAAATTTTTGCATCTCTATGGATAAATAAATTTTTCTTTTTTCCAACTAAAGAAAATTTATTTAACTTCAATTGAATTTTTTTATACCAATTATTAGTTTCTTTGAATAAATTTAAGTCTTCAAAAATTGACTTTGATAAATTTGATAAAATTTTCCACGATTCAAAATTCTCAGAAGTTAAAGTAGCATCAATCAATTCATTATTGAAGATTTTAATATCTGGATTTCTTTCTAAAAAAGATTTTAAAAAAAATTCATTTGGATTTTTATAATAAATATCAAAATCTAATATTCTTAATCTATTAAGTGCTGAATAAATTCCAGTTCTAAGTTCAGAGAATGATTTTAGTCGGGTTATAATTTTAATTGATGATGGGATATTTGATTCATCTATTAAAATTCTTTTTTTCATTCCACTGTAACAGCTTTAGCTAAATTTCTTGGTTGGTCGGGATTACAACTTCTTGCTACTGAAACATAATAAGATAATAATTGAAGAGGAATTACAGAAAGAATTGGACTTAAAAAATCATGAGTATCAGGAATTTCAAAACAATAGTCTGACATTGATTTTGCACTTGTGTCACCCTCTGTTACAATCGAAATGATTTTCCCATTTCTGGCTTTGATCTCTTGAATATTTGAAATCATTTTTGGATAAATTTCAGATTTATTTGCAATACATACAACTGGAACATCTGAAGTAATTAATGCAATTGGTCCATGTTTAAATTCTCCACCGGCATATCCAGAAGCGTGAATATAAGAAATTTCTTTTAATTTTAAAGCACCTTCTAAAGCAATTGGATGATTATAGGTTCTACCTAGAAAAACAAAATCTTTTGAACTTACAAAATCTTTAGCCCATTTTTCAATTTCGGAAGCACGTTGTAAAATAGATTCAATTTTAGTGGGAAGAGTTTTTACTTCATCAACAATTTCTTTCATTTGTTCATCGGTAATCATCCATTTTAAACGAGCGAGATAAATGGAGAATAAAAATAAATGTAAAACTTGTGCAGTAAATGCTTTTGTACTTGCAACTCCAATTTCTACTCCAGCACAAGTATCAATAAAGGCATCTGATTCACGAGCAATTGTAGAATTAACATTATTAACCATTGAAATTACTTTTAAAAATTTTGCTTTAGCTTCATGAACAGAAGCTAAAGTATCAGCAGTTTCACCGGATTGTGAAATTGCAATAATCATTGTATCACCTTCAACAACAGGATTTCTATAACGAAATTCAGAAGACATATCCGTATCTGTTTGGACTTTTGCAAACTGTTCAAGATAATGTTTTCCTATCATACCAGAATGAAGGCTTGTTCCTGCGGCTTGAATTACAAAACGATTAACTTTTGTTAAAAATTCTTTAGATGCAATTAATTCTGTAAATTCAATTTCGTTTTTATCATTAATTCTTTTTTCTAAAACCCTTCTAAATATAGAAGTTTGTTCGTGAATTTCTTTAAGCATATAATGAGGAAAACCTATTTTATCAACTTCTTCCCATTTTAGTTCTTGCTTTTTAAATTCAGCTTCAATTTTTACTCCTTCAAAATTAAATAATTGAAATTGTTCTTTAGTGAAAAATCCCCATTGTTTAGAACTTAAATAGGCAACTTCATCACAGTTTCTAATTAAAGCAGATAAATCCGAAGCTAAAAAATATTCATTTTTCCCTTTCCCTATTAAAAGTGGTGCACCATCTTGTGCAAAAAAAACTTTATCTGGTTCAGATTCAAATACAACAGCTATTGCCCACTTACCAATTATTCTTTTGTAAATTGACATTAAAGCATCATCAATTTTTTTTCCTGATTTTAGTTCATCATTAAGTAAATGAGGAATTATTTCAGTATCAGTACTACTTTGAAATCTATAACCTTTTGATTGAAGTTCATTTTTTAAATCAATATAATTTTCTATAATTCCATTATGCACAACAGCAATAGTATTTTTTTCATTTGTATGAGGATGTGCATTTATCCTAGAAGGCTCACCATGTGTTGCCCATCTTGTATGCCCTAGTCCAACTTTACCTTTTACAGGTTTTTCTTTCAGTAGAGCTTCTAAGGCTTTTATTTTACCTTTTTCTTTTCTGATTATAATTTCGTCTTCATCAACTACTGCAATACCTGCTGAATCATAACCTCTGTATTCAAGACAAGCAAGACCAACAATCAAAACTGATTCTACATTTTTATTCCCTGCATATCCAACTATTCCACACATATTAGCTCTCAATAATTATTTTTGCTTTCTCTAAAAGAGAATTCAAATTTTTACTAGAGTCAGATTCAGCTATTATTCTTAAAATTGGTTCAGTATTCGATGAACGAATATGTAACCAAGAATTTTCTAAGTCGATTCTAACCCCATCTCTATCATCAATAGAGGCTTTTGGAAATGATTCTTTAAGCTTATTAAAAAGTAAAGACAAGTTTTTATTTTGAATAGTAAAAGTTTTTTTTGACATGAATAATTTTGGCATCAAATCTAAGACTTTATCTATACTCTGGTTACTTTGAGCTAAATAATTAAGTATATGTCCAATTCCTGCAAGAGAATCTCTTCCAAATGAGCTAATTTCTGGATCAATTACTCCACCATTTCCTTCTCCTCCAAAAAAAGCTTTTTGTTTAATCATTTCAGAGACAACGTTTGCTTCACCAACTTTTGAATAAATTACTATTTTACTTTTTTGATTCGCAACAAATTTTGTTATACTACTAGTGGATAAATTAATTATTACATTTTTTTTTGAAGAATCTAAAGTAGAAAAAAGACTTATAGGTAAAGTATATTCCTCAGAAATTGCTCCAAACTTAGGAGAAAGTATAACAAGTCTATCTGCATCAGGATCTAAAGCAAAACCAATATCTGCTTTTGACTTTTTTATTAATCTTGAACTCGATTTTAAAGCTTCTTCTGTAGGTTCTGGAGGTCTCGGAAAAATTCCATTCGGGGTAGTATTAACATGTATGACTTTGCAACCTAATTTTTCTAGAAAATAAGGAACTACTAAACTCCCCCCACCATTAACAGCATCGAGAAATACGGTAAATTTTCTTTTTTTTATTTTTGCTAGGTTAATTCTTTTTAAAACTGAATTTATATGCAAATCCCATAATTCTTTTCCAGCAAACTCTAATTTATATTTTGGAAAAAAAATTGGTTTTGGCAAATTTGAGGAATTGATAACATAAGAGCGAAGATTAGAAATTTGTTCAGCATTGAAAAAAAATCCGTCTTTTCCTACAAATTTAAATGCATTCCAATTTATAGGGTTATGGGATGCAGAAATCATAATTCCACCACTACTTTTTGTTTCTTTGACTATTGATTTTAAAGTTGGAGTAGGGACAATACCAATTGATTTAACATTTATTCCTAGAGATATTAAAATGGCGATTGAAAAGTATTCTATGTATTCACCACTTGGTCTTGAGTCTCTTCCAATTATAACTATTTTTGGATTTAAAACTTTAACATAGGCTAAAAGATAATTTTGAATAACTTCAAAGTTGAGAGAATCAGGAATGGTACCTCTGACTCCAGAAATAGAAACCATCAAAGGACTTTGTTTGTATTGATTCATAAGTAATTATGGGCGATGACAGGATTGAACTGCCGACCCGCTGCTTGTAAGGCAGCTGCTCTCCCAGCTGAGCTAATCGCCCGAGATGATTCCCGAATTTATTTTATACTTATTTGATAGAATTCACTTTTAGAGCTAAACGACTTTTATGTCTATCAGCATTCTTTTTATGTAGAATTTTTTTCTTTGCTGCTTTATCAATTAATGAAGAAAAAGTGTTTAACATTGCTTTAGCTTCATCTTTTTTTCCAGCTTTTACAGATTTTAAAACATTTTTTGCAAATGTTCTAATTGCAGATCTTTGTTGAGAGTTTTTCTCTCTTCTTCTTTCAGATCTGCGTATATCTTTTTTTGTAGATTTTAAATTTGCCAATTTCTTACCCGTGAACTAAAACTATAATTTTAAAGAATCCTACACAGTCAATCCATTAATTAGAAAAATTTTGTAAAATTTCATTTTTTTAACTACTTTAGTTAGGAGTGAATATGTTTAAAATTTTTATTGAAGTAGATAAAATTGTTTTTGATTTCGTTAAAACTGAAAAATTAGATTGGAATCAATTATTATTAATTGGAATAATTCAATTTGATGAAGAAAATTTTTCTTGTATAATTTCAAATGAAAAGATTCTTAAAAGTATTAATTTAGAAAAGGAAATTTATTTCCAAATTTATTTGTTAGCCAAAGAAAAATTTGTTTCTATTGAATCTTTTGTAGGTGATTTGGTTTTAAATTCGTATATATATTTATTACAATATGGCTGAAGATTATATTAGTATAAACTCAATTGAAGAGTTAAAAAAAAAGTTAAATATGAATTTTATGAACAAAAAATTCAAGGATAGAGAAGGAAATAAGTATGTTGTTCGGTTTGTTAAAGATACTAGAAAATTAGAAATTTTTAGATTACACACTAAATCGGAACTCCAAAAAAATTCCTCTCTCACAAAAAAAACTTTTGAACAAAATGAACAATCATTTGAATCTGAAACTGATTTTGAAGATGAAGAGTTTTTAGAATCAATTAAACAATCAAAATCAGAAGTAAAAGAAGTTGAATCAAAATTTGAAGAGGAAAAAAGCAATCCTCTTAAGTTTGAAAAATTCAATCAGACTTTAACTAAAATAAAAGCTATTTTTACTTTTAGTAAAATAAAAGCAGTAGAAGAAGATATAGAAGAAGATTTTGATTTAAACATTGAGGAAACAAGTTTTAAAAAAATTGAACCTAAAAAATTAGAAAATGAAATTGAAATCCCAACAACAATTCAAGAATATAAATTTTATTTTGCAAAAATATTAAAGTCTTTAGGAAAAGACAAAGATAGAATAAATTCTTCTATTGTAAACTTAAAGAATTCTCGTTATTTTGAACTAATTGGTGATCCATCAGAAAATAAAAATATTTTATCAAATATAAGTAGGGAATTTGATACAGAAATTTTTATTCCATTAGAAACTTATTCAGCTAAGTTAAAAGAGATAACAAGTTTTCCAAAATCTATTAACCATTACACTATGAATTATAATAGAATCCAAAAAGATTTTATATCGTCTTTAAATTCGACTGAAATAAAATTGGATTACATATTACAGTGGGATTTATTGGATAATTTAATTATTTTATCAAATAAATATTCAAAAATGAATACTGAGGTTTTAAATTTATTAAATAAAAAAGTTGACATGAGGATTTTAAATTCTGTTCAACAATCCCAGTTTGAAGATGCAAAGTCTGGGATAATATTTTGTATGAATGATTTAAATTATTTAAGAAGAAACTTAGATAATTTTCAAAAAAAAGTCAAAGAAAATGCCTGAATTAAGTAATTTAGACAAAGAAAAACTTCTTAGTAAAATAAGATTAGAATATAAAACTTATTCACTAGAAAGTCCAAGTATTTTTAGTTTAAAAGGTTTTGAAGAGAGATACAATCATTGTTTAATCGAAAAAGGAAATATTGAAAATTTCTTAAAACAAGAAATCCTTTTTTTTGAGGAACTAAAGAAAAAACAAATTGAATTAAAAAATAAAAGAGAACTTGGAAAAGGTGAAACTTTTAATAAAATTCTTGAAGAGCAGGAAGCTAAAATCTCAAAATATTCAAAATTTGAATTTCATCCAATGGCAAAACTTGAATTAAAATATTTTGCTGGTGCGATCAGGAATTTTTTGGAAATTGAAACTAATTTAATTTATCAAATTTATAGAGGAACAGTTGAAATTAATGGGTTTCAAGATTCTATTTTACAGCTAGAAAGAATTGGTTTAAGTAAAAAAGGAACAGTTCCATTAAGGTTAATGGAGCATGTTAGGATTTTAGCTTCTGGAAACACTTCTAAAATTGAACAAGATTCTCAAAATATTATTAAAGACGGTTGTATAGCTCTAAAAAAAATTAATGATTGTATTTTGGAAACAAAAGAAAAAACTAAATTCAATTTTAAATTAAATTTTAAGTTTAATGAAAAATTAGAAAAAGAACTTTTTGATAATTTTCAAAACAAATCATTCGAATCAAGTTTGCCTTTAATTTTAAATAAGATTCTTGGAATTATTACTGATTTTAGAATGAAAGGAATTATTGGTATATGAAACTCTCAATTGTGATACCTTGTTATAATGAAAAAAATACTATAAAAAATATACTTGAAGTCGTAAAAAAAGTTCCATACAAAAATAAAGAAATAATTGTTGTAGATGATTTTTCAAAAGATGGTTCAAGAGATATATTACAAAATGATTTAAAAAAATATTACAACAAACTAGTTCTTCATGAATTTAATCAAGGTAAAGGTGCAGCTTTAAGAACTGGTTTTGCAGCAGCAACAGGCGATATTGTTATTGTTCAGGATGCAGATCTCGAATATGACCCATTTGAAATTCCTATAGTAATTGATCCAATACTAAAAGGTAAAGCAGATGTTGTTTTTGGTTCAAGATTTTTAGGAGCAGGTCCACATCGAGTTGTGTATTTTTGGCATAGAGTAGGGAATTTAGTTTTAACTTTACTTTCTAATTTTTTCACAAATATCAATTTGACAGACATGGAAACATGTTATAAAGCTTTTAAAAGAGAAATTATTCAATCAATTAAAATTGAAGAAAATCGTTTTGGTTTTGAACCAGAAATTACTGCAAAAATTACAAAAATAAAAGAAATTAGAATTTATGAGGTTGGAATCTCTTATTATGGCAGAACTTATGATGAAGGAAAAAAAATTGGTTGGAAGGATGGAGTCAGAGCAATCTACTGTATTTTAAAATATAATTTATTTAGGTAAAGTATGAAAAAAATAATTCTCGTTCTGTTTTTAATTAATTGTACAGCACTTCAAAATTTCATGGGTGGTGGAAAAAGCCCAAACTTCAAATTAAAATCCGTTGATATTTCTAAAATTAATTTAGAAAATATTTCTTTAAAACTATTTACTGATATTGAAAATCCCTATCCGGTCTCACTACCAAAATCTTTAATTGATATGGATGTGATGATTGAAGGCACAAGACTCAGCAATATTAAAAATGATTTTGGAAAAATTGATGCAAATTCAACTAAGGCACAAGCAATTGATTTAGAACTTAAATACCAAGATTTGGTAAATATTTATAAAAATGTAAAGAACAAAGATCTTCTAGATTTGAACTTGAAAGGAAATTTTGCGTTACCCATTCCTGAAAGTTTTCAACTTGCGGGGAAAAAACAGTTAGATTTTCCTATTGATCAACTAAAACAAGTTCCTGCTGTTCTTCCATCTATTGATATAAAAAATTTCAAAATCATTCGACCTGAACCAAAGATCAATTCTTCTGGGCTTCAAAGTTCTGCAATGAATTATTTAGATAATTTATTATCAGGAAAAAAAACATCAATTGGTTCAGCTGCCAGTGCAGGACTTTCAAATGTAGATGTTGATGTTGTAACAGAATTTGATATTTCTTTAATAAACCAAGCAGCATCAAAATTACTTTTTTCTGATATGAAGTATGATCTCAAATTAAATGGAGAAAATTTTTTATCAGGTGTTCCAAAAGAAATTATTCAAAACGGAGCCGAATCCATTATCAAAGTGAAATCTAGCTTCCCATTAAAATCGCTTTCTTCAGGACTAGCCACTGCAATTCAAAATAAATCATCAGCATTTCAGTTAACAGGTTTGTCAGGAGTCAAAGTTCAAGGTTTACCAGAAG
>JAAFIR010000062.1 GCA_013297885.1 Leptospirales bacterium | reverse complement strand
CTGACGAGTTCTGATGTTTTTTTTTGAGGAAATATCCTATAAATACCTCACAATCATCGTTGTTCGCTCACTTCTTGAATTAACTTCAGGAAAAAGTTTTACTCAAGTTAAAATGAGGAAAAAAATAGTTTTCTTGTTACTACTTTCTCTGTTGAGTTATTTGGACATTTCAAATGCAGCAACTGAGAAAATTCAAATCAAGTCTATCAAAATAGTACAGGTAAATTAAGTGAAAAATAAGTGAAGAACAAGTGAAAAAATTGGAAGAAAAGTAGAAAAATAATAGAAGAAACACATTTAATGTGATTCTTTTCATTATTAATAACCAATGAATACTAGCTTTACTTTTCCTGAATTATTTTTATCAAAAATTGATAAATACTAGATTTTAAGAATAATTTAGATTTTTCTAGACTAGCTCCACATTTTAGTGGATTCAGAGTAGTATTTTTTCTGCACGCTGAATAGAAATTCAAAGAGCTCCCAATTTGCAAAAAACTTAGAGTATCGGACATAATTATTGAACGTTTTGGCCCAAAAAAAAAAAAATCTTATATAAGTTTTTTGTACTCGATCAATTTTATTAGTTATGATTTTAAAACCAAGATTGGAGTTTCTTCTTTCTTTTAAAGACCTAATAGAAACTTAAATTAATATAATTTGTCTGTATAAGTCCTAAATCTACTTCGAAGTTTTAAGTTTAATTATTGGCTTGGGATTTTCAATTATTGACCGCTTCCCAGCAACAAAAAAAAGACTAGGATTTTTTTGGGGTCATTTACTATTATCTAGTTTTGTCAGCCTGAAATTTTTTAATTTAGGTAGACTTTCAGAATAAATCGCTAAAAGTTAATATGAATGTCTAGTGAAGAATTAAAATGTAGATTATTAATTAAAGTGAGTCTTTATTTGAGAATTTGTGATGATTTATGGTTTTCTTCTTGAATTCAGCCAATCAAATATTTTCACTGCTTAATTTAGACAAGCGATGGTATCACACACACGTTTTTGCGATACTATACAGACATTTTGTTAACAGTGTAATGCGTATAATATGAAAAATATCTATTATTAAAGATGGCTTCACATGCATTTTAAATCTTTTGCAAAACAATATCCATTTTAAAAAATAATCTTTAAAAATCTAAAAAAATCAAACTTTCAGATAGAATTGCCTATTTCAGACAATATGGGAAAAGCAATTAAAATTTGACTACTTATTCAATTTAAACTGACGAAAAAGTCTGTGAAAATATTTATAAATTATTGAGAAAACCCATATTTTTACAATAAACTACATACAACTGAACTTCTAATAAAAGTATATTATTTAAATAAAATATATGTCTAATATGTATGAATTATATTATGAATTTTGTATAATATAAAAAAAGTCAGATTTAATCCAGGATAAGTCAAATTTTTGCATGAATTTTTCCTTTTTAACCAACTGGGATTCAAATTGAAATCTCTTGGTTTTCACTTAGATAACTTTTACAAGAATTTTAGTTCAAAACTTGTTATATGAATAGTAAATTTGAGTTTTTTTAAATAATTTCCGAATATTTTTGATTTAAAATGTTTGAATTTATATGAATTTTCAAGTATTATGAAAAAAAGTGAGTGATTTATAACAATGAAATAACTTTTAAATAACTAATATAAGTTTTTAAAAGCTTTCAAAGGAAATATTTATGAAATAAAGTTATTTCATCACAACTTACACTAAGAATTTAGAATTTAAATTAGGGCTAAATAGAAAAAACCTGAAAAAATAAGTGAAAAAACAGTGAAATGAGATCAAAAGAATTTATTTTTTCAAAAACTCCAATTTAAATTAGAAAATATTCATTTTACATGCTTTGGCCTTTGGTTGACAAAATATGTTAATGTTTTCGAACACTTTCTTTATTTAACGATATCTATTCAGGATTTGAGATTTTTTCATTTTGCACTTATTACAAAAAAATGAGCATTAAAATAATCACTTTTAAAAATTGAAATTAACTATTTTAGTGTCTCAAATTGGAAGTCCAAGTATCATTTATCTTTTTTTATATTTACTGTGTAAAGCGATATCATCGAAACATTGACTTATTTCAGCCAACTTTTGAGCTTTTCAACATTTTTCCCAGTTATTTTGTATTGTACTGAAACTGTTTTTTCATCCTGAAGTTATTTTTGTCACGACAAAAAATAATTTTGTGAGATAGAATTTATTTATAATTTTTAAGTTTATCTTTTAAGAAGCTAATTTCTGAAATAATTTCAGACGTATTTCAAATCAAATATCTAACTAATCTATTTTAGGATGACGAATGCTCTCCTGAAAAAATAACGACTCCCGATACTTGTTCGGACGAAGAAACGTAAGAATAATTTTTCAAATTACAAATTAGACATCTTTGAATGCAATTTAAAACTATTTAAAACTCCTTTTTTTTTCATTTCAGAGAACCAATATGCAGCGAGGAAAAAAAGTTTTCTGAAAGTTGCTCTGAAGAAAATTCTGTCGAGAGCCGAACGAGTCCTCGTTACATCTCGTAATTATACTTTAACAAAATTCAATTAAACTAAATTACTTCATCCAAAACTTTTTCTTCAATTTGACCTTTGACTGTTAGTTCAAGAATTTTTAAAAATGCTGAGGGAAAAGCTCTTTCAAAAAATATAAATTTGATATCAAAGAGATCGAAAAAAAATGAAAAAAGAGAAAAAATCCCAAAACGAAAAAAGTTGACTATATACTGAACCCTAATTCAACTCAAATTTTTGAGAAAATCTAAGATTAAGAAAGTTTCCAGTACATAAAACTGTTTAACTATATCAGTTTATTTATTTATTTAATATTAATTAATAAAATCAAAATATTAATTATATTATTTTTTCACAGTGAATCGTGTAGTGAAGAAAAAACCGAGGAATCGGGTGATTCAAATGAAACGTAAGCAATATTTGAGTAAAAATGTATCAACAATCTAAACATCAATCTGTTTTTTTTATTGTTTTAGACCTCCTCCAGGTTCTCGAACTACACGTGCTCAGACGACTCAAAAACGGACAACTTCTCGAGGCGGAACTGCTAAGTCAACAACTAAGAAACGTTTTGATTCTTCAGGTGAATCTTTTGTTTATATTTTCTTTCAATGTTTTTCAAGATCCTATCGATTACTTTTTATTCAAATCTTCAATTTTAACATTAAATTCTATAGTGGGCAGTAAGAAGGCTCAAGTTTGGTAAAAATAGCATCTCCTAAAACTCAGTTTCAATGATAAAAAGAGATAAATTGCCACGTCTTTTTGCCCATAACAAGGTTATGAAAATAGTTTCGTGACCATTTATTTGATGATCTTCTAAATGTTTTAGCTATTTGACTAGTCTTTCGTGTTGTTCCAATACCAGCTTGACTAAACTTTTCTCATCAAATAAAAAAAAACGATTTTTAACGTTTTTTGGACTTGAAAATATTTATAAACATTTAAAAAAATATGTTTGTGACAAATTCAAAACAATCGCAATCGATCGGTTCCATACTCTAAACATGATTTGATTCAAATAATAAGACAAACCGATTTCCTTGGGATTGAAAATAAAATCAAAGATTTCACAAAGTGAAATAACTGATCTTGAAGCCCCAGCTCCGTGTCATTCTAGGTTGTTTTTTGGGAATGTAAAAAAATCTACACTTTCAAATTGATAACAAGCTGTTTGTTCATCGTTAATAACTATACGTTCTTAGCGACGAGGTATGGTTCTAAAATCTAAATCCATACATTTTTAGCTGCATTGCATACCAACTAAGACAAGTTCCTGCTTAAAATCGAATCATTGAAGAAATTTCAATTTCACGAGTTTCTGGAAGCTTTTAAGCACAATAAACGAGTGTGAAACAATGTTTTATAACGATAAACAAAATAATTTTTTTGTCTTATCTTAAGACTTAAGTATTACAAAATTAAGTCAAAGCAATTTTCAAATGACGGCTTTTCTTGAGGAAACAAAATCAAATTTTACAAAATTTTATAGGTTTCACTGTTTAAAATTAATGGGCTATTACGGAGGATTCAACCCCCTGGCTGATTATTGAATTGAATCCAATTTTTGGGTCCATCCAGACCCTTTTGTCTATCAAAATTTGAGTTATACATATTGACAGTATCGATAAAACAACCTTTCTTGATTATATTTCAGAAACGGATTACGACTACTACGAAACTGTAACAAAATCAAAAACAACAGCTAAAACAACTACTAAATCAGGGCAAACAACTAGACCAACTGTTGCTCAAACTACAAAACCAACAGGTCCAACAGTAACAACCAGAACTACTGCAGGACCAACAACAAGACCAACTACTGCAGGACCAACAACAAGACCAACC
>JAAFIR010000021.1 GCA_013297885.1 Leptospirales bacterium | reverse complement strand
ATTAAAATCATCATCGCGATTATTAAAAGCAACAAACCTTATCTACCTAATTTTGTTTCTATTAACCCAATTTTTAAAAAATGATTTGACTTTTTGAACCATAGAGTTCGCTTGTATAATAAAAACTAATTCATAAATAATAAACTATTTAAGAAGTTGAAAAAAATTTTGATAAAAAATAATTTCCATCATTAAAATAAAAAAACATTGCAAATAAAAATTTTGTTCTTATTTTTTTTAATTTAAAATTACCTTCAAAAAATATTTAGTCAAAAAATTTCTTGCTATTTTTTGTAGGATAAATATAATTATCCATTCTAAAGAGGTGGTAATATGTTAAAATTTTTTTTAATCACATTATTTTTATTAAATCTACATTCAGAAAGTTTTGAAGGTAAATACATATTGAATTTTGCAAATAGTGAATATTATGAACTAAATTTAAATGAAAGCAATGGAGAGAATAGTTTTTTATTAAAAAGAAAAATGAAAGAAGCAAGTTCTGAAAAGCTATCAATAATACTGGGAAATTTTAAATTGGATAATAAAAAAATTTTATTTTATCCTGAGAAAGAACTAGAGCAAATAATTGCGAATGAAACAGAACAACCTATCCAAGAAAAAAAATATTCGGGTAAACCCATTCGAGTTCATGTTCAAAACAAAGATAATAAGACTACATTAGTTTTGAATTCATTTGGTAAAATTTTAAAACTAATTAGAGAATAAATTTATTTCCATTTTTCAAGAAATGTTTTGGGGATGCCTTCATTGTAATATTTTTTTAAAAAAATGGATTCATCTTTTTTTTGAATATCAATGAATACTTCCCCTTTAAATCCTTTAAACTTTCTGCCAATTCCTGTTTTGGAAATTTCTAGTTCATCAAATTTACAATTTGGTAATTTATAATAAAGTAAAATTTGATTATTATCTTTAATTATTTTTGAACTTCTCTCCATTTCTAAAATTGAAATTTCACCATCAACGATGCAAGAAGCTTTTAAATCTTTATTTCTAAAATCAATTGGAATAATTTTGTCTTTTAGTAAAAAAAATAAATTCCCATCAAAAACTTCACAACAACAATTACAAATTTGAGTTTCTATATAAACTGTTCCGGGTAATGTTTGGTTTGTTTCGATTAATTTTTCAGAAAAAACAGATTTTCTTGAATAGAATTTTTTTGAAAATAAATTTTGAAAAACAATTCTTGATTTCCTAGAGTTACAATCTTCTTCTGAAATTGGGTATTCAACGAAATAAATTTTATAATTTTCAACTAATTTTTCAAAAACTAAATTTACTTGATCTTCTTCAGTATATTTGTATTCTTCTAAAGTATTTTTTTCTAAATTAGAATATAAACTATAAAACCAAGTTTCAGAACCAAATCCAGCTCGATCTTCTAAATTTTGCCTATCACTTGAAATTAATGTAAATGCAGAATGTATCCAACCTACCTGTCCATTATATTCAATCTGTAACCAAAAAATTTTTTCATTTTCCAAATCAATAGCTCTGTTTAAAAACTCACCAATAAATCCTGCTGGAATAATTTTTAAAATTTTGGAGTTGGAATCAGGATTTTCTCTTAAGTTTAATCCACCATTAGAATTTACTAAAAAATAAAACTTCTCAGCTTTTTCGGATAAAAAATCATTCCTTAAATAACCTTTTACTCCAGCAAATTCAATTTTTTTAAGTAAAATTTTGGAACCTTCTAAAAAAACAGATTCATTCAAATATACAACTTCTTTTGCATGAGGAATTGATAGAATAACCATAGAATCTAAATCAGGTTTTTCAAATAAATTAGCACCTAATAAAGAATTAATATAAAATATCTGTTTAGGATTTTGAATTTCTGTATTTGGTTCTTTACAACATAGAATTAAGCTGAATAAAATAAAAATAAAATGCATCTTTTTTTAGGCATAATCTAGAATTTATTCATTTTTACAAGAACTTTTAGGGGATAATTCTCGACTAAATAGAGGTATAATTACATTAACTACATAATAAGACAGGCATAATATGAGTAAACTCAAATCAGTAGTTTTTTTAATTTCTGCTATTTTAATATTATCTTGGATATCTGCTTTGTCATTTGTTGATGATAAAGGAACAGAAAAAAATGAGTCAAAAGAAATTTCTTCTAAACAAAAATATAGTTCTGTAGCTTTTTCTAAAGATAATCAAACTTTTGCAATTGGTGACGAAAAAGGTGAAGTATTTTTGATTCAGTTAAACTCTTTGAATTTTAAAATTCTAAAACCTTTTCGAACAAAAATTACTGAAATTCATTTTCTTAAAAATTCAAATTCTATTTTAATTTCAACTCATTTTGAAATTGTTCATATTGATTATTTTGGTAAAGTTTTAGCTAAATTTAAAATCGAGTTATATGAAATAGATTCAATTCAAATTTCTAAAGATGAATCACACGTTCTTATTTCAGATGGTTCTAAATTAATTTTGTTTCATGTTAATGGAGTAAAAATTAAAGAATTTCATCCTGAAAATAGGGAATCTGTTTTTGGAATATTTAGTTTTAGCAATGAAGAAAAGATTTTATTTTTAAATAGAACAAAGATTGTAGAATTTGATTTATTCGGTAAGAACTTACAAAAATGGAATCTAGACTTTATAAATGAAGATATAAAATTTGTAGATTCTGATTATGATAGCAAAAATATTATTATAGCAACTCATAAAAATATATATGTAATAGATGAATCAAAAAAAATAAAAAATAAATTTCATTATACTGCTAATTTTGATTTAGATAGAAAATTTAATGTAAGTACTATCTCTCCTGATGGAAACTTTATTATAACCTCTACAGAAAAAGAAGTTGTAATTTGGTCAACAAATGGAAATAAAATTAATAATTTTGTAGGGCATAATTCAATTGTATCAGGATTTAATTTTACTTCAGATTCAAAATTTTTTGCCACTGCAAGCACTGATTCAACAGTGCGAATTTGGGATATAAATAGCAAAGAAAGTTTAGTATTTTTCTTTGAAAATAAAAAAGCAATTTTTTATAAAGACAATGGCGATTATGTTTTTCTAAAAAATTTAGATTTTAATTCCTCCAATCCTGATTCAATGAAGTTAACTTTAAAAAATTTAGATATTCATTTGGTCAAAAATTTTTTAAAAAAATCTATACAAAATTAATTCAATAAATTTTATATTGAACTAGTAGGTTCTAAAATGAAGTTAATTTTATGTTTATTTCTAATTCAAAATTTATTTTCTAATGAAGGTGAATGTTTTTCCGGAGAATGCAAAAACGGAAAGGGTGAATTTTTATTTAAAGATGGTAAAAAATATTTAGGTGAATTCAAAAACTCTTTTATGGAAGGTAAAGGAAAACTCGTTTTAAACTCAGGAAATACTTATGAAGGAGATTTTAAATCAAATCAATTTTCTGGACTTGGAAAATATATCTTTAAAAATGGAGATGTTTACGAAGGAGAATTTAAAGAAAATCAATTTGATGGAAGAGGGATTTCTATTTCAAGAAAAGGGCAGAAATATGTTGGAGAATTTAAAAATCAAAAATTTCATGGTAGGGGTTTTTATGCCTATTCAAATGGAGATATTTTTATCGGAAATTTTTCGAATGGAGTTCCTTCTGGTTTAGGGATATATATTTCAAGTGATAAGAAAAGAAGATTAGTTGGAGAATTTATAGAATCAGAAAAAATCAAATTTGGATTTATGATTTATTTAGAGGAAAAGTTTTTTTATGAAAGAATTTCTGATGGTAAAAAGTTAAAAAAAGAAATTTTATTTAAGACCAAAACAAATTCTTATGCTGGAGACTTTAAAGAAGAAAAGCCATTTGGTTTTGCTTATTTGATAGCAGATTCAAAAAATGAATACATAGGAAATTTTGAAAATGGTAAATTAAACGGAGAAGGAATTTTTATTTCTTCAAAAGGAAATTTTTTCTTTGGCAACTTTAAAGATAATCAATTTCAAGGAAAAGGAGAAATTTTTAATTCTTTAGGAGAGCTTATTTTCAAAGGAAATTTTGAAAAAGGCAAAATACTTGAAACAAAACAATAAACCAAAAATTTTTGTTTCTACTTTTCCATTTGGTAAATATGATAATTTACCCATAAAAAAACTTTTAGCAACAAAATGGGAAATCAAATTTAATCCACTAAATAGAAAATTAAAACCTCAAGAATTATTAGAACTTGCAGCAGGATTTGATGGTTTAATTGCTGGAACAGAAAATTTAACTCCCTATATTCATTCAAATACCAATTTAAAATTTATTTCTAGAGTTGGAATTGGTCTTGATTCAGTACCACTTAATCTTTGTAAAAAGAAAAAAATCAAAGTTTCTTATACACCTGATGCAGTTACAGATGCTGTTGCAGAATTAACAATTGGTTTGATGATTGATACAACAAGAAAAATTTCTTTTTGCGATAGTGAAATTCGAAATGAAAAATGGACTAGACCAGTGGGAAAAAGATTAGAACATTCAGTTATTGGAATTATTGGAGTTGGAAGAGTTGGAAAAAAATTAATCAAACTTATTTCTTCATTTAATCCAAAAAAAATTTTAATTAATGATATTCAAAATAAAAAAAATTTTATTTTTAAAAATAAAAAATTAAATTTAGAACAAGTTTCTAAAGAAAAAATTTATAAAAATTCAGATATAATTTCTATTCATGTCCCACTATATTCTAAAACTAAAAATTTAATATCTGAAAAAGAATTTTTATTGATGAATAAAAATACTCACTTAATTAACACAGCCCGAGGTGAAATTATTTCTGAAGATGATTTATTTCAAGCTTTAGAAAATAATAAAATAGCTGGAGCTTGTATTGATGTATTTTCAGAAGAACCTTATACAGGAAAGCTAACAAAACTTAAAAACATAGTTCTCACAGAACATATTGGATCATGTTCTTTTGATTGTCGTTTAAAAATGGAATTAGAAGCAAGTCTTGAAATTATTCGATTTTTTAAAAATGAAAAATTATTATCTGAAGTTCCAAAATCAGAATACAAATACCAAGAGGAGTTATGATTTTTTTTTATTTTTTTATTTTTTTATTTTCGATTTTTTCAGAATCAGATATCCGTTTTTTATCTTATGAAAGAATTCCAACTTGGTCCGGAACTGCAGCAAATTGGAACAAAGATCCAAAAATTTATTTTTATGATTCATCTGTATATAAAGGTCATTCTGAATTTGTATCAAAAGGCCTTGCAAAAAATATTAATTTTTCAGAATTTAAAAAATTAGTTCAAAACAAAGAATCAAGGGAATACTTTCCTTTTTTTGTTTATGATTTTTCAGAAAAAATTTATATTACTAAAAAAAAAGAAAAACTAAATTGGGCATTAAGAATTGAAGATTATAATTATTCAGAATCACCTAAAGATTTATCTATTGAAATAAAAAAATTAGTAAAATTAATTTTACAAAAAGAGCCAACTTTTTCAGATAAACCCATTTTGATATTTCAGAAAAATGATTCATCTTTATCCATAAAAAAACTCTCTAAATTTTTATTAGAATTTGAAATTTTAACAACAACTGAAATGATCAATCATTTCGGAGCAAAAAAAACTTTAGTTTTAAATGACGCGATTTCATCTGGAAAATTAGTTTTGTTAAAATCTGAAAAAGAATTAGAAAAACTCAAACCAACTGATATTGCAATTTTAAACTTTATTCCAAATTCAATACCTAATGTAGCTGGGATACTCACTTTAGTTCCACAATCTCCACTTTCTCATATAAATTTATTAGCAAAAAATAGAAATATTTTTAATGCTTATATTGAAAAACTAGAAACTATTCCAAATTTAAAAAGGCTAATCTCTAAAAATGTAAAAATTTATTCTGAAAAAGATAAAGTATTCCTTAAAGAAGTTCGTGAAATTAAGAGAAAAGAATTTGTAAAAATAATTGTTCCAGAAATGAATTTTAATTTAAAAGAAATTATTGAATTAAAAGAAGAAAATGAAAAAAATATTTCTGTAGAAACTATTGGTGCAAAAGCAAATAATTATTTTTATCTCATTAAAAAACTTCCTAAAAATACAAAAAAAGCTTTTGGAATTGGATTTTATTTTTACAAAGAAACAAATAAAGGTGAAGTTGAAAATTTAATAAATAGTTTTTTACTTAACCAAAAAAAATTCTCATTTGATGAAAAGAAAAAAAGTTTAGAAAGAATTAGAGAATCCATTTTAAATTCAAAACTTCCAGAGAGTTTAATTCCTGAATTAAAAAAACATTTATCAAGTTTTAATAAAAAAACAAAATTTAGACTGCGAAGCTCTTCCAATGCTGAAGATTCTATTCAATTTAATGGAGCAGGTCTTTATTCTTCAATCGGTTTTTTCTCTGATGATTCAATTGAAAAAATTTCAAAAAAAATCCTGGAAGTCTATTCTTCCTTGTGGTCAGAAAAAGCTTTTTTTGAAAGAGAACTTTTTCATATAGATCAAAAAAAAGTTGGTATGTCTATTTTAATTCATGAAGCTTTTCAAAAAGAAATTGCAAATGGTGTGGTTTTAATCAATGAAAAAGAAATAATTTTAAATTCTCAAGTGGGCGAAATAAAAGTTGTCAAAGATGAAAAAAATACTTTTTCAGAATCAATTATTTTAGATAGAGAATGTAAACTTAAGTTAATTCAAACAGAATCAAATTTATCTCCAATTTTTTTGAATACAAAACAAAAAGAAAAAATCCTATTAGAAATTTGTAAAAATTCATTTGAAATTTATGAAGACTATTTTAAAAATAAAACTAAAAACCTAAATAAAAAAAATCTCGGAATTGAAATTGAATTTAAGTTGATGAATGAATCAGGAAAACAAGAATTTTATTTTAAACAAATCAGACCAATTTACCTTGAACTTCGCTCAAGTAATCAAAAATGAAAAATATTTTCACATATTATGTTTGATAAAGTAGTATTCATAAAAGATTTCACTATTTTTTAGGAAAAAGGGTTGAAGCAGAGATAAAAAAATTTTTTGACCGAACTGAAAGCCTGTTTTTTTTAGTGTTAAACTTTCATTTGAAACTTTAACACCATAAAAATTCGCCCTTCTTATTGATTAGAGCATAAGATTAATTTTTAGTTAGCAACTCATCTATAGGACTATCTGGAAAATAATGCTCAGGGTTTAAAACTATATTTTGGTATCTCACTTCAAAATGTAAATGAGGTCCTGTTGAGTGTCCTGTACTTCCTGAAAAAGCAATGATTTGACCTTTTTGAACACGCTCCCCTTCTTTAACCAGTAAAAAAGAATTATGAGCGTAAACAGTTTGGATCTGGTTGTTTTCGTGTTGAATGGTTATTGACAAACCATAATTTCCTTGGTTTCTAGAAAGAAGCACAAGACCGTCTGCAGCTGCTAAAATTGGAGAACGGTTTGGGCAAGCTATATCAATTCCGTTATGCATCAAACTTCTACGTAGACCAAGTCTAGAGGAAATTTTGGAATTTTTTGTTCCAACAGGCCAAATTAATTCTCTAAAATCAGACTCTACTGTTTCTTGTGTTTGTCCATCTGAGGTAATTTTTGAAAGATAGTCTTTTCCGTATGGAAAAAATAATGGTCTTGAGCTTGGAATCGACTCAGTTGCACTTAATAAATTTATATTTCTGAATTCTTCTTCACTTGTGCCAATTTCATTTAAAAAAGATTCAACTTTCACTTTGCCTTCGCTGAGTAAAACCCATCTTCCGGACTGGTTTTGAAAACTATGGATTGTTTCATTGTCCAAAGTTATCATTTTCTTGCTAGATTTAGCTACAGTAGTTGGTATTTTCCATAAAAAGCTGATTAGACCAACTAAAATTAAAATCTGTAAGTTTCGCATTTCATTTCCTCCAGCTTTTTTGGTAAAAAGCTTTAGTTGAGTTTCATATTTTCTGGTTTTTGAAGCAGGTCAAACTTTTTAAACATTACATATTAAAAAATGATATATAAACTTTAGTTAAAGTTGGTTAAACTCTATTAAAATTTCAATTATGCAATGCTAAAAAGAGTTCAATTCAAAATCTATTTCCAGTCTTTCTCTTAATTGGGCGAATTTTTTTGTGTGAAATTCTATAAAAAAATTATTTCACTTGATTTCAACCCCACAAAAAAAACCTGCTTTCAGCTACTGTCAAAAAATTGTTTAATTTGGTGTAAGTATTTGGAAAAGCTTGATGGAATACAATTTCTTTGACATCGCTTCAATCAGTTTCGCATAGTAGTTAAAAATTTTTTTTTTGATATTAAAATTGAAAGTAAATTTTAGTTTATCAAAATGCTTTTTATCCAAGAAAAATTTAAAAATTTCACTAAAAAATTTTCTAATTCCTATCAAATTTTTTTATTAGATGGAATTGGAGCAGCACTTACTTTTTTATTCATTTTAGTAATTTCAAAATTTGAACTATTTTTTGGTTTATCTGAAAAATTTTCACTTATTCTTGCTTTTATTGCATTTTTCTTTATGAATTATTCTTTTTTTTGTTTTTTATTTAAACCAAAAAATTGGAAAATATTTTTAAAAGGAATTATGATTGCTAATTTATTTTATTCTATTTTGACTTTTGGGATAATGATTCTATTTTATAAAACAATTTCTCAATTTGGAATGATTTATTTTGGTGGAGAAATTTGTATAATTTGGTTTTTGGTTTACTTTGAGTATTTTTATCTGAAATTTGGTAATTAAATTTCAATATACAATCTAATTTTTTCAAAAAAGATTGTTTCTCGTTTCCATATGAGTTTTTATTCATTTTAAGATTTAGTATTTTAGGTGATAATAGAAATTTAACTTCTAGTATTTTTCAACATCCACTTTATCAAAACCCTCATATTTTGGTTTTGCAAAATAGTAGCCTTGAAAAAGGTAAATCCCCATATCTTTTAAACATTCATACTCCTCAATTGTTTCAACACCCTCAGCTTTAACTTTGATTCCAATTTCATCACAACAACTTAAAATTGATTTTACTATTGCTTTTCTAACTCGATCTTTATGAATATCCCTAATTAATTCCATATCTAATTTTACATAGTCAGGTTGAAATTTTGCTAATAAATTTAATCCTGAGTACCCAGCTCCAAAATCATCTATAGCAGTTTTCATCCCTCTTTTTTTATATTCAATAAAAATAGAGAGTACATGTTCTTGGTCAGTTATTTTTTCACCTTCTGTAATTTCAAAAATTAATTTATTAACTGGGAAATTAAATTTTTCGGAAGCTTCAAGAGTAGCAGCAATACAATTTTCAGGTTTATAAACAGCGTTAGGTAAAAAATTTATATTCAAATAAGAATCAATTCCTAATTTACTAGCTAGTTCAATTGCTTTTACTCTACATGACTGATCAAATTGGTAGCGGTTACTATCATTAACCTTAGAAAGAATTTCATAAGCAGATTCACCATTTGTTCCTCGAACTAAAGCCTCTAAGGAATAAATAGATTTCGAATTGCAATTTACAATAGGCTGAAAAGCCATTGAAAATGAAAAAGGTAAAATATTACCTTCAAGACACTCTCCACAAGAAAGTTTTTTTATTTTTTGTTTATCATCAGCATAGACCATGATTTCTAAATCCTATAGTAAAAAAATTTGAATAGTAATTTTTAAGTTTCATACTATTTATGAGACTGTTTTAAGTATGAAAAAAATCATTTATAAGGTGAAAACTTTGGGTCTAAGATATGATGAACATAAAAATCAATGTTAGAAACTAAACTTAAATCTTTAAATCAAGAATTTTTTCAAGCGTCTTCTGTTGAATTTAGCCAACAGTTTTTTGAATCAGCAATTGAAAATGCTTACGATTCAATTATAATCACTTCTGCAAGTCCAGAGGATGGAAAATTTCCTGTTATCGTTTATGCAAATAAAACTTCAACTAAAATTACTGGTTATTTAAATCACGAAATTATTGGTCAAACTCCAAGAATCCTTCAAGGGGAAAAAACTGATAAGAAAACTTTAAAACATATAAAAGAGTCTTTACAAAATTGGGAAACTGTTGATGTAGAAGTTTTAAATTATAAAAAAGATGGAACAGAGTTTTGGTCCCATTTGACAATTACTCCAATAAAAGATAAATCTGGTTACTATACACATTGGCTTAGTATACAAAGAGATATTACTTATAAGAAAAAAATTGAACAAGAAACTCTTTATAACGAAGAACGATTAAGAACTGTTTTAAAGGCAATGAATTCTGGTGTTTGGGAGTGGAACATCAATGAGAATAATATTTTTTGGTCAGATAAAATGTATGAAATTTTAGGTCAAAGAAGAGTTTCTGATTCTGTGAGTTTTGAATTTGCACTTGGACTAATAAATGAAAATGATAGAGATCGAGTTCTTTCAGAAACTAAACTTCATTTGGAAACTGGTAAAGATTTTAATACTGAATTTAGAATGAAAAAGACAAATGGTGAATTTATTTATCTAAACTTCACAGGTTTAGCAAAAAGAGATAATAATAATATTGCTTATGCGATGACTGGTTCTGCAACAGATATAACTGGAATCAGAGCGACAAGGGATAAAATAGAGTTTCTTGCCTATCATGATCCTTTAACAGGTTTAGCAAATCGAACTAAATTAGATAAAATTATGTATGAATTATTAGAATCACCTGACTCAATAAAAACAGAATTTTTTGCTCTAGTATATTTAGATCTCGACGGATTTAAATCAATCAATGATAATTATGGCCATGATTATGGTGATGAAGTTTTACTAATAATCGCAAATAGATTAAAAAAAATTTTTATTGCACCGAATTCAATTTTTAGACTTGGTGGAGATGAATTTTTAATACTTATCAAAAATTTTAAAAATAAAGAAGAAGTTATAAGTTTACTTAAAATGATTCAAACTTCTCTTTTCGAAAATTATAAAATTAAAGGTATAGAAATTGAATCTAGTGGAAGTTTTGGAGTATCTTTTTACCCAGAAGAAGGAAAATCTTTTTCTGAATTAATCCGTAATGCAGACCAAGCAATGTATGAAGTAAAACGAAATAGAAAAAATTGAATTAATAACTCACCTTACGCACTCCGTGCTCAGGTGAGGTTTTTGGGTACTCCTCGCAGAGGGCATGCTGCCGCAGGCTTCCTTAATTTATTCGTAAATAATGACTTTGTAATTCTCTTTAATATACAAAAATATTCTAGAAATTAATTTTTGGTAACTTCAGTTAGTAATTTTTAAATAATACAAATTATTATAATTTGAGTTTTCAATAGAAAGACCTTTTACAACTAATTGAAAAATAAAAAATAAAATTTTTCTATACTAACGAAAGGGATTGAAGCGAAAATCCTTTTGCTTTGATATAAATTTTTTTTGCTTAAAAAAGATTGCAAAAGATTGAAGCAAAAAGCCCAGTTTTTTTTACCTAACACTGTTAGCCTGAAGGCTAACAGTGTTAGGTAAAAAAAATTCGTCCAAAAAAAAGAATTTATTTAGATTTAAAAAAAAATCCTTTCTAAAATTATATCCAATATATGAAGAATTCTAATTTTTACCCTGAATTTCACTCCACAACAATTCTTTGTGTTCGTAAAGACGGCAAAGTGGCGTTATGCGGAGATGGGCAAGTGACCATGGGAAACACTGTGATGAAACACCAAGCTAAAAAAGTAAGAAGAATGTTTAACGATAAAATTTTAACTGGCTTTGCTGGTTCAGCTGCTGATGCTTTTACTTTGTTTGAACTTTTTGAAAAAAAAGTAATAGCGTTTAACGGCTCTTTGTCGCGTTCTGTTGTGGAGCTAGCTCGTGAATGGAGAACAGATAGAATGCTTCGTAAATTAGAAGCACTTTTGATTGTGGCTGACAAAGACGAATCATACTTGGTCTCAGGAACTGGAGATGTGATTTCACCTGATGAAGGGATTTTAGCAATTGGCTCGGGTGGAAATTATGCTTATGCAGCCGCAAAAGCTTTGATGCGAAAATCAAATTTATCTGCTCGTGAAATTGTGGAAGAGTCCATGAAAATCACTGCTGAAATTTGTATCTATACAAATAATCATTTTACATTAGAAGAATTAACATGAACGAAATTAAACCCCAAATTATTTATGAAGGTGAAACTTTTGAAATGACTCCTCGAGAGATTGTTTCAAATTTAGATGAACATATCATTGGTCAAGGCAATGCAAAAAAAGCTGTTGCAATCGCTCTAAGAAATAGAATGCGTAGAAGAAAATTAGAAGCCTCCATGCGGGAAGAAATTTATCCAAAAAATATTTTGATGATCGGTCCAACAGGTGTTGGTAAAACCGAAATCGCACGTAGACTTTCAAAACTTTATGGTGCTCCATTTATCAAAGTGGAAGCAACTAAATATACTGAAGTTGGTTATGTCGGTAGAGATGTAGAATCAATGGTTCGAGATTTAGCAAATATTTCTCTGAATATGGTAAAAACAGAACTCAGAAAAAAAGTTTTGGACATTGCAAAACAAAAAGCTGAAGAAGTAATTTTGGATATACTCCTGCCAGACAATAGTAAGTCTTCTGTGGGTTTTGATTCTGCAGAAGACCCTGGTGAAATTGAAAGAAAAGAAAGATATTTAGAAACCAGAGAAATGATGCGTAAAAAACTTCATTCTGGTAAAATGGATGACCAAGAAATTGAAATTGATTTGGCTTCTTCGTCTAATAGCAATATGCCGATGATGCAAGTTTTTGGTGCTGTGAATTTAGAAGATATGGACAACCAACTCCAAAATATGCTTGGAGACATGATGCCAAAAAAAAACCGCAAAAGAAAAATGCCCATCAAAGATGCTGTTGATGTAATTGCTGAAATGGAAGCAGATAAACTTTTGGATCAAGACAAAGTTCATAGAGAAGCCGGGAGAAGAGTTGAAGAAATGGGAATTATATTTATTGATGAAATGGATAAAATTGCCGGAAAAGAAAATCGTGGTGGTGCAGATGTTTCTCGCGAAGGTGTTCAAAGAGATTTACTTCCAATTGTTGAAGGTGCAACTGTAAACACCAAACTTGGTCCAATTAAAACAGATCATATTTTATTTATTGCTGCTGGTGCGTTTCATATTTCAAAACCATCAGATCTCATTCCTGAACTTCAAGGTAGATTTCCAATCCGCGTGGAACTAGATAAATTAGAAATGAATGATTTTATAAAAATTTTAACTGCACCAAAATCTTCTCTCACTAAGCAATACCAAGCTCTACTTTCAACTGAGGGAATCACTCTTGATTTTAAAGAAGATGGAATAAAAGAAATAGCACAAATGGCATTTGAAGTGAATGAAAAAACTGAAAATATTGGTGCAAGAAGATTAAATACAATTATTGAAAAACTATTAGAAGATATTAGTTTTGAAGGTCCGGAACTTACTGAAAAAATGCAAATAATTGATGCAAATTTTGTAATAGCAAAAATGAAAGGAATTGTTGAAGACAGAGATCTTTCCAATTACATTTTATAATAATGGAATCAACTGAAACTTGTTTACTTTGCGGTTTAAAACAAACTCCAAAAGGTGTAACAATTTCAGGAAGATTTAATTGTATTACTTGTTCTAAAGAATGGATTTTAGAAAAAAGAACAAAAATTAGATTCCCAAAAAAAACAAGAGCTATTCAAGTAAATGATTTGCTCACAGAATTTTTAACTATTTATGATTCAGATTTAGAAATGAATGAGTTATGTCTTAAGACCCTCTCTATTTTAAAAAATAAATTCAAATTAGAAAAAATTGGTTTTATGATTCACGATACATTAAATCAGTTTTTAAAATTTAATAATTATATTTCAGATAATCAAAAAAAAGAAAATGTTTTGACAAAAATGAAAATAAGCACAAAAAATTTAACTCATCCTTATATTCAGTCAATTATAAAAAATGAAGTTTTACTAATTCTAATTGATAAAAAAAAACAAATTGGTAAACTTTATAACAGGATTACAAAAGCAAAATTTCAAATTCTTTTTCCAGTTGTAAATAAAAAAACCCTAGTAGGGTTGATAACAATTGATTTTGATTCAAAAAGAGAAGCTAATAGAGTTTTTAAATTAAAAGATATAATTGAATTGATAATTAAAGAATTTGCTATTGCTTTAAACCATGCAATTTTATTTAACAAAGCTACACAAAAATATAAACAGTATGAAGGACTACATTCCTCTGGACTCACTTTAAATAAATTGTATTTAAATAATACAGCTGAAATTATACGGATGTCTTTATTGACAATTTCAGGTATTGTTGAAACTGATTTGAATTTATTATTAGTGTACAATAAAAAGTTTAATGTTGTCACTTCACATAAATTACTTCGAACACTTACAACATTTGATTTTGATCAAAATTCAATTATTCTAGATAACCACGAAAAATATAAAAAATTTTTTGGGAATGAGAAAGCTATTTCTTTTAAAGAATCAGATGAAATAGTTTTAACAGAACTTGGTTTTAAAGGAAGAGATGTCTTAAATTTAACATCTTTTACAATTGAAGTAAATGAATATGTTTTTTTACTAGGTAGAACAAATACATTATTTTTTTCAGAAGACGATATTGAAGTTTTATCAGCATATAACGATTTAGTAAAAATGACTATTGATAATGCATTTTTATATCATAAGATGACAAAACAAGAAAGACTTGAAAAAGAAGTAGAAATTGCAAAAGAAATTCAATTAAATTTACTACCTACTAAAATGCCTCCCACTAGAGAATTTGATATTGCAGGTTTGATGGAACCAGCTAGAGAAATTGGTGGAGATTATTATGATATATTAATTTCTCCAGATCAAAAAGAAATTTTATTTGCGATTGGTGATGTTTCTGGAAAAGGTTTACCTGCTGGAATGGTGATGGTTACTGCTCGCACAATTATTCATTCAGTTATAAGAAGAATCAAACAAGTTTCAGAAATTATGAAAGAATTAAATTCTTATCTTTATTATAATTATAAAAATTCTGCTACAACAAGATTTATGTCTATGGTTTGTCTTATGTGGAATCATGATGAAAAAGAATTCACATTTGCTGGTGGAGGTCATGGGAATATTTTAATCTATAGAAAAAAAATAAATCAAATTGAAATTGTTTTCACTGGTGGGACAATACTCGGAATAATTCCTGATATTGAAAAAACTTATTCTGAAGGAAAAATTAATTTGGAATCAGGTGACTCAATTTTATTATTTACTGATGGAGTCACTGAAACTTTAAACACTAAAGGTGAAATGTTTGAAGAAGAAAGACTCATCGAATCATTTTTAAAAACTGCACATAAATCCTCTCAAGAAATTCTAAATTCTATTAAACAAGACCTAGATGATTTTTCAAAAAATATGAAAACACAACATGATGATACCACCATGTTGCTTATTAAGAAAAATTAGTTTGGGCTCCTATTTTTTAACTCTTCTAGAGAATTTATTGGTAAACTGCAAGTTTGATTTTCGCAAATATAAATTTTGCATTCATCTGAAATATATTTATCTTTTAAAATTGGAACTATACTTTCAGAATCTTTGTTTCCATCGTGATAAATTAAAATCGTATTTGGAAAATAATTCGTTTTAAAATATTCCAACACTTTTTTTACATCAGTATCTTCTTTTTTTCCAGTAACAACAATTTGTTTTGTGTTAGTAGTATAATACAAATAAGACTTTAACATATATGGATAAGAAATTCCTCTTTTTTCAATATCTTCTGAAAAAAATTGGAATAATGATTCAATTAAATTTTCATATTTATCAGTTTCAATTCCAAGAGATAAAAACAAATTCAAACAAAAAGAAATCGAAGAATTTCCCGAAGGTTCAACTCCATCATACCCATCAATCGATCTGCGAATTAGTTCTTCTGAATCAGAACCTGTATCAAAAAAAGCACCATTTGGTGAAAGAAAAAGACGAATTGTTTCATCCATAAAAAATTTTGCTTTTTTCACATAATCAGTATTAAACGATGAAAAATATAAAAACAAACTTGCTTGGATAAATTCTGCGTAATCAGTAAGGTATGCTTTAAATCTAGATTCGTTTTCTCTAAAACGTCTTAGAAGTCTTTTATTTTCATCAATTAGTTTATTTTCCAAAAATTGGTAAGTAATTTTAGCTTCATCCAAAAGTTTTTCATCTTGAAAAATCATAGAACCAATAGCCAAAGCCCGAATATAAAGACAATTCCAAGAAGTTAAAACTTTGTCATCTCTTAAAGGACGAATTCTTTTAGAACGAACTTCTAATAATTTTGCTTTGTTCTTAATTAAGATTTCATTAAATTTTTCTTTATCTAATCCGTTTAGAGATAAAAAATCTTCATGAAAATTTTCATTTAAAATAGTATGATGTTCAAAATTTCCGCTTTCTGTCACATTCCAAAACTTTTCTAAAATTTTTGAATCTTCTGTGCAAATTTTTCTAAATTCCTCAATCTCCCAAACATAAAATTTTCCTTCTTCTCCTTCTGAATCTGCATCTTCAGCTGAAGCAATTCCACCCGATTCCAATTTCATATCTCGATGTAGATAAGTAATAATATCATAATAAGCTTCTTTAAAAAATTCTTCTTTGGTTATCGAATAAAATTCAGCAAGTGAAATCAAATACAAAGAATTATCATAAAGCATTTTTTCAAAATGTGGAACAAGCCATTCCTGATCTGTCGCATAACGACAAATTCCCCCACCGACTTGGTCATAAATTCCACCTTTTTTCATTGCTTGTAAAGTTTTATCAGTCATTTCAACTGCATGATTATTTTTTTTATGAAATCCATAATGCATTAAAAAAGAAAGTCCCATACTTGGTGGAAATTTATTCACCATATTAGTTTTAAAACCATAATAAGTTGTATCAAAATAATTATTAAAACTTTTATAAGCATTATCAAATGAATCAAGAGATGGAAGTTTTTTCGAATTTGGTGCAAGCTCTTCTTGTTTTAAATATTCCACAATCGACTCTGAAGATTGAATCAATTCATCACGTCTAGTTTTCCACATATCTGAAATAATTGTCATTACTTCAATAAAACTTTTTCTACCATACTTCTCGATAGGAGGAAAATAAGTTCCACCAGCTATTGGTTTTCTATCTGGTGTAAGAAACATATTTAAAGGCCAGCCACCTTGTTGGTTCATTGCATGAAGTGCATCCATATAAATTTTATCTATGTCTGGTCTTTCTTCTCTATCTAGTTTTATCGAAACAAAATTTTCATTCATCACAGCAGCAGTATTTTCATCTTCAAAAGATTCACGCTCCATCACATGACACCAATGACAAGTTGCATAACCAATTGAAAGTAAAATTAATTTATCTTCCTGTTTTGCTTTTTCAAAAGCTTCTTCACCCCATGCAAACCAATTTACTGGATTATATGCATGTTGTAATAAGTAAGGGCTTTTTTCGTTGATTAATTTATTTGGTTTGTTGTTTGAATTCAAAATTGATACCTATAGTCATTTGACTTTTTTAAAATAAGGAAAAAGAAAAATTACAAAAAAAATCATTAACAAATCCAATTAAACTTAGAAAAAATAGTTTTGAATTTAATAAATTTTCAAAATAATTTAATTCTGGTTATGCGAATTTTTGGCTTTCTTTTATTTAAGAGGAAATTAAAATTGTCCAAAAATTCCAATTAAAGAGACAATCTAATGAGCAAAATATTAATTTTTATTTTATTCCAGATCAGTATAATTTTATATGCTGAAACCAAAGGAAAAAAAAAGCCAAAAAGAATAGTTGAACCAATTTTAAAAGAAAAAAAATCAGCTTCAAAATTAACTCAAGTTGAATCAAAATCAGAAACTGGTTCAGAATCAATTTTAGAAAATAAAGAAGCTGCAAAAGAAATTAATTCTAATGAAACTGAAATAAAACCAACTGAACAAGAAAGTAAATCTACAGAAAAAAAAATCGAACAAGAACCAACTCCAGCTGAAACAAAAAAAGAAACTCCTGAAGAAAAAAAAGAAATTACCAATGAACCAAAAAAATTGAGTACAGAAGAAAAAACTGAACCCAAAAATACTTATGTTGAAAAACCAAATCAAACAGAAATCAAAATGGATTTGGCTGAGGTAAAAGTTGGCATATTTGGTTTTATCAAAGCTGACTTTGTACATTCCGATAGAGCAATGTTGTCTTTTGGAAGAGAAAATTTAACTGCTCCAAACCAAGCAAAAAGAATTGTACAAAATGATGATCGTGAGCCAAGAAGTTTATTTTCCATGAGAGAAACTTCAATTGGATTTAATCCCAAGTTTGGAAAAAATTTAGAATCTGTAATTCAATTTGATTTGATGGATATAAACAAAGGAAATGGTGGACCAGCATCTAATCCAAGAATTGTTCAAGCTTATATTGAATATAAATTTAGTTCAAAATTAGAATTATTTGCAGGACAAAAATGGGATATTTTTTCACCACTTTATCCCGACACATACAATATCATTTCTGGATTACTTGGTTCAGGGAACATTGGATGGTTTAGAGAACAAATTGGTTTAAAACATTCTCTCACTGAAAAATTAAATTTGAGATATTCACTTGGTAATCCAAATATCAATATCAATCCAAATGTTCAGAATAATATAGAAAGAAGTAAATACCCAACATTTGCATTTCAATTTGAATACCTTCCTTCAGATAAAACAAAAATTTATGTTTCTGGAATTTATGCGAGTTTATTACATTATGATCCAAATGATGGTGCAAGATATTTAAATCGAAATTACGATAGTTTTAATATTAATGAAAAAAAAGTTTATCTTGATTCACAAGGTTTGTCATTTGGTTGGTTAAGAAAATTTACTTCCAATTTAGAATTAAAATCAGAATTTCATTTCGGAAAAAATATGGACAATTTAAGTTTGCTTGCAACTTCTGCTGCAAGGTCATTTACAGTTGCTGATAGAGCTATTGTCACAAATACTTTGCCAGATGGAAGAGAATTTATTTCTAATGGAGATTTTGCACAAGTCAGTGGTGTTTCGCAAAGATTTTCTCCAATATATAATAGAACTTATATTAAATCTTTTTCTGAAGTAGGAATATGGTTTAGTTTAAAATGGGATGTTAATGAAAAATATGAAGCAGTGTTTTTAGCAGGGCAAGTAATAACTAGTGGTGGCTCTTTTGCTTCAAGAACTCAAATCAGAAATACAAATAATAATGTTTCAGCATTTGGTTCAAGAGGAAATGACTTTGCAGGGAATGTCGGTGGCTTAGCTTCACAAAGTGGTTCTCCTAACATTTGGGGTGATTCACAAATGGGTTCTGTCTATAAAAACAGCACAATAGGTGGAAGTATTGCTCGTAAATTTGAAGGAAATTTTAAATTGTTTGTATACTACCAATTTACTGAAACTGAATATCGTGATGACCCTAATGTAAAAGGATTTGGACATTATTTTTATTTCCCAAATAATTATTCATCTTCAAACATTAGACCTCTTGCTGATACAATTCATTATGATGCAGGAAACAAACCACATACACATTTGATTCGTGCTGGAGCAATGCAAACTTTTTAAGGAGAGAATATGAATCTATCTATCAGAAAAACTATGTTAATCAGTTTTGTTTTTCTCACTACAGTTATTTTTGTTTTGGGAGTATTAGTGATTTTACTTTTTTTAAATCAGTCCACTTTGTACGAAAGTCAAAACAAAAAATTTGAATCTTATCTTCTTGCTGATGAGCTTAGACAAAGCTCTGATGATTTGACTAGACTGATGAGAACTTACTCGATGACTGGTGAAGAAAAATACAAAAAATATTTTTTTGATATATTAGATATTCGTAATGGAAAAAAACCAAGACCTCAAAAATACAATCGAATTTATTGGGATTTTTATACTGTAAAAAAAGAAAAACCAAGACCAGATTCTTCAGTTTCAAAACAACTAACTGATTTAATGAAAGAAAAAGGTTTTTCAGAACAAGAATTTCAATATTTGGAACAAGCCAAAAAAAATTCTGATGCTTTAGTTCGCACTGAAGAAATTGCAATGAGTGCAACTGAAGGCAAAATTGAACAGGATGCAAAAGATTTAATTAAACCAGGTGAAAGTCTTTCAGAATTTTCAAAAAGAATTTTACATGATGAAAAATACCATTCAGATAAATTTAATATTATGAAACCAATTGATGAGTTTTATATATTTTTAGAAAACAGAACAAACAAAGAAGTTTTAGATAATAAATCAAAACAAAATTTATTATTAAATATCACTTTAGGAGCAATTACTTTTTTAGTAATCATTTTGATTTATTGTTTTTATTTAATTCACAAAATGGTAACTATTCCCATTTTACATTTCACGGGAGATATTAAAGAGATTAGTAAAAGAAAAGACTTAACTAAAATTCTAGAAACTGATGTGGATAATGAAATTAGAAGTCTAGCTACTGAATTTAATTCATTTACAAATAATATCAAAGGAATTTTTTTATCTTTTTTAAAAAATTCAAATAAAGTAAATGTTCTTTCTATTTCTTTAGAAAAAGCAATTCAAAATGCAAAAGAATCTATGTCAGAAGTTTCTCATGCTACAAATTCTGTTGCAGATGAGACAACTAGAATGATGACTTATACTGAATCTATTAATTTAATGATGAATGAGTCTAAATTAAAAATTATTCATTCAGCAAATCTTTCCAAAAATAATTCCAATAATTCAAAAACTTTATTTATTGAAATTACCTCAGCTACATCAGAACTAACAAAAGCAAACCAAGAATTAAAAATTATCACAAAACAATTGGAAGAAACTGCAAAAGCTACTGAAATTTTATCCGAAAAATCGAGAGAAATCCAATTAGTTTTAAATTCAGTAAAAGATATTTCAAAACAAACTAGTTTACTTGCATTAAATGCAGCTATTGAATCAGCAAGAGCTGGTGAACATGGAAAAGGATTTTCTGTTGTAGCTGATGAGGTTGGAAATTTATCCATTCAAACAGTAAAAGCAACAGAACAAATTTCTAGAGTGATACAAGATATTACACTGGAAATTTCAAATTCAGTTTCTCAAATTAAACTGACAAATAATTCAAGCAAAAGCCTTTCAAAAATTATTGATAAAATTGGATCAGTGATTTCTAGCAATGTCCAATTAGTCAAAGTAAATGAAGAAGAATCAACCATGGTTTCAAATGAATTAAACGAAATCCAAAATAATATCATCCATGTAAATGAACTAACCGCTAAAATTGTAAAAGTAAACCAAGAGTTAGCTGCTTCAGGTGAAGAAGTTTCAGCGTCTATGAAAATGAAATTGGATTCTTTAGAAGAAATCAAATCTCAAGTAGAAGAATTAAATTCTGAAAGTTCAAAAATCAAATTGGATTTAGATAGTTTTAAAATTGGAGTTTAAATTTTTTTGAAAAAAGATTTATTTTTTGAAATATCAAAACCTGAATGATTAAAAGGGGTTTTATATAATTTTTTTTCGATTTTTTTTCAAAAATTTAATTGAATTCTTTTACAATATCATTGCTCATATTTTTTTTTCACTTCAAAATTATTCTGTATCATAAAATCTTTTTTTTCAAGTTCAAATAAAACATGTTCAGATAGAAGTGAATTTGGTTTTAAAAATGGATGATTAAAATTTTTTACATATTTCATGTTTAATCTTTCCATAACTTTTTGAGATTTGAGATTTATTTTTGAAGTGAATGAAATTATTTTTTCTTGGTTTAATTGATTAAATGCAAAATTTAAACAAGCTTTTGAAGCTTCAGTTACAAAACCCTTTCCCCAAAACTTTGGAAAAATTTTCCAACCTATTTCGATATGATGTGAGAAATCTGTTTCAAAACTTGGTTTAAAAAGACCTGTTAAACCAACAAATTCATTTGTAGAATTCAAAAATAAAGGAAACATACTAAATCCATATGTTTTTTGATGATGAATTAATTTATCTAAATATGCTTTACTCTCGTCAGACGATAGTATTTTGGGAAAATACTCCATTACTAATTTGTCTGAATTTAATTCAATGATAAAAGGTAAATCTTGTTCTGAGATTTCTAAGATATTTAATCTCTCGGTTACAAGTTTCATTTTTCTTCTTTTTCTTGTATAAATAACCAAATTAAACCATTAAAAGCAAGTCCCAGACCTTTGTATAAATAATAAAATGGATAACCCAAAATTCCAGGTTTGTATTCTTTTTCTTTTGTGACAATCGCTCTGTTTTCTGAATATATTGTGATTGTTATTGTGGAATATTCTGTTTTATCTGTTAAGTATCTTGCTCTACCTTCGAGCTTATCAATACTTTCTGATACTCGATTTAATTCAGCTTGGACTTTTAAAATCTCTTCTACATTTTTAGCTGTTTTTAAAATTCCTAAATAAGTTTCTCGAACTTTTTTTAAATTATCTAGTTGGATTCCAATATCAGTAAATTCTTCTGTAACATCTTGTGAAGAAATTTCTTCTGAATATTCTTTAGAAGAATTTTTTAGATTTAATAAGAAGGGTTTTAATTTTTCTGATGGGACTTTAATTATCATATTTCCATAAGAATTCATTTTTAAAATAATCCCTTCAATTTTTTCTGTTTCGGCTTGAATTTTTTCAATTGTTTTTTGAACAGAATCAGTTTTGATATTCACTGCTGCATTATAAATAATTAATTTTCTTTGGCTAGTTACATTTATTTTTTTTGGTTCAAATTGATTTTTGGAATTTATAATTCCATCTGATAATTTACTATTGAATTGATTTGAACTTCCAGAAGATTGGGTAGCGAGTTCTTTTCTATGAGTTGAACTACAATTGACAAAAAATAAGATAAATAAAATTAACTTCAAAACAAACTCACTAAAAAACTTAATAAAACATAAATTCTATTTCTATAAATTATTTGAAGTCATTTTTATAAATCATTCGAATTAATTTATAATTTTTAGTTAAAATCAGAAATCATTAAAATTTGAAAAATTGGATTCTAAAAAAAAACTATTTATCAGATAAATTATTTTTATAAAAATAAAATTTTTCTATTCAAGCGAAAAGGGATTGTAGCGGAAATACTTTTGCTGGAATTAAATTGATTTTTTAATGAAGTATTTTTGCAAAAGATTGAAGCAAAGCTTGGCTATGTGCTCCGAAGGAGCAGGGAGGTTTTAGCCCGTTTTTTTTCACCAAACATAGTTGTGATTATTACTATGTTTGGTGAAAAAAAATTCGCCAAAATATTAGGTTAAATCTTCTAAAATCGAAGTGCTTCTTTTTAAAAAAATTCCCATTTCAGAATCACTTAGCATCTTAGAAGAAACTCTTGCTAGATCATAAATATGTTCTGCAATGAGATTTGCTTTTTCTGGATTTAAACCTTTTGATTTTTGGTAAGCATTTCTAACTAATTTAGAATTTGCATTTAAAATCAAAGTGTGATTTTTTAGAAGAGCTGATTTGTCTTGGTTCATTCCAAGATTCATTTCTGTAATCCTTCTCATGTATTCAGGGAGTATAATTAAAGAAGGAACTTCACCAGACTTCAAAGACTCAACTTTAATTTCAAGACCATCACGAGTTAGTGAACTTTTAAAAAATTCTAAAATCTTATCTGACTCAGTTTGGTTATTTTCGTCCACAATATTTGTTGCGGTTTTATCGACAACTTGGTCAGTTATTTCAGAATCAACTCTTTGGAATTTGACTTCAGAATTTTTTCCTTCTAGGAATTGAATAAAATGAGAATCAATTCTTGTGTCCACAAGAACTGCTTCAAGACCAGAAGATTTAAATAGTTCCATCATCGAAGAACTAGATTCAACTTCAGGAGCATAAAAAACTTTGTTCTCATTTTTTTCTTTATTTCGCTCTAAGTATTCTTCAAGTGTTGTGAAATTTCCATTTGAAGATTTGAATAAGATACAAGGCTTTGCGGCATCATAAAATTTTTCATCTGAGATGATTCCATATTTTACAAATAAAGAAATTTCATCCCAGTTTTTTTCAAAAGCATCTCGGTCTTTTTTAAAATCATCAACTAAACGATCAGCAATTTTTTTGATGATATGAGAAGAAATTTTTTTCACCAAAGGATCTGTTTGAAGATAGGAACGAGATACGTTTAAAGGTAAATCTGGAATATCAATTGTTCCTTTTAATACTGTTAAAAATTGAGGAACTAATTCATTTGCTTCATCACTGACAAATACATGATTGCAATAAAGTTTGATTCCGTTTTTTGCTGCATCTAGTTCATGTTTTAATTTTGGAAAGTACAAAATTCCTTGAAGTCTAAATGGATAATCCACATTTAAGTGAACATAAAAATGAGGTTCTCCTGAAAATGGAAAAAGATAATTATAAAATTCATTATAATCTTCTTTTTTCAGACTAGATGGACTTGATGACCATAGTGGAGTTTTTTTGTTTGCTTCTTCTTCTTCCACTAAAATGGGAACTGGTAAAAAGTCACAGTATTTTTTTACTAACTCTTTTAATTTCCATTTGTCTAGGTATTCACCAGATTCTGAATCCAAGAAAAGAGTAATTTTTGTTCCGCGGTTTTCTTTTTCAATTTTGGAAAGTTGAAATTCTACACCAGATTCAGATTCCCATTTAACAGCTGATTCGTCTTTTTTATAGGATTTGGTTTCGATTACAACTTTTGTGGAAACCATAAATGAAGAATAAAATCCAAGACCAAAATGTCCAATGATTCCTGCTTTGTTGTCAGCGTTCTCATATTTTTTTATAAAATCTTCTGCACCAGAAAAAGCAATTTGGTTGATGTATTTTTTAATTTCATCAGCACTCATTCCAATTCCATTATCTTCAATGGAAAGAGTTCTTTTTTCTTGGTCGAATGTAATTTTGATTTTGTAGTCTTCCGTGGCTTCAAAACTTTCTGTTAATGCAATTTTTTTTAGTTTAGAAATTGCATCTGTGGAATTTGAAATTAACTCTCTCAAAAAAATATCTTTTTCTGAATAGAGCCATTTTTTAATAATCGGAAAAATATTTTCCGTTTGGACTGAAATTTTACCAGACTCAGTACTCATAGTTTGATCTCCTTAACTACATCTTTGATTAATTGATTTAAGTATTTTTTTTCTTCAATTTTGGAGTTCTCATATAGAGTCTCCAAATTTTCTGTTTTCGCTTTTAATAAAATAATTTCTTCGATTTTAGCCTTGGCTAGTCCTTTGTTAGTTAAAAAAACTCGAAGTAAAGTTCCTTTTTTATTTCCAATAAATGAATCAAATTTTAAAATTTCTTCAGGTGTTTTAGCTCTAAAAATTTGGAGTTTATCTAAATAGACTTTTGCTCTTCCATAAAGTTCTTCTTTAGCAAGATAAATTGCAAAACCAAAAAAACCAAGACCTAAAAAATAAATCGCCCAAGATTTCCAAAATAAAATAAATCCTGAAGGAACTTTTTCCATACTAAAAGGATTTCCTTTTTCAATTTTTAAATTTGGAAATTCAAGAGAAATATTTTTATAATTTTCAGAAGAAGGATTAAAATAATTTAATATTAAATTGGGTAATTTTATTTCTCCTTCTTTTTCAGGGATAAAGGAATATTTAAAAGTATTTTCAGTTTGGTAACCATATCCGCCATAATCTAGTTTTGCAATTTGTTTTGTTTTTGATTCAGAAATATAAATAATTTTACCAGCACATAAATTTTGTTCACAAAGTTTTTTTAAGGGGTCTTTCCAATTTCCAAGTCCACCATATCCAGAAATTTTTAGTTCAAATGGAATTGCTTCACCTTCTTTTGAATTTGTTTTTGTAAAATTTACACTTGCTTTGTATTCTCCAATTTGGCCTGAAAAATTTTCAGGAGCTGGAGGAAGTTCACGAACGATGATAGTTTTTTTTCGAGATTTTTTTTCAATTGGTTGAAAATAAGTTCCGAGCCCTCCTTGAATTACAAAATCAGATTCACCTAACTGGAATTTACCTTTACGAAGTGGAGTTATGATATAAATTTCTTGGTTGTATGGTATTGTATTGTATTCTACACCATCTAAATATTCAATTGGAGAAATTTTAATTTCCATATTTCCTAAAAGTTCAAAGGTAAAAAAAGGAAATTCAATTCCTTTCACCATATTTCTTTGCACTGAAGGAGGGGAAGGTAAATTTTTATAATAAATTTTAAAAGAAGAAATAATGGACTCACCCACAAATAGATTCGATTTCATTGGAAAAAAATGAATTTGAAAATCATCAGATGTGGGAGCAGTATGAAAATTTTCAGTAAAATTTCCCATACCATTTCCACTAAAAAATTTATCAAAAAATGGATCCCCTGTAAAACTTTCTTGTTTAGGTTTGTATTTTTCGTTTTTAACATTAAATGGAATTGGTGCAATTGTTTCGGTATTACCATCTTGTTCAAAAGTAATACTTGGGGTGTTTAATGTTCCAGTTTTATTTGTTAAAATTCTAAATCGAAAAACTTTTTTTCGAGTTACCCGACCATTGATATTGCTAATTGAATCTTCTTGTCCAATAAATTCAGCCACAACACCTGAAGCAGAAAATGAATTTTGTTTAAATTCAATTTCACCTTCTTCACGATATTCAATTTCTAAATTAAGTGGTTCTCCTTTTAAAACTTCTTTTTTTGTGAGACTTACTTTTGGAGAACCAAAAATACTAATTGAAATTAAAAATATACTACCAAAAAATTTCACTACTTTCATTTCTTCCCTGGTCTGTTTTTTTTCTGTTGATTTTATCTTTACCTAATTGTTCTAAAATTTTTTCAGCTTCTTCTTTTGTTAGACCTTTATTTTCAGGAGTTTGATTTTTATCTGACTTGTCGTCTTCTCCATTTTTATTTTGTTTTTTCTTTTGGTCTTTACTTTTTTCATTTTGGTTTTTGTCTTTATTCTGTTCTTGGTCTTTATCGTCTTGTTTATCTTTTTTTTTGTCTTTGTCTTCTTCTTTATTTAGTAATTCAATGTTTTTTCTAGCTTCACTTAAATTAGGATTTTCATTTAGTGCATTCATATAAGATTTAATTGCATTTTTTTTATCGTTTAACTTTGAGTATGTGTTACCTAAATTGTAAAATGAATTTGCTTTTAAATTTTTATCTTCAGTTGATATAGATTTTTCAAATGATTTTTTTGCATTTTCAAAATCGTTTAATTTATAATAAGCTGTTCCTTTGTTAAAATTAATCCTTGCATCCTCTTTAAAATTTTTTTCAGCTTCAGAAAAATTTTCTAATGCACCTTGAAAGTCGTTATATGAATATCTTTCGATACCTTCTTTGATTGGTTTTCCATCTGGATCTAAATCAATCGCATAAGCAGTGTTAAACGAAAATAATAAGCATAAAAATATGGGCGTTCCTTTCTTTTTGCAAAAGAAAGTCGTGCTTTCCGAGACTTCGCAGCGATTACGCTGCTTCGGTCGTTTATCTTCGTGGGATTGAAATCCCACGCTACTAAACGACTGCTGACGCATCTCTTCAATCACTAACGCTTGCAGAGGACTGATTACAGAGTAATCAGAAAACTGTTTAGAGTAAAAACTTATAGTTAAGAATTTGATTTTTGATATACTAGCGAGAAGGATCGAGGCGGTGTCAAAAATTTGCAAAAGCAAATTTTTGACAAGAGCTGAGAGCCTGATTTTTGCTTTGCAAAAACTCGCACATAAAAATAACTTAAAATAATTTAGTTTGCAAATTAAAAACTTATTCAGACGCATAAAAAGCCTCTTCAGCTGAAATAATTAATCCAGTTTTTGGATCAATTAATCTAGCGTTTATTCCATAACCAGATTGGTAACGAGTTAAAATTCCTGTGACTACATATTTTAAATTTAAAACATCTGACACTTTTCTAAGTTCTCCTAAATCTGAAGTGGGACTTAAATTTAAATCGATCTCTTTTAATTTTTTTTGGTAAGTAAATCTATCTAAAATAGTAAATTTTCCTTTTTTAACCAGTTCAGTAGTTAATTTTTCTGAAAAAATATTTCCAACATCTTGGCTTTTTCCATTTGAATCAGTGAAGTTTAAAACAATTAGTCTTTCATTTTCTTTATCAATTTTTTTTGAAAAGCTGATTGCAATTTTCTCAATCGGATTTTCAAGAACTTCTGTTTTTTTTTGATTTGAATTACAATAAAATAAAATAAAGCAAACCAAAAAAAAATTTTTTTGTTTAGTAAAAATTTCATCAAATTTCATTCTAAAAAATATAGTTTTTAGCTTTCTTAGTCTTTCAATCCAAATTTAGATTCAATTTTTCATAGTGATTTAATTTTTTTGAGTTATGAAACTTAGTTAATAAATGTAAAATAATATGTTAAGTAATCATTCAATATTTGCAATTTCAAATTCAAATCCGCATAACTTTTCATCTTCTACCATTTTTCTAAAAGCCTGTGAACAAAAGTAAATTGGCTCTGGTCGTAACAACCCTAGTTTGACATCTAAACTTAGCTGTTTTATTTCTTCAAATATTCGGTCTCCCTTTTCAACTTTGATAACATAGACAGCCCCATTAAATAGTGCATTGTTCGGTTTTGATAACAAATGATAATAATCTTCAAATATTCTGAATTCTATTATTTCTTTCATCGTTTGATTAACCTCTACTCAATCTGGTATTTGTATAAATTATTTTATCTAGTAAAATGTTCAAGCAGGAATAAGAAAATTACTTTTTAATAAATCTTTAAATTATGAATTATAACTGCATTATTTTTTTTTAAAAATTTTCCAGTTTTATGGAAATTGTAAATATATTCAATTAGTAAAAAAAGTAAATAATTCAAAAAAAATTAAAATTTTATATAAAACAAAAACTCCTATCCTTATTGACTCAGATTTTTTTGATTATATAAGATGATTAAATTTAAAAAAATGCCATTGATTTATTTTATTTATATTTTAATTTTTACAAATATTATTCCTGAAGAAAAAACTAAAATATTTGATCCAAAAATTATAACTGAAATTAGAAACGAATATAATTTTGTTCAGAAAAATTTAAACAAGTATAAACAAACTAAAATTAGATACAAACATAATTCTGAAAAAGAAAATCAAGATTTCTTTGAAGAAGATATTTATTATTATACTTATAAAAATCAAATTATTCAAATTACAGGAGATTTGGTTGGTGATTGTGCTGGTTTAGTAAATGAATTAACATATAAAAATCAAAAACTAATTTTTATTTATTCCTATAATTGGGTTTCATGTAAAAGAGAAATTAAGACAGATGAAGATAGATACTATTTTAAAAATGAAAAACTAATTCATTGGATAGGTAAAGATGAAGATGAAAAAAATAATATATGGAACAAAAAAGAAAAAGAATTATTAGAACTATCAAGGTTTTATAAAAAAACAAACAGATTTAAAAATTAGTAATTTGGTAATTTATTTTAGTAACTATAACTGTTTTAAAAAATTTTTCTAAGTTCAGAGATTTCTTTTTATTTACCATAGTAAAAAAAATGATAATGATATATATCATATTCTAGATTGATTAAATAAGCAAAATAAAAGAAATTGCTCTTTACAAAATTATTTCTTCTTTCAGGATTAGTCAATATTTTAATTTTTTTATAAGGATTTAAATGCTTCAGATATTATTTTTTTTATTAGTTAGTTTTTCAATTCAGGGAAGTGATTTATTTTATCTTAACAAACTAGAAAATTCTGAAATCAATTCATATATCTATTATTTAGAAGATTCAACAAATGAAAAAACTATTCTTGAAATGCAAAAAATAGACCAAGAACTGTGGATTAAAAATAATGGAAAAAAAATAAATTTTGGATTACAAAAAAATTCTTTTTGGTTTAAAACTGAAATTCAAAATTATACAGAATTTAAAGATTGGCTTTTGGAATTTCAGTTTCCTTTATTAGAAAGAATCGATATTTATTTGATTCGAGAAAATTCTAAAATTGAAACTGAAAGTATGGGAACTTTTAAAAAATTTTCAGAAAGAAAAGTTAAAAATAGAAAATTGATTTATTTATTCCATCTTCACCAAAACGAAAAAGTTCAAATCTTTTTTAAAGTTAAAACTAAAACGATTATGAATATTCCTATTCATTTAGTTGAAAAGGAATTCTTTCATGAAAATGATTATTTAGAATATTCACTCCTTTTTTCTTTATTTAGTGTAGCATTTTTATTTATTTTTTATAATTTATTTTATTTTATCTTATTAAAAAGATTGAGTTTTCTAATTTTAGTTTTAGTCGTTTTTTTCTTTATTTTATTTCAAATTATTCAAACAGGTATTGGTTTTCAGTTTATCTGGATGGATCACCCAGAAATGAATCTAAGCCTGAATCTATTTTCAATTTTTTATTCTTATGGATTTTTAGGTTTGTATGTGAATCAATATTTGAATATTAAAAGCTATTCAATTTTAAATTTTCGAATTATTAAGTTTATAATTCACATTCTTTTAATTATTGGATTTTATTCTTTTTTTGATAAAATATTCTACCAAGAATTAGCTTTTGGAGCACAAATTATTGCGGCAAGTTTCTTAACTTATTTATTAACAGTTTCAATTTATGTTTCATTCAAATTTGAAATTAAATATATTTATTTCTCAGCTAGTCTTTTTTTTACAATGATTGGACTTATTATTTTTTTACTTAGAACAAAAGGGATCATTGAATCAAGCCTTTATACACTGACTCTTGTAAATTTTGCCTCAATTTTATTTTTAATTTTTTCTTCACTTAGTTTAATTGAAACTATTAAAACTTTAGAAAAACAAAATTCCGAACAAGAAGAAGTCAATAAATCAAAAAGTAGTTTTATTGCGATGATGAGTCATGAAATAAGAACTCCAATGAATGGTATTATTGGAATGTCAAATTTACTGTTAACAACAGAATTAAATCCTGAACAAAAAAAGTATTCAGAAATAATTGGAAGTTCTGCAAATTCATTATTAGGAATTATCAATGATGTTTTAGATATTTCTAAAATTGATTCTGGTAAAATGGAATTTGAATCAAGAACTATTGATTTAAAAAAAATTTTTCTTGAAGTAATTGAATTATTAAAACCCAGAACTTATCAAAAATTTTTAGATTTAAAATTAGAGTTTGATGAAAAAATAAATCCAAGTGTTTATTTTGATGAAACAAGACTCAAACAAATTTTATTTAATCTAGTTGGAAATTCTATCAAATTTACAAAAAAAGGTTTTGTAAAATTAAAAATAGAATTATTAGACCAAATAAATGATTTTCAATATATAAAAATTTTAATTGAAGATACTGGTATTGGAATTCCTGAAGATAAAATAGACAGTTTGTTCCAACCTTTTTCACAAGTTGATTCAAGTATAACTAGAAATTTTGGTGGTTCAGGACTTGGTTTAGCTATTACAAAAAAAATTATTAAATTAATGAAAGGAAGTATTGAACTCAGTAGTGAATTAAATTTTGGGACAAAGATTACTATTCTTTTGCAAATGAAAATTTCAAAAGAAAAAATTGACAGTGAAAAAGTCTTAATGCTAAATTCAGATTTTGCAAAAGAGTTCCCTATGAGCATTTTGGTAGTTGATGATAACCAAATTAATTTAGAAGTTGCAAAAGGAATATTTCATAAACTCGGATTTCAAATTCATACTGCAGATACTGGTTTAATCGTTCTAGAACTTTTAAAACTTAAAGTTTATGATTTAATTTTAATGGATTTACATATGCCTGAAATGGATGGGTATGAAGCTACAGAAAAAATTATGAGAAATCCAATTCTCAAAAAAAAGCCAGTTATAATCGCTTTTACTGCTGATTTAGTTGATGCTTCAAAAGATAATTTATTAAAAGTAGGTTTTGAAGATTTAATTTTGAAACCTATAAATTTAAATGAGCTAAAAGAAAAATTACCAATTTGGCATAAAAAAGCAAACAAAAATATTTAAAAAAATTAATAGTAAGTGAAATCAATTTTAACTTAAAGATTTTATTGCAGGATTAAGAAATACAAAATTAAAATTTGTTTCTTTTTTTACTTTAATAAATACTATTTGCCTAAAAGATTTAGTTTTATTAGATTAATTCCAATTGACAGTATTTGTTAAAATTAGTAAATATTTAAATCGGGAATTTATGCTAAGGTTATTTTTTTTATTTATCAGTTTTAATTTAAGTGCAAATGATTTTTTTATTTTAAACAAACTTGAAAATCATGAAATAAATTCGCATATATATTTTATTGAAGATGAAACTAATCAAAAAGACATATCTTCTATTCAAAAAATTAGTCCTGAGTTATGGAAAAAAAATAGTGGAAAAAAAATCAATTTTGGATTACAAAAAAATTCTTTTTGGTTTAAAGCTAATATTGAAAATAATACAGAATTTAATGGTTGGTTTTTAGAATTTCAATTCCCTTTAATTGAAAGAATCGATTTTTATTTAATTCGAGAAAATACAAAAATTGAAACTGAAAACCTTGGAATTTATAAAAATTTTTCTGAAAGAAAAATTATGAATCGTAAATTAGTTTTTCCAATAATGATAAACAAAAATGAAAAAGTTCAAATTTTTTTCAAAGTCAGAACTAAAACAACAATGAATCTTCCAATATGTTTGTATGAGAGAGAAAAATTTCATGAAAATGATTATTTAGAATATTCTCTTTTTTTTGCTTCATTTGGAATTTCATTATTATTCATTTTATACAATTTATTTTATTTTTTTTCATTAAAAGAATTAAATTTTTTGATATTAACAATAGTAATTTTTTTATTTTGTTTATTTCAAGTTGTTCAAACTGGAATTGGATTCCAATTTATCTGGCCTGAATATCCTGAACTAAATCTAGCTTTAAATCAATTATCTGGTTTTTTTTCTTATGGATTTTTAGCAATTTATTTCAACCGATATTTGAAATTTAAAAAATATTCTAAATTCAATTTCCACTTTATTAAATACATTTCTATTTTTCTTTTAGTTATAGGAAGTTACTCTTTTTTTGAAAAAACTTATTACCAAGAACTAGTGATTCTTGCTCAAATCTTCGCTCCTTTTCTTCTTGTTTATGGCTTTGTACTTTCTCTTTACATCTCTTTCAAATACGAAATGAAATATATTTATTTTTCAGTGAGTCTGTTTTTTACAATTTTTGGAATATTAATTTTTTTGTTAAGAGTTAAAGGAATTATTGAAACAAATTTATTTACTTTGATAATCGTAAATTTTACTTCAACTTTATTTTTAGTTTTTTCTTCTCTTAGTTTAATTGAAACTATAAAAAATTTAACAAAAGATTATTTGGAACAAGAAGAAATCAATAAAGCAAAAAGTAGTTTTATCGCAACAATGAGTCATGAAATTAGAACACCAATGAATGGAATTGTTGGTATGTCAAATCTTCTTCTCACAACAGAATTGAACCAAGAACAAAAAAAATATTCTGAAATAATTGGAAGTTCAGCAAATTCTTTACTTGGAATTATCAACGATGTTTTAGATATTTCCAAAATTGATTCAGGTAAAATGGAATTCGAAACTATCACAATTGATTTAAAAAAAATTTTTGATGAAGTAGTAGAATTATTAAAACCCAAAGCTAAAGCAAAATTCATAGAATTAGATTTAGAATTTGATGAAAATATAAATCCAATTGTTTATTTTGATGAAACAAGGCTTAAACAAATTTTATTTAATTTAGTAGGTAATGCTATTAAATTTACTAAAAAGGGCTCTGTCAAATTAAAACTTCAACAAACTGCTCTTGCTCATGATTTTCAGTTTATTAAAATTATTATTGAAGATAGTGGAATTGGAATTCCTGAAGATAAAATAGCTACTTTGTTTCAGCCATTTTCACAAGTTGATACAAGCATTACTAGACAATTTGGTGGTTCTGGACTTGGTTTAAATATCACTAAAAGACTAATAGAATTGATGAATGGAAACATCACTCTTGAAAGTAAGTTAAATTTTGGAACAAAAATTACTGTTCAATTACAAATGAAAATCTCCATAGAGATTTTAGAAAAAGCAAGGAATATTGAATTAAACTCAGATTTTGCGATAGAATTTCCAATGAATATTTTGGTTGTTGATGATAACCAAATCAATTTAGAAGTTGCTAAAGGAGTTTTTAAAAAATTAGGTTATAAAATTAATTTAGCTGAAAATGGTTATATCGCCTTAGATTTATTAAAGCTTAAAGTATATGATTTAATTTTGATGGATTTACATATGCCAAATATAGATGGGTATAAAGTAACTGAAAAAATTCTTTCTGATAGAATGATCAATAGAAAACCTGTTATTGTAGCTTTTACTGCAGATTTAGTTGATACTTCAAAAGAAAAGATACTAAAAAATGGATTTACAGACTTGATTCTTAAACCAATTAACTTAATTGAGTTAAAAGAAAAATTACCAATTTGGCAAAAAATTGCTGTTTTTAGAAGAACTTAAATTTTCTAAATCTATCTAAATCCTACTTTACAATTAAGTCCTCAAATCTAAATTGAATTAGAACATTTAGTTTCAATTTTAATTATATAAGGTTCGATATTAATTATATGCCAAGAATCAAAGATTTAAGTATCAAATTAAAGATTATTTTATCCGTGAGTATTTTCCAAGTTTTATCTTTGGCAATAGCCTTACTTGGCACTTCTGGTTTATTTAAAATGGAATCAGAAGCAGTTCTTACAAATTCTATGTTTCTAAATATAGAAACAAATTTGAATAGTCTCAAATATCATTTAAATTTAAGAAGAGTTTCCATTCAAGAGATGATGTCCACAAAAGTTAAAACTGAAATTTTTAGCAAATTAGACGAAGTCAAAGACTTGGAAAAACTTTCGAATACTGATTTTGATAATTTAAAAAAGAGCATTGCTGAAATTGGTGAAAAGTATAAAGAAAAAGGTATTACAGATAACACAACTGAAAAAGAGATTAATGAACTATTAAATAATTTTGATACTGATATGAAAGAGTTTCAATTAGCTACTTTACTATATGAAAAAAATTACACTGAGTTTTTTATATACGATACACCTGACTATAAAAAATACCAATTAGAAAATGAAATAAAAGATAAATTTGCAGAAATGGGTAAAAAATATAAAAACTTTTTAATCAAATCGCAGAAATTTTTTGAAATTATAGCAATGGGTGTTGGTGATAGCAAAAATACAATCATAGCTACTTCCAATCAAGTAAAATTAGTTTTATGGGGTGGTTATATAATTTCACTCATAATTATGATTTTGGTAACTTATATGATGATTAGAAGAATTGCAATTCCAATTATTCATGCAGAAGAAGTTGCAAACAAATTTGCTGATGGTGATTTAACAGCAACATATGAAAATAACTCTAAAGATGAAATAGGCCGCTTGGTTACAGCTCTCAATCGTGCATCAAAAAATTTAAAAGACATTGTTCTACAAATCGGAAACACTTCAGATCATTTGGCATCTTCAGCTGAAGAGCTTTCTGCAACTTCAAGAAATTTAGCTGATGGAGCAACAAACCAAGCTTCTTCACTTGAAGAAACTGCTTCAGCTGTGACAGAAATTTCTGAATCTATTTCTTATGTTTCAGATTCTGCTCGTGACCAAGAAAAAGAAGTTATCGAAACAAATAAATCAATGAATGAACTTTCAAAATCAATAACTCAAATTACTGAAACTGCAAAATCCGTTAATGAAGGTTCTCAATCTGCATTAGAAGAAGCAAAAGAAGGTCAAACTAAAGTTAATGAAACAGTTAAAAGAATGGCTGCGATAGAAGAAAGTTCTGAACAAATTTCAGACATCATCAATGTTATTAATGATATTTCTGAACAAACAAATTTACTTGCACTAAATGCTGCTATTGAAGCTGCCCGTGCTGGTGAATCAGGTAGAGGTTTTGCAGTGGTTGCTGAAGAAATTTCTAAACTAGCTGCTAGATCACAAAAAGCTACTAGAGAAATCGCTGAACTCATTACTGACAGCATTTCAAAAGTAAATGATGGAAAAGCAATTGTGGGTCAAGTAGTTGAGTCATTAAATAAAATTTTAAACAAATCAAATGAGGCAGCTCAATTATCTGATTCAATTTCCAATGCAACAAAATCTCAAAGTACTGGAAGTCAAAAAGTTTTAAAATCAGTTACAACTCTAGCACAAATGGCTCAATCCATTTCGAGAGCAACAAATGAAATGAAAGTTTCTTCTAAAGAAATTTCAAATGCAATTGAACAAGTAAATTCTGTTGCACAAAACACTGCTTCTTCTTCAGAAGAAATGGCTGCTTCCACTTCAGAGCTTGCTTCTCAATCTGAAAAATTAAGCCAACTAATTGGAGTATTTAAAGTATAATTTAGAATGGAGGAAAGATTTGTTCATTGGTCTTTTCTTCATTTATTTATTTTAATATTAACAATTTTTCTTACTTTTATTTTTATCGCTATAGCAACAAAGAATAATCATAATTCTACACCAAAAAAAATTGCTTTCTCACTAAGTATTATTTTAATTTTAAATTTTATCGCTTACAATATTTATCGAGTTCATTCAGGATTTTGGGAAATTAGATACGATTTACCAATGGAGTTTTGTAATTGGTCTATGATAGTAACTTCAATTGCTCTTTTTACAAAGAATCAAACTTTTTCTGAGTTGTCTTATTTTTGGGTATTTGCTGGATCAATTCAAGGTGTGATTACTCCTGATTTACAAGTAAGTTTTCCACATATTTATTTTTTTATATTTTTTATTGCTCATTCAGGACTTGTAATTGCTTCACTATATTTAATATTTGGTTTAAAAATTTATCCCAAAAAATATTCAGTGATCAAAACTTTTTTTTATACACAAATTTTTTTTGTAGCTGCTCATATAACAAATATTCTTTTAAAAAGTAATTATGGTTACACAATGAGAAAACCACTAGCAGGTTCAGCTCTTGACTATCTTGGTGAATGGCCATTTTATTTAATAAGTTTGGAAGTAATTGGTTTAATGATGTTTTATATATTATATTCACCATTTTATTTTATAAATAAATCTAAATCTTCTCAATTGTAGAAATCGAACCAGATTGTCTTAAAATAAATTTGTAACCACAAGAAGGACATTTTTGTTTTCCTTGTTTAGTAATTCTAATTTTTGCTCCACAGTTTCCACAGTTAACAATTAGAACAGTGAAGTTTGTGTCTTTTTTGTTGGATAAATTTTGAATATGAAATTCATCATCTTTATCTGATTCAAAATCAGTAATACTATCTAAAACCGTTGTTATATTTGGATCTGCTGGAGTTTTATTTACAAATGGTATTTTTATTTTTAGTTCACCAGATTGTTTTGGATCCTCTTCTTTTTTTAATTCAGCTTGAATTGCCTCTACTTCAGAAGTTGCAATTTCTTCTAAAGTAAATTCTTCTTCATCAGCAAGGCTTAATCTATTTGTTTCAATTTTTGTTATAGTTGTATTTTTATCATAATCAATTGAAATAGCTTCGTATTCCAAATCTGGTGAGATGCTTTCTGTTACTTCACCATCTGCATTTATTGAATAAATTTTTTCTTCAATAAATTCTTCTTTTTCTTTAAATAAAATATCTATGGTTTTATCAAAAGAATCAAAACTTAAAATTTCATAATTTAGATTTGTAAAATTTAGAACCAATTTGATTTCAGAATTAAATCCTGAATAAACTAATCTAGCTTGTTTTTCTTTTATTTGATTTTGTACTTTTACTAAAATTCCAATACCAGATGAAGAAATATATTCCAATTCATTTGCTAGTATAAGAAAATATCTATAACCTTTAACTAACTCTTTTTGAATTAAGGAATAATATTCAAAAGCAGTTTCAGAATTAAGGACACCAATTAACTTAATTTTAGCAACTTCAAATTCGTTTATATTTTCTTCTTCTAAAGTAATTTCTAACATTAGTCTAAATAAATTGCATCTACAACTTCAGTATCTTTTTTATTAGTTTCAACAACTGGTATATCAGTTTTTGTTATATTTAAATCAATTTTTTGGAAATTGGAAGTTGTAATATTTTCGGGATGTAAAGAATTATCAATTAGTTCAGAAATATTACCTATATCTGAAAGTTTCATTGGGATTGGGGTTAAGTATTCAGTTATTCGCTCTTCTTGTTTGCTTACATAATTTAATACTTTTGTTACTATTTCATTGTATTCAGGTTCTGGTTGTTTTGCAGTTTTTCGAGCTGCTTGTTTATAAGTTCCAAATAAAAATATTGCATAAATCCCAAATAAAACAAGAGAAACTAAAAAAGATATTCCAATATAATTCCATAACATCCAAAAAAATAATTTCCTTTGGGTTTCGATGAAGTTTAAAATATTTCCCCTTGAATAAATCAAATGGATTGTGCCAACAGTATTCAAATTTTCTAAAGTATAAATAGGTGCAGATAAAAGAGTTTCTTGATTTTTTAAATCTGGAAATAGTTTTAAAATTTGATTACTAAAATAAGAATTATCACCTTTGTATTCTTCAGTTCCATAAACTTGTGGAGAGGGTAGTTGTCCTTTTCTCATCCTTAAAGCTCTTGTAAAATAAGGTTTATCGTATTTTTGTTTTGTATCTGAGTTTAATTCTTCAGCATTCGAATGAGATAATAAATCTCCGCTAGTTGAAATTAAAAAAATTTCTTTAATTACAAATTTATCCAAATCTTTTTCGGATTGTTTTATTAATCTTAGGAAAATTTCGTTTAATTGGTTGTATCCATCAAGGTTCATTTTATGTTCAGCCACTTTTGCAACAGTTGCTAAAATGTCTCTAGCTTTGTTATCAGAAGTATAAGTGATCAAATTGTATGATGACTTAACAGATTCTATAAACGACCAAGTTACAGAACTTATTGACAAAACAGAAGTGAATAGAAATAAAATTAAAAAATAAGAAATTAGCCTAAGAACTATCATATAAACAATAATAATATCGGTCAAAAAAAATTCAAACTAGAAATGGATTATAATTTTTCTCATTATAAATAATTGAATTTCCACCATGACCAGGAATCACAACTGTTTCATCTTCCAAATTTAAAAGACGATTTTTGATCGATTTCATTATCGTTTCATAATTTCCACCCCAAAGGTCAGTTCTACCAATCCCACCTGCAAATAAAGTATCACCAGAAAATAAAATTGGTTTTTCTGGAGTGTGCAAGTGAAAACAAACTGAACCTGGACTATGACCTGGAGTATGTATAACTTCCAATTTAGATTTCCCAAATTCTAAAATTTGGTTATCTTCCAAATAAAAATCAAGCTCTTTTATTTCACCTGTAAATTTTATACCAAATAATTTACATTGTGAATGAATATTTTGATATAAATCTAAATCGTCTTTATGAAGAGCGATTTTGCTCCCTTCAAATTCATCCGAAACAGGTTTTGTTCCAAGACAATGATCAAAATGAGCATGTGTATGAATGATATATTTTGGCTTGAGATTTTTTTTATGTAGATAAGCAATAATTCTTTTTTCATCTCCACCGGGATCCACAATTATTGCTTCATTTGAATTTTCCTCCGACAAAATCGAACAATTACAACCAAGTGGATAAACAGGAAAAGTTTCTATATTCATAATTAGTTTCCTAAAAATTTCTCTATATAACGAGCGACCAGATCAATTTCAATATTGACTTTTACTTTTGGATTCCAAAATTTTGCATTTGTTTTTTTGATTGTTTCTGGTATTAAAACTAGTTCCAATAAATTTTCTTTTATCGAAACAACTGTTAGAGAAATTCCATCAACTGTGATACTTCCTCTTTCTACAACGTATTTTGATTCAATAGAATTTAATTCAATAAAAAAAATTTCTACATTTCCATTATCACGAACATTTCTTTCTTTTACAACACCCATTCCATCTACATGCCCAGAAACCAAATGCCCACCAAGTCGATCAGATAATTTCATAGAGCGTTCTAAATTGATTTCATCACCAATTACTAAATCAGAAAAATTGGTAAGCTCTAAAGTTTTATAAGAAGAATAAAAATGAAATTCTGTTTTATCAAAATTTAATTTTGTAATAGTTTGGCAAGCTCCATTAATTGAGATAGAATCTCCAAGTTTTAAATCATTTTCAAAAAAATTTGCAGATACTAAAAATTCTCTCCCATCGGAAGTTTTTTTTATATCTAAAATTTTTCCAGTGAGTTCAACAAGTCCTGTAAACATTAAATTCCATCTCCATCGATAAAAAATTCCTGAAGAAATTCTTTTTCTTCTTTTTTAAACATATCTTTTTTTATTTTTTCTTTAGACATATTTGCTATTTCGATTTGTAAACTTTCAATTTTTTCGTGTAATATTGAAAATACTTTTGCAACTGGATCTGGCATTTCACCATGATCGAGCATGTGATCTGAATTTTGAATATTCGTTTTTACAACCCTTCCTGGAATTCCAACAACAGTACAATTATCCGGAACATCTCTCATCACAACTGAACCTGCTCCAATTCTAACATTTGCCCCAATTGTGATATTTCCTAAAACTTTTGCTCCGGATCCAATAACAACATTTTCTTTGAGAGTGGGATGACGTTTCCCAGATTCTTTTCCAGTGCCTCCAAGAGTGACACCTTGGTAAATCAAACACCCTTTTCCAATTTCAGCAGTTTCACCAATCACAATTCCCATTCCATGATCAATCATTATTCCTGAAGAAATTTTTGCTCCTGGATGAATATCAATTCCAGTTAAAAAACGTGTGAGATAATTAATATAACGTGCAAGTAAAATAATTTTACATTTATACAAAAAATGTGCAATGCCATGAAACCAAAGTGCATGAAGTCCAGGATAACATAGAATAACTTCTAAATAAGATTTTGCAGCAGGATCATTTTCTCTAATTTTTTTGATATTTTCAAACATCTAAATTCACGATTCAATCAAATTTGTTTTTGTAAACTAGTTCATTTAATCTAAATTAAAAATGATAAAATGTTTAATAACTTATGTTACGAAAAAATTAATTTCTAGAATATTTTTGTTTATTAAAGAGAATTAAAGAAACGAATAAATTTAAGATGCCTGCAAGCATCACACCCTCGGCGATGAGTACCGAAAAATCACACTTGAGACAGAGTGCGGCTCTCGGAGCGTAAGCTGAGTTAATAATTAAATCATTACTGAATTGGTTTCAAAGTAATAAAATTTTTTTTTAATCATTAACCTTAAATTAAAATTAAAAACTTCTTTTATAAAAAAGGATTTTTTATTTTTTAGTTTTAGTTAGGAGTAAGTTTTTGAAATTATTTATTTTATATTTATTGGTTTTAAATTGTAGTTCTGTCCAAGAAAAATTTGTAGAAGCTTCAGCTGAAGGAAATTTAGAAAAAGTAAGATTTTTTTTAAATCAAAATTTAGATATCAATTCTAAAGAAGAAAGAGGTTGGACACCTTTAATAGCTTCTTCAAGCAATGGAAAAATTGAAGTAGTTAATACCTTGTTAAAACAAAAACCATTTTTAGATATTAGAACAAATTTAGGTGATACTGCAATCTATAGAGCTGCTTCAAATAATCATTTTGACATCCTAAAATTACTTTTAGAACAAGGTGCAAATCCAAATATTAAAGATAAATCAGGTGAAACTCCTTTGATGAAAGCATGTCTTCGAGGAAATATACAAATTGTAAAATTACTTTTAGAAAAAGGTGTAAATCCGAATACAATTAAAATCCCAATAATTGATGAAAATACAGCCCTAATTCTTGCTGTAAAAGAAAACCAATTCGAAATCGCAAAACTTTTAATTGATGCAAAAGCAAATATAAATCATAAAAATAATGAAGGTGAAACTGCACTTTCTTATGCTTCATCAAATGGTAATTTGGAAATGTTCAGGTTACTTGTAAAAAACGGTGCTATTAAAACAAATCTCTCAAATTTCGGTTTGACAATTTCTTCACATGCAGAAGAAAATAATCATATTCATATTCTCAAAGAGATTTCAAAAGGAACAGAAAAATGAATTTTTTATTTTTAAGTTTAATTTTTATTTTTAATTTATTCTCAAGCCCAAATGATGATTTAATAATTGGAGCCAAAACAGGAAATCTAGCACTTGTAAAATTGTCTTTAGAAAATAAAGCTGATCTCGAAAATAAAAATGAAGAAGGCGAAACAGCTTTAATTTTAGCATCTTGGTATGGATCTCCTGAGATAGTGGACATTATATTAAAAAAAGGTGCAAACATCAATGCACAAGACAAACAAGGTTATACAGCTATTGCAAAAGCATCTTCTTTAGGAATTGGAAGACATTTTGAAATTGTTGAAAATTTGATTTCTGCTTGTGCAAATATCAATTTAAAAACAAAAGATGGACTTTCGCCTTATTTACTTGCTCGTATCAACGGTCATCTTGAACTTGCAAAACTTTTAAAAAATAATGGTGCAAATGAAGAAATTTTTTTTGATAAAAATCAAGCTTCCAGAGAAATTTTACATGCTGCTAAATTAAATGATAATTCAAGATTTATATATTCAAATAATTTTAAACCTGATTTAAATTTTGCAGATATCCAAGGTTTAACTCCATTAATGTATGCTGCAAGAAACGGAAATAAATTTATCACAAAAATTTTACTTCAAAAAACTGCAAAATTAAACTTAAAAGATAACTCTGGAAAAACAGCGTTGATTTATTCTGCAAGAAGAGGAAACACTGAAATCACTTCCTTGCTTTTAGACAAAGGTGCAGATTCAGACATCAAAGATAAAGATGGGTTTACAGCTCTTGAATGGGCAGACCGATTTAAACAAACTGAAACAGTAAAATTATTAAAAGCTTTGGAATAATTTTTTCTATAATTTAGATTGCACAAGTTTGTTTGCTATTGAACATTTATCGATAACAAAAAAATCCATCTAAAAGATTATTGACCAGTTCAACATTTATTAAACGATAATCACTTAGAAAGATTATTTATAAATAACTTTTGAGGTAAATATGAAATTCATTTTATTTTTTATTGGACTAAATCTATTTTCAGATTCAGATTTTTCTTTTTTAAAAGAGCCAAAAGAATCAGACAAAGAATTTATTTATTTAAATGAAAAAATTTCTTATTTAGATTTTAAATCTAAAAAAGCTAAAGAGTTAGAACCAATGAAATCTCTTTATCCTAGTCTTTATTCAGATACGAAGTTCAAATACAATTATACAAAATATTTTAACATCGCTCATTCATGTTCAGAAGTTGAGTATCAAAAATTAGAATCTAAGATGTTGATTTTTTTTAAAGATACATATCCAAAATATTTTCCTTCTGAACCAAAATATGCAGTTAGAGTTGTTATGTTTCCAAATAAATATAAATTTAAAAAAGAAATGGGTTTTGATTCTTACGGAGTATATTATCCAAAACAAGAAAAATGGACTCCAACTGCAAAAACATTTTTTTCCTATTGTGGTTCTGGTCCAGGAACTGCTTGGCATGAAATGATTCACGCATTTTCAGATTTTTATGCGAACTATGATAACACTCAGGATTGGTTCACTGAAGGATTTGCTTCTTTTTATGAAATGGGTGCTACTTCTGGAAATTCTTTTTTAGAAGGTTATACTAATTGGAGGCTTCCAGAAGTAAAAGAAGTTTTACGTAAAAAAAAATTAGTTCCATTAAAAGAATTTTTATTAGACTCAGATATGAAACAAGAATACGGATATTCATATGCTAGAATTTTTTTCTGTTATCTCTGGACTAAAAAGAAAATGATCCCTTTTGTAAAAAAATATCTTTTTGAATTAAGCCAAAATGATAAAGGAAAAAGTCTTGGAAAAAAAGTAATTTTGTACTTAGAGGAAAGTCTTGAAATGAAAATTGACGAAATTCAAGTAAAATTAGAAGAGTTTATCAATAAGTATTCTGGCACAGTCAAATTAAAACAAGAGTAAATAAAAAAATTCACTTTACAAAGTTTTTTGATAGTTTAACAGTGGTTAAATGAAAAGAGTTGTGATATCAATATTCCTATTAACTTGTTTTATAAATAATTGTTCTGCAGTAAATTATTGGTCAATTTATACCTCAGCAAACGACACAAATCCCACTAAAGAATATAGCAACCCCTATCATATTATATTCAAAGGTGGGTATTTATTTCATTTGAATCATTCTCCTGGACAAGTTGGAAATAATGTTCAAGCAATTTATTCTGGTGAATCATGCTCTCATTCCATTCTGAATTTAGTTGCATTTGGGGATTCATCAATAGATAAAGCTTTAAAGAATGGACATTTAAAAAAAATTGCTTCTGTGTCTCATGAACAGTTTGGAGTTTTTTTATTTTATCATAGATTTTGTACAACAGTTACTGGTGAGTAATTATGAAAAAAATATTAATAATTCTACTATTTTTGATTTTCTCAAATTGTCAAACTCCTGTTCAATTCCTTGCAACAGTTGTAATTCAGAAGCCCAATGGTCCTGTTAACGGACTTCTTTTTACAGAAAATCTTTTCCCTGGAGAATTTAATCAAGCCAATGATGTCAAATCTGACAAAAAAGGAGAAGGTTGCATCACTCAAGTTTTGTTCTTAGCGATGTGGGGTGATGCTTCTGCTGGTGGAGTTGCAATGGAAAATGGAATTAAAAGAATTTCACATATTGATCATAGAACTTTGAACGCTGGTTTAGGAACTTTTAGTAGATACTGCACTATTGTTTATGGAGAATAAAATGAAAAAAATAATTTTACTTTCATTACTCATTTTTACGAATTGCACTTCTAATCCTGTGGTAGCTTTATTTGGAAGAACAAAACATCATCTTTCAAATAAACAAAGCTCAATTGCTTCAAACTTAATTCTCAAAAAAGGTGAGTCTTGTGCATTTGGAAGTTATTTTGGTAATTTATTATATTTGTATTATGGAATTGGTGGAAGTATAGATGAAGCTAGAGACAAAGCTGGAATCACAAAAATTGCTGTTATTGATAGAAAGTCTACATCTATTTTTCCTTTTTATTATGAAGAATGTGTAATTGTTTATGGAGAATAAAATGATTTTAAAAATATTTGTTATAATAATTTTCTTTATCAGTTCATCAGTTTTTTCTCAGGCAAAAAAAATTACACAAAATGAAGTTTCTGATCCAAAACAAAATACTACTGAAGAAGTTGACTTAAGAGTAAAAAAACAATTTTACTTTCCACCAAATAGCATTGTTCAAACTGGTTTTGCATTTTCTGTAGCTGGTGGAAATTCAGGACATACTAGTTCAAGTGGAGGGGATTCAAGTGACAAGTGGATAGTTCCTTTTCTGAATGATTTATTTAGAAGTCTGCCAACTAATTATAACATCATAACTCACAGTGGAGATGTTCCAAAAGATAATTTTACAGGAACCAATTTTGAACCAAATTCTACTTTTTACAATCAACCATCAAATATTTTAACCCCAATGAGCCGTAGTACAATTTCATATACAAGTAAAACTGGTGAATATGGATTTCAAATTATAAATAGATCTAAATTTTATTCTGGTGAATATTCTACTGGACTAAATATACCTTTTCAATACAATCCAGGAACTTTTAAACATATTTATAAAGAAACACAATACATTGTTTTTAAAAATGCTGGTTTAAATAAATATTTCGTAGTTCAACCAGCTTTAGCTATCAGAGAATTTAATGAAGAATACTATCGAAATTCAGATCCCATCACAATTCCTAAAATTTTAGATCGAATGTCAGAAATTAAAGAAATTACAAGAGCTTACTCGATGCAGTCTGGTTTAAGCTTTTTAACTAAATTCAGTGATTTTAGATTTCGTTTAACTACAAAACTTTTTCAGCCATTACCTGGAGTAAATCGTTTAACCTATAGCAGAAGTGATTATTCTTTCAACGGAGTAAGAAATGTTTATTCAAACATTAATTACAGAACAAATGAAGTTAATTATGCAGGATATGAACTGGAAGGAGAAATCAATTATTCTATAAGTAAAATAAATATATTTTTAGGATATACTTTAACTGAATATTTCAAAACAGTTTCTTTAAATGATAAAATTCCAATTCTAACTTCCACAGAAAATTATAATGCAGAAATTTTTAAATTTGCTTTAATTAATAGTCAACGCGAAGGTAATTTTTTAGGATTCGGAGAATCAAATTTAGATAAACTTGCAAGAACAAATACTATTAAACATTTTTATTTCGGATTGGGAGTAAATTTTTAATGAATTTTTTGATTTTTAACTACAAAAAACTTTAAAACTAGGAAAATTAGATAGTAATTAGTGTTTTAAAAAAAACTCATAAATTAAAAATGAGTTGAAAATTATAATAAGATTAATTCAATTAAGATTAAGTTTAAGTATAAACCCAAAATCCCAATTTTATATTTGGAGTCACATTTTGAAATTTTTTTATATAATTTTGTTTTCAAGTAATCTGATTTATTCGCAAAATCAAAAAACTAAATCCTTACCTGCTAAAGTTTCTCCAACAAAACCTGAGCAAGCTAAACAAACTGAAACTCAAGTTGATACAAAAGAATCAAAACAAGAATTAAGAGACAAAATTAGGGAGTCTTTAAAAAAAAGAGAATTAGGGCGTTTTGGAGATAAGAGGTTTTAATGAAATTATTTTTATTTTTTATTTCTCTATCTATTTTTTCTGTTGAAGATTTTAAAATTGAGTATTTTGAACCTCTAGATTTAAATCGAAATGATTTTTTAGTTTCCATAAAAACTAATAATCCATCAGAACTAGTTGAAATTTTAAAAGGAGCCTCTGAAAAAAAAATCTCAATTAAAATTAATAATACTTACACTGAAATATACCCAGGTTCTGCATTTCAAGAAAGAAAAGACTTGGTAGAGTTTTTTTGTAATGCATATCGAAGAATTCCAGCAGGTGAAAATTCTGTAAAATTGTCTATTACTCAAAACGATTATGAAATTTTTCTAGATGAAAAAAATTTTATAATAGAAGATAATTATAATGAAAACAAACAACCTATGATCGCTAGACTTTCACCTATGGGTGGAGTAATAGGTGGAACAGTTACAATTCATGGAAAAAATTTTGGAAATGATTTAGACAATATTGATATTTATTTTTTTGATAAAGATTATACTCCTTCAGATTTGGAACCCTCTGAAGAACAACCGATAGATTATATTCAAATGAGAGCAAAAACAAATCCATTTTCTATAACTGCTGACTTGGATGGAACACAAAATATTCATTTTTCAATTCCAACTTCACCTTATTTAAAAGGTTTGGCTGATGAAGCTTTTTTTAGAAAAAGTATACAGCTCAGAGTTTATGTTAGAGGTAGGCCAACTGCTTACCATAAAGTAACTATTCTCCCAAAAGACTGGAATTTAAAAGTTATTCTTTTAAGTTTGGTAACTACATTTTTAGGACTTGGGATTTTTGCTTTGATGATGCAAAAATGGAATTTTATAACTTATATTTTAATTGATAAAGAAACTAACACATATTCCTTATCTCGGTTTCAAGCGTTTGTATGGACAGTTGTTTTAACTGGAAGTTATTTTTATATTGCTATTGCATTTGGAATTCTTTTACAAAACGGAAAAATTCCTGATTTTAATCCATCACTAATTGGACTAATGAGTATTTCTTATTCAGCTTTGATCACTACAAATTTTTTAAGTCGCAAAAAAACTAAAAATGAAATTTCTCATCATCCACCTCAGTTAAAAGATTTGTTTATGGAAAATGGAATTATAAATATTACAAGATTTCAACTTTTAGTTTTCACAGTAGTTGCAGTTATTATTTATTTATACAATTTAGCTTTATGTAATGTCTTAAATGGATTGCCAGATATTCCTCCAACATTACACGGATTATTAATTTCAAGCCAAACAGGTTATATTGGTGGAAAAATTTTGGGAGATAAATTCTCGGTAAATAGAATTACTCCATTCGAAATTTCTTCTACTGAAAAAAATTCGAGTTTAGTAATTTTAGGGTCTGGTTTTGTAAATGGAATGAAAATTATGATTGAAGATTCGGAAAATGATCCTGTTGATTTAGTTTTTTCTTCTAGCACCTACTTAACTTGTGATTTACCAATAGATGGAATAATAGGTAAAAGGAATTTAATTTTTATTCCACCAACAGGTTCAAGCCAAGTAATTGCAAATTCAATAGAAATAATTCAGGTTGAAAGTTAATGCCTACACTTAAAGAATATAAAAACATTTTTAAACTTTTAATTATTACAATTTTAGTCTTAGTAATTTGCTCTCAAATTTTAATTCAATACCAAATTGAAATTAATAAATATGATTCTTCAAGAATCAATTTATCTGGTAGACAAAGAATGCTTAGTCAAAATTTAACTAAAGACTTATTAAAATTAAATTCAGGATTTGACATTGATTTAAAAAAATTTGAAGAGAATTTTTTAAAATTTACAACAACTCATAAAAAATTACAAACTGGGGATAAAAGTTTAAATTTAGATAAAATTGAATCAGAAGAAGTATTAAATTTATTTAATGAAATACAACCTTATTATATAAAATTAGAATCTAATCTGAAAACGACTTTAAGTATAAATAAAATAGAATCTGAAAAATTAGATGAAGTTCTTAAATCTGAAAAAGAATTTCTAATTCTAATGGATAAAATTGTTTTTAAGTTAAATCAAATTTCAATTCAAAAAATAGAAACGTTACAAATAGTAGAATTATTACTTGCATTATTAACTATTTTAGTTATACTTATTGAAATATTATTTTTATATCGACCAATGTTTAATGAATTAACAGCAAGTAAAGAATCACTCGAAAAGCAAAAAAATCATTTTGAGGAAATTTCAAATTTTTTATCACATAAACTAAGATATCATATTTCAAAAACCTCAACTATTTTTTCTGATTTTAATATAGAAAATAAAGAACAAGGGTTAGTCTATATAAATGAAATTAAGTCTTCTTTAAAAAACTTAGATAAAGAAGTTTTAGAATTAAATACAAAATATAATAAACTTCTTCCAAATGTTAAATCACTTGTTTATAATGATAAAATAAAATTACAGAAAGTTGATTTACTTTTAGTAGATGATGACCAATTAACTTCAATTTTAACAAAAAAAATTATTTTAACTAAAATACCAAATCTCAAAATTACAGTTTTTAATTTTCCTAAAGAAGCTTTAAAATATCTTTCAAAAATTGAAGATAAAACAAAAATTCCAACAATTCTCTTAGACATTCAAATGCCTGAAATGAATGGTTGGGAATTTTTAAATGAGTTAGAATCCCAAAATTTATCTTGTCATGTATATATTTTAAGTTCATCTATTGATTATCTAGATATTCAAAAATCAAAAACATTCAAATCAGTTAAAGGTTATTTGACTAAACCTCTCACAGCCGAAAATATTCCAAGGTTAGATTAATGTCTGAAGAAATTTATCATACTAGTATTCAAGAATTAGATTTGATAAAACCTCCAAGAAATTTAAATTTATACATAATTCATAATTTAAAAAGTTTAATTCAAAAATTAGAATCTCAAAATCGGAAAAAATATATTTTTGATTTTAAAGATGTAGAATTTATAGATTCAACTTGTTTGGGTTTTTTAATTCAAACAAATATTCAGTTAAAAAAAGAAAATTTAATAATCAAATTTATAAATATTAATGATAACTTTCAACATATTTTTCATGTTTCAGGTTTATCAGAAGAATTTAGAGTTTTTGAATCCCTTGAAGAAGCAATTTATTCAATTTGGAGTAGAAGTTAGTTGTTTAGATATTTTTGTTTTTTATTCATTTTAATTTCTTGTTCTCCTCAAAAACAATTTCCAAAAATAGAAAAAGGAGTTTTAGATTTGAGAAATTGGAATTTTGAAGAAGATGGAGAAATTAAATTATCTGGTGATTTTGAATTTTATTATAACGAATTATTAAATGAAAAAGATTTTGAAGTTCCAAGAAAAAAAATATACTATTTTGCATTTCCAAAAATTTGGAATGATTATGAATTTAATGGAAAAAAAGTTGGTAGTTTTGGTTATGCTACTTATAAAGTTAAAATTTTGTTGCCATTAAATACACCTCCACTTGCTATTAGGGCTCAACAACAAGCTACAAGTTTTTTAATTGAGTTTCAAAATGAAAAATTTGGTGCAGGAGTAGTTGCTAAATCTAAAGAAGAATCCTTACCAATAACAATCCCACAAATACATTATTACCAACGATCTGTAAATTTAGAAAAAAATTTAATTTTACAAGTTTCAAATTTTACACATAGAAAAGGTGGAACTTGGGCAAATATTTATCTTGGTACTCATTTTCAAATCAATCGACAAATGAATATAGCTCGAAATACTGATTATTTTTTTGCAGGATTTTTTTTCTTTGTAATTATTTATCATCTAGGATTTTATTATTATAGAAGAACTGAAAAAACGACAATAATTTATGCATTATTTTCACTGTCTGTACTTCTTAGATCAATAACTACTGAAGATAAAATTTTAACAGATATTCCTTTTTTTATGAATTATGATATAATAATAAGATTAGAATATTTTGGTTCTTATTTAGCTCCTGCTTTTGCGATGCATTTTCTATATTCAATTTTCCCAAAAGAAGTACCTAAGTTATTAGTTAAATCTTTATACTCAATCGCAATTTTATCAATTTGCTTTTTAATAACTCCAATTTATTATTTTTCACACACTATTCTATATTATCAAATCATATTAGTTTTAACTCCTTTATTATTAAATTATTATATCATCAAAGCTCTTATTAAAAAAAGAGATTATGCATATCTAATGATAATTGGAGGAGTAATAATTTTATTAACTAATTTTTATGATTATTTAATCTTAAATCAATATATCCCTCCTTCAAGATTTGCAATGCCTTATGGTGCGATGATGTTAAGTTTTTCACAAGCACTTTCCATATTAATGAAATATTCTGAATCATTTGTTCAAAATGTCGAACTAACAAAAACTTTAAAACTAACTAATTTTATGTATTCTAGATTTGTTCCTTATGAATTTATTCAACTCTTAAATAAAACTGATATAACTGAAATTCGTCTTGGAGACCAAATCCAAAAAGAAATGACAATTCTATTTTCTGATATCCGTTCCTACACAGAATATTCTGAGGAAATGACACCTGAAGAAAATTTTTTATTTTTAAATTCATATCTTCAAGTGATGACTCCTATAATTCAGCACAATAATGGATTTATAGATAAATATATTGGTGATGCAATTATGGCATTGTTTAGTCAAGACCCTGAAGATGCAGTTCGGTCTGCAATTCAAATGCAAATTTCTTTGAGTCAATATAATAAATTAATTTCAAGATCAGGTTTACAACCAGTTAGGATTGGAATTGGAATCCACACTGGTAAATTGATTCTTGGAACGATAGGTTCAAATGATAGAATGGAAAGTACTGTTGTATCTGATTCAGTGAATATTGCATCTAGAATTGAAAACTTAACTAAAGTATATGGTTCAAAAATTCTTATTAGTTTTGAAACTTTTTTACTTTTAGATGAGCCTGAAAATTATTCATTTCGAATTTTAGATAGAGTTAAAATTAAAGGTAAAAAGAAACATATTTCAGTTGTTGAAATTTTAAATGGTTATTCTGAAACAGTTTTAGAATTATATGTTAAAACAAAATCTTTATTTGAAAATTCTTTAAGACTGTATATGCAAGAAAATTTTAATGAAGCTAAAGAGGGTTTTATAAAAGTTTTAGAACAGAATCCTTTTGATAAAGCAGCGAGGCTCTATTTGGAAAGATCTGAACATTATGCAATACATGGGCTACCTCCTGAATGGGTAACTTAAACTTAGTTTCAAACTTCATAACTAATTTTGAAACTAAATTTAAATCTAAAATTGAGATACCTTCTTATTCAGAAATTTATTTTAAAGATAAAATAATTTCAAGCTCACTAAATCAAGTTGAAGAAAAACAAAATAGAACTAAGCACTCTGAAATAATATGTATTGAAAATTCTGAAAAGATTTTAGATCAAAAATTTTTATTCAATACAACCATGATTACTTTGATTGAACCTTGTACAATGTGTGCAGGTGCAATTATTCAAGCTAGAATTTCAAAAGTAATTTATTTGCTTGAATCAAAAAAAATTCCCGGAATTAGTTCTTTAAGTTTTGAATCCATTTACCAAAAAAATCATTTTCCCAAATTAGAATTTCAATATTCAGAAAAATTAGAAAAGTTTGTAAAAAATTTTTTCAAAGAATTAAGATGAATTAAATCTAAAAGAATTTTAATTCATTTTTCAGTAATATAATGAATTTATTTTAGAATATAAATCACTCTAAATTAAAAAATTTACTTAAATATTTTAAAAATATACTTCATCTCATTCAAGTAGAAAAAACAAAAAGCTCAACATTCAATTTTTGTTGAATTAATTGATTATAATAAAAAAGATTTTAAAAACTGATATCTTAGTTATTGATTAAAAGCAACTCAAGCAGTTTTGATTTATTAGAAAAAAATAAATTATGAATTTCCCATTTTAGAGTATTGAATGGCGAATTTTTTTTCACTTAAGATTTAGTTAACAATTCATTAGTTTTGTTAAAGTGAAAAAAAACCAGGCTTTCCATTCCAATCTTTTGCAAATAAACTTTTTTTAAGAATTTTATTTAATCAAGCAAAAGGATTTCCATTTCAATCCTTTTTCGCTTTGTGTTGAAGAATCTTTTGTTTTTCTAAAAACCTAAAGAATAAAATAGTTGGTTTCAAATGATTTTTATAAAATAATTTTTTTTATAGAATAGATATATAAAAATTAAATTAAAAATATATTTTTTTTTCTTAATAAAATAAAAATAGTTAAATTTAATTGAATCAAAATTATTTTTTATTTATTTTAATAAAAAATGTAAATTTATGTTGACTAAAATTTTGTATAGTAAATTGTATATTTATGAGATTAGATTTAGTTTCACTTAATAGGCGTGGTAGCCTTTCTAACCCTGAGGGTAGATTTGCAAAAACTAATCTCGAATCTCATAATGATGGGTGGGATATTCCGGAAGAGTCATTTTCTGTTCAAACTGTTTACAAAATTGAAACTTCAAACAAGATTTTAACAAAAAATAATTCTCCGGACATCCCACATCCTGTCACAATTAATCCATACAAAGGTTGTGAACATGGTTGTATATATTGTTATGCAAGACCCACTCACGCATATAATGATCTATCTTCTGGAATAGATTTTGAAACCAAAATTTTTTACAAGCCAAATGGAGCTGAACTTTTAGAAAAAGAATTTTCAAACAAAAACTATAAGCCAAGTTATATCACAATTGGTGCAAACACAGACCCTTACCAGCCAGCAGAAAGAAAATACGAAATTACAAGAAGTTTACTCAAAGTTTTTTTAAAATTTAAACACCCAATTTCATTAATCACAAAATCTTTTTTAGTTACTAGAGATATAGATATTTTATCTGAATTAGCTTCACTCAATTTAGTAAAAGTATTTGTTTCAGTTACTTCCCTTCAAAAAGATTTAATCAATTTATTGGAGCCAAGAGCAGCAAGTCCATCCAAGCGACTTGAAGCTATTGAGTTACTTGCAAAAAATCAAATTCCAGTTGGTGTCATGACTGCTCCCATTATTCCATTTTTAAACGATTTTGAAATAGAATCTATTTTGGAAAAAGTTTCAGATGTTGGAGCAAAAACTGCAGGTTATGTATTGATTCGGTTACCTCATGAAGTAAAAGATTTATTTTCCGAATGGCTATACAAACATTTTCCCCTCAAAGCAGATCATGTCTTAAATTTGATCCGTTCAACAAGAAATGGAAAATTATACAATGCAGAATTTGGAACAAGGATGGTTGGTTCAGGGAGTTATGCAGAACTCATTAGAAAAAGACATCAACTAGCAAGAAAAAGATTTAATTTAGAGCAGCGAATTCCTTCGTTGGAATTAAACTTGTTTCAAAAACCTTTCCAAACTAATTTTGAAAAACAGATGAGTCTATTTTAATTAAACTTTTATATTTTTTTTACAAATGTAAATACTTTTTATTTTTCTAAAAAACTGCACTGCAAAACTAGTTCGACAAAATCCCATTGCTGTTTAAATAGCACACTAATAGATTTAACTATAAATAATAAAAAAACCACTGAGAATGATAGATTCTTATTGCTCTTGTGTTTCAAAATGAATCCAGAAATGTTGCAGTAGTATGATTTTACACAGTAATAATTTTATTTACTATTTGAATTATTCTATAGACTCAAATAAAAGTTATATTAGCTTCCAAAAGTAATTACCCATTACTTTTAGCTTAGTTGTATGTCCCGATTGAATTTTGTTGTTTAAAATAGGTAATTATTATTCTCAATCTGTATAGAAGTTGAATGATGAAAACAGTAAAGTTTTTCAAAGCAAGCGTTAAGGATTTGAAAGATGAACTGTGAAACAGTTCAGTCTTAATTGCGAAGCAATAAAGACCGAAGCGACAGCGAAGTCTGTAAAAGCCCGACTTTAAATACTATCATTTATCAGTAGTATCGATAAATGATAGTATTTAAAGAAACGCCCAAAAAAAGATCTAGTTTTGGAGATTTTTATTTTTCTTCATTGCTTTGAGTTTGGTTTTGCTCTGATGCTATATTAACATCAGGAACAAAATTTACAATATAACCTGATTGTCCAACTTCAACTATTGTAATTCCTGCATCACAATGAATTGGACTGGCATTTGGCGGAATCAATTCAAAAAATAATTTAGAAGGATGATCTATTCTAGGTAAAATAAACTGTAATTCAGAGGGAGAAATATAAATTGTGTCAACTGGTGTCAAACCGGTCAATAAAACTTTTGAACCAGTAGTAAACCCTGAACCAAGAATTGAAACTTTTACACCATCTTGACTCACTTGAATCCAATCTGGACTCACTGTATTAATAGCTACTTCTTTGCCAATAGCTTTACCACCTAAATACCCTGACTGGCTAACACCCATTAGCCCTAACAAAGTAGAAGGAATATCAGGAAGTCCACTTAGCGGATTTCCATAAATTAAATTAAATATATATATTAATATAGACACAACAGTAAAACCAAAAAGCTGTAGTCTTGACAAGTCAACTGATCCACCTTCACAAAATAAATTACTCAATTCAGCAGGTTTTGCTTTAATTTCATTTTTTGGTTTTTTTGATCCCAAACCATTTGCAGCAAGTAAACCTCCATAAGAAATTGACATAAGAACTACAAGTGATGGATTAAAATCAGGAATTTTTCCATTCCTTAATAGAATTGCCTGACTCAGTGCAACATAAATATAACTTCCAATTGAAGTAACTGTCCAAGCAAATGCTTGAAATCTTGAAAGTGAAAATGTATTAGTTGATTTATCTGCTAAAATAGATTCAATAAAGTGAACAATAGATGGTCTTTTAACTCCTCCACCTCTTCCATCAAATCCAGCCATTTCCTTTTCTTGAGCTTGTTTAATTTGACTTCTTAAAATAAAATAAATAAAAAGTATTAATAAAATAACAACGAAGAGCCCCACAAACCCTGCTACAAATTTCCAAGTTGTTGGAAGTACAGCAAGTTTCACATAATTAGAAGGACGACCTGAAACAAAAATTCTTACCATAAGAGATTTTCTAAATTGACTTCCTTTTAAAATATCATGCCTTAGTGGAATATTAAATTTTAAATCTTGTTCTTCAGCGATTGGTGGACTCAAAAAAAACGGTTTATTATTTGCAATTTCAATATAAGTATCATCACTATTTTCTTTTTTTAATAAATCATAAAAAATTACATTAATTTCATCAATATCTCTTCCAAAATTATTTCCTTTTACAGTGATAGTATCACCTCTAATACCACCTTCAGGAGTTATACTTAAAATTAATGGCTGTTTTCCTTGCAGCTCATTATTTGCAGGTAAATCAAATTCTTTTTGTGATTCTAAAATTTCTGTTCCATCAGGATTTTTTGAATATAATTTTACTAAATTTTTTCCAGAAGGAATTTTGTAATAAGAAACTATAGTAAAATTTATCATATTCATATTATCAACATCATTTATAGCAGTATCTTTGACTACGTCAGACTTTATATCCCCAATCTCGATTCTGATTTTTTTTTCTTTTTTACCATTTAATTCCTCAATAAACTCTTCTGGTTTTGTGGAAGTAACTGAAATAGTATACATATCATGTGATAAATCTTTAAAATAAAAATATTCTATTTGTTTTGGAGTTTCAGTGATTTTTTGAAATTCCTCAGAAAAAAGATTGATTGTAAAAAATAGTAAAAATAGGATTCTCATATTTAAATTATCGGAAAAAAAAAACTTAAAATCTATAATTGAATTTCACAAAAGATTCAGCCTGTTGATTTTGAAATGCTGGAGTATAAGCAAATTCAAATGCTTCATTATTGATTCCTAAATAATAAAACAATCCTGATAAACTAAGCATTGTTGCTGCTCCATAAATAGAATACAGCTTATAATTTTGGAATTCATTCACAATTTTTTCATTTTTAACTAAGATTGAATAATAAGAATAAAAACGTGTAATTGATTCATTGGAATTATTTGTAGCTAAAGTATTTAAAGTTAAAAAAGTAGGAATAATTTCTCTTTTTGAATCTCTTTGAACCCCAACCATATAATCATAATATCTATAATTTACATAAAATAAAATCACAGAATATAAGGAATAACTTGCAAAATCAAAATAAGTATAATCCCCAAAAACTTTGAGTCTTGTTTTGTGGTATTCTTCTGAGTTTCCTTCAACTAAATTAAAGTTAAATTTCTGTTCTTCCCCATTTGAAAGTTCTAGTCCTTTAAAAATTTCGACATAATCTTTTTTTTCTACTCTTAGTCTATTTTGTCCTGAACTTACTTCTACTTTTTTTAAAGGTGTTTTCCCTAAATAAGTATTACCATAATAAACATTTGCATTAGTAGGAGTTGAAGTAATTGTCAAAAAAGATTTTTTTGAAACTAATTTTAATTCAAATTCAAAAGAGGTTTTTTTTTCTTTTTGAAGCTCTATTTTTCTTTCTAAAGTTTCAAAACCATCTTTTTGAATTATAAGATTGTGTTTACCAGAAGGAAGTTCATTTTTTGAAAGTGGAGTTTTTCCTAAATAAACTGTATCTAAAAAAACTAACGCATCTGAAATTTCTTTTGTAATAACTTCAATTGAAGCCATTTCTTTTGTGAATAATTTTCTTTTAATTTGAGAAGATAAACTTCCTATTTCTTGATAGGAACGAATCAAAGTTGCATTGTCTTTAAATTCTGTTAATTCTCGATTTTTTCTATTTGTGAGTTCTACTTTAATTTCTAAACTTTCTTCATTTAAAACTTTATACTCACCCGTAATCATATAAAAACAAGAATGAGTTCTACCTAAATCCAATATTGTTTCTCTATAAGGAGCTTGTTCAGTGCTAATAACTTGCATTTTCAATTTTAAATAAAAAGGGTTTTGTTCAATTGGAATTTTTTTATCATCATTGATGGTTTTTAAAGAATTTCTATTTTGTATTTTCAAATTTTTTCTTTTATTTTTGATATTACCATATTCATATTGAATAGAATTAATTAGTAAATCTTCTTCATATATATACTCAAAACCATTTAAGGATGAAAGCAAAACATTTGGTAAACCTTTTGATAAATAAATAAATTTTTCATTTTCTTCTAAATTCCTAAAATGGAAAAAGCATAATTTTCTTTCTTTTTCGATAATAACTTCCTCTGGTAAATATTCTTCATCAAATTTAAAATAATCATCATTTGAAATCAAAAAGAATGGAATTAGTAAAATTAAAAAAAATTTCATAAGCTAAAAATCAATACCAAAAATAAAATTCCTAAAATTGGTGAAAGTAAAGAGAATGGTGAAGAATAAAAATAATCTTTTGAAAAAGAAATTTGTTCTCCTAAACCCTCTCCAAAATAATCAGTTCCAAAATCAATTCCCAAAAAACTTAAAATAGACAAAGTCATAATTACTGATGGTATCCCTGTTAAAAATAAAATTTTACTAATAGACAATAATTCCAATAAAATATGTTTTTTGAAGATAAAAAATTTACTTCCGCCGAGTATTAAACTTGCTTTAACATAATTACTTGATTTAACTTCATTTAGTTTTGCTATATATGTTTGGTAAGCGTTAGCCCAGTCCATCAAAAAAATTGCTACAAAAAATATAAAAATTGATTTTCCAAAAGTAAATAAAATAATTAAACCTAATAAAAATGAAGGGATTGATAAAAAAACAGAAGAGATGGAATCCATAATGATTAAACAAAAATTCCCAAGAGTATAAACAGATAAAATAGTAAACATTAAAATTGTCAAAGTCAAAATTCTTGCAGGAATCGAAAATAAAATCGCATTTAAACTTCCATAAATATTCAAAGCCAAAATATCTTTTCCAAGTTTATTACACCCTAATAAGTTTTCTAAACTAATCTTACAATTAGATTTAGCTAAATTTACATCTTTTTGTGGTTTTGTATAAATTATTCCAAATAAAAGAAATAAAATATAAATGACTACAAAATACTTTTTCAAGAATAAATCCTAGATTGAATATGTTTTGCAATTCTTGTAAAGCTATAAAAAATAATTCCGGTATAAACTAAAATTCCTTGAAGTAAATTTTTATCAAAAGTTTTAGCTGAATAAAACATCGATTTTCCAATTCCAGGGAAATAAAAAAACTCTTCAACTATGATTGAACCAGATAATAAAGAACAAAAATCTAAAATTAATAAAACAAAAATTAAAGGAAAAATTTTTCTTGGTAAATAATAAAAATAAATTTTTAATTTTGTAAAACCCATAGCTCTAAAAAAAAAAACAAAATCAGAGTTTAACTCTTTTTTTAATTCTTCCAAAGAAAAAAAATACAATCTTGAACCAATTCTAGATCCTAAAGCAATGCTTGGTAGAATTAGATATTCTAAATTAAAATGTTTATAACCTCCAGGTGGTAAAATAGCTAAATAATAAAAAAAAAATAAAAAAAGAAAAATACATACAACAAAAATTGGAGTAGATAAAATAACTTTATACAAAAATGAAAAAAACTTTTCAGTATTAGAATAATAAATAGATATTACTGAAGAAATAACTCCTATAAAAAAACCAAATATCGTGCTTATGATAGAAATTTGTAAGGTAGGAATTAATTTTTGAAAGATATGAGAAATTACATTTTCTCCAAATTCAGTTTTGCCAAAATTAAAACTGATTACTTTTATCACTAGTTCTGAAAATTCTTTAAAAAAATTTTTTTCTATTTTTATACTTATAAAATCTTCATTAGAAATTGACCCATCAGCAAATTGAAAAGCTTTGGATTCGGATTGAATATAAAAAATAAAACTTATTAAAGTTAATAAAATTAAAAAAAAAAGAAAAAAAATATTAATCTCTTTTATTAAAGTAGAATCAAGTAAAAGATTTTTTAATTTCTTCATAACTTTTTGAATGAATTAATTTTTCTCTTTCTTCTTTTAAATTCAAAGTTTTTGCAATTAAAGCAAGAGTTTTAATATGTTCTTGGAATTTATTTTTTGGAACTATTAACAAAATAAAAATATAAACAGGAAGTTTATCAATTGCATCAAATTCAATTCCCGATTCTGAAATTCCAATAACAACTTTTAACTCTTGTACTAATGAAACTGAACAATGAGGAATTGCAACACCTGAACCAATTCCAGTGGACATAGATTTTTCTCTACTTAAAAGAGAAATTTCAATTTCATCTTTATTTTCTTCATTAATAATTCCAATTTTAATGCCATGTGAAACTAATTGAGAAATCACATCTTCTTTAGAATTGGCTTTTAAATCATAAAATACATTTTCAGGAGTAATTAGTTCAATTAAATGATTCATAATTTATTTTCAATTTTTAGGAATAGGTTTTTTTGAAAATGAAATTTTTTGACTAACAAAAATTGAAGTGAATAAATTGTATAATATATTGCAATAATTTCCAATAAACTGAATTTTATTGTTGTAATAGTTAAAAGAACTAAGAAAATAAATAAAATTGAAGTAAAAGTGAAAATTTTAAGCACCGAATTATTTTTTCCAAGTGAAAAATGAAAAATATACCAAATTCCAATAGATGTTAAAAATTGTGGAATAAAAAAAGATTTATAATATAAAAATAAAATCATTCCAAAACATAATATGCTTAGAATTTCATAAAAATAATCTTTGTTTTTTAATATTAAAACAAATACTGAAATAAATATTAAAATTCCTGATTTTTCAATAGTTGAAAATTGATTAATTTGAAAATCAATTGGATTGTTCTGAAAAAAAATTGGAACAAGCTTTAAACCCATATTTAACTCTTCTGATTCTTTATAGAGATAAAAAAAATCTAAAACCCCAAGTTTTGAAAAAGCAAAAATAAAAAACAAATTTAATAAAACTAAAAATAATGAAACAGGAAAAGGAAAATATAAAAAAACATTTTCTTTAAATAGTACAATAAAATAAATAGTGAACGTTAAAAAAAAAGTAATTGGGTTAAAAAACTGAGTTGGTAATAAAAAGAAAAAAAGTAAAATTTGATAAAAAAAACCAAGTGAATAAATTTGACCAATTTTTAATTTATAAATCAAATAGAATAGAATGGAATAAACGGAAAAAGAAATTATAGTAAGAATTTTTGGAAGTTTAAAATCTGAAAAATAAATTCCAATAATTAATAAAATTCCTAATTGAATAAAGTGAATAAAACGATTATCAAAATATGTTTTAAAACCTGAATTGGTTAGTATTAAAGAATTAATTTTCATTTTTTTGTTTCTCAGTTTTGATTTTGGAATGAAGATCAATTTTAGACGGACAAATTAAAGAGCAAATTCCACATTCAATACATTGATTTACTAAAAATTTTGAAGTTTCTCGATATAATAAGTTTCTTGGAATTGCATTTGTTGGACAGAAATAATTACAATCATTACAATCTGAACATTCTTGTTCTAAATTTTCAGCAGAACTTTTTGTAGAAAAAATAAAACCATAAGTTGAATAAATATCTAAATTAAAACTTTCTTTTGAATTAAATATTTTATCTGATTTATAAAAACAATTTAAACTAAAAAAAGGAAATTCATCTTCGAATTCAGTAAAATCAAGTTTTGTTCCATTTTTTAACCATTTTGATTCTTTTTTAATTTTACCTTTTTTTTCAATAAATAAAAACTGAATTAATCTTTCATGGAATGGAATATTATAATATAAAGTTCTAATTAAATGAAAAATTGTTTCTCCCCCAAAATATAAAATATTTTCGTGAGGGAATTTAGTTTCGTTTATAAACAATTTTTTATTGATAAAATATTCAGGAATTCCAATTGGATATTCTTTGTTTAAAGTTTTGTCATTAAAAAAATCCAATAGGGAAGCATCTGGGAATAGTTTTTCTAAATGAACTTTAAAAAATTCAAATTCTTCTTTAAAATTTTCAAGAATTAAATCTTTGTAAGAAAAAAAATTTTCACGAGTAAATGGACTAAAAACAATTTTACCATCAGGTTTAAAAATTTTAAACAATTCAAATATGCTTTTATTTTTAAAATCTAAAGAAATCAGAGCATATTTATTTAATTTATTTAAAAATTCAGATTTACCAAATTGGGATAATTCTTTTTTTGATTGAAATTTTAAATTTCCATCTTGAACTAAATTGATTTGGTCAGTTAAATCTATGCTAGCAATTCCATTTACAGAAGATAGTATTTTTCCATTTTCGTCTTCAAATATTGTATCTCCAATTGATACTCTTCTTGGATATTCTCCGTATAACGCTATTGGGGTTTGGAATATTTTATTTGAAAGTTTAAATTCGCTTAAGGTTGGAATGTAAAATGGAGAAGCTTTATCCGTTTTCAAAAACTTCTCCAGTTATATTAATTTGATTTAAGCAAATAAATTTCATCTTTAATTGGAAGTTCTTTCTTTAGGTTTTTGATATAAGGAAGAATTTCTCCCATTTCTTCATAAAACTCACAATCAGCTTGCATTCTTCTAGCAACAGTAAAATACTTGTATAATTTCTCTTCACCTGATCTTTTTGACCATTTTTTCTTGGAGCATTTTACTCTTAATATGTATTTATCTTGTTCTGCTTCAAAATTTCTTACAACAACACAGTGTAAACAATTTGCACAATATACTTTCTCGCTCATAAAACCTACCTAACCAATCAATAATTTTAAACAAACCCTCTACGTCAAGAGATTTCAAGTGCTAAGATAATTTTCAAAATCGATTCCAGAATTGAATCAGAATTTAAAAAAATTTTGATTCTACAGCTCAAATTCATGCGAGAAGGATCGAAGCGTTTCTTTCATAGACTTGGCTGAATATTGAAACTTGAACCAAAATATTTTTTATGAAAGAAGTAGCTAAGAGCCTGACCTTTCATTTGTAAATAAATCAAATTTTTAAATATAAAAATTCAAATGAAAGGACTCGCCCAAAAATTAGATAAGATGATTGAACATTTCAAAATCAATTTTCAAATCTAAATTGCTTGTGGATTTTGGGCTTTAGAAAAACTTAAATTCATATGGCTGATTCAAATTATACTCACAAAAAAACTTATTACAACGATATTGCTTTAAAACTTGGACATAAACTATTTGGTTTAGAGCATTTACATTATGGTTTTTTTTCTGGAAAAGAAAAACCAAACCTAGAAAATTTAAGCAAAGCTCAAAATGCTTATGCTGAAAAATTAGCAGGTCTCATTCCAAAAGGTGTAAAAAAAATTTTAGATGTGGGTTGTGGAACAGGTGGAATGGCTGAAAAATTAGTTTTGAAAAAATATGATGTAACTTGTATTGCACCAGATCCATATTTGATTGAAAAAACTTTGGAACGTACAAAAAACAAAGTTAAAACTTATACAGACATGTATGAAAACATTACTGATTTTGAACCAGAATCATTTGATTTAATATTGATGTCTGAATCTTGCCAATACATAAAACCAGATCCTGGTTGGGAACAAAATAAAAAAGTTTTAAAAAAAGGTGGTTATCTTTTAGTAGCAGATTTTTTTAAAACAAAACCAATTGATAACAAATACATAAGCAAGTCTGGTCAACCTCTTGATAATTTTATGGAAAGAGCAAAAAATGCAAATTTTAAATTGATCAAAGAAATTGATATTACTAAAGAAGTTGCACCCACAATGGATATTTACCAAGAAGTAATCAATTCACAAGTTTTTCCTTTGGCTGAGGCTGTACATGAATTTGTTTTAAGGCGTTATCCAAAAATTTATTCCATACTTAGTTATTTTTTTAAAGATAAAATTTTAGACAAAGTGAACAAATATAAAATGCAAGGCTCAGAAAATTGGGTGAAGTACAAAGGTTATTATATGTTCCTTTTTCAAAAAGAATCATGAGAAAAATTTCAATCACTCTTCAAGTTGTTTTTTTTACACTTGCAGGAATTTTACATTTTGTGATGCCAGAATTTTATTATCCATTGATTCCAGATTATTTTGGTTTTAAATTTGAAATCAATATTTTGGCAGGCATTGCAGAAATTTTTTTGGGTCTTGGAAGTTATTTTTTAAAAACTAGAAAACTTTCAACCTATTTCATTTTGTTAATGTTAATTTGTTTTATTCCAGCTCATGTTCATTTTATTCAAATTGGTTCTTGCACTGCAAAACTTTGCACTCCAGAATGGGTTGGATATTTGAGATTAATCATCATTCATCCAATACTTTTATTTTGGGTTTATAAAAATTTGAAGAATAGAGAAGAAATTTTTTAGAATATTATTTCTTTCTTAAAAAGAAAAAATCATATAAAGCAATTACTGAAGCCGTAGTGCTTATTGTAGTTACCAATATATCAGAAATAGTTTTGTAGGTTTCAAAAGTTGAAAACAAAATTAATAATAATGAGATAAAAACAGAAGATAGAAAAATTAGTAATTTATCAATTTTGTCCAATTATCTATTCACTCCTATTTTTGTTAATTGGTCAATTTTGTTATTTAAGGTATCTAATTTTTTTTCAATTTCCAAATTTGAATTTCTAGCTATTAATCTACTCATTGCAGAAACAAGTATATAAATTGAGGCACTAAAACCAATTACAAACATACTTAAAATAAAAAAATTCATTTAAAACCTCTTTGTTGATAACAAATAAATTATCATTTGTTTCGTAAAAAAAGCAAGAGATTTTTTTAATAAAATAAAAAATATTCAAATTTATCATTGAGATTTAGAATTTAGTAAAGAGAAATTCTAAATCTGGGACTCTTTTTTAACAGCTTTCTAATTCTAGATTTGAGTAGTCATCACTTCCCAGTTGGCAAGTTTCCATTATTGTTCTCCTTTTTTATTAGTATGGAATATCATCTCGTTTATCATTTTTTACTATTTGGTTATTTTTTATAAAAACTGATTCATCTATATAAGTTGCTGCTAAACCTGAAAAATGATGAGAAATGCTAAAAATATTATTAAAGCTAAAATAAATATAATTTTGCCCATCTGGAATAAATTTAACATCGCAAAGTAAAATTGTAATTTTTTTTGTCATATTAAACTCTTTTAAGTACAACTCTCCTCCTTTATTAATAAACTGTTTCGTTTTACGATCTGGTTCACGATTACAATGTTCTTTTGCACCGATAATGTTACCATTTTTATCTTCAGAATGAATAGTATTACAACTCTCATTAAAAGTTTCTATTATAATTCCATTATCTTCAATTAGAACACTTATTCTTCTCGAACCAAAATGTTTAAATTCATTTATAAACCTGGTAAACTTATTTTCTTTTATTGAATCATTCAGCTTATTTCAAAATGACACATAACCAATCTCTTTGTCTTCATTAACTTTTAACTCTTTATTCAATACTTTATCTTCACAATTGAATAGAAAAAAAATTATAATACTGCTGATTAAAGCATTAAATTTTTTCATAAGATTCCCTCACTCTCAGTTAAAAAGATAATTAAAAACAATCAAACATATCCAAAATAAGTGTGATTTATTTCTTTTCCAATCTGAAGTAACTCATTTATAAAATTTGTTAAATATTCGTGTAATCCAGAATAAAATATTTCTTCAACATTTGTATAAGCAATATTATGATAAAGTCTTGCAACTCTTTGTTCAGTTTTGTTTGAAAATAATTTTTCTTTAGATGGACTAATTTCTTTTATAGACTGAAGCATTCTATCTAAACAAAATACTAATGATCTAGGTAAATTTCGATTGAGAATAAGAAGTTCCACAATTTGTAAAGGATCAATTTTGATATTATAATGTTGAAGATAAGCTTCGTAAGAACTAGTTGAATCAAGAAGAGTTTTCCATTGGTAAATGTCCAGAGGATTTCCAACATCTTCTACTCTTGGAAGAGGAATATGATATTTTACATCTAAAATTCTGGCAATTTGATCAGCACGTTCAATGTATTTTCCAGCTCTCATAAAATGATAACCTTTTCCACGAAACATTGTTATCTCAGCAGCACCTTCAAACAAATAACTTCTTTCCCTAATAAATCTAAATAATTTATCTGGACCTTCACTGCGAACAGTGTCCATGTTAAAATTTTTCATTTCGTGGTAAGTGACATTTAAGATTTCCCATGACTCTCTTGAAATTAAATCTCTAACTCCACGAGCATTTTCTCTTGCACGATTGATACATTCTAGAATTGAATTAGAATTTTCAGGAGAGAAAACTAAATATTCAATCACATTATCTGAATTTACAAATTTATAAAGTTCTGAAAAATCACTTAACTGACCAACAGCATTTAGAACTGGCATCCAACCTGGATTATAAATATCTGATTCAAGGGAAGTTGTGTGTTGCACTTCAAGGCTAATTGCAATTCCTTCTGCTCTTTCTACAAATCTTCCTAACCAAAATAATGATTCTGCTAATCTACTTAACATCAGCTCACCACCCATGTATCTTTGCTTCCACCACCTTGGGAAGAGTTCACAACAAGTGATCCTTTTTTGAGAGCAACTCTAGTGAGTCCACCTGGAATCAAATTAATTCCTTTTGGCGAATAAATTGCAAACGGTCTAAAGTCTATATGACGTGGTTCCAAACTCCCATTAAAAAAACAAGGTGAAGTCGAAAGTTGAATAGTAGGTTGAGCAATATAATTTCTTGGATTTTCAAGAATTTTTTTCTTATAATTTTCAATCTCTTCTTTAGTTGCATCAATTCCAATTAACATCCCGTAACCACCAGATTGATTAGTTGCTTTGACCACAAGTTGGTCCATTTTTTTAAATGCTTCTTCTCTTTCTTCTTCAATACCCATTCGAAAAGTGGGAATATTTTTTAGAATTGGAGTTTCATTTAGATAATATCGAATCATATCAGGCACATAAGTGTAAATTGCTTTATCATCTGCAACTCCATTTCCAATTGCATTTACCAAGGTTACATTTCCTCTTTTATAACATTCAAAAAGTCCGGGTAATCCAAGTAATGAATCTTTCTTAAAAACTTGTGGATCAATAAAGGAATCATCAACTCTTTTATAAATTACATCAACTTGTTTTAATCCATCAATGGTTTTCATGTACACTTTATAATCGGATACAATTAAATCATAATTTTCAACTAGTTGAATTCCCATTTGAGAAGCTAGAAATACATGTTCATAATATGCTGAATTGTACACACCTGGAGTGAGTAAAACTATATTTTGTTTTTCTTTTCCACTTGGAGAAATGCTAGCAAGCATATCATGAAGAAGTGATGGATAAGAATCAACTCTCAAAACAGAATTTTCTTTAAATATTTCTGGAAAAATTCTTTTCATAATAATTCGATTTTCTAATACATATGAAATTCCTGATGGGGTGCGAAGATTATCTTCAAGAACATAATATTCACCATCAGCATCTCTAATAATATCTATTCCAGAAATATGAGTATAAATTCCATGAGGAACATTTACACCTTTCATTTCAGGAATATAATCAGGACAACTGTACACCAAATCAGATGGAATCAAATTATCTTTTAAAATATTTCCATCATGGTATATATCATACAAAAATAAATTTAACGCTTTAATTCTTTGTTGAATTCCAAGATTAATAGTATCCCATTCTTGTTTTAAAATAATTCTTGGGATTAGATCAAATGGAAAAATTCTTTCGATACCTTTCCCATCACTATATACTGTAAAAGTAATTCCTTGGTTCATAGAAACTAATTTTGCAAGCAACTCTTTTTCTTTGAATTGAGTTTTTTCCATGTTCTGTAAAGTTTCAAATACTTCTTTATAATGTTCCCTTGGTTTTTCAAATCCGCTAAACATTTCATCAAATGCTTTTGCATATTCTGGATAGTCCACTACAATTGACATAAATTACTCCTTTTACTAAATTTGGATTTTACTCCATTTTTATTTATTTAAAAAACAAGTCTTTTCTATTTAAATCAGCTTTTAAAAACTGATTTTTTTACTCATCAAGATTTATCTTAATGCTACTTAGCTTTTCTTTGGGCGATTCTTGGTCACAGACCAAGACCGTGCTTTCAACTCTTGTCAAAAAATTTCTCAAATTCATTTAATTAAATTTGAACAAAAAATTAGAAGAAATTTTTTGACACCGTTTCAATCACTATCGCTTTTAGCCCACCTTTAACAACACTGGGTTTAGCTTTATGAATAATGCTTGCAAAAATTAGACCTTTTAGAAATAAAAACTTAATGGAATCCGAAAAAATTGATAAATTAATTGAGGAATGGCAAAAAGATTTAAGTTATGGGGAAATTCTCCCTTTTTACCAACCAATTTTATCTTTAGAAAAAAAAGAAGTATTCGGACATGAAGCACTTGGAAGAATCAGATACAATAATGCACAAGTTTATTCTTTAGGTAATTTTTTTTTACAAGAGTCAATTAAAGAACACGAATTTAATGAACTGCAAAAAGATATAGATAGAAAATTGAGAATTAGTGCAATTGATTCACTAACAACAGATAAAAATCCAAACTCAAAAATATTTTTAAATATTTCCCCAGCAATTATGATGTCTTATATCGAACAAATCAAAGACGGTAAACTTCCAATCCCACATACAATAGTTAGAGTGAAAGAATTGGGAATAGAACCTAACCGTATTGTAATTGAAATTACTGAAGCATATATACATAAAAATTTAGAATACTTAAGACCATTAATCGAAATGTATAAAGATTTTGGATTTTTAATTGCGGTTGATGATCTTGGTTCAAAAGCATCTAATTTGGACCGAATAGGTATTTTTAAACCAGATATTATAAAAGTAGATATGCAACTTCTGAGAATGTCTATGTTTGAAAGAAGTTATAAAGAAATTTTATATACAATTTCGAAACTTAGTGAAAGTTTGGGGATTTCAATTTTATTTGAAGGAGTAGAAACTGGTGAAGAATTAAACCAAGCAATGAGTTTTGGTGCAAGGTATGTTCAAGGATTTTTATTTTCAAAAGCAAAAGAAAGTTTATCAGAAAAAAATGAGTTTAAAGAAAAATTAGAACTATATTTAGAAAAATTTCACGATTTAAAACAATATGAGATTAGACAAAAAGTAATTTGGGAAGAAAACATTAAAACTAAATTAACAGAATTAATTAAAGAAATTTCACTAGATGAAAATGGAAATTTAGAATCTAATTCAAAAATTTTTGATATAGATAAAGATATTTTACGATTTTATGTTACTGATTTAAAAGGAAATCAAGTTTCTCCTAATTATATAAAAGAATATGACCAAATTTTTATAAATGAAGAGAAAAAAAATCGTTCCAATTGGACTTGGAGACCTTATTTCTTAAATCATATATATGAATCAAGTAAGTCAAATTCTTGGATTTTCAGTCAACCATATCACGATATTGAAAAAGACATTTTACTTAGAACCTTTTCCAAAACTTTTTTGAATAAATTGATTTTATTTTTAGATATTAATTATAAAGAATAAAATATTTATTCCCAAAAATCTGGTAGATTCTAAGTTAAACTTGAAAGAAAATTATGCAAAGAAATTATACTATTGATATTGTTCGTGGATTCGCCATCTACACTATGATTGCTTCCAATTTAGCTGGAGAAATGCTTGCTCCAACTCATCCGCTTGCTTTAACTATATTTGGTTCAATGGCTGCACCCATTTTTGTGTTTTTAGCTGGCTACTTGGTAGCAATGGGTTTTAGATTAAAAAATTATAACTTTGGTTATTTTTTTATAAGAGGAATTTTAACACTTTTAACTGCAGCATTTATCGATTCAGCTTTTTGGCATTGGTATCCATTTACTGGTGTGGATGTTTTATATTTAACTGGGTTTTCAATGATACTAACTTATTTTTTCCTTAAATTAAATTTTAATTTTAGGATAGTTTTAACTTTCTTAATTTTTATTTCAGGGTATTTTATTAGAAAAGAATTTGGTTATGCTGAAGTTCCTGAAATAAGAGATTTATTCAAAGATGGAAAATTAATTCCATTTGATATGAGTTATAAAGTAGTTCTTAGCCAATGGCTTAAAGATGGTTGGTTTCCAATTTTTGGTTGGGTAGGAATGGCTTTTAGTGGAGCTTGTTTTTTTGATTGGAAAAATAAAATTTCAGAAATGAAAACAAAAAACTATCTTGAAATTATTTTTTTTAGTTTATCACTTGCAATTATTGGTTCTTTACTTGTTGGTCTTGAACAAAGATACTCCGATAGAGGTTTTTACACGGAAGTTTTTTATCCACCAACAATTTCCTATTACTTTTTATTTTTAAGTTTTGCGTTAATTTTATTTATGTTTGTAAATGAAAATTCAGAACTTCTAATTTATACTCCTTTAAAAGTAATTGGCAAAAGTCCAATGTTCTTTTACTTACTTCATTTTGCTTTAATTGCTTTTGTGATCTCGCCTTATTTTGGAAAAGAAAATTCCCATAAAATAAGTTTTGATAAATTTATTTATTCTTATATTTTTATAATTATTATTAGTTTGATATTTTCAAAACTAATTTCAATTTTAAAATCAAAATGGGAAAAACCTCCATTTATAGTAAAATTTTTTATTGGTGGTTAATATTTAAAATTTAAACCAAATTGATAGGTATTTTCTTTTACCTCCAAATTTTGAATTGAATTGTTTTGATACAATGATAAATAAATTTTTACTCGATCTTCATTGTAATTTTTGAGAGAATATTTATGAAAAAATAGTGCATCTATCAAATTAAATAAGTAAATTCCAGCTATACCATTTAAAACTGTATTGCTTATTTGGAATGAACCATTTAAATTTTTTTGTGAATAAATTAATTCATATGAATTTAAAATAGCAAAAGTATTCAAATTCTTAAAATTATTTCCTGCTTGTTCTTGAGAAATTGAACTTAAAAATAATAAATTGTTTCTTTCTGATATAAATTTATCATTTAAATTTAAATTCTCATTATAATTTAAATAATAAGAAATCGTGAGCCCTATTAAAGCCATTGGAAAAAATGAATAATGCCAAATTTTATCTTTTCTATACTTTTGTCCCCAACCGGGAAAAATTGCAGAACGTTTAGTCACTTCCCATCTACTAACTACATCTTTAAATTCTAAAAAATTCTCTTTTATAAATTTTCGATTATTAGGATTTTCTAAGATTAAAGAATAATTTTCTTTACTTCTATTTTTTAAATCAATTTCAACTTCAATTTCTTCTTTGGACCAGTTTAAAATTTTCGTAGGAAGTTTATCGTTTAAATTTAGAATATGAACTTTAGATTCTTCTTGAAAATTATTTCCTTTAAATTTGATACTCATTCGCTTTGCTTTAGTGTTCACTTCATTAATTTCAAGTGGTTCAATTACTTCTGGTAAAAATGAAAATTTAATCTCTAATGGAATCCATTTTGAATAAAATATTTTTCCTTTTCTATTTATTGCTCCAACTCGATAAAGGTAAGTACCATTGGCGAGATTTAGCAAAATTGAATTTTCTAAAATTTTTTGATTCACTAAAATTTTTTCATTTTTGTCTTTTAGTTGAAATGAGTAATTGAATGCTCCATTAACAGAATTCCAATCTACTTTAATTTCTTTTGTGGGATTAGATTTTAAGTTGAGTGTAAAAAAAAATAGGATAAATATTTTATTTATCAATAAAATAAGTTTTTTGTTCATTACCAATATCCGGGACTAAAATTTCATCTGCTGAATTTGAATATAAAATTTGAAAAGATACTTTTTCCGAAGTTGCTTCTCTTCGTAGAGAGTTTGAAGGAGAAGTAACTTTCCAAAAATAAGTTCCTTCTTTTAAATCTTTTAGTTCTAATTCGGTATTAGATAATTCTTTTGTTAAAATTTTATTTTTAAAATCATTATCAGAAGCTAATTCAAAAAAAAATCTATCAGTTTTATCAACAGTTTTCCATCGAAATAGAATTTTATTTTTTTCATTTAATTCTAAAATTTTTCCCGAATAAGGAAATAAAATATTTATAATAGTTGGATCATTCATTACAACTTGCAATTTTCTTATATTAGAATAATTGCTTTTTACCTCGTTATTTACGATTCCTCTCACTCTCCAATAATAAGTTTGATTTTCATTTATTCCAGATATGGAAATCGAAGAATCATTAATTTTTTGTTCTAAAGCAATGTTTTTAAAATCTTCATTGTATGAGAGTTGAAAATTGTATTCTTTAAAATCGTAATCTTTTTCCCAATAAAAATAAATTTTATCATTTGAATTTTTTGCTACTGAAACTTTCCCATTTTCTAGTGGAATAAATACTGAAACTTCTGGAACTTTTTCTTTTTTTAAAAACTGAATAAAAAAAATTTTACTAATAAATTCAAGAACTTCTTCACGATTTGATTTTGCTTTTAGCCTAAAATAAATTTTCCCTTCTTCTAAAATTGGAACTTTGAGAATTGTTTGACTTGTTTTAAAACTCATTTTTAAATTTGAAAAATCTTCTTTATCTGAAAATTGAAGTTCATATTCATTAAATAATTCTAATGGCTTCCACTGGAAAAAAACATCTTTAGGGTAAGAAAAATAACTTAACTCTTTAGATAAATTTGGTTTTAAAAATTGAACAGGGTTTATTTTTAAAATAGAAATTTTTTTTGTGGGATAAAAAAAATCTTTTTCTTTGGAAGTTGAAACTAATTTCCAATAATAAATTCCAAGTGGTAATTTTTTTTTGTATTCATCTTTTAAAATTAAATCTTTAAAAAAAATAGAATTAAAGTTGGAGTCTTTACTCATTAAAATAATCACTTTATCATCTAAAATTTTTTCAAATTCCCAATCAATTACAGAATCTTCTGAATCTGTATATCTGATAATGTCATCATTTGGGGAAATAATTTTATCATAAATAGTTTTTGTAGTAATTTTATCATCTTCAATTTCTACAAATTGATTTGGAGGAATTAATTTTTCTTCGGAATTTAAAATAATTTTTGTAGATTCTTTTTGATTCAATATAAAAAACGAATCATTCTTCATTCCAAATTCAGCATGACCTCTTGGAATTTCAATATTCAAATTTTCTTTTAGTTTTAGTTTTGTTTTTTTGTTAGCAAAAATTTTAGCTTTACCTTTTTTAAATTGGATTTCAGTTTCTTCATCTTTTAGATCTAAGATTACCATTGTATTTTCAAAAAAAGTAAATTTATTTTGGTTATTTAGTTCAATTTGAATTGTTGAATTTTCGTCAGTTTTGATCGTATCATTTTTCATTACTAAGTCGTTTTTTAAAAGTTCATACCAAACTTGTTTTGTATTAGGTTTTCTTTCAGCAGTATTTTCAATATAAGAAACTTTTCCAATTGCTAAATTGAAATCTAAAACTAAATTTTTTTTTAAATGAAATAAAAAAAATGTACAAATAAGAATAATAATTCCTAAAATTGAAAAAACAAATTTTCCTCTATTTAAAAATATTAATAAAATTCTAAACATTATTTATTTCCTTTGACGGGATTTTTAAAACTGTTCTTAATTCATTTAAAGTTTTTGGATAATCTTTATCTGGTGAATCTTTTCTTGAAATTACTGCGTATACGGTTTGTGGTTTTGATTTCCCTTTTACATAAATTTCTTCCATTTTTTCAACTAGATAAATTTCTTTTACTTCGTTAAACAAACTTTCTGTAATCAAAATATCTGTTCTAAATTCTTTAGTTAAACTTTCTACTCTTGAAGCTAAATTCACAGCATCACCAATTACCGTAAATTCCATCTTGTTTACAGAACCAATTTGACCTGCAACTACTGGTCCAAAATTTAAACCACAACCGTTTCGAATTCTTTTTTTACCTGCTTTTTCTCTTTTTAGATTATAATCTTCCAATACAAATCTCATAAGTAGAGCTGTATTAATTGCATTTTCTGCTGGATTTCCTATACTTGGTAAAGCACCCCAAGTAGCCATTATCGCATCACCAATAAATTTATCTACAATGCCAAATGTCATCTCAACACACTCAACCATTATTGTTAGGTATTCATTTAAAAATTCTACCAACTCATGAGGTTCTAAATTTTCAGAAAGTGGAGTAAAACCTCTGATATCACAAAATAAAATTGCAACTGATTTTTCTTCTCCATCTAAATCCATTGTTCCAGAAGCAATTCTTTCAACAATAACCGGATTCACAAATCTACCAAAAGCATCTTTTATTTTTTCTCTTTCTTCTAAACCTTTTGACATAGTTATAAAATTTTCTGTTAGTAGTCCAATTTCATCTTCATATTCAGGTTCAATTAAAATTTTAAAATCTCCTTTTGCTATTCTGGAAGTTGCTCTAAGAAGAGTTAATACAGGTTTAGAAATAGTTTTTGCAAATAAAAAAATAAGACCAATTGAAACAGAGATACAAATTATTAAGATTAAAATATTTCTATTTCTAATTCTATATACTTCTTCAAATAAAATTTCTTCAGAAACTGTTGAAATTAAAAATAAATTACTAATTGAAATGGATTTAAATGTTCCGATAGATTTTTCATTATTTTCTTTATAATGAATTTGTCCATTTCCAAGTTTACTTTGGATTGCTTGAGTAAAAATTTCAGTATTCGAAATATCTGTTTGTAGGAAAATTTTTTCTGGATCAGGATGAAAAATAATTTTTCCATCTTCACTAACTAAAGCTAATTTGTTTATACTTTTTCTTTCAAATAATTTACTTAAAGATTTGGTACTAAAAACTCCTATCACTCTTTCATTTTTATTATTAAATTGAGTATCAATTAAATATAAAATATTTTTTTGCCCTAGACTAGCGTTCTTAATTAAAACATAATCTGGAACAATTGTATTTTTTTTTGTGTGAGTTAAAATGTTTTCTTCTAAAACTTTTTCATCAATTTCATTTGCTTCAAAAAAGTCTTTTTGTTTGAATTGATTTTTTATATTATAAGTGTCTAATTTTTTTTCTAAAATTACAAAATAAATTAAATTTTCTTTTTTCTCTTTAAGCTCCTTTAAATTTTGTTTTTTAAATTGGTCATAGTTTTCGGTTAAATATTGAATATTCGCAGAAAACTGAAGAGAAATAGAAGAAGATAAAATATCAATTAATTTTAGTTCATTTTCTTTTAAACGAATTTCAGTATCTTTTTTAAAAAAATAAGTTGCAATACTAATAATTACAACTGATACAATAAAAAGGATTGCAGAAGTGATTGCAACTAATTTGAGTTGTAAATTAAATCTAGGAGTTAAAATTTCTTCATCTGTGAGTTCTGGATTTAAAATATTTGCCCATTTGGAATTACGGGTATATTTATCTTCATAGTATTTTTCAAGTAATTTGTTTTCTTTAGATTCAGCCATAGAATTTAACAATCCAAACATTTAAATTTTTTACAACTGATTCTATTTATCACTGACACAACGAACAGAACGCAGAGAGTTAGATTTAATCAATATAGTAGTTTGATTCGTACCTCCAAATATACCACCCAAATTTTGAAAACTGGTTAAATAAGCTCTAGCTTTAGAAGTTCCACTGATTTGAGTGGTTGAAGTAAAAAAAAACAATAATGGATTTGTAGTTGGAAAAGTAGTAATTGGAAAGATTGGGTCGATACTTGGAACATTTTTAGTATAATCCACAATCGAAAGCAATTCATTTACACCAGGTAATCTCCAACTTTTATTTGCCAAAGTTAAACTTGCACAATATTTTAAAGCATTTGACCAGTTTAACCCAATAGCAGAACCACTACAGCTTTGGTCATTGTTAAATCCAGAAGGGCATTTTTGCCAAACTAGATTTGTTCTATTATCTAAAATTGTTCCATCAGCATTATCAGTATAATTTGGTTTAAAAAAAGTTTGACCAGAAATGCAATAATAACAACTTTTGGAAATGTCATTAGTTTTATTCACTGTCCTAGATACACCTGAGCCAGCTATGGAACTAGCAGTGGCAATACTATCAAGCACCCATGCTAAACTAGGATTAGAATTCACAGAAGTATTTGACCAGAATTTATCACATGTAGAAGCAGGTAAACTTGTTGAAATAAATTCATTATTTAAAGCAGGACTTTTATTGTATTGTAATAAAGTTTGAAGTTCATATATTTCAGGAAGCCTCCAATTTTTTTTTCCTGCATAACCTTTTACAAGATTTTTTGAATTTAAAGCATTACATGAATTTACAGCTTCTTCATATGTTGAAGAAAAGTTTCCTGAAAGTAGTGGTACTTCTGAGGAATCTGCACAATCTTTTCCTTTTTGTCCAATTGCACAAGACCAACTAATCGCTCTATTTTTATCCACAAAAATAAAATCATTTGGGAAATCTTCAAGTGTATAATTTTTATGGAAGTCATTTGCTTTATCTGATTTTAGAAATTCTGCATCTTGTCTTGGAAAATTTGGATCAGAGCCACAAGGAATTTCTACTGTATTATTATAACATAAATCTAACCTAGATTCATTATAATAATCAGGCTGACCAATTTGAAATTTGATTTCTGAAAAAGCAGATCCATAAGAATTAGAAATAGAAATTTTATAAGTTTGCTCTTTAATCAATTTTGTAGAAGTTGGACTTCCTGAAATGACTCCTGTTTTTGAATCCATAACAAATCCATCAGGTAAAGGAGTTTGTAAACTAATTCTAAAAGGCTCAGATCCATTTATCACTGGAACAAACTTGATATCTTTATCAAAATAATTATAATATCGAACTGTGTTATAATTATAACTAATACTTGGAATTCTTCTATCTATATTTATATTTTTTAATAATAATAAACTTGGAAGTAAACTAACATCTTGTTTAGAACAGTTAAACATTAGCAACAAAGTTATGAAGAAAAAATAATGGATGTTCATTAGGGAAGTCTAAAACATCTGTCGAGACTAGCAGTAGTTGTGGCACTTGAAGAATGTGTTGGAGAATAATAATTATAAATTAGTATTCCTTCATTTTGGTTTACTGTGCATAGAAGTCTTGTAACTCGATTTAGACTAGTACATGGTAAAGCACTATAAACACTTCCAGTTGCACCACCAGCTTCACAAGTAATATTATCTGAAGGTATTATTCTAAAATTACTTTCATAGTCTCTACAAATATTTGTAAATCCAATTCCTCCAAAACAACTTGCAACAAAATTTAAAGAATTTGAAGTTGCGTATGTTTCAGTTGATGCGATAAAAGAGTGGGTTAGTGCAACAGAACTTGTTTCCAAACCGACTCTCACCCAAAATTTTTCTGCTTTGGGATTGTCAATTTTTTTGATTTCATATAAGTTACTACTTGCACCAACTGAAGTAAGGTTCACAAGTGAAGCTGGTGATATTGATTCTGTAAAATCCAATAGACTTACTCCTTCATTTGATGCCCCGGGTGTCATTTTAAAAGCTGAAAAAATCAATTTGCTAGAATTTTCTGGAACAGTAAATTCATAATATCTTTCTTTGATTCCAGTTTGACTTAGTGCTTGGTTATTAACTGCACCACCATTAATTGTATAATTTAGAATAATTGAGCCAAACGGAAAAATTACAAAAGTGGTTTGTAAATTTTCGGTGTTTGCTTTTTCAGATTTGATTAAAATATAATTTTTTACTATAGGTGTATTGTTTAAGATACTTTGAGGAATAGTTAAAGCGATTGTTTCATTTTCATTATTAGCAATTATTGAATGTTTTTTTAATAATGTATCAGAGCTATCTAATATTGAATTTTTAGATAAATAAATTTCAATTGGAATGGTTTCTGTTATATTAGATTTTGCTAATATAATTGAAATAGAAGCTAGTTCTATAACTTTGTAATCATTAATTGATTTTAATTTTATAAGTGGGGGTGGCAAAATAGGTGTAGAACTCACTGAAGATTTTTTTGGTTCTATATAATTGATTAAAAATAATTTTTCAAATGCTGAAGACTGAGTAGCAGAATTACATTTAAAAGTCAATATACCTAACACAAAAATTAAAATTTTCATTACCAAATCCAATTCACAAATTAGAGCTATGTATTTTATTAAATCAATTTAAAACAAGAATTAATCTGAGTTTTGTATTCGTTCTAGAAAAAAAACACACGTACGGGTTTTTTTTATTTAATAAGAATTTACTTATTATTAATCAAAATAAAAATTTTGTATGGTAAATTATAAAATCAATGCAAATAATTACTTTTGGAAATTTATTGTATAAAGTGATAAAAATTTTTTTTTTAATTTTATTTTTACAATTCTTAACACCAATTTTTTCCCAATCAAAAATTCTTGAAATTAAGAATGAGATTATAATTCTTCAAGAGGGTTGGTTATGTATCAATGAAGATGAAAAAAAATTTAGTTATATTGGAATAGATGAATCTAATTGGAAAAAAGTTATATTACCAACTTTTTTTGCTATAAATGACCTTTCAAAAAAACAAGTTATTTGGTGTAGATTGAATTTTAAGTTTCATGATAAAATAAATGATATTGGTATTAAATTATCAAATATAATAAATGCTCATGAAATATTCATCAATGAAAAAAAAATCGGTGGGCAAGGAATTATTTCTGATGATGGAAAGTTGATTTCACCTAATTCAAGACCATATTTATATAAAATAGAAAAAAAAATTTTAAAATTAAATGATAACTTAATTTCAATACGTGTAGCAGACTCATCTAAAAGTGTAGGATTTCTAGAAGAGCCAAAAATTGGAAATTGGGAACTTCTAGAAAAAGATTTCTATCTAGGAATTGGAAAAAATTTTGCATTCTGTTTTATTTTACTTTTTCTTGCTCTTTACCATATTGCACTTTTTATTCCGAATAAAACAGATAAGTCATATTTATATTTTAGTTTGATTTGTTTTTTTAATTCAATTTATATATTTGCTTATTATAAACTTACCTATTGGGTTTATGATAATTATGATTTTCATTTTTTTTGCCAACATGTTTCAATGAACTTGATGAATTTATTTATACCAGTTTTTATTAACAAACTATTTGAAACAAAAATGGATTTTTTTTCTAAATTATTAACAAAATTTTATTTAATCATTTTATTGTTTTCTATAATAAGTGTTTTTTATGATGAAATGAAATTTTATTATAGAAGTTATATCGTTTTTATAAATATAACATTTATGTTATTTTTTATATCAATTGAAATCTTTAGAAAATCTTTGTTCGCTTTTAAAAGAAAACAAATTGAAGCAAAAATTATTTCTTTTGGTTCAACTTCACTTGCATTTTCTTTGTTACTTTATCTTTTTAAGTTTTTTGATTTAGGGGTTAAAAATATTTATGTTATTGAATCTTTTTTTGTTTTTATTTTTTCAATTGCAATTGCTATGGCTGTAAAATTTAGAATATCCCAAGAAAAAATAATCCAACGAGAAGCTAACTATTCTTTAGAATTAGAAAATGAAGTTGGAATTAAAACTGAAGAACTCGCTTTGATGAATAAAACTTTAGAAAAATCAAATAACTTAAAAGATAACTATTTTCAATTTTATCACATGATTTAATAAGTCCACTTCAAGTTTTAAATAATGTGATAGATTTATTTGAACAAAAATCCATTTCACAAAAAAAAATGAAAGTTTATTTTTCTGATGTATCTTTAAATCTAAAAAAAAATAGATTTTTATTAGAAAATCTATTAAATTGGTCTCGTTCTAGCCTTTTGGAACAAGCAATCGAAATGAAAACAATGGATTTAAGTCATATAGTTTTAGAAACAATTTTATTTTTTGATGAAAATGTAGAACAAAAAAAAATCAATATTGTAAATAATTTCCAAAAAGAATTAATTTGTCAATTTGATAAAAATTTTATTAGAATTGTGATTCGAAATTTATTTAATAATGCTATCAAATTTACTCCACCTAATGGAAAAATAGAAATTGGTTTTGAAGAACTAGAAAATGATTATAAAATTTATTTCAAAGATTCAGGAATAGGATTAACAGAAGAAGAAATAAATTTATTAAAAAACTTAAAACCCATAGAGTCAAAAAAAGGAACTGCAAATGAAACTGGTTCAGGTATTGGATTATTAATTTGTAACGAGGTTTTACAAAAACTCAATTCAAATTTGGTAATAGAAAGTAATTTAAATCAAGGAAGTAAATTTTCTTTTTATTTAAAAAAATGATATATATTTAAGAATTCAAAATTTTATACTTCTTGACAAATTAAATTGTATTGGATAAAACTTTCTTAGTTTTAAATAAATAGTTAAGTAAAAAAGGAAAATTAAAAATTAGAGAATATGAAAAAAATTTTAATTTTAGATGATCATGAAGTTTTTCTTGATGGTTTAAAATCAATTATTCAAAAAATACCAAATTTATCAGCAGATTTAGTAACAAATCTAGAGAATCTAAATCAAAAAATCTCAAAAGACAGTTATGATTTAATTTTAATGGATTATATTGTTCCAAATATAAATCCACTATGTTTGATCCATGAATTAAAAGAAAAATTTCTGAATGTTAAAATAGCTGTAATTACATCTTTAAATGATGAGCAAATAAAATCTAAGTTAATAGAATTGAATGTACAAGGTTATATTTTAAAATCCGAGAGTACAAAAAGTATTGAATTAGCAATCAGAAAAATTTTAGACGGTCAAAACTATTTTTCCAATTTAACTAGTTTTGATTTTTCACCAATTGAAAACCCATTTATAAAATTAACTACCAAAGAAATTGAATTTGTAAAATTGATTTCAAAAGGTTATTCAAATAAAGAAATTGCAAAAAAATTTGATATATCAGTTAGAACTGTTGAAGCACACAAAAGAAATATTGATGCTAAACTTGGAAAAATTTCCAAAGTAAAAATGAATAACCTAATACAATATTGGAAAATTTAATTCGCTTAACATCAATTAGCTGATTTGCTAAATACCTACGTAGCATTGCCTAGGTGAGCTTTTTTATATTTTCATTCTAAATTCATTGACCCTAAAATAAAATTAGTTTTGTTAAACAAAAATAATATTTTTTTTAGGAGAAAATATGAAAATAATTTTACCAATTATTACAATATTTATGTTACTTATGAATTGCAACCAAGATAAGGATTGTAAATATACAAAAGCATTTGGTTGTAAAAAAGAATTGGGCTTTTTTGAGCAACCAAGAAATCAAATTGCAACAGTCGTGGCTGTATCATCTAGAAGTTCTTCACCAGTTGTAGTAACTCCCACACCAACTCCTTCTCCCACACCGGCTCCTACTACTACTCCTACTTTTAGTGTTGGTGGAACGATTACTGGTCTAGTTGGAACAGGTTTAGTTTTACAAAATACAACAACTAATAATACAGTTGAGGAATTGACAATTTCTTTTGGAGCAACTACATTCGCTTTTGTAAATAGTGTTTCAGCATTTAATGTTGCAATTAAAACTTCTCCTTCAAATTTAACTTGTACAGTTACAAACGGAACTGGAACTGCATCTGCTGCTGTGACTAATGTCACAATTGCTTGTGTTGCAAAATCTTTGGCGATTACTGGTAACGTAACTACATTTGCAGGAACAGCAGGTTCAGCAGGAACAGCTGATGGAACAGGGGCAGTAGCAAGATTTAACTCTCCATTTGTAGTAGTACCTGATGGAGTGGGTAATTTATTTGTTGGTGAAGGAGGGGGTAATTGTTTGAGAAGAATCAATATTTCAACTGCTGCTGTTAGCACTTTTGCAGGTACTTGTGGCTCTGCTGGAACTACTGACGGAACTGGAACTGCAGCACGTTTTGCAAATATTCAAGGTATAATTTCTGATGGGACTAATCTATTTATTGCTGATACAAATAATAGTTCAATACGTAGAATTGTTATTTCGACAGGAGTTGTAACTACAATTGCTGGAACATCTGGTTCAACAGGAACAACTGATGGAACTGGAGCTGCCGCCAGATTTAACGGACCAAATGGAATTGCTACTGATGGACCAAATTTGTACATATCTGATTATAACAACCATTCAATTCGAAGATTAGTAATTTCAACAGGAGTGGTAACTACATTTGCTGGACAAAGTGGAACTCCCGGAACAACAGATGGGACTGGAACTGCTGCTAGATTTAATCAACCATCAGGAATTGTTACAGATGGGACTAACTTTTACGTTACTGAATTTGGAAATCATATTTTAAGAAGAGTAGTAATTTCATCAGGAGTGGTAACAACTCTTGCTGGCACAGCTGGTGTTTCAGGAACTACTGATGGAACTGGAGCAGCTGCTAGATTTAACTCACCACAAGGTGTTTTTCTAGACGGGGCAAACCTTTATATTTCAGATAGATTTAATCACTCTATAAGAAGATTTGTTATTTCCACTGGAGCGGTAACTACTTTTGCTGGACTTAGTGGTACTAGTGGAACAACTGATGGGAGTTTAGGTGTGGCTAGATTCAATAACCCAATGAGTTCTTGTACTGATGGAACAAGTATTTTTATTCCTGATTCCACCAATCATACTATTAGAAGAATTCAGTAAAAAAGTTTTTCAAACCAGTGCGAAAAGGATCGAGACGTTTCAAAGACTTTGGGTTGCTTAATTCTAAAGTCTTTGAAGAAGTTGAGAGCCTTTTTTTTTTAACCAAAAAAAATAAAACTCTGATATTGATTTTGACTATATTCTATTTTTTTTTGGGCGAATTTTTCCCACAGCTCGGTTATGGAATGTTGAATTAAGAATGCTCTAAGTAAATTAAAAAATTTTACATTTTTAATTCTTAGTTCAACATTTTTAATTCAAAAGGGAAAAACCGGGCT
>JAAFIR010000042.1:2292-34905 GCA_013297885.1 Leptospirales bacterium | reverse complement strand
TTAATTAAAAAAGTTAACTTTTTAATAACTATTAAAAAAAAAAACTGTAAAGAATATATTAAATTTTTTTTTGTGTCAAAACTTTAAAGTAAAAAATATTCAAGCTGGGTTTTGTTCACTTTTATTTAAATAAAGTTTGAGGATAATGGAGGTTTAATGAAAAAATCTCATTTAAAAAAAACTAATATTCCACTTCTTTTGAACCAACCCATTTAGAAAGTTCTTCAATAGTTTGTTTTTCTAAATTTCTATAAGCTAGCCCAAGACCAACAGCATCAATTCTAACAACTCCAGCTTTAGTCGAAAATTTTTTTAATGCAAATTCAAATTCAATGTTCACTTCTTGACCAAGTTCAAAATCAATTCCCTTCCACTCTACATAAAGACCAGTAGCAGAAAGATCTATTGATTTAGTTAAAATTGAATTTAATTTAACAGGGATTTCTACTGGTTTACGTTTTTGGAATCTCCAACCTCTTTTATCAACATTCATATAAGGTGCAGAAATATCTGGTTTTAAAAAATAGAATATTGCAGAAAAACCTATTAAACTTTGTATTAAATTAACTAAATTAGGAATTAATTGATTTGGTTCTGAAATGAGAACAATTAAATTGTAAAATAAAACAATTATTGAATATCCTAAAAAACTCCACCAGCCCCATTTTTTTACGAGTAAAATTCCTATTCCTATAACAATAGGAAATATAGCTAAGATCAAGGCAATACTATCGATACGCGATAGTATCAGCAAAAAATCTTTTGGGGATACTTCCAATTGGTAAGCAAAGTTTATATAGTTTACAATTGGTAAAAGTAGAAACACAGACCCAAACACTAAAATAGGTAAGGGTCTTGAAATTCTTTTTCTTCTATCAGACATTAGTTTTGTTTTACTTCAGCTACTAATTTAAGTAAAGAAGATTTTGCATCTCCAAATAACATTTTTGTTTTTGGATCAAAGAAAAGTTCATTTTCTATGCCAGCATATCCAGCATTCATCCCACGTTTTAAAACAATGATATTCGCTGCATTGTCAACATCCAAAATTGGCATTCCATAAATTGGACTTGCGGGGTCTTTTCTTGCTGCGGGATTTACTACGTCATTTGCACCAATTACTAGCACTACATCAGTTGATGCAAAATCGGAGTTAATATCTTCCATATCAAAAAGTTTATCGTATGGAACATCAGCTTCTGCAAGAAGAACGTTCATATGACCCGGCATTCTACCTGCAACAGGATGAATTGCATATTTTACATCCACACCTTTTTCTTCTAATAGATTATCTAATTCATGACAAGTATGTTGAGCTTGAGCAACTGCTAAACCATAACCCGGAACAATTACAACTTTTTTTGCATAACTCATTAAAATTGCTGCATCAGTTAAAGAAATTTCACGAACTATTTGATCTCCTGATGCCCCACCTCCTGCAGCAGCAGTTCCACCACCGCCAAAAGTTCCAAAAATTACACTTACTAAAGAACGATTCATAGCGTTACACATTACAACGGTTAAAATTGTTCCAGCAGAACCAACTAAAATTCCACCAATTAACATTACCATATTGCTATATAAAAATCCAGCACATGCAGCAGCAACTCCAGTGAATGAGTTCAAGAGAGAAATCACAACTGGCATATCCGCTCCGCCAATTGGAAGAACAAATAAAATACCGTATAACAGTGATAATGCGAACATTGTGTAAAATAACCCAGATGCTTGGTGAGGATTAGATAAGTTGAATAAAATGTGTACACCAATTCCAAAAGTGATAATTAATAAAATTGTGTTGAACATTTTTTGGAATGGAAATGTAACTGGTTTTTCAATTGCTTTATAACCTTGTAGTTTTCCAAATGCAATCATAGATCCAGAAAAAGACACAGAGCCAATTAACATTCCAAGTAAAATAATTGCTGTTGTGCTATTTGCTAAACTAACTTGAAGTTCTGGATGATGAGCAAATTCCACAAGTGAAATCACAGCTGCACAAGCTCCACCCATTCCATTAAACAATGAAACCATTTGAGGCATTGCAGTCATTTTTACTTTGCGTGCAGAAACAGCACCAAGCAAAGTTCCAACAAATAATGCTGCAAATATCCAACCTAAGTTGTGAATTTTTTCACCAGCTATGGTTAGAATTATAGCAAGTCCCATTCCAATTGCAGCTAGAAGATTTCCTTTACGTGCAGAGTCAGGATGACTGAGCATTTTTAAACCAATTACAAAAGATAAAGACGCTAAAAAATAAGCTATTTCAATAAATCCAATCATGTATTACCCCTTTTTAGCTGGAACTTTTTTCTTAAACATTTCAAGCATTCTATCAGTTACAACAAAACCACCCACAACATTTAGTGTTCCCAAAACAACAGCAATAAATCCAAGTATAATGGAAAGTATATCATCTGGATTTGCTTCACCCATAACAATAATTGCACCCACAATCACAACACCATGAATTGCATTTGCTCCAGACATTAAAGGTGTGTGAAGAACAGCAGGAACTTTTGAAATAATTTCAATTCCCACAAAAATAGAAAGCACAAGCATATAAATCATAGCTTTGTTCATTATAAAAAAATTTAAAATAGATTCCAATTTTCTCTCCTAATTTGAAGCCAGTAAATCAGCTACAGTTTTATGACGAATTACACCATCATGAGCAATACAAGTTCCAGAAATAATTTCATCGTTAAAATTGAGTTCTAGTTTACCTTCTTTATTTTGCATGTTCTTTAAAAAGTTGATAATATTTTTTCCAAACATTTTACTTGCATCAAATGGAATAGTGCTTTGAAGATTTGAATCACCTATAATTGTTACACCATTTTTAGAAACTGTTTTATTGTTTTCAGTTCCTTCACAATTTCCACCACTTGATGCAGCCATATCAACAACAACTGAACCAGCTTTCATTTCTTTTAACATTGCTTCAGTTATTAAAACAGGAGCTTTTCTTCCTGGAATTTGTGCAGTGCAAATTATCACATCTGCTTTAACGGCTGCTTTATGAATTGCTTCTCTTTGCCTGCTTTTGTATTCTTCAGTTTGTTCAACTGCATAACCACCAGCTTTGGAAGCATCTGCAGCTCCTTCCACATCGACAAATTTTCCACCTAGAGACATTACTTGTTCTTTTACCTCAGGTCTTGTATCAAATACTTCAACAACTGCTCCAAGTCTTCTTGCAGTTGCAGTAGCTTGAAGTCCAGCAACACCTGCACCCATAATTAACATTTTAGTTGGAGGAATTGTTCCCGCTGCTGTTGTAAGCATTGGAAAAAAATGGGGTAAGTTTGAAGCAGCAGTGAGAACCGCTTTGTAACCAGCAACAGTTGCCATCGAGGAAAGCACATCCATAGATTGGGCTCTTGTGATTCTTGGAATCATATCTAAACTTAATACAGAAACTTTTTTATCTGAAAGAGTTTTAACTAGTTTAAAGTTAAAAAGAGGTTGAAGAACTGCAAAAAACCATGTTCCAGATTTTAAAGAATTCACTTCATCGTTATCAGGAAGCCCGATTTTCACAACCACTTCTGATTTTTCAAAAATTTCTTTTTTAGAAGAAATTGTTGCACCAACTTTTTTATAATCTTCATCAGAAACAAAAGCATTTAAACCAGCACCAGATTCAACAAGTACCGGATTTCCCATTTTAATAATTGTATCCACTGATTCAGGAAGAAGAGCTACTCTCTTTTCATCACCAGTTTCTTTTAATAATCCAAAAATCATAAATATTTTCTCTAGAATCTAAGTTTTTAAGAAAATTCCACGTTTCAAGTAAAATATTCTGAGTTGTGACAAATCAGATATTTCATTTAGAGAAAAAAATCATTAAAAGCAAGATGCTCTTATGTATCAATACTATTGTTTAACGATAGTATTTGTCTTTTTTTTGATACTATTTTTAAAGATTAGTATTATTTTTTCCTTAAATACAACTTCAAAATCACAATCTTCTTAACAAATTGATAAAAAACTCCTTTATATGAAATAGCTGTAATTTTAATTATTAAAACTTAAATGATTTAGCCTAATATAGAGAAATTTTAGAACAGAAGAGTTATTATATTACAAATTTTCTTTCAAATTTAAAAAGATAAATTATTCATTCTTCAAAAAACTTTCAATGATTCTAAAACAATTTTCCAAATTTTCTAAATCAATAGTATATGGTGGAGTAATATAAACAGTGTTACCAAGTGGTCTAATTAAAATTTGGTTTTTGAAACAATGCTCTTTAAGTTTTTTTGAGTGTATGTCAAAATAATTTGAATTTTCATTTCCCATTTCAAAAGTAAATACTGCACCAATATTTCGTGGATTAAAAATTTTTTTGTCAAATTTTTCTTTCCAAAAAATTATTTTATTTTGAAAAAAATTTTCTAAATTTTTTATATCATCAAGACGATTTTCCATTTCAAATAATTCAATGCTAGCACAAGCAGCAGAAGCTGAAGCTGGATTTCCTGTCATAGTGTGTCCATGATAAAATGCTTTTTCTGGTTCTGAAAAATAAAATCCTTCATAAACTTTTTTGTTTACTAAAGTCGCAGCCATTGGTAAAAAACCTGCAGTTAATCCCTTTGCTAGGCAAATTATATCTGGTGAAATTTCTGCATAAAGAAAAGCAAATTTTTTTCCTAGTCTACCAAAACCTGTAAACACTTCATCTAAAATGAATAAGACATTGTATTTATTACAAAGCATTTCCATTTTTTGCAATACTTCTTTTTTGTAAAATTTCATACCTAGTGCAGCTTGAATAATTGGTTCAATAATAACACTTGCAACAGTTTTATGATTTTTTTCTAAATAAACTTCTAATTTGTCTATACATTCTAAATTACAATTGTTTGGATTTTTGTTTACTGGACAATTATAACAATCTGGTGAAATAAATTCTGTTGATTCAAAAAAAATAGATTTAAATATATCATTTAACTTTGATTTGCCACTTACAGACATAGCACCAATTGAATCTCCATGATAAGAACTTGAAAAATGTAAAATTTCTTTTTTATTTGGAATTTCTAGATTTTCAAAATATTGGATAGACATTTTTAATGCAATTTCTACGGCATTTGAGCCGTTATCAGAATAAAATATTTTGTGAAATTTATTTTCAGTAAATTCTAAAAGTTTTTTTGTAAGTTGAATTATTGCTTCGTGAGTATGTCCTGCTAAAATTGTAAAGTCTAATTTTTCTAAACTAGAAAGTATCTTTTCTTTAATAAAAGGATGGTTGTGTCCATGGATACTTACCCACCAGCTAGAAACTAAGTCGACATATTCTTTATCATCTTCTGAAATTAAAAATTCTCCTTTTGCAGATTTGATTTTTAAAGGTTCAAAATTTTGTTTCCCTATTGTGTAAGGATGCCATATCATATAAATAAAGATTCAATTTGTTTATTTGTATCAAAGTATTGATCAACAAATGGTAAAAAACCCACTGAATCATTGATTTTATCAGGAACAAAAATATCCCCAAGAAATTTTGCTTTAGAAAAACTTTGAATTGTGTGAATATTATTTTTTAATAACTCATTTTTTTCACCATACATATAAAAACCAATTAGTGGTATATCTTTAGATAAAATAGATTCAATCGATAAAAGAGAATGATTAATTGTTCCAAGTTTTGTGTCACAAACTAAAATTGTTGGAAGTTTTGTTTTTTTTAAAACATCAATAAAAAGACTGCCTGAATTAAGTGGAACATGAAGTCCACCTGCTCCTTCAATAATCATTTTTTCAGAATAAAGAGTTCTAAATTTATCAGCTAACTTCATTGTGTCAATTGATTTAAATTCTAAATCAGCCGCGTAATGTGGAGAAGAGGGTTTTAAAAAATGATATTCATGTTCTAAAAAAAATTTATCAGGCAATTTAGACAAGGTTACAACTTTTAATAGATCAGATTCTTGCACTGAACCAGTTTGAATTGGTTTAAAATATTTAAGTTCATGTTTTTTTGCATATTTTGTCATTATCATAGCGGATAACATTGTTTTGCCAACATTTGTTCCGGTTGCTGTTATAAAAATTGCCATTAGATTGTTCCTAAAAAAAATATAAATTTTTTGGTTCTAACTCATATTGATTTCAAGATTCTAGAATTTAAGAATTTAGCAAGGGATTTCTTTTATTTAGAATTAAGTTGATTTTTCTCACCAACATGCGAAAGGCATTGTAGCAGATGTCAAAAATTTATTATGTGATATTTAAAGTCTTTTTAAGAATAAGAAAATAAATTTTTCAACCTTCTAATAACTTCATAAATAAAAAAACTAATTAAATAAACTAAAATTAGTTGACTTAGAAATTTTAAATATATACTTAAGTCTATATTTTTAAAAAAATATCCCAGAGAAATTGAAATTGGGTGATGTACTAAATACACTGTAATTCCAGAATTTCTGAAGTAGTTTAATTTTTTAGAATCAAAATTTAGTTTGTTTTGAAATTGGAAAAGTAAAAATAAAATGATGCTCCAAGAGAGACTTGATTCCAAAAATAAATGAAAAATTCTATATTCATAAATATATTTAAAATCAATCCAATAAGGATCTATTTTGTTTATGTAAAAATAATTGATTAGCAAAATGAATAAAAATAAAGAATAAAATTTAGAGTTTAAAAATTTATATGAATAAAATTTATCTTCTTTAAAAGAAATAATACCAAAAAAATAAAAACTCAAATAATACATAAAATCTAAAATTTTTATTTCTAACAAAGTAAAATTTTTGTTTATAAAAATATTGCTAAGTAAAATTATAAAACTTAAAAAAATAACTTGAATAGGCTTAAACAAGAATAAATTTATTTTTCTTAGACCAAAAAAAAGAGTGGAATATAAAATCAAATTTACTAAAAACCAAATATGAGAATAAGTAAAAAATTCTTTTGTAAAAAATTTTGGATAAAATTCTATAAAATTTAAATAAGAATTTTTTTGGATATAAAGAAAATATGCCTCAACTGATGCTAAACAAAAAATTCCAAAAATTGTAGGAATGACTAGTTTTTCAAATCTAGTTTTTAGAAATTTTGAAGAACCTTTTTTTTTTAAAACTAATTCTGAAAAATAACCAGAAAGAAAAAAAAACAATGGCATCCTGAAGGAATGAATTAAATGACAAATAAAAAAAAATAAATCGGACAGAATATCCGATTTTACCACATAACCGATTTCATTTGCATAAATAATAGAAACATGAAAAATTGGACCAAGCACCAAAGCAAAACTTCTCAGGTTATCTAAATAATATATTCTTTCTTTCAATATTTCCAAAGTTCTAAATAATATCTAAAATCCAATAAAATATTAATTTTGTTAAATGAAACTAATTCCGTTAATTATATAGATTCTTTTTTAATACTTTTCAAAAAAGTCAGAAATTACTAAGTTGTACTTATCATTCATTTTAGAGGTAAATTATTTTGGGTTCATCAAATATTCAATCAATAAAAGCTAGAGAAATTTTAGATTCAAGAGGAAATCCAACTGTTGAAGTTGACGTAATTTTAGAATCAGGTCATTTTGGAAGAGCAGCAGTTCCTTCGGGGGCATCAACTGGAGAATATGAAGCAGTTGAGTTACGTGATAATGATAAGAAGCGTTATCTTGGAAAAGGAGTCTTAAAAGCAGTTGCAAATGTGAACACAAAACTTTCAAAAGTTGTTATTGGACTAGATGCAACTAACCAAACTTTAATTGATGAAAAAATGATTAAAGAAGATGGCTCACCAAATAAAGCAATTTTAGGAGCAAATGCAATTCTAGGTGTTTCACTTGCTGTTGCAAAAGCAGCTGCTTCACATTCAAGACTTCCACTTTATAAATACATCGGTGGAAATTTTGCTCATGAACTTCCTGTTCCAATGATGAACATTATCAATGGTGGTTCTCATGCTGATAATAATTTAGACTTTCAAGAATTTATGATTTTACCTGTGTCTGCAAAATCTTTTAAGGAAGGTTTAAGAATGGGTGCTGAAATTTTTCATGCATTAAAATCAGTTTTAAAATCAAAAGGTTTAAACACAGCTGTGGGAGATGAAGGTGGATTTGCTCCAGATTTAAAAAGTAATGCAGAGGGCTTTGATGTTATCATGGAAGCAGTTTCAAAAGCTGGTTACAAAATGAAAGATGATATTTTGATTGGATTAGATGCTGCAGCTTCAGAATTTTTTGATAAGAAAAAAAAGAAATATGTTTTGAAAGCAGAAAAAAACCCAGAAAAAACTTCTGAAGAATTAGTTGAGTATTATGAAGACCTTGTAAAAAAATATCCTGTGATTACAATCGAAGATGGACTAGATGAAAATGATTGGACTGGTTTTAAAAAACTCACTGAAAAACTTGGAAAAAAAATTCAATTAGTTGGTGATGATCTTTTTGTAACAAATATCACAAAACTTCAAAAAGGAATTTCAGAAGGAATTTGTAATTCTATTTTGATTAAAGTAAATCAAATTGGAACACTTACTGAAACTTTATCAGCAATTGAAATGGCAAAACGTGCTGGTTACACAGCAGTGATTTCTCATAGAAGTGGTGAAACTGAAGATTCAACAATTTCTCATATAGCAGTTGCAACCAATTCTGGGCAAATCAAAACCGGTTCACTTTCAAGAACTGATAGAGTCGCCAAATACAATGAGCTTTTAAGAATTGAAGAAGAACTTGGATCAGTTGCAAAATACAAAGGTAAAAATACTTTTTATAATTTGAATGCTTAAAACTTCAATTTTAATTTCTGTTTTTACTTTTTTTATAGTTTTATATTCTCTGTTACTTGGTAGCAGAGGTATATTTGAACGTAAAGAATTGGAAACAAAATTAATTTTACTTCAAGATGAAGTTGACAAATTAGAAAAAGATTCTCATTTTTTAGAAGTAAAAAGAAAAACTCTACTTGAAGATAAAGATGCTTTAGCTAAAGAAGCTAGTAAATACTATATACTTTCAGATGAAGCGAATATTATTCACTTTAAAGAGTCAGTAAGAAAAGAAACTTCTGGTTCTCTTTTTGCATCAAGTGTAACAGAATTAGATATGAAAAAAAAATACAAATCAGAAAATGGAAATCAGAATTTTTTTCGGCTTGTTTATATTTTATTAGCAAGTTCGATTTTATTTTTACTTAACTACAAACTAGGTCAAAGGAGCGATTATGTACCTAAACGAAATTTTAAATGACGACGAGAAAGAAGAGAAAGAGGACAAAAAAGACTCAGCTCTTGAGGAATTAAAAAACGGTAGTCCTATCCAAAAAAAATTTTTAGATTCAAGAAAAATTTTTCTTTGGGGACCAGTAATGGATGATTCTGCAAAAGAGATTGTCGCAAAACTCATGTATCTAGAAATGAATGATCCTGGAAAAGAAATTACTTTTTATATAAATTCACCAGGTGGATCAGTAACAGCTGGAATGACAATTTTTGATACTATGAGAATGATTTCTTCCCCAGTTGCGACAGTTTGTATGGGTATGGCAGCTTCAATGGGTTCACATCTTTTATGTGCTGGAGAAAAAGGCAGAAGATTTATTTATCCATCTGCAAAAGTAATGATTCATCAACCAAGTATTGGTGGGCAAATTCAAGGACCAGCATCTGATATTAGAATTCATGCAATTGAAATAAAAAAAACGAAAGAGAAACTAAATCGTTTTATGGCAGAAGCTTGTAATCAACCATATGAAAAAATTGTTCAGGATTCAGATCGAGATTATTATATGACTGCAGAAGAAGCAATTGAATATGGAATAGTGGACAATTTATCAACTTCCATTCATGTCTCCTAAATCAGTTGAATTAATAATTCGTGAATATTTAGATTTTTCCCAAAAGCAAGAAGAGGGAGAATTTTTTGTTCTTTTGCTAAATTATCTTTCTCATCTTGTAGAAGAAGATGAGGAAGTTACCCTAGATGATTTTGGTAGTTATGAAGCAGATGATTTTTTGAATTTTTATCTTGAAGATCAGTTTCCAGATGATAAAAATGTCCTAAAAAAATCTAAAGCAGCTTTGAAAAATTTATTTAAGTATATGATTTCAAAAAAATTAATTGATAAAGAGGAAGAAAAAGAATGGAAAGAGATATTCCTTTAGAACCTCCTCGTTTTTTAAACAATAAACATGTTCAAACAATTTTCACAACAATTTTTCCTCCAAAAAATTCACTCAGAACAATTTATGAAAATGAAGTTTGCATTTTAAAAACTTCTGATAAATCAGGTGACTATTTGTGGCTAGATCATTCACCACCAATTAGATCTCAAAAAATAAAATACAATGGATACTACCTTGTTTTATTCCACGGAATGGAAGGCTCATCCGATTCACACTATATTGTTAGTTTAGCTGAAACTGCTTTACTTGCTGGTTTTGGAGTGATGCGTGTAAACCTAAGAGGTTGTGGAAGAGGGGAAGGTCTTTCCAAAAAAGGCTATAACGCTGGTCTCACTATCGATTTTAAATTAGTGGAAGATTATGTGTACAAAAATTTTTCCAAAAATATTATATTCGCTGGATTTTCACTTTCTGCAAATACACTTTTAAAATATCTTGCTGAAAAAAATTCTAAAATAAAATTATTTTCTGCAGTTTCACCACCTTTAGATTTAAAAAAAGCATGTGAGTTTATAGATTCAAGAACGGGAATTTTTTATAGAAAAGTATTTTTAAATTCTTTTCAGGATAAAATTGAACGAGGTGTTTATACTTGTGATGAAAAATTAAAAGAAAAAATTTTAGATGTTGATTCCATGTTTGATTTTGATGATATTTATACTGGACCAAATTTTGGTTTTAGAGGTGCATTGGATTATTATCGTGCTTCTTCTTCAATTTACTCCATTTACAAAGTTAAAACTCCAGGAATTATGATTCATGCTAAAGATGATCCATTGATCAAACCAGATGTTTTTAATTCTATAAATTGGAAAAAACTTCCACACATAAAACCTATTCTGACAGATCAAGGTGGACATGTTGGATTTATCACCAAAAAAACTGAACAGATTCCAAATGGAAAATGGTTGGATTTTGTTTTAACAAGTTTTTACAAATTGAATCAATCCAAGAAAAATTAGTAATTAGTTTGGGTAAATTTTTTCCACATAACTTTAATTAGTTGATAAAATTTATTTTTTTGTCTCAATCTCATGTTTTACATCTCGACTAATAATAATTGTTCCAAGCAGAATCGCTGGAAATTGTCGTCCAAGAGTACTAAGCCAAAAAGCACCAGTAGTTTTGTAGTTAAAATAATTATCATCAAAAGAAATTTTAATTTCGGTAATTTTACCTTCTTCTATATGTATCACTGGACAATTATTTTCTGGATCCAAAATATATTTTTCTTTTATTTCACAAACCTTTAAATCGTTTTTCGAATAAACCCTTTCCGATTTGAATGAAAAAAATTCCGAATCTTTTTTTAGTAACTTAGAATCAAAACCATAAACAACTTTTGTTCCAGATAGATCTGAAATTAATAAAGGTAAAATAAAACTATCATTTACAGATAGTTCAGCAAAATAATTTCCTTCTTCGAGTGAAATTGTTTTTTCCAAATTATCTTTCATTTCTCCTTGAATAATAAAGCTGGGGTTTTTTTCAAAAATATATGAGTCAGTTATCTTTTCCGGTAGCTCCCTTAATCCTCTTAGGCTCATCCTACTATTAGCTAAACCAAATTCGTAAGGAGAGTTTATTATTTTGATTTTTAGAAAACCAATTTTAGAATTTGGATTTGTATACTCTTTGATGATGTTTTCTTTTTCTTTACAATAAAAAATTAGAAATACAAATAAGATTATTTTTTTCATTTTATCTCGATTTATTTAATATTTTAATTTAATTTGTAAAAACAAAACTTGTAAATAAAAAAAATATTTAAATACCAAGCTAAGCTGCAAAAGTAATTTCAACGAAAATCCTTTTGTTAATATTATTAAATATAGAATTTAAGTAAATTCCAAAAGATTGTAGTGGAAAGTATTTTTTTTGTGGGTTGCTCACTGAGTGAATTTATGGTGAAAGCAATTAATTTTTATCAAAACGTCCACAAAAAATTTGCCCAAATGAATCTTAAAAATAGATTTTTTTTGATATCAAATTTTATTCAAAATAAACTAATTTATATAAGAGTCTTTGGAAATATAAAAAAAATACCGATTATTATACTATGAAGCTTGGTATAGTGTCCGATCATGGTGGGTTTGAATTAAAAGAATTTATAAAAAATTCTCTAAAAGAAAAATTTGAAATTATTGATTGTGGAGTTGATTCAGAAGCTTCTGTAGACTATCCAAATATCATAAATCCCGCTTGTAAAAAATTAATTTCTGAAGAATTTCCAAGAATGATTGCACTATGTGGAACTGGGATTGGTGCTTCAATTTCTGCAAATCGTATGAAAGGAATTAGAGCTGCACTTTGTCATGATGAGTTTACAGCAGAAATGTCAAAACGTCATAATAATGCAAATGTTCTAGTACTTGGTGGTCGGTTGCTTGGAAAAGATTTAACTTTAAGAATTGTTGATAAATGGTTAAACACAGAATTTGAAGCTGGCAGACATGAAAAAAGGATTCAACTTTTAGATAGCTTATGAAAATTATTTTATTTTTATTTATACTCAATTTATTTTCAGGTGAATTTGTATTTGAAAACAAATCTGATTTTTCTAAATTAGAAAAGTCTGGAATTAAGACAACTCGTGAATCAGCTAAAAAATATAAATTAGAACTTTCTAGAAAAAAAAATATATCCCAGAAAGAATTATTTTTTGATTTTGAAAATAAAAATCCAATTGAACTAAAAGATAAAACTGGAAACTATACAGTTAATTATTCAAACTATGATGCAATCTCTGCAAAAAATTTACTTGGAAAAAAACATGCATCTTTTGCTGCCAACAATTCTTACCTATCAGTTGCGACAAATAATGGAAGACTTTTTGATACTGACCATTTAAAAGAATCTTTTTATATTTCCTTTTTTTTAAAACCGGGAGAGTCAGAAGAAAACTCAATTGTATTTTCAAAAACATATTTTACTGAAGGTAGAAAAATTGGACTTGAATGTAAAATCATCAACAATAAAATACAAGTTCAGTTTTCCAATATGTTTAGAAGTTCAAATTTTGAAACTACTTCCTACTCTCTTTCTTCTGATGATCGATTATCAATTGAAAATTGGACTCATATTGTAATTGTAGTCGAACCTAATACAGGCAAATACAAGTTATACGAAAATGCAAAATTAAAATCAGAATTTGAAGCAATTACTTCAATTCATAATCCAACTTTTTTACCAATTGGTTTTCATAAAAATGATACCTCGCCAATAATTATTGGAAAGAATTTTTTTGGTCAATTAGATGATTTTTTAATCGCTAAAGGTGAACCAGATATTGAGTCAATTTCAGTTCCATTTGATACTGTAGAATATGATGATAATATAAAATTTGCATTTCATAAGAAAGGTGTATCGTTTTCAAAAATTTTAGAAACAAAATATTCAAATTCAAAATTATTAAATTTGGATATTATTAAAAATATTCCTCTAGGGACTTCTTTAGAAGTTTATTTTAGATTTTCAGATTTATATTTTGATACAAAAGATAATTCAATTACTTGGATTCATTCAGATAAATTAGAAGAAGTTTTAGAAAAAGGTTTTAAATTTTTACAATGGAAAATGGTTTTAAAATCAAATTTTGACGGAACAAAAACTCCTAGTCTAGAAAAAATAAAATTTACTTATTCAGATTCAATTCCACCAAATAAACCAAGTGGATTAAAATTAGCGTCTCAAACAGAAAATTCAGCTTGTTTAAAATGGACTTCTAATCATGAAGAAAATGTCAGAGAAGGTGGAAAATATTTTATTCATTACGGTGTGAGTCCTGATAGAATGGTTGGAACATTAACAGTTGATAAAGATGGAAAACCAATTACAGGTCTAACTGATGGGCAAAGTCTTGATAAAAATTATCGTAATTTATCTATTTGTATTGATAATGATTTGATTTCAGTAAATGCATTAAATCGAAAAGATAAAAATTTACTTCTTCTCAAAGAAGGATTAACTTATTTTTTTAAAATTTCTGCTTGTAATGCAAATTATAATCCTACTTCAGCAGCAGATCAAAAAAGTAAATTATCAGATCCAATTTCAGTGAATTTTAAATCGGAGTAATTCAACAAAATTTTAAAGGAGATTTATTTTTCATGTCTTATTATTGATCTGATGATATAAATAAAGAAATAAATAAGCAAGAGTTACCGAGTAATTTAAAATCAATTTTATTAACAAATGAAATTGTTAAAAAAAAACTTAAGAATTTATTTTAGGGCGATTCGCTCTTCGAGCGACCGAGCTTTTCGCTACTTCTGAATTAACTGATTTGCAGTTAATTCAGAAACGCTTCAATCTCTATCGCTAGTAAAGAAAAAAATTTTCCAAATAGACAAGAAGATATTAACTCGGAACAAAGTAAGGTTGATGATAACTTTAAAGTTTTTGAAAAACGACCTAAAAGACAACAGAAACCCCTACCTTCAAAAGAGTAACCATTCATGTTGATTCGAATTGATTTAAGATTAGAACATGGCACGGAATACCAAAAAAAATTTAACGGCGAGTCATGGTGTGTTGCTGAATTATATAGGTATTTCATATGGAATCATCAATATGAAACTGGAAAAATAAGACAATGTTGCATTGAGTTGTCTGAGGACTGGAAAGATGATTTAAAAGTGATTGATACAACAGTTATCAAAGATTTTAAACTAAATTTTAATTTTAAAAAGTATTTTCAGCTAGATAAACTTACTAAAAAGAAAATGCAGTTAGATGTTTTACATCAAGGAATGCTCGAAATTGCAAATAAGGAAAGTTGGGAAACAGATACACTAACAAAAGCCTATAATTATTGTATGGAAAATAATCTAGAAAATAAATTTTTTGTAAAAAATAAATTTATGAGCTCACCAGATAGAAAATATAAGATCGGTTTTTTTTGTAATTGGGATATTGATAAGTTTGAAGTATTTTGGGTTTTGTTCGATAAAACCAAAAAAGAAATAAAACGAAAACTACTTATAGAAAAAGAACCTCATTGGGGAGAATTTATATACTATGTAAAATGGAAATGGTTGGATAATCAAACTGTTCTTTTAGAAGATAAGTATAAATATGGAAAAAAAATAAACTGGGAATTTTCTATTATATAAAATTTTAAACCAAAATGATGTAGTATAACTTCACAAAAACTTTTTTTTTTCAATAACCTGACCATATGCATATTTATCATTCCCTAATGGTATCTGAAAAATATCTCCAATATTCACTTTTAACTTTTTTTTCATGTGTCACATCTTCATATTAGACAATTTCATTCTTGAATACCATTTTCTTCTCCTTCTCGCACCAGAGCAGTTTGCTATCGTTATTCGATATCAAACTTCTTACTCCTCGCTCCCAAAAATTCTACTTAAATGGTTTATTTCTAGTGGCTAATTTGAATTACACTAAATTATTTTTCCTTAAAGAGGAAATTTTTTCTTTTGTAAAAATAATTAGTTTAAGAAATTTTTTAATTCTATTTCAATGTTTGGTTGAAAAAGAGGAGAAATTTTTTCGGTATTTTTTAAAATCGTTCTGGATTTGTATTCTCCATTTTTTGGACTTCGATATACTTCTAAATTTTGATTCACCAAATCAAATAACCAATATTCTGGAATTTCTGCTGAAGCATAAACGTCTGCTTTATCTCTATCAAATTCCAAAGTGGAGATTGAAACTTCAATTACTAAATGTGCAAACTTTGGATGCTCGCTTTCATAATAATCCTCTCTAAAATCGAGAACAGAAATATCAGGTTCCGGTTCAGAATGTTTAGTTGAGATGGGATTTTCTTGTCTTATAAAAAATTTTTTTATCATTTTGGACTTTAAGAATTCAGATAGTTTCTCTACAAAAGATGCATGTTTAGGTGATTTCGGCATTTTTTCTATGATCACTCCTTCAATGAGTTCGGTTTTTTCAGGAATCAAATTTTGCTCACCTAGCAAATTGTACATTTCCACAGTAATTGGAATCGAACGTTCACGAAAAGATTTTTTTTCTAGTATCAAATTCATATTTTTTTCTTCTCTAAATTAAATTTATCTAAACGAATATAAATTGCAAGGGAAATTTCTTTATTTCTAGCTTTCCGTTAAAATGAATTTATCTCCAAGGACTAATGTATATTTCGGACTTTTTATTTTTTTGGTAAAAACTTGATTCGCCTAAAATCTTTTTGATAGACTCTGCATGTATGGCAAATTCATTTTTATTATTTAAATAATAGTCAGAATCAGGTGCTAATTTTAAAAGATAACTTTTATCATTTAGTTTCCTTTTTTCATAAATTTTAATTTTATTCAATTTACTTTCACCAAAAAAATCAGTATACGTTTTTCCAAAAACATTCATCCAATAAACACCAGGTAGAGAAATATGAAGATCCTGACCTTCATATCTTTGAAGACTACCATTTGGAAGTTTTTCAAAATAATGATTTGATCTTTTGTATTCTTCGTATTCACATAAAAAACCATATTCAGCAATTGTCTCTTCAAATAATTCCAAAAAGAAATTTTGAATTTGAATTTGATTTTTTTTACAATAATTTTCATTAAACCAAAAGTAAAAATTACTTTTAATGATTGGATCAGGTCTTCTTTCCATAACTTTTTTTTTGCCTTCCCACATAATCGGAATTCTACAATTTTCAATTAGAGCTTTATAAACTTTATTCTTTCTTAAATAAATTCCAGTACCTGGCTGACCAAAGCATTTGAATAATAAATCTTTTTTTGATTCATCAAAATTTTCTCTATAAGATTCAGAAGTGTCCCATTTATCAGGTTTTAATTCAGAGTGGAATAAAAATTTATATATTTTTTCCCCAAATGCAGAAATGATTTTCATTTTTCCCGAAGATTCTGAATAGTCTTTAGGGCTTGGATTCGCATCTCTCAAGGATACAATTTGCGGATCGCTAAAATCCATCTTACTAAAAATTTCAAACTTTAAACTAGAATCCATTTTTATAATTTTAATGAATTGATTGATTTGTCAATACTAGCGAAACTGATTGAAACGGTATCAAAAAATTTCGTATGAAATTTTTTGATAAAAGTGGAAAGCAGGTTTTTTGCGAAGCAAAAATTCGCCCTAAATAATAACTAAAAAATTTTGCTGAGTTCAATTTTAATTTCTGGCTTTGAAGATAAAAAAATGGAATCATTGCTTGAGTATGTTTTCATTTCAGAATATCTTCCTTGAAGTGGTTTTGTGTACACTTCAACTGTATTATTGTTTAAATTAAATAACCAATATTCTGGAATATTTGATTCTGCATAAATTTGAGACATTGCTCTATCTTCAGATAAAGTTGTAAGTGAAACTTCAACAACTAGTTCAGCTTCAGTTGGATGTGAATTTTTATAATCCCTAATAGAGCCTTTAATAATAGATACATCTGGTTCAGGTTCTGATTTTTTTAATGTAATTGGCTGTTCAGAAGCAACATGAAAACCTTTTGGAATGACAAATGATAAAGCCTCAAATATAGCTTTTACAAATGTAACATGAATTGGAGATTTAGGCATTTTTTCGATTACAACTCCTTCGATTAGTTCAGTGCGTTTAGATAAAAAACCAAGTTCTCCAAGTGCATGGTATTCTTGAATAGATAAAAGATGGGCTCGGTTACGTATATTTGGATTATCTAATACAGGTGTCATCCCTGAAATTAAATCCTAATTAGTTTTTTTGTCAACTTGAATACTTATTTAGGAATTTTCAACTTTATTGATTTGAGCTTCAGTTTTGAGATCATTATTTTGTTTACCATCTCAATTATAAAAATAAGATTGGATAACAGAATGAGAGTAATAAAAAAAATGAAAGCTTTGATTAAAATTATCCCAATTTTTTTTCTGACTATAATTGAATGTACTTCAACAGGGTTCTCAAAAAAAAATATTAACATAAATTATCTTTCTTATGATATTGCTTGCGAACCGATTGCAGAAAGCTCACTGAATTGTAGATAAAGGATTTGATATTGATAAAGAATATTCAATGAACGAGCCAAAAATAATCCTATTTTTATATGATACTATGTTCCAAGTTTCAAAATATGGGATAGATAAAGGATATACCTTCGGAAGGATAATTTACTGGAAAGTGAAGTTAAATAAATTATTAGTTAATGAAAAAAATTCTTTTTCTTTTGAATTTAAAAAAACTGTTGATAAAGAAAATAATAATTGAAAAGAGCAGTTATCTACCAAAATTCTTTTTAAGATTTTTTGAATATTCAATCAATTCTCCTATACAAAAATTAAATTCAGTAGGTAAGCCAATTTACTTAAACTAAATCTTCTCAAATCAACTTGATATCTCCAAATTCTTTTCCAATAACAAAAATTATTTTCTATTTCTATTTAATACCTAAAATCCTCTCGAATTCAATTAAGTCCTGATTTAATTTCTGAAAATCTTTTTGATTATCAAATAGAATTATATTTTCATGCTCAAAACCATTGTAGTAGTCGATTTTTATTTTAATACAATCACTACAAGAATAATAAGTAAGAGGCTCATCATCTTTTTTTTTGTTTTTTTTGGATAGAATAATTTCTTGAATTGAATTCTGAATTTTTTTAATTGTATTTTCGTTTATTTGGAAATTTTTTTTTTGATCTCTTTTAAAAAAATGTCCATTTAATAAATAAACTTTTCCATTCTCATAAATTGTGATTTGATAAGATTTATCTGCCCAATAATTTACTTTTTAACATTTTTAAATCCCTTCTACGTTTCTCGGTATACTATGTTTTTAATACTCAATCAATTCTCCTGTTTCAAAATTAAATTTGTATTGAGAGAGTAAACCAAAAATCGTTTTCTTCCTTGACATAGAGTGTGTAGTAGATTATACAATGTGTATGAAACGTACAAATCTTGTGTTAGATGAGAAAATACTGGAACAAACCCTCCGTCTTTCTCAAAAGAAAACTTATTCTGAAGCTGTAATGATTGCGATGAAGGAATTTATTCGTGTAAATGAATTTTCTAAAATATTTGAATTCCAAGGTTCTGGAATTTGGTCAGGTGATATTTCTGAAATGAGAAAAGATACAAAAACAATAAAAAGTAAAACTAAGAAGAATAAATAAATGTATTTAATTGATACATCAATCTGGATAGAGTCTTTAAAAAAAAATTCTAAATTCAAGATTCAAGAACATTTTAAAGTGCATGAAATCTATCTCTGTCTCCCTGTTTACCAAGAAATTTTACAAGGAATTAAAGACGATTCTGCACATTGGGCTGTAAAAAAAGCATTAGACAATTCAAAATTTTTGGAAGAAACAGTAACTAAAGAAACAATTGAAGAAGCAATTTTAATTTATCGTCAAGGTAGAAAAAAAGGAATTACAATCCGTTCTTCAGTCGATTGTTTAATTGCTTCAATTGCTATCAGAAACAATGCAACAATTGTTCATAAAGATAGAGATTATTCTCAAATTTCTAAATTTACAATTTTAAAAGAAAAAAGAATTTCTACAATCCGTTAAGTTATTGTTCAGAGGAATTTTTGCTATTGTTATTTTGGTATTTGCTCAAACGGCTCATAAACAAAATCATAATGTTCTGAGGAAGCTCTGAGACAAAAGGAATCATTTACTAGTTTGAATTTTCTTTAGTAGTTTTATGTCTTCTTCTATATGTTTTAAACCATTTTCGAAAATTAATTTGAGAATGGCTTTATTTGGAAAGTCTCCCGTTTTTTTACTTTCAGATTCTTTCCAAAGCTTATGTCTTTGCTCTAGAATTTTAATTGAATGAAATAATTTTTCTTTGGCTGATACAAAATCTACTTCACCTAAAAATATCAAATTAAGATAAATGCTAGCCGGAAGACTTGTATTCAAATTTTCAAGTGACTCCAATATTTTTAATTTTAAATCATGCTTTCCTTTTTTTGTGATTCCATAAACTGCCTTTGATTTTAAACCCGTACTTTCAATTTTCTTAACTTCGATCAATTTAGATTTTTCTAATTGTTTTAATGAATGATAAATTGACCCCACTAAAATAGAACCCCACTCTGATACATGACTCTGCTCAAACATTTTTTTTAAATCGTATCCATGCATGTCGCCAAACTTGTTTAACGACGCTAAAATTAAGACAGTAATATCCATTGGTCAATTTTTTCTTTATTCAATTAGTTGTATAGTTATTTTACTTTTATTCTAGTTGCATACTTTTTTCTAGCATTATGATCTCAATAATAGTCTTTTGAAATAAAATTGGCTCTTCGAAGGATAAAGAATGGGAAGAATTTTCGAACCAAAATATTTTTTTTCTTGGAGATTTAAGCTTGTTAAAATATTCCTCGGTCAATTCGAAGGGTGTATTGCAATCATGTTTTCCTACGAGAAAATAAACAGGCAGATTATATTCTAAAACGGTTTCTGCAAGATCAATGTTTCGAATTTCTTTTTCTAAATACTTTTGCGAAAAAGCTTGTCCTTTAACCCAATCAACATGATCTGCTATCGAATACAACGGAGAATAAATCATCTCTATCATGATCTCAGTATAGTTCTTCTTTCCATAGATTTCACAGCCTCTTTCAACTTGTAACCAGAAAAATTTTTGCCATTGTTCTTTGGTGTTCCAAGGTGGAGGGGATATTTCTGATAAGCTTTTCTTCATTACTAGATTATTTTCCACCTCTGCAAGTTTATTAAATTTTTCCCAAGTATGAGCCCAGCCTCTTTCAATGGAAACAACCTGTCCAAAACCAATGAAGGCGTAATATTTTTCCGGTGCTCTATTTGCGATCAACGCTCCAAGCATACTTCCCCAAGAATGCCCTAATAAGAAAATTTTATTTTTATTCAATCGATTTCTTAAAAAATCTGAGACTTCAATCCCATCCGAAATAAACTGCGACACGTTCATAGATTCTATCGGTATGGTTTCATTAAATGATTTAGCTGATCCTCTTTGTTCCCAATGCACAACTATAACATCTTTTTCTAACTCTAATTGAAATAAATGTAAATATGATGTCGATGGTTTTCCAGGACCTCCGTCTATAAAAAGTACAATTGGTTTCGTTTTATCTTGCCCTCTAATATTTATCCACTGCTTTACACCTCCGATGTTTAGATAATGAGTTTCATCAACCCCATCTTTCGAGATTAACATTTGTCTTTCTCTTTTACCTTTTTGAATTTCTCTATATCCTAGAGCAAAGGCCACTAATAAAACGATGCTACAAAAAAAGATTAAGCTGATTCTCTTAAAAATTTTCATTTTTTACCTCAAATAATAATATTCAAATTTGAATATTATTATTTGAATATTCTTGTAAAGAAATAATTTTCTTTACAAGACTGATTAAGTGAAGTAAGGTTTTTCATTTAGCCAAAATTAAATCTAAATGAATAAAAGCTTTTTTCTTGGTAGAGATGCTCCCATCAATCGTGAAATTTCTTCTGGGTCTGTTGCAATCAAAGAAGTCGTCTTCATTCCTAAAGTCAGCGGTCTTCATCACAAATACCATTGGGTAGCTCATGGCGTAAAAAAGGTTGCTTGACAGGTGTTTAGTGTGTGAGTGAGTCATAATAGTATGTCAAGGGTTTACGAGGTTTTTGGTGGGTACAGGGTACAACTTCTTTACATTATATTTCTTCAATAATTCATTGTAGAGATTTGGATTATCATTTCTTATATTCTCAAGAAAAATTGGAAAAGGTTGTAGACCTTGATAAAAAGGTATTAAATCCAATTTCCACTCACTTTCGACTTTTTTTAAGAAAAAAGATGTTTTTTTGGATTTACTTTTATCAATAAATATTTTACCTAGAGAATCATATTCTCCTACAGAGTTATAATAGATAGCGATTTCAAATCCAAGCTTTGAATCAAATTCCGTTACAGATTTTAATTCACCGCTAAATACATTTACATGTGGATTAGGTGTAATGAACTCTGTTCCTGCATAATAGAATTTTTTTATGATTTTTAAATCTTCTTCACTAATCTTTCCGTATTGTTCAGGATCAGGAAACGGTATATTATACTTTATAAATGGGAATATATACTTTTTAAAATCATCATGAAATATTCTTAGACTTTCATTTTCCTCTTCCGTAAGACTTTCCAAAGTTACAATACTATCCTTCTTTTGTTCTTCTTTGTTTATTTTCTTACAATCAGAAAAATTAAAAATTAAAATAATTAGTCCAAGGCAAATCTTGCTTAACATTTTTTCCTTCCTTCTTTAATTATTGACATGCTGAACCTGCCTTAACCCATTTATATTGGTATTTAGTTGTATAACAGTTCATATTCCATTCTTATCAATTCTTTTAAACTGAATTGGTAATAATTTGTTTTTATAAACTGAAATTATTTTATTTGCTGAATTTTCAATGACCACTCTGCGAATTACAGTTCTTTCATTATTTGCATCAAATACAAACATCTTTCCTTTTTTCTGAATGAATAAATATCGATAATCATTCGAGATAAAAGCATCTTTGAACTCATTATCAATCGTAGGATCATATCCATAGTTATTAAAAATTTTATTAGATCCCCAAACTATATATGGATTGGTTAAAGCAAATTTATCTTTTGGGAAATTAGAAAAGTCAAAAATCACTTTATCATCCCTTAACAGACCGGAATTGGAAATCTCTCTTAATGTTGGAATTCCGACTATTGAATTTTTCGCTCGGAAAGCTTTACAATTGTAATCAATAAAATCAGGACTAAAATGAATATGGTATGACCCGTCTTCTATTTTTAAACAATCCGATTGATCCTTTATATGCACTTTTATAGAATCATTGTTATCGAGGTAAATTTTTTCAATCTCGCTAATCGAAATATTTATTCTTTTTGGTACCGGAAAGCTATTATGATAAGTAAAATGTGTGAAAATACAATTAGCAAATGCTAAAATAATTAACGATGAGGTTAATATATTCCTTAATTTAAAATATTTTTTCTTATTAGCATTCAGAATGTCCACCTATATTATTTCCATTTTGGTCATTTCACTATGTTCTGTAAAAATTAAATTCGAAGAAACTCTATATACTTTTTGCTACCTTGAATTAAATTATCTCTTAATTCTTCTCCATCTAAAATTAATTTACTTTTGAGTTTCGTTTTATCGATGGACTTATGAATTATAATTAGATCATATTCAGAGTCATAAATTTCTTCATTTGAAATATCAAACATCTTGCTTTCTAAATATTTTGAATTTTCAATTTGCGTAAAGCTTTGATTCATTCTTTCACCTATGCACAATATTTTTTTTCCAACTATATTTGAGACAGTAAAAAAATTTAATTGGCATACATGAAAAGTTTCCAGCAAATATATTTCTCTTGCAAACTCTTCTAATATATTTCGTAGAAAGACTCTTTCTGATTCAAATATATCTTCAGGGAATATACAAATTACTACGGGTTTAACAAAATAATCAAAAAAACTCTTTCTTTCAGTACGAACCGATTTAATAAAAGTTCCCAATTCATCAAAACTAGAAATAGACCATTTGTAATTTGTAGATGGAATTTCTTTTAAGTTGTCAATGTAAGGGTAATTCTTAATCGCAGGATTTTCAATATCCGATAACTTAAAATAAATCAAAGAATCATTTCCAAAAATCAGTACTTCCATATTTTTACTAAATTGCTTAATCATTTGCAAACACCCCATTTTTAGTTTACAGGTTTTTAAACATACAATTATTCAGGCTAGGTTTAAATCCAAACTTTTTCACCAAGCTGATCTGAAAATTTAACATGCGTTCATTGCGACTGACAGATTCACAATTTCATAGTGAGAAGCAGCGTTTAATCTCGGTCGTTAAATTGATTATCGTAAGCTTGCCGATGATGCGGAAACTCTTCTTCAAAAAACGGATAAGCAATCCCATATATAGTCAATTGAAAAACATCACCGTCCATTCCCTCAATATTCGTACCTTGTCCTATAATTTCCATTCCATTCTGATCAATTACCTTTAACGATGGAATGATCGATGTAGTAATAAATTTTTCGTCCGGATAGTCAGCAATGATTTCCATATTATTATTCAAAGAATAAGTTTTCAAAAAATCATAACCCGAAACGATACTATCGAAGATTATATTGCCGAATACAACTCCCATCGGTGGGTCAGCATTTTCAAGTTCCGTTGTCCCAATTTTTCTGTTATCAATAATTATATCATACCGTTTCGCTATCATAATTAGTGTATTTCCTTAAAGATTAAAATTTTCATTGTAGGTCAAGTTGCATCCGCTTGAATATCTCCAAATTATTTTCCAATAATTAATATTATTTTCTATTTCTATTTAATACCTAAAATCTTCTCGAATTCAATTAAGTTCTGATTCAATTTCTGAAAATCTTTTTGATTATCAAATAGAATTATTTTTTCATGCTCAAAACCATTATAGTAGTCGATTTCGATTTTTACACAGTCTGAACAAAAATAATAATAATTTCTATCATCTTCTTTTTTAATTGGAATAGCTTTAAAAATTATATTTTCTGGGAACTCACCAAAACCGTCATGTAAAAATTTTAAATCTGAATTTATTTTTTGTAACTTGAATATTAAAAGCCCAGATTTGACATCTTTGATTTCGTAAATGGATAAGTAAACCAAGAATCGTTTTCTTCCTTGACATAGAATATGCAGGAATTTATACAATGTGTATGAAACGTACAAATCTTGTGTTAGATGAGAAAATTTTGGAACAAACCCTCCGTCTTTCTCAAAAGAAGACTTATTCTGAAGCTGTAATGATTGCGATGAAGGAATTTATCTGTGTAAATGTATTTAATTGATACATCATTCTGGATAGAGTCTTTAAAAAAAGATTCTAAATTTAAGATTCAAGAACATTTTAAAGTGCATGCAACCGATTTGATGGAGGTAAACGAAGCTCCAAAGTTTTCTTTGAATCATACTGCTTAATCATGCGTCCTTTTTAACTGCAATAAAATCAGAATTTTTATGAGAATAATGTCTTTTATCAATAAAACCCACAAAATTAATTCCAAAACAATAACTTAAATCTCCATCAATTATATCTGTATTTATGAAGCTAAAGTGCTTTAAATTCATTTTACTTAAAAATGATAAAGTCTTTATCGGTGCCGAATTTATAATGATTAACTTTTCAAGGTATTTTAATTTTTGTAAGTATGTATAATCTTGAATTTTTTTTAAGTTTTCAATTTCGAGTTCTTTGATATTTATTTTCCCCAAGCTATCCAATTTTTCCAATTTTTTTATTCCATACAAATTCAATACTTTTAGTTCTTTAAATTTTTCTAAGCCAGCTAACGAATCAATAGAAGGTTGTATGAGTATGATTTCATTAAGTTCATTTGAATTCGATAAGGATGTTAGATCATTGCTTTGGGGTTTATAGCTCCAAATTCCAAGTACTTTTAGACTTTGTAAACGATTATGATTAACAATTTGCTTTGAATAAGTAAAGGTTAATTCTTCTAGTTTTGGAAAAGATAATAAATCAAGCTCAAAATTTAGTTCATCAGGTAAACTTAGATACTTAAGATTCTTAAATTTATTTACATGTGAAAGATTAAATTTTCTACAGTCTAAAGTATTAAAAGATAAGCCTTTGATTTTTAATTCTAACCCATCTAAAAACTCTAATGACTTTTCTCTAAGCCCCCAACTGTCATTCAATGCAATATAATAATATTCATTTTCTCTAATATATTTTATATACTTATCTAAATCATTAGAATCAATTGCTAAAGCATCTTCTGAATATTTTGATTTTGGAAAAAACTGTAATCCATGTTTTTTGAAAATCACTCCCATTCTATTTTCCTTCGAATCCTCGTATTAACTCCTTGGGTAACTTCTCAAAGCCACTGACATCGACATCTATTCCCTTGCTTTTAAATAAATTCAAAATGGCGATAGTCCATTGATCATAATAGGATTTTGGTGGTGTGCCAAAAATTTTACTCCCAGTTGCTCGACTATTTTTTTTAAAATTGATTTTAGAGACTTCCAGTGCAAGATGAATAGATTCTTTATCATTGCCATCTGTGGCTAACAACTGAAATAGCCTAACATAACCTTCGTAATCTTTCCATCTTTTGATTGAACTGATAAAATGAAGACACTCTTCTACTTCCATGTTAAGATTTTTTTTGTCTTCAAGAAGAACTCGTTTGAATAGAAGTCCAATCCTAAAAACTGGGTCTTTGTTTAATGATTTTGTAAATTCTTCTCCTTTGTTAAAAAATTCTGCAAAATACAAAGCCATTTTTTTATCAAAAAAATTAACGGCATATTGAAGTATTCCCAAATTTACAACATCAATCTTTTTAATAATATCCTTTTTTTCCATATAAAACATTTCATAAATTTCCTTCGCTGCATTCAATCCTCTTTGGAAACCTTCACGATATTTTGTTAGGTCTCCATATAGGTCATACTCGGTGATTGAGATTTCAATTTCTTCAGCATAAATTTTATATAAAACTTCTTCACGAAGAAGTTTTGGATTTTTTAAATATTCGTATTTCTCTTTTAGTGACTGCTTAGTTCTTTCTAACCATTCGGGTACTTCTTTATTTTTTATAGGTTTATTAACGGACATTCTAAATTAAATTTTCTTTTTGGTTAAATATGTGAACTCTTTTTTAATATACCAATCTATACAGTTTTAGATGATCTTCTTCTAAAAAAACTTTACCTATCATTATTTAAATCCTTATAAATAGAATTATATGGGCGTTGCTTACTTATTTTAGAAATTACAATTTTACCTTTTTCAAATGTTGTATGTATTTGAATAGGCTGTCTAGCAACAATTTCAGAATCCATTCCAATAGTAGATTCTGAAAAAATTACTGTACAAATCCCATCATAAGTACCTAGATTAATATAAAAAATATATGCTATGCTTAAAGCTCTCTTTATTCTAGATTTATCCCATTTCTTTTGAATAATTTTTAGATTTTCATCACTACCTTTATAATACACAACCTCTTCTTCAGCATAGTTAAAATACTTAGTATCTAAGTATTCTTTGATATCAAAAATATTACCCCCACCTTCAAGAATTGAATACACATTTTGTCTTAAATCAAAATTTGCTTTATAACATTCAGATTTCTCGAATTCTATTTTTTTGTCTTCTGAAATTTTATAATACTTTGGAGGGCTTACAAACAATAATGGAAATTCTTTTTTAGGTTCCTCTTTGGGAGCATCATTCCTTTCTGAAATAACTTCACCATTTTTACAACTAAGTAGTAAAAATAACATTAATAAAATTTTGATAAACATTTTATCCCCTTTATCATTTTTTATTAAATATTTAAAGTCATCCATTGGTAATATACTCGCCTCTAAAAAACAAAAACCTACGACAAAAAGCATTCTTTCAAAGCTCATAAGGTTTTGGGTTGGTAAAGGTTCAGCAAAATTATCTAAACATACTCTCTTTGATATAAATAGTATCTACTATGAAAAAATGTCTTAAATCATAAAAATTATCACTTGTAAATATAATTTTCTTTTTTAATCTCAAATGAGTAATTTCAATAAATTCAATTTCTGTAATCTTAAATTCTTCATAGATACAAGAAGTTCTCTCCTTGTAAACGGAGCAGGAACAATACTCGGCTCTTTTTTTGGTTCACCCTTCCCTACTACAATTTATATCGGACACCCGGGCTGGAAGGCACTGGGTGCTCGCACCGGTTACTCCGTATTAAACGGTATTTTTATGACAATCCTTTGTCTCTTTGGACTTATGAGCGTTGTACAAGCGTTAGTTCCAATTGAAGCTGGAATGGCTATTATCCTCTGGATCGGAATTATCATTGGAGCGCAGTGCTTTGAAACCTCACCCATGCGTCATGCGCCAGCTATTATCCTTGGATTATTTCCTGCCCTTGCGGGATGGGGTATGCTACTAGTTCAAAGTGTTTTCAATTTTGCAAATGGAGAACTCGGAAAAGTTTTAGCAAAAGAAAATATAACTACAGCGTATTCCATAACGATGGAAAATGTCCCACCGGATCTGGAATTTTTGCCTTATTCTCTGTCAGGCATTTTAGCATTATCACAAGGCTTTTTACTTGTATCAATGATTTGGGCTTCTATATGCGCTTTCATCATTGACCGAAATTTCAGAACAGCTTCTTACTGGTGTCTAACCGGAAGTATCCTCTCCTCAGTAGGGATTATTCATGCGTATAAATTAGCAGGCAACGCAATCCTAAACGAGTACAGTTTCCCTACTAATGTTCCGTTCATTATCGCATACTTATTATTAGCCATACTTTTATTTGGAGCATCGTTGGTTAAGCAAAATGAGAACTGATTTAGTACGGGACAACCCGCATTATAAATTACTCGACAAAGAATTAATGCGTCCAATACCGAATTTTCGGACAATCGAAGCGGCTATTAGTGATATACCACCAGCAATTTTATCAATGGCTATCATGGAAGACGTTGGCTTTACTTATTTAGTTGATTACTATCTAAGGCATATGGATTTACAAATTGTTCGGAAGATTCTACAAAATCCAATGTTTAGCCATGATGCGTTAGTTGAACTTTTTTATTGCCAAGTAACCGCGTACCATAAAGCAATCCTTCAAAAAAAACCATTGCCTGAAATGGTTAGCTCTTACTGGACGATTCTCTCTAAAGCTGAATACGCGATTCTTTTTAAAAATTTAATTTCGAGAACAAGTAGCATTCAGGTTACAAAAACAATTTTATCGAAAGTGGATTTAGTGTATTTAAGAATGATGACATCTTCGGGCAGCCTTAAATCGGAACGAGTTCTAAATTTCTTCAAACAGTTGGGTCCCGACATTCAAAAATTTGCAGCGCAAGATTTGAATATTTATGATTATGCGTTCGATCTTGCCGTTGCAAATTCTGATGATAATTTCCTTGCCTTTCTAGACGAATACACGGTCGTATTTGTTCAGCTGAGACTTGTTTCTTCCTTCGTCGATGAAATTGAAATGGAAATTAAAAAAAACCAAGGACAGAAATTACCGTATCTACAAATTTTACAAATTGCTGGGCATATCCCGCAAGATTGTTTGAAAGTCTCTCTCGAAGTCTTTACAGAAAAAGGCTGGTTAAGTGCAAAGGAAAACAAAGCAATCCAAGAATATTATTATAATGCGAAATCATGAAGTCTAATTATTAAGAGTCTACAAAATATGTGGTTCAAACGAATCGGTTTATTTTTTCTAATCAACATTTTAGTCCTTGATATTATTTTTAGCATTCTAGGTTCTATGGTAGTAGCTTATTTTTCTAGGCAAAGAGAATTTAGAGCGGACGCAGGCGGAGCAAAACTTGCAGGTCGTGCAAGCATGATTGCCGCGCTTGAAAATTTGATGGTGTCGAGGACAGTAGAGCGCCAAGAGTAGAGCGCCAAGCATGGCATCTCTAAAAATTTCTTCCCATCGTGGCGGCTAGTTCGCGTTATTCTCAACGCACCCGCCTCTCGAAGATAGGATTTCCGCATTAAAAAGCGCAAGATAGAAAAATAGGGGTTGAACGTATCTATTTCTAGTAATTTTTCTTTCTAGTAATTTGCATTCAACTTCTCCCATAATTCTCTCCGATTCTATCCCACAAATTTCTTTCTAGTAATTTGCATTCAACTTCTCCCATAATTCTCTCCGATTCTATCCCACAAATTAAAGGCTAATAGCAAAAATGGATTGCGTCTTTCACATAAAGAGATGTTTTGAACGAAATGGGGTAAAATTTTAATCGGATTGATCCGTCCCTTATCAGCAGCATTTTTGGTTTAGTAATTAAACCTGGCTCGATAAGCGATTCCGTGAATGTATTTCGTCCAAAATATCTTGAACGTGCTGTTTTTATCCGAGTTGACCTGGCAAATGAAATTAAAGATAAAGGATTTACGGGAATTGATTTTACAGACTTAGATTCTTTTAATGGTTAATAGGCATTAGTGTTTCAGTTCAGATGAAACCCGAATTTTAATGTATGCAAAATAAGCTAAGCTCCTAGGTTAAAAAGGGGAATAGTGATGGAAAAAACAAAAGAAATGCGGTTGTTTAAAAGTATCAATAATACGGATGTAATGAAAAGAGTGATGAAATGAGAATATTACCTAAGATATATAGGACTCGTATAGGTTATAGCCAATTAGCCGATGTAAAAACGTTTCAATTGAACCAAACTAGAAGCGAGTGTTTATATGTTGGAGCCTGCGCAAAAGATAAAAAGAATTTTTATGAAATGGGAAAAATTTTACCTGTGATTCAACGAAGTTTTTGGAGTTACGGATTATTAGCCTCAATAAGGATTATGTTAAGGAAATATTTATGAACAGGATGGTAGGTAAGTGAGATGGAAATTGCTAGAAAGAAAAAAATAATCGTAGCTTTAATATTTTTCTTCATCATATCCTTTTTTATAAAATGCGCTTCTAATTCTTATACTGACAAAACTTTGAATGAAATTAAGGCAATAGGATTCGAATATCAATTGGTGGAAGATAGTTTAACCAATATGAAGACCTCCTGGTCAACAAATGGTTTGTTGGTAAGAGTGAACTTAGTAATACCAAAAGATAGATATATTCTAGATTATAATAAACGCCCTGAAAAAGAGCAATCTTTCGTGCAAGAGAATCTTAAGGAGGGATATAGACCAATGGCAGATCGAGAAGTCGAATTAAAACCAGATATGTCCTTACGAGGTGCCGTTGTTCTCCCTGGCTTAAAACTTGCATTTCGGCTTCCAAAAGAAATTTCCCATTTAGATTTATCACCGCTAGATCATATACGTTTTTATTGTCCAAGTGGCATCAAAGAATGCCAATTCTTAGAATATTCTTTAGATTACGTACCAAAGCCTCTTAGAAAATGTCTTGTATATGGTGGGCTTAATAATGTTTGCTTACTTAAATATTTAATAGGTGATATTGAAAAAGTTTTTATAACTGAACTTGATAATCAGGCCATGATTTTTTGGCTAGTCTCTAAAAAAGGAAAATGGCTTGAATGTTTAGTGTCGTCTCCAGATACCTCTGAGATCATTTGTGATTATTTAATAAAAAGTGGTCCACTTTATTTTGAAAAAAAAGGAGTTAAAATTTATAATCGTAAAATATACGAACTTATTCCTACCAAGCTTGAGGATAATCATTTCTTAGCAATAATCCCATGCATTGGAAGAACAAACCAGTGCTTTAAAAGAAACTTTTATTATTTTTCTAGACCATCCTTATCCCAAAAATTACCTTTGGAATTCATAGAATTTCCAATATATATAGGAGAAATAAAGAGTTATAATTTTGTGAATAATACAATGAGGCTAGGATTAATTCTCTTATTGCCAGTTACCCTTGTTGCTGACATTGGTCAAGGGATTGTTCCGGCAATAACAATTATTCCAGAAGTCATAGAATACCTTTTCTTTGTTCTTACTTGTGGTAAAAAATGCCGGCTTCCCCCTTAAAAGAAATGCGCTTGTCTAAAAATTTGTTTAAAAGTATCAATAATGCGGATATAATTGAGAGACAATGGAATGGGGACAAAAAGTGAAATGTAAATTTCTGATAGTGCTAGCGAGAAGACAATAGCAATGGAAATAGATTTTTCAAAGATTCAAAACCAAACTGTAACGATTCAAGATTTTTGTCTTAAGTCTAGGTTTTCACTAGAGGATTTTGAGCAAATCCCTGTTATCCACCGAAGTCAGATAAATCCAATTAATTTGCATGGAACGAAAATTATTACAAACTTTATCGAAGAAAGAAAATTACATGAAGATGTTCCATTCAAGAAAGGTCTATTTAGAATCATCGATAAAGCGAAAATTTTAGACGGCAATGAAAAGGAAATTTCGAAATGGCTATTTAGGCGTGGTCTGCCGTTTGATCGAAAAATTATTCTTTATATAGATGAAGGAAATACATTTATTATTACATGGAAAATCTTTATCAAATATTTTGGGATATTCAATTTATATCATGATGATATCGTCGTTTTTGATGAAAATTTGCAATGGGCAATTTTAGTATACCACGAGAACGAAATTTACTTTGGAACTAATAAAGATTTCATTCCTCGTGATGCGTTTTCAGAATACGAATTTAGCTGGTGAAATGTTATTTGAATTATGGATGCCAGTTAAATTTACAGAAATAATCAGAAACAAGAAATCGAAGAGTCGAATTTGGTATTGAATGAAAAGTGAAAAACGAAAGCATTAAATCAGTATGAAAAATGGAAAAGGGGTAACATGAAAATTATTGTATATTTAATTTGTTTAATAAGTCTAGAAAATTGCGCAACCAGTTACTATATGGACTTTATTACCTATGCTACCAAGACTAAAGGTCATTCTAAAAAAGCCACCTTCCAGTTAGAAAAAAATGATAGGAAAAAATG
>JAAFIR010000042.1:0-2254 GCA_013297885.1 Leptospirales bacterium | reverse complement strand
TTTAAAAATTCCAGAAAATAGCGGAGATGATTCAGACATTACTGTAGAAGAATTAGACTATGCTGAATCGTATGCCATTAGCTCTAAAAATAATATAAAAGAAATGAGGAAGAGGCTAAGAGCTATTTTTTGCAAAGAAGCCTCAACTATGAAGGAAGAGCCTTGCTATGATTTTTTTGAAACAATCTATGAAATACAATCTCTTGAAATCTTAGTAGAGAAAGCCCCTGATTATTTTATTTTAACTTATAATAAAAATAAGAAATATGTATGCAGCCCCTCATTGTTTTCATTCGATGAATGTCTCAAAAAATCTAACAAGCATGAATCTTTTTCCGATAAACTTATTTTAGAGGAGTTTGGGGTATGGGCTCACCAGTTTAGAAGTATTTCTGTCCTTGATGATAATCCTGAAAAGAAAAATTTATTTTTAAAATTCGAAGCGGGTTTTGGTCCGTTGTTTTATAAAATTAGCTATCCGACGAAGTTAAAAGTAAATACTAATCAACATGAAAATATACAGAATGGTCAATTTTTTCTTTATCTCAAAGCTGTTACCTTATTCACACTTGTATCTTTCTAGTAATTTGCATTCAACTTCTCCCATAATTCTCTCCGATTCTATCCCACAAATTTCTTTCTAGTAATTTGCATTCAACTTCTCCCATAATTCTCTCCGATTCTATCCCACAAATTTCTTTCTAGTAATTTGCATTCAACTTCTCCCATAATTCTCTCCGATTCTATCCCACAAATTAAAGGCTAATAGCAAAAATGGATTGCGTCTTTCACATAAAGAGATGTTTTGAACGAAATGGGGTAAAATTTTTTTCTAATGCTAGATTAGATTATTTTTAACTACCACAACTAATCTTTTTTTACTTTATGAAGTAATAAAAAGTTTCTACCTATACGTAATACCATTGTTCGCTTTTTCAGAATAAAAATATTATCAAATATACTTCTAAAACAAACATTTTCAATAATTAATATTTTTTCCTTATCACTAAGACCTGAGTATTGTAGTGTTCCTTTTTTCTTTTTAATTATAAAAGAATCCCTTAAAATAGAATCTATATAAGTTTCTAATTCCGAATCTTTATATTCATTTTCTTTGTCGTACGTTTGTAATGTGTATTCTGGTTTATTTATAGAAAGATATAGACTTGTCTCATAAGCTTCGCCATAGTAAATTAATGCTCGATGTGTAGGGCACGATTTCTCTTCAAAATAAGTAGAATATTCTTTGGATTCACTTTGATAGGTAAATTCATTCTCTGTTATGATTACTTCATTGCCGAGTAATGATTTCTCTTCTTCTTTTGATAAATAAGGAATCGAATACTTGTAGGGATTTTGAGATATTAAAAATACCTTCCACTTTCCTTTTATGGAATTTAAAGTAGATTTAGAATCTAAGAAAAAATCTTTATTCTCCTTCCGTTGCGAGTGAACTTGATAGTAAATATCATTGCACTTATTGATAATTTGCTCATCAATTTTTTCCATTGGAGTTTCTTTTTCTAATACTAAAGTACTATAGCCAGAATAATCAAATCCAACATGCAGCTCGAGTTTTCCATCTAAGTACACGTTTAATCGATCCAAAATATACTTCGGAAAACTATATTCTTTATCGCAATCATTTATAGGATAACCAGGAATGAAATATGAATCGAAACATCTTACTCCAGAATAAAAAATTTCCTGAGCAAATCTCCCTCTAAATACATCCTCCAGTTCATCACCAAAGGACTTATGGTAAATTCTTAGAGGCCAAAACAAAATAGATGATAAAAGAATTGGCTTCTGTTCCATATTTGTAACTGGATCAATAATTTTATCCAACCAATAAATTCTTTTTTTATCTATTTTTAATTTTTGATTATGGAACGTTTTTAATATTAAAGGAATTTTTTCTTTTAACTTTGCAGAAAATTCCGACTCGTATTTCCTATGGACTATAGACTTTACAGTCCAAATTCCTTCCATTTTCAAAAGAATTTCTTTATTAAGACAATTATAAGAATAACGATATGGGACTCCATAACAAGTTAAAAAGATAATGAAAGTTAAAAAATATTTTTGAGCCACTAGCAAAATAGATTTAAATTCATTTAGTTCTTTAAAAGTGCGTCTTTCCATCTATCAATGCGTCCTTTGTCATTTCTGTCTTTATTATTATTCAATGTTTTATATTTTGAAACTGTTATTTTTTCATCAAACATCTTATTTAATTTAGCAGTATCTTCCT
>JAAFIR010000020.1 GCA_013297885.1 Leptospirales bacterium | reverse complement strand
GCTTCTGAAAATGCTGTTGAAAATCCAAAAGTTTTATGAATCATATTGATATCATTGTCTATAGTTTTTGGAATTCCTATGATGGAAATTTTTTCACCACGTTTTTTTATTTCTTGGTAAATTAAATTTGCTGCTCTAAGTGTACCATCTCCTCCAATACAAAATAAAATATCAACTCCATGAAGACCGAGGTAGTCAACCATCTCATTAATGTCTTGGCTTCCTCTAGAAGATGCTAAAATTGATCCACCATCTCTTGAAATATTAGAAACCATATCAGGTATCAAATGAATAGGTTTATGATTAAATTTTTTTACTAAACCTTCAAATCCATATTTAAAACCTAAAATTTTGGGAACCTTATAACGATAATGAAGTTCCATTACTAAACCTCGAATAACATCATTTAGCCCTGGACAAAGCCCTCCACAAGTTACAATCCCTGCAGTTACTTTTTCAGGATTAAAAAAAATTTTTTCATAAGGACCAGATTGTTCAAAATAAATTGGACTTGAACCAACTGAACTAGAAATAGATTCAGGGTTATCAAAAGTGGCTTGGTATAAAACTATTGCTTCTTCTTTTTGATAAAATTCATAACCAGCAGGATTTGTAAATTTTCTTTCACCGAGTGTATCAACTTTTGTATTCATAAGAAATATAGACTAAAAATCTCTTACACTCACAAGAGATTTTTTTTAAAGATAAGTTTTTTTTATAGTTTCCAAACTGTATTATTAACTCACTTCATGCTCAATTGAGGTTTTTGGGAACTCCTCGCAGAGAGCTTGCAGCAGCAGGCTTCTTTAATTTATTCGTAAATAATCGCTTTGTAATTCTCTTTAATAAACAAAAATATTCTAGAAATTAATTTTTTGTAACATGAGTTATTAAATTGTAATGAATGAAAAACTTTATTTGTAAATGAAATAAATTTTAAAAAATATATTATTAAATCTTATATTATGAATTATTTTTATTATTGACTATTAATTTAAAAAAAACAATGTTATAGAAAAAAAAGGATAAAATATGACTAAACTTAGAATTACAATTTTAATAATTCTTTTCTTCACAATTTCCTGTGCAAGTAAAGAAAACTCACCAGATGCCCAATATGATAAAACAATTCAGCAATGTTATTTATTTGCAATACTGACTGCTGGACCATCAAGTCCTATTCCTACTAGATGTGAACAAGATGCCGCTAGAACTAAAAGAAAAGCAAAAGCAAGTGATTATAATTTATATTACTACTAAATAGTATATTTATTCTTTTTAAAAATAAAAATGAATTTAAAATTATAAAAAATTTCCCAACACAAGCGAAAGGGATTGCAGCGTTTCTGAATCCTATGACTTCAGCCAGAGGATTCAGAAGTAGCGTAAAGCCCGGTCGCCGCTCGTTTGAGCAGTGGCGATTCGCCCAACTATAAAATACTAAGTGTAGCTTTTTTCTTACGGTCTAAAATTTCTTGTTCAGATTCTTCTTTGATGATTTCATCTGGTTGAATTTTAAAAATTGGTTGTCCTTTTCCAATAATTTTTCCGTCAGAATCTTCTAGAAAACTTTTTACTATTGTCCCTGTAAACGGAACAGAAATTTTATTAAACATTTTCATCACTTCGATGATGAATAAAGGTTGACCTGCACTAAAATGATCTCCCACTTTTATCAAGTTAGGTAAATTTGGAGCTTCTTTAGAATAAAACATTCCACCCATTGGTGCAATGATTTCATCAGACTTTGCTTTTGGTGGAGGGTTTAGACCTTTGATAAGCTTGTTCTGGTTTTCAGCATTTGTAAATTCTTCTGGCACAACTGGATTGAGTTCAGAATCAATTCCCATTTTGAAAAAATGAGATTTAACTCCAATCATTGGAATGATCTTGAGAAGTTCCAGACCAAGTTGAAATCCTGTATGAGATGCTTTACATTTTTCAAAAACATCTGCAGAAATTTTTGGACTTGGAGATGATGAACTAGAAAGAGATTTTTCAATTTCCGAAAAATTATTTGTTCCGATGATATTATCAAATTCAAAATAAAACTCAAGTGCATTTTTTAAAATTTCAGAATCATGATCCCAAATTTTTTCAGATGGAAATTTATTTGGTGCGTCTTCTAAATTCAAATAAGTGTAAAGATCATCTAAAATATAAATTGGATTTTTTAAGAACTCTACTTTCTCATTTACAATTTTCCAAGACTTGTTATTGTATAATCCCAAGAAACCAGAAAGCACATGAGAGTTTTCAAAAAGTTTTTTGATTGGTCTAGTGATTAAAGTTAATTTTTTTGCTAAAAATTTTGCAGTGTTTGGATTTTCCTTAGAAAGCTTTTTTAAATTTTCAGTCCACAAAATATCCACATCAATATCTTTTAGAATAGAATTTAAAGAGCCAACTGCAGATAAATAAGACAACATAAATTTTGTGTTTGGTTTAAACATTACATCATGACCAAGTATCCAATTGATCAAACCATAATGCACGGGCATATTTGTTTGAAGATCTTGTCCACGTAACTCAGTTGTTTTGATTATATCAGAAAGTCTTTCTAGAGTTTGTTTTCTAGATTCACCATAAGAAACTAAAAGTGCAATATTCGAATCATAAGCACCTGCTAGTCTATAATGAATAAAAAGGTTGGTGTCTGGATTTCTAATTCCAATTCCTTGGTCATCTCTAATTTCAAACTCAGTTGGCTTTGACCAATTTTGGATGAGTCCACCTGCATGAGGTTGTAAACTTTGGTTAGTAGCGTTTACTCTAACTTCAGCTCCTGAAACATTTCGTAAAATTCTTTCTGGTTTTGGAACACGTTTTTTGTGCACTGAAAGAATTGCCATGGTTTCAATTAAACTTTCTACAATAAAAAAATCAGAGCTGTCAGATGGATTTACAAATTTTAATTTGTATGCCATTTCAGTTACTCTATGTTCTACTTGGATTCTAGTGTTCATTTCCATAAAGAAATGATTTGTTCCTTCCACTATGGATTCAAATGTTGAAACTGAATCAAGACCAACTGCTTTTCCAAATTTTTCAGATTGCTCTTCCATTTCATTTAGAACTTTTAAATCACCTTGAATGGTTTTTATTCGATCTTGGTTGCCAGTGGAATTTGCAATTTCTTGTTCTAATAATTCTTTAGTATTTGAAATTTCTAAAAGTTTTTGTTCGTGCATTTGAAGTGAACAATCTCTTCCACCAAGTGCAAGTGACCACTCACCGTTACCAACTAATTGGATTTCGTTATGACGAGTATTTTCAATATTTAACTCAATTAAAAAATTTCTATTAGAACCAACTGAAGTAACTTTTGATTCAGCTAAAATTTCCATCACTGCAGATTTGATTTCAGATTTTTCTTTAATTACTCTCTGCCCTTTTCCACCACCACCTCCGATGTATTTAAAACGAATTCTGTTTTTGGAATATTTTTTCCAAATTTCATCAGATTGTTTTTCTGCTTCCACTTGCAAGTCTTCAATAGAAACCAAATCCAAAGATTTTTCATAACCAAGATTGAGAAGTTTGTCTGCGTTTTCTTCTAGTGTTAAAGCGGAATCAAAATTGAAATTTAGCGAATTCTCTTTTGCTAATTTTTCAAGTCCTGCTTGGTCTTTTACTTTTGAAACAAGTGCGAGAGCAGTGATATTATCAATACCAGGAGTTACAGATACGTTTAATTTTCTTGCAATAATTTTTGCAGCATCTTTTGCTCCAGCTTGGCGTGCAACAGATGAAGCTGGTCCCATAAATGTTACACCAGATTTTTCAATTGCTTCGATAAAGTCTGCATCTTCAGCCATAAAACCATAACCAGCAAAAATATGAGTATAACCATTTGAAGAAGCAATATCAATAATTTGGTGCATGATTTTTTCTTTTTCTTCTTTTCCAGCACCCATATAATCTTGGATACGGTGAACATTATGAATAAATCTAAAATCTCTTAGTTCAGGAGCAAGAGCCATTGGATATACAATAGAATCTTTTTCAGATAATAAAATTCCATACTCTCGAATGCCGATAGTATCAAATACTTCCATTGCTTCTTTTCTAACAGGACCACGACATACTATTAAACATTTAATTGAGCTAACATCAAATGACTTCACCCATTCAGAACTAGATTCGCTAAATTTCATTTCTTTATTTTGAAAAAACATTATTCAAACTCCCTTTGAACACCAGATAGAGCAGATGGTTTGTATTTGCTCATTAAATAATTTAAACTATTCCCAAGAACTTTTCTGCTTGTTCCGGGCATTACCACAGACGAAACTGAACCAAGAGAAAGTGCTTCTTTTGGATTCATTAATTCTTTTTCATATTTCTGAGAAATTTTTGCAAGCTCTGAATCTCTAAGTTTTTTTGCTTCATCTTCAGGCATTCCTTTTTTTACGTTCTCAGCATATGCTTTTGCAAGTTTAGAAACTTCATCTTTGTAAACATAATCTTTTCCAGCAGGACCCATTACTGCAATTCTTGCAGTTGGTAAAGTGTATACAACTGAAGCTCCAGTGTGATAAGAATTCCAAGTTGCATAAGCTCCACCAAATGCGTTACGGATAATAAATGTTATACGAGGTGTGCGAAGATCAATAATGGAATCTAAAAGTTTTCTACCTTCAAGAACAATTCCATTTGCTTCTTGCTCTTTACCTGGTAAAAATCCTGTTGTGTCTTCTAAAAAAATTACTGGAATATTATATAGATTTGCAAAGCGAATAAATCTTGTGCCTTTTCTCGCAGCAGCAATATCAATTTGACCTGAGCTAACAGCAGAATTATTTGCAAGAAACGCAACTACATTTCCTCCAATTCGTCCAAATGCAGTGATGATATTTCTAGCACGTTGGGGTTGTAGTTCAAAAAAAGCACCATGGTCACAAATTTGTTGTAAATACAAAGTAATGTCAAATGGAGTGTTCATTCCAGTTGGAGAGTTAAAAGTTTTTTTAAATAAAATATCTTCTTCATAAGTAAAACGATCAATTGGATCAGATGTTTTGTAAAATGGAGCTGATACTGAATTATTATCTGGTAAATAAGAAAGCAAACGAAGTGCAGTTTTTAGCGAGCCAAATTCATCTGGTGTAACTAAATCCACAACACCAGATTGTCCATGAACTTTTGGTCCACCAAGATCATCAGCAGATACATCTTCACCTAACACCGATTTAACAACACCCGGACCAGTGAGACCAAAAAAAGTTTCATTGCACTGGATCATAAACGAGCCTTGACGAGGTAAGTATGAACCTCCACCAGCGTTAAATCCAAACATAAGCATTATTGAAGGCACAACACCAGAAATTTTTCGGAGTGCAGTAAATGCTTCTGAATATCCGTCTAGTCCCCCAACTCCAGCAGGAACATATGCACCAGCTGAATCATTCATTCCAATTAATGGAATTCCGTGTTCACCTGCCATGCGAATGAGTCTTGCAAGTTTGTTTCCATTTGTGGCATCCATGGATCCTGCTCGAAGTGTAAAATCATGTCCATAGAGTGCAACATCTCTTCCATTGATATTTAAAATTCCAGTGATGAGAGAAGCTCCGTCAAGTCCAGCTCCCCAGTTTTGGTAGTATATATTTGGTTCTTTATCAGTGAGGACTTTGATTCTTTCCCAAACAGTCATTCTATCTTTGGAATGTTGAACTAAAATTCTATCAGTTCCACCGCCGACATATTGTTTGCTAATTAACTCTTCACCAAGTTTAATTGCATCTTCATAAATTCCACTTTTAGCAGATTCAGAAAATTTGGTTTTTAATGGATTTTCAAAAGAAATATTTTCCATAAAGGACTCACTTCAATATAGTATAATTCCATAATTTAGAATTTAATTCATTTAAAAAGCAGTTTTTTAAAACGGAACAAGGAATTCAGAATGTTTCCCCTCTCTAAGAATTTGTTGTTTTTTTTGAGAAGCAAATTTCTTTTCTGTAGAAAAAAGTTCGCCTAAATACTTTTACTAAAGTTCTGAAATTTAATTTAACTTGCTAATGGGCTAATTCTGAAAAACTTAGATTTTAGTATATTAAGGAATAAATTGAATCATGAATCCAAAAGAAATTAAAGGAAATTTATCAGGAGAGAATCAAAAACACGCTATCATTGTTTCTCGCTTTAATGAATTTATAACAGAAAGTTTATTAAAAGGGGCATTGGATTCTTTAGAAAGGCATGGAGTTTTAGAAAAAGACGTTTTAATAATTCGAGTCCCCGGAGCATATGAAATACCAGTAGTTTCAGAAATATTAGCAAAACAAAAAAAATTTGATGCAATTATTTGTCTTGGAGCAGTTATAAAAGGCTCCACAGCTCATTTTGATTTTGTAGCAGGGGAGTCTTCTCGAATTGGAGCTGTAGCTGTTGCAAATCAAATTCCTGTTATATTTGGAGTATTAACAACTGATACAATTGAACAAGCAATTGAAAGAGCTGGAACAAAAGCTGGAAACAAAGGTTTTGAAGCTGCAACAACAGCAATTGAGATGGTAAATGTAATGAGGAAAATTACCTAATGGCATCTAGACATAAAGCTAGAGTAATAGCTATGCAAGCCTTATATCAAATTGATTTAACAAGTGTTAATATATCAGATGCACTTTCTTTTAGCTGGTACGATAAAGTGATTTTGGAAGAAGAAAAAGAATTAGCAACTAAATTAATTAAAGGTGTAGTGAAAAATTGGGAAGTACTCGATAATATTATTAAGACCTATTCTGTAAATTGGGACTTCCAAAGAATTTCTGTGGTCAATCGTTGTATTTTGAGATTATCAATTTATAGCATTATTAACCAAAGAGATATTCCAGCTTTAGTGATTATCAATGAAGCACTTGAACTCACTAGAGAATTTGAAACTGAATCTTCAGTTTCTTTTATCAATGGAATCTTAGATGCAGTTTATAAGGACGAATTATCGAAGCTTAGTGGAGACATCTAAATGGAGCCAATCAAAAAAAATAGACTAAAATTTGAGTCTGTAGAAAATCAAGTAAATTCAAAAATACCTGAATATGAAACAGATGAATATCCAATTTTTCGAGAAGAAAAAAAATTTGCACCTAATTTACTTCCTTGGATTTTACTTTTTGTAGTTTTAGTTTTATTAATAGCTGGTGTTGGATATTTATACTTTAATGAAAAAGCAAAAAATCTAACCGGCACTGATTCTTTTTTTTCAAATAAAGTTTCTGCATACGACAGAACTATTGAAAGATATTATATCCCAGATTCTTCTTTAAATCCAAGATTAGCCGAATGTATCAATTTATATAAGTCAAGAACTCAAAGAGCTGCAGAAATAAAATGTGATGAATTTTTAAGAAAACAGGAATCCAATGAAGATAAATCTATAGCTTCTACTGTGCTAGGAATTATTTATGATGAAAAAGGCAGATATGAAATTGCAATTGAATTTTTAAAAAATGCAATTAATTATGATCCCAAAAATGTTTACGCTTATTATGATTTAAGCCTTGCTTATAAACATGCTGGAAGAATGGATGAGGCCCGCAAAGCTATTTTAAAAGCAAAAGAACTTTCTCCAAATGACAATGAGATTGCAAGACTCACGGGAAACATTTTAAATGATACAAATGATCCAAAAGCTGCAATGGAAGTTTATAAAGAAGGTTTAACTTCTTCACCTGAAGATCCATATTTAGTATACAATTTAGCACTAACTCAATACAAACAAGGTATGATTCCTGAATCTATCGAAAATTTTAGAAAAGCCATAATTGCAAATGGCCGAGGACAAATTGCTGAATTTGCAAATGCACAACTTGGTTCTATCTATTTCCACAGAGATGATTTAAATGGTGCAGAACATCATTTTAGAGAAGCGTTAAATATAAAACCAAATGATTCAAAATACTTGTACAATCTAGGAATTGTTTTATTAAAAAATAAAAAACCTGAAGAAGCATCATCTGCATTTCAAAAAGCTGTTGAAGCCGGTTCGGGTGATCCACAAATCTATCGATATATTGCAGAATCTTTTATGGATCTAAAACAATATGATTTTGCTATGACTGCTCTAGAAAAATCTTTAAAAATAAAACCAGATGATGTGGATTCTTTATTTCAACTTGCAGATCTTTATTATAAACAAGGGCAACTATCAAATGCAGAAGAAATGTTTCAAAGAATTATTAGAAATACTCCAGGAGATATGAATACTGAAAACGCTTATATCAACCTTGGAATTATTTTAGATGATATGGAAAGATATACTGAAGCTGTTCAAAAGTTTGAAAAAGCTATTGAACTAAACAGTAAAAATGATAATGCTTATTATAATTTAGGAATAGCTTATAAAAATGCAGGTCAAGCTTCTAAGGCTTTAGAAAGTTTTAGAAGAGCAACTGTTTTAAATCCTTCTGAGATAAAATATAAAGAAGCAATTGGTGATTATTATTTTGAAAATGGTTATAATTTAGAAGCATCAAAAGAATATGAAGACTTATTAAAAAACAATCCTTTCCAACATAAAGTTAGATTAAAACTTGCTGATGTTTATTATAAACAAAAACAATTAGAACTTGCAGAGAAAAATTTAGCACATGTATTAAATAACTCCAAAAATGGTGAAGAAATTAAAATTGCACATAGAAAAATGGCATTAGTTTATTCTGAAGGTGATTCCAAAAATAAAATACTAGCTTTAGAATCTGCCTATAAAGGTTCTCATATTGATCCTGATGATATGGAATCTAGGCTAATTTTAGCAAAAGTTTTATTAGATTCAAATTCATCTATTGATCGAGAAAAAGCAATTGATGAATTAACTGCTATTGTCCGCTCTGAAGTAAAACCCAAAACTATGGCAAAAGCTTATAATTATCTGGGATTGTGTTATTATAAAAACAATGAATTTAAAAAAGCAATATCCAATTTTCAAAATGCACTTGATTTAGACCCTAGTTTAACTGACGCTTATGAAAACAAGCGAGCTTCTAGAGGGAAATATGAGGATTACCTTCAAAGTAAAAATTCCAAACTTTAATTGACAATTTCCACAAACTTCAGAGTTTATTATCAGATATTAAATTTTATGAAAATTTTTAAAATTTCTGATGAACCTCTGACGGTTTACCGTTATGTGACAATTTTTTTCTTAAGTATCAACTCGGTTTTTTCAGAATCTGTCAAAGACGCTTTTAAGTCTGAAGTTTTAGATAAAAAAATAGATTCAATTCTCAAGATTCAGGAAAATAATCGACCTGATTTAGTTCCATTTCTTTCCAATTTTATTAAAAATCAAACTCCAAAACCAGAACTTGAATCTAGTGTATTAAATATTTATTTTAAATATTCAAAAGGAATTTTAAAAATTCACCCAGAATATTGGAAAGATTTGGAGTGGGTGATAGAAAATTCTAAAAATGAAGATAATGTTTTAAAAGCATTGGAAATTGTATCAGAATTAAAAGAAAAAAAAGTTATTTATTCAATTTTGGATTTAGTTACAAGCAGAAATTCTGAAATTAGAAGAGCTTCATACAAAGCAATTAATTCATATAAAGACGACCGCACTCTACCATATATTTTAGAACTTGGTAATTCTGAAGAACCAATTAAACGTTATTATTATTTGGAAGCGTTAAATTTTATTGCTGATGAAAGAGCTAATATACATATACCAAGACTTTTAAACGATCCTAGTCCAGCTATTCGTTCAGAAGCAATTGTCGCAATTGAGAAATTAGGTCTTAAAGAAAAATTAACCCAAGTTCAAAACATGGCTACAACTGATACAAATTATGAAGTTAGGAAATTTGCTGTAGTATCTTTAAAAAATCAAAGATCAAAATTTTCTAGTTCAGTTTACCAAAAAACAATTTTTGATTCAAATTCTGAAGTTAGAGAAGTTTCAATTGATGCAATTCATATTATCAAAGATGTTAATTATGCTAAATTTGTATCTTCTGCTATGGAAAAAGAAACTTTATCATCTTTAAATATGAAAATGTTAGATACTTTGCTTCACTTAAACAATCATGGGGGAGGACAGGGTCTTGCTGTAGTTTTGAAAAAAGATAAAGATGAAGATGTTCGTACAAAAGCTGCAATAGTTATCGGAAACTTAAAAGCAAGTGTTGCAATTCCAGTATTAATCAAATCATTAATTTCTGAACAAGTTGTAAAAGTGAAACTTGCTGTCACAAAATCTCTCGGGAACTTAAAAGAAAAAACTGCAGTGCCGATGATTCTAAATCGAATTCAAACTAATGAACCAGATGAATTAAAATTAGAATTTTTAACTACTTTAGATAAAATAGATGATCCCAAAATCATGCCTGTGATTTTTGATTTAACAGAAGAAAATAAATTAAAGAATATTCATGCACCACTAAAACAACTTCTTAGAAAAATGTTGTACCGTTTTCATGGTGGGGAAAAAGGTTACAAAATTTTATCTGAATCAGAAGAAGTTTCTTCAAATCCTTGATTGGAATTTTCTTTTTAGCTTTTATTTTTTTAATCCAATTTCATTTTAATAATTTTATAATTGTAATTTTACTTTTAGTCATATTTCAATTTATACAAACCCAGTTTAATTTTAAAAAAAAAGATTATTTTTTTCAAAAATTTGAACTTTCATTTAATAATTTTATAATTATTTTTATATCATTCTATTTAATTCATTTTTATTTATTAATCCAGAATCATTTTGAAAGTTTTTTTCTCTATGATTTTGATTATATTGGAATAGAAGAAGTAATTCACCAAACTTCAATTGGTAATTTTTTTAGAACTAATCATTATGGAAAATTTGCTGAAGCAAATTATTTATCTCATCATTTTGCTTTTATTTTAATATTATTTGTTCCATTTCAGTTTTTATCATCCATAAAACTTGGTTATGCTTATGCAAATTTATTTTTTTTCTTTGTAAACTTATATTTAATATTTCTCATTTTAAAAAAAATAAAAATTTCAGAACAAAATAGAATTTATTCATTTTTAATCTTAACTTTAAATCCATTTTTTTATAGATTAAATTTTTCTTATCATTTTGAAATTATTTATTTATGTTTCAATTTGGCTTTTATTTATTTTTATTTATCAAAAAATAAAAATTTATCTTGGATTTTTGTATTTTTAATTTTATTCATAAAAGAAGATATTCCAATTTATCAATTTTTAATTGGTTTATTTATTTTTAGTTTAAATTCAGAAAAAAAATATATTTATTATTCAATTTTTTGTATTCTATATTTTTTATTTTTAAAATTTCTTTTAGTTCAATATGTAGGAGATTCTGCAAAAGTGAATTGGATAGAATCTTGGGCTTATTTTGGAAATAGCTTTTCTGAATATCAAACTGGATTTATTTCAGCTTTAGGAAAAGTTTATTCAAAAAAACAAATTTTTTTAAGTATGATTTTAATTTTTTTATTACCTTTTTTTAAGCTTAAAAGGATAATTGTTTTTTTATTACCAATTTTTATTTTACATTTTAGTTCTGAAAGAATTTGGTACAATTCATTTTACAATTATTATTCTTATACGATTTTACCTTTTTTGATAATAGGTTTTATATTTAGTTTAAAAGAAAATATAGAAGAGACTTTTTTAAGAAAAATTTTATTAATATCTTTATTTTTCTCAATTTATTACTTTTATTTAGATAAATCAATTCCATTTAAGAATCTTGAACCAAAACTTTTAAGAATGGAGTATTTAAAGGAAGGAATAAAGTTGATTCCTTCTAATGTAAAAGTAAGAACTAGTTTTGATATTGGAGTATTTTTCCCAAGAAATACTGAACTTTATCCATTAAAACAGTTTCAATTAAATGAAGACTTTATTTTTTTAGATAAAAATTCACTATCTCCTTTTGTTGCATTAAATGAAACTGAACAGGAAATGAAATCAAAAAAAAACTATGAGTTAATTTATGAAAAAAAGAATTTATTAATTTGGAGAAGAATTGAACTCGGCAAGTAAATTTTTCATCTCTAATCTTAACTCTTCAAATTCATTTGCTACTTCGTTGATAGTTAATTCGATATCAGAATTAAAAATTTCATTTTTTCCTGCTTCTTCTATTTTTAGAACATCAGAAGTTATTTTTTGAATATTATAACTCTTAAATAAAGTTTTAAGCTTATGAGCCATTTCTCTCATCCCTTTAAAATCTTGATTTTTAGTTGCAATACACAAATCTTCAACTTCTTTTCCAGTAGAATTCACAAATAATTCCATAAGTTTTTTTAAAAAAATTGGATTATTATTTGAAATATTTTTATAATATGTTAGATCAATTTTTCCCATTTAACATTATTCTTTACCAAATTGTTTATAATTATAATTAAAGTTTTTTCTAAATTCATCAGCTTCAAGTCCATTTATTTTTTGTTCTTTTTCAAACATTTCTCTTTTTGAAACATAATTAGAAGAAAGAGGAATTTCGATTTTGGCTGCAGTTTCATTGTATTTTTCACTTGAATAAAGTGAAAAAGAATGTTTGTTGATTCCCGATTGATCGAGTAAAATTCCAACCATAGTAATACCCATTCCTGCACCTTCAGTAGAATCACCATATTCCATAAAAAAGTCTATCAAACTCGTAAAGCTTGTTGCTTTTTTAAATTTATCTCTAATTCTTTCTTCTTCAATAGGAAGTAGGGGGAAATTATTTTTAACTTTAATGTTCAAAACATCTTTGTTGTAATAAAAAGTTGCAGTAACAGGTAGGTCAAATTTTTTAAATAAAGGTTTGTAAGCTAATAATTTTTCTTCTTTTAAGTTTTCTTTAAAAGCAATTAGACCCTTTTCATAATGTTCAGGATTATTTATATCCAAGCCTTGTTCTCTGTACAAAACTCTTTTGAGATTAGCTTTGGTCGCATTGATAACAAGTTCTTTTGCAGAAGAATAACTGATTTCAAGAAGGTCTATTTTATTAAACTTTTTAAGTATAGATTCAGCGATTATATGTAAAATTTTTTCACCATAATCACTTAAAAGATAAGTTTTCATGCTAATTATATTGTTTTTATCAATTGCATCTTCAATAATGCTTATTAGTTCTGATTCAGTTTTTTTCACAGCTACCTCAAATAAATTGCTAAAAGTATATTTTGTTTTAATTTCTGGTCAAGTAGAATTTTCTTTTAAGATTACTTAATTTTCGGTTTTATTTCAATACTAATGGAATAAATTATTTGATAAATAATGGACATAATATTTTTTAAATCTATGAACCATACCAAACCAATTGTAAAATTAATAGATTATTCCAAAAATCCTTTCAATTTGGCTATTGCTACAGCAAGAACCTGCTATTCATCAAAAGGAATTTTACTTCCAGAGGAAATGGACGTTAGTGAAAAATCAATTGAAATTAGGGATAAAGTTGCAAAGTCCACAAAAAAAGCAGGACATTTAACAACAAGGCAACATCCACAATTCATTTTTACAATCGATAAAGTTTCGAGACAATTTGTTTGGTCATTTTTACATTCTCATCCTTTTTATAATTCAGAACAAGTAAGCCAGAGATATGTTGAAGTAAAAAAAGAAAATTATTATATTCCTGATAATTTATCTAATAATGAATTAGAACTATATTTGGATGCAGTAGAGTTTTCTTCATCAGCCTATTTTGAATTTAATGAAATTTTAAAACCATTTATTACAGATGAATATTTTTCAATTTTTAAAGCAAGGGCAGATTATCCAGAAAAATGGCAACTACCAATTAAAAAAAAGTGTCTTGAAGTAGCTAGATACTTGTTGCCACTCGCAACATATACATATTTATTTCATACAATAAACGGTCTCACACTTCATCGCTACAATCGGTTAATGAATACATTTGATGTTCCAGAAGAACAAAGATTTGTTGTTGGTCAAATGTTTGAAGCTGTAAAAAAAGTTGATCCACTTTATACAGATGAAATGGACGATCCAATCCCACTTGAAGAAACTTCAGAATATAAATTTTTTGAATCTACTTTTTCTTCAAAATCTTCTTTTAATCCTGATTATGCTAAGGAGTTTAAAACTGAATTTGATTCTGATATGAATGGACGTTATTCAAAATTAGTATCTTATCAAGGTAATGCTATTGAAGTATTAGCAAATTCAGTTCGTTCAATTCTTGGAGTTTCAAAAAAACATCTTTCTAATAATAAAGCGATCGAATTACTTCTAAATCCAGCTGAAAATTTACATTTGACCTCAACTTTGAATGAAACAACTATGAGTCCAATTTCAAGAGCTATGTTTCATTCAAACTATACATTTAAGAAAAAAATTTCTCACACAGCTGATAGTCAAGATCAAAGACATAGAATGGTACCTGGTTCAAGACCAATCCTACTTTCTCAGTATTCAGGTGAAGCAGATTATATTATCCCTGAAGTGATTGAAAAATATCCAAAATTAAAAGAAGTTTATACAAAAAAAATGAATCAAATTTTTGAAAAACTAAATCGTTTTCTTGAAGTAACAAAAGTGAAAGAAAACGCAAATTATCTTTTTCCTAATGCAATTCCAATTAGATTTTATGAAAGTGGGGATTTATTAAATTTACACCATAAATGGAAATCTCGACTTTGTTATAATGCTCAAGAAGAAATTTTTTATGCTTCCAAAAATGAAGTTTTGGATTTACATGAAGTCCATCCTGAAATAGCTAAGTGGATTAAAGCTCCTTGTGGAATTAGAAAATTTGGTGAACAAAAACCTTATTGTCCGGAGGGTGATAAATTTTGTGGTGTTCAAGTTTGGAAAAAAGAAGTCCCTGAATACAAAAGAACTATTTGAGAGAGTTTATAAAAAACATTTTGAGTTTGCCTTTTCCTTTAGCCTCAATTTCACCTCTATCTTCAAAAATAAATTTATCTTTTATTTTCTCATAAACTTGTTCTGAGCAATTAACTCTTCCTTTTGAACCAGAAGACTCCATTCTACTCGCGGTATTTACTGTATCACCCCAAAGATCATAAACGAACTTTTTTGTTCCGATTACACCGGCAACAACTGAACCAGTATGGATACCGATTCTTATATCAACTTCCATTTCCCAATTTTTTTGAATTTCTTTAAAAACAAGCAGCATTTCTAAAGAAGCTAAAGCTACTCTTTCAGTGTGATTTTCATCTGCTACAGGAATACCGCCTGCTAACATATAACAATCACCAATAGTTTTAATTTTTTCTAAATTATGTTTTACAGCAAGTTTATCAAATTCAGTAAATATTTCATTTAAGATAACAACTAATTTTTGAGGTGATTCTATTTTTGCACTCATTTTTGTAAAACCTGCTAGATCAGCAAAAAAAACAGTGGCATCTGGAAAATAATCGGCTATGACTCCTTCACCTGCTTTTAGTCTTTCAGCAATTGAAACTGGTAAAATATTTAAAAGTAATTTTTCAGATTTTTCTCTTTCTAGTTCTAAATTTTCGTTCAAATGATTAATTTTTTCAAGAGTTTCATTTAATTGTTTATTTTTTTTTGTTAATTGTTTATAAGCATCTGCATTATCGATTGCAATTCCTACATATGATGCAAGAGTTCGTAAAACATTTAACTGGCTTTCATTAAATGCAAAAGCTTCTTTCGATTGAACTGTCAAAATCCCAATTAGTCTATTTTCAACTTTAAGAGGAAAATAAACAAGTGATTGCATATTTTCATCCCAAGTGTTGATTAATACTCTCTGAAACTCTGGAAATTCTGCATCCAAATTATTTATAACTAATTCTTTTTTTGTTATAAAGCACAGTTTTGAAAAATTTTCTTCTTCGAGATTTTCTTGGACTAATGAAGGAACATACTTTCCTGATTTAACTAAAAATTTATATTTTATAATTTTAATTTCTTCTTCAATTAAACCAAATGATAAAATATCAACATTCATAATATGAGAAATATGTTGATTAACTGATAAAATGATCTCTTTTGTATCTAAACTTGCTGTGATACTTTGACCAAATTTGCTAATTGCTTTTAACCTAGTGTAAGATTCTTGAATTTGCTCATTTGCATCTTGAAGTTGGTTTTGAGTTTTAATTAATCTTCTTTGTGTTGAATCACCAATTTTCATTAACTTTGAGCTTTGTTTTATATGATGTTCAAAGTTTTTTGTAAATTTTTCTAATTCAGGTTTTAAATTATTTAAATCTGAATTAGTTTGAATTAAAGAATTGAGGTGTTTTATCGAACTTAATTCAGATTCAAAATAACTATCTTCACTTGAATCTGTGCCTAAGTTCATTGAGTTTAATTGTAAGAAATTAGTTCAAAAGGAAGTTTGATGTCACTAGAAAACTCTTCACCAGTTTCTAGCATATCATCATCATCTTCTTTATAAAACCATTTAACTTCAACTTGTCCACTTTCTTTAAAAAAAGAATCTAATGTATCTAGAATATCGATTACACATTTTGAAGAACTTGTATTAAAATAATCTAATTTAAAATTTACTTTTAATGATTTTTTTGAAACAATGATAGTATTTAACCAATCAAAAACAGGTTTGTAAAACACTACTGCATTTTCGGGATATGATTCACCAATAATATCCAAAACACCTTTTTCAAAATCCATCACTATCTCCGGTGAGTTTTTTGTTTTTTGAATAACTATCTTATCCATTACTGATTTTCCTTTTTAAAAGTTACTGTTAAAGTAATAAATGAATTATTACTATCAATTGAATCTATTATACAATTTATTGGTCCATCAACTTTTCTGGCGATGTCTATTAAACCAAGTCCAGCCCCTTTACTTCCTTCAGGACGACCTTTTCTAATTTGGTCTTGATGCATTGCTTTTAACTCTTCTTTATTGCTAGAATTTACTATTTCACATTTTGATTTAATTTTTTCAGCATTAGGTTTTAATATAATATTTCCTGAACTTAAATAAAAAGTATCTTCAACTTCTTTTAGTGTCATAATTCCAACACCTTCATCTGTTGCTTTGTTTCTTTCATTTGAATAATGTAAAATGTTTTGTGCCATTTCAATAAATACGGCAAAAATTTTTCTAGTATTTGTCTCAGCACTTAAAGAAGATTTAATCATAGTTCCAAATTCAGTGATGATGTCTTGTGAAAGAACACCTTTAATTGAAACTAAAACTTTGGATCCTTTTATTTGCTCGTATTGTTGATAAAGACTACTTTCACTCATAACTGATACAATTAAAATAAAACTGGAATATTGTCAATAATTCTTTAAACAATAATTCCAATTATAGTAATATCATCCCTTTGTGGCTCTTTGAAAAAGTATGTATGAGAGGTCAGTTCTTCATCGATTTTAACACGTTGTGAAAGTCCATCTAAAGAATGATATTTCATTATTATTTCTTGTAATCCTCTAGAACCAATTTTTTTTCCTTCTAAATTTGGCTGATCTTGGAAACCATCAGTAGTTAAGTAAAAAACAGTTTTTTTATCTTTATAGGATACTTCTTGATTTGTATAAATTCTCTCTGATTTTTGTTTTCCGCCAATTCCTTCTTTGTCACCTTTTAAACTTAAGAACTCACCGTTTTGAACATAATACAAAGGTCTATGTCCTCCAGAAAAAATCAAACTTTGATTCGAAGGGTCAATTCGACAAAAAGCGATTTCCATTCCGTCCCTTGAAGCATCTTCTTTAATATCTTGTTTTAAAGCTTTTCGAATATTCTTATTTAACAAAGAAAGTATTTCACAAGGATCAAAAACTTTTTGTTCTTTAACAATTTGGTTTAAAATTGAGGAACCTATCATAGACATAAATGCACCAGGAACACCATGACCAGTACAATCGACTGCAGCAATAAAAATATAACCATCAACTTCTGCGAACCAATAAAAATCCCCTGAAACTATATCTTTTGGATAAAATGAAATAAAAAAATCTTTTAGAGAATTTGAAATATTTGTTTTTGAAGGTAACATAGCTTCTTGAATTGTTTTAGCATAATAAATACTATCAGTTATATGTTTATTTTTTTCACCAAGCTCATCATTTTTTTGAGCAAGTTCACTTGTTCTGTCTCTAACTTTTTGCTCCATGTTTTCATAAAGAATTGCATTATCGATTGATATTGCTGCTTGTGAAGAAAGTAAATTTACAACTTGAAGTCTATCTTCTGTAAATGCACCAATTGATAAATTATTTTCTAAATATAAAACACCTGTTAGTTCTCCTTGTTTTATAATTGGGGTACATAATACAGATTTTGTTTGGTTTTTAGTGATATAAAAATCTTTATTAAATTTTTCATCAGTTGAAGCATTTATTAAAACTCTATTTTCTTTTGTTCTCTGAACAAAATAAATGATAGAGATTGGTAATTCTTGGTAACCTTCTAATGGAGTGTTTTTTAAAATTTTTGTTTCTTTCGTTTGAGCTAATGTTACTGCTTCAACAAAAAAATGATTTTCTCTTTTGATAATTAAAACACCTCTAGTTGCACCAGTATTCTCAATTACTAAATCCATAATTTTATTCAACAAACTTTCTAATTTGATTTCACTTGAAATAGCGGATGAACTTCTTAAGATTGACTGTAGGTCAATTACTGCAGTTGTATGCAATTGTGTAGCAGCATGACCGAGGTTCATTGTACCAGAAATTGTTTTTGTAAAATCATAAGGAACTTGAGTATCTGAGACTAAATTTGGGAATTCTTCTTTTAATAAATTAGCTTTTTTATAAGCCCCCCAATCATTAAAACATCTGAAACTTTCTTTTAAATAATCTTGAGCAAAACGATAATTCTTTTTATTAAACCAAAATCTTCCAGCTAGTTCATTTGCCAAACCCTCAATGGGTATAAATCCATTCAGCTTTGCTTCTTGGATTGCTTCATCATAAAATTTTGCAGCTTTCCAATTTTTATATTCAATGCGTGCAAGCTCTGCTTCTACTAATAAATATTTATGTAAATAATTTTCAGGGCAATTTTCTGCTAGAATTTTTAATTGTTTTTGATTGGATTTAATAACTTCAATTGATTTAACTTTTTTATCTTTAGAATATTCTTTAAAGTTTCTAACTAAAACCATTGATTGAAAAAAATTAATAGAGGTTGAAATTGTAGCTAGTCCTGGAACGTAAATTAATTTTTCTTTTGCATCATTTATAAAAATTTCTGCTTCAGTTAATTTTCCTTCTAAAAGTAAAACAAAAGACTTTAGAGTTTTATAAATACATAAAGTCCAATAATCTTTTTCTTCTTCTTTTTGTCTTTCGAATTCAATCTCATTTCCTTTAAGTTGACCTAAAATTGAATCTACAACAAATTTGGTAGCATACAAAGTATTTAATGCTAAATTGTCTTTTGACTTTTTAGTAAATTCAATATTAGTATTAATTTTTTCTGCAATAACTTTTAAATAAGCACCTGTATAAAATAAATTTAATGGTTGATTTAGTAAAATATAACCTGCATAAATCAAATTTCCTGAATCTAGTCCAGCTTCGTAACCTTCTTGATTAAATTTTTCTGATTCTTTTATATGCTTATTCCAAGGAGACACAAAATTTGCAAAAACATGAAATGAATTACTCTTTTGGAAGTAGGCAAAAGATCCCCATTTTTGAACAAGCTTCACACCCATTTCTCCAAAACTTTGTGCTCTTTTGTAAGTACCTGGTGCACATAAAGTTAGAGAATATTCTGTCAAAGCAACTGCTGAATAAGGATGGTTTCCTTTTTTTATAGATAAGTTCACTCTTAAAAGAGCAATCATGACATAATGATTAATTTTACCACTTAAATAAGCTGCTATACCTATATTACTTAAAATTTTTAAAATTGCTATATCTGTTTCTGATTCTAAATCTGGATTAGAATAAATTTGTTCTATCGATTCTAAGTTAGGATATTTTTGATTTATAAAATTTGTTTCTTCATTAATTACCATTTCAACATTTTCTGTTTCATAATGAAAATTTAATTCTTTTAATGCGGTTTTTCCATGTTCAATTGCTTTTTCGTAATGGATATTTTTAATATTTTGTAAAATTAAAATAGAATAAGCGTTTGATTTTTCAATCCCTGTTTTTACGTTATTTAAATAAGTTTGAATAATTTCACTAGACTCTAAGAAGTTACCACTAATATCATATAATTCACTTGCTGAAAAATAAATTTCAGAACAAATATCATAGTTATCATTCCAATCATTCGTTTTTAATAACGAAATCGCAATTTTAATATAGTTTAAAGCAGATTCGTAAGCAGTAGAAATTTGTGCTTTTTTTGATACTTTTAAATTCAATTTAGCAACTGTAATTCTTTCAATTTCCTCAGAAATATATTCTCTTCCAATATTTAAATGATTCACAATATCAAAAATTTTTTCTTCTAGCTCTGAAGAATTTTTAACTAAAATTTTTCCTATATTCCATCTTAATTTTTTCTTTTTATCTTCATCTAACAATTCGTAGCTTGCTTGTTGAATGCGATCATGTTGAAAATGATAACCTATACTTCGGGCAGTTTCAATATTTTTTTTCATATCTTTTAATTCATTACCCATTGAATCAACTAAGCGATACGAATCACCAACGGGATAAATCAGTTCTTCAGCAATCGCTTCTTCTAATTCTTTAGCAGTATCTTTTGGTGAAGATTGATTGATTAAAGATAAGGTTGCTAAATCAAAATGATTTCCAATACATGATGCTAATTTTAAAATATTCTGAGTTTTATCAGAAAGCTTTTGAATTCTATCAATAAGCAACTCAACAACATTCTCTGAAATTTTTGTTGATTTAATTTTTTCTAAATCAAATTTCCATTTGAGTTCATCATAATCAAAATAAATTGCGTCGTCTTTTACTAATTGTTTTAATAGCTCAGAAATAAAAAAAGGATTCCCTCCAGTTTTTTGAAACACTAAATCAGCAAGATCTTTAGTAGAATCAAAACTTGTATGAAGACTGTCTTTTAATAATTCTTGAATATGCTCAATTCCGAGTGGATTAAGCCTAATAATTTCTGAAGTTAAACCTTCTTCTTTTAAAGAGTCGAGCATTTTAATAAAAGGATGGTTTAAATCAGTTTCATTATCTCGATAAGCTAAAATTAAAAATAAATAAGAATTAGAATAATCTAACATCAAATTTTTTATTAAAGAGAGCGAAGCAGAATCTGCCCATTGTAAATCATCTAAAAAAATTGCTAATGGATGTTCAAAGCTGCATAAGACTTTGATAAAATTTTGAAATACCAAATAAAAACGATTTAAACTTTCTTGTGCACCTAGCTCAGCAACCCCAGTTTGTTCTCCAATAATTAAAGTAAGATCAGGTATAACATCTGTTAAAATTTTTCCATTACTTCCAACAGCAAATTGAATTTTTTCTTTCCATGATAAAATCTTCTCAGGAGATTCAGTGAGAAATAAACGAATTAAATTTGTAAACACATCAATTATTGCACTGAATGGAAGGTTTCTATTGTATTGATCATATTTTGCAGTTATAAAATAACCTTTTGATTCAGTTATTGGTTTGTTAATTTCTTTTACCAAAGAGGTTTTTCCAACTCCAGAATAACCTGAAATCAAAACTAATTTTGATTTTGCATTTTCATGCATTTCAGAAAATGAATCAATTAAATTTAGAATATCTTCTGCTCTTCCATAAAGTCTTTGTTGAATTTTAAATTCATCAGATAAATCTTTTTCACCTAATGTAAATTCATGATTAAAGTTTGAATTTTTTGAAATTTCTAAATCATTTTTTAAACCATTTGCAGTTTGATAACGATTCTCTGCAGTTTTTGCCATTAATTTTTCAATAATTTTTGAAAGATGCTGTGGAATTTCTCTATTCACTGCATGAACAGGAACTGGAGTTTTTGCAAGATGAGAATGAATCAATTCTAAAAGGTCTGTATTTTCAAAAGGTAATTTACCAACAAGTAAATAATAAAATGTAACTCCAAGGGAATAAAAGTCAGAACGATAATCTACACTTCGATTCATTCTTCCTGTTTGTTCAGGAGAAATATATTGAATGCTTCCTTGAAATAAATTTGGTGATGACCATTTTGTTTCTTCTTTTGAAAGTCTGGTAGAAATTCCAAAGTCTATAATTTTAATGTTTTTTTCTTGGTGATTGATTATAATATTTTCAGGTTTAATGTCTTTATGGATTACTTTTTTTCTATGAATTTCTGAAATTGTTTCTGAAAGTTTTGTTGCAATTATATAAAAATCAGATATAGATAATTTTCCATTCTGTAAAAATTGTTTTAAAGAAATTCCACCAATGTCTTCATAGGTTAGAAAAAAACCTCTACCATACTTTCCAAATTCATATACTTTTAATAAAACTTCAGATGAAAGATACTTTAATATATCGAATTCATTTTTTAAATTAATTACATCTGAATGGAACTCATTAGTAATTGGAACAGCTTTAATAATTTTTTTTAAACTATCATTTTTATCAACTGCCCGATAAATTTCTACTTTTTCATTTTTAACAATTGTTTCAGTAATCTCTAAATTAATAAACTCTGACATTTAATTTAATTGAATTTTAGTATTTTTTTTTGTCATTCAATAAAAAGTATTTTAAACAAAAAAATAATTAATTGACTAAACTTAAGTAGTTTAACTAAATTTTAATCTATATTCTAGAGGTGTTCTTAATAAATCTAAACAAAATTTAAATAAATAATTTATTGATTAATTCAATTTAAGAATAATATGCCTTTTGGATTTAGAATTGGGCAAATTTTTTTAAACTGACCCTCTTTGTCTAACAGGGAAGGATGAAATGATAATATTCTTCAACAGAAGTAAAATTGGGCAAGTTAAAAAAACTATTCTATGAAGTGCCAAGCCAAATACTTATGCAACTTCTGAATCCTTTAACTAAAGTCAGAGGTTATTAAAAAAAGCTTCAATCCATTTCTTTTATTTATATCAAATTAATTCAAAAAGAATAAAGTAAGTATGAGGAATTATTTTCTATCAATCTCTAAATTTTTCCAATTTGAATTTTTTATATCTTCAAAAATTTCTTCTTCCACTTCTTTCAGTTCTGAAAATGTTTGTTTTTTTTGAATTAGTTCCACATAACTTGCTTCAACATAAACAAATGAATTAGAAAATTTAGTAAATTCAAATAGTTTTTTAAGTACAATAGGATGAATTTCATCATAATTGATTTCTGTTTCTTCTTCATCTTTTTTTGTTTGTCCAAATTTAAAATTTAATTTAGAAACCTCAATATTTCCTAAATTGTATATTTTATTTTCTTCAATCTTAATTTTAGAATTTAAAAAAGAACCTTCATCAAAAAAATAAATATTAGAATCAATTATTCGATTCATCTGTTTCGATTTTATTTTTGCAAAACACTCGATGCTTTGGAAATAATAATCACCAGTATTAAGATTAAAAAAATAAATATTTTTTTTAGTAAGATAATTTGAACTAACTCGAATAATATCTTCTTTTTCGTTTTCAAATTTAATCAAAGTAGCTTTAAAACAATTTTCATTATAATAATCATCTTTTGAATTAATTCTTAAAACTAATAAAGAATTTCCATTTAAATGATTGTCCATTTTTCTTTGTAAATTACAATTTAAGAATAAAGTTAAAATTAATATAAAAACTTTCATCGTTTGACCTTTTTTATTTCAATATTCTTTTTGTTTTTTAAAAATACAATTGAGTTTTTCAAATATTATTTATACTCAAACCAAATTGGTTTTCCGAAATAAAATGCGAAAGTGATTGAAACGGCGTTAATAAATTTTGAATAAAATTTATTAACGGGAGTTGAAAGCACGGTTTTTTATGAAGAGACGTTGCAAGCAAAGTCTCTTCATAAAAAATTCGCCCAATTATTTTCAAAAAAAACTAAATCTTTTCAAATCGAAAATCAATTTGAGAAGAGTAGATAAGGTAATTACTTGACTATATTTTAACTAATTAGGATTATATCTAGATATGAATGATGAAACAATTAATAGTTTAAAAGAAGCATTAAAACTCTCACCAACAAACTCCCCTCTGAGATTATTACTTGCTGAAACTTTTTTGAATTTGAATAAACTAGAAGAAGCTGAAATTGAATATTCAACTTTGATAGAAAAAACAAATGATACTAAAGCAAAAATTGGACTTGCAAAAGTATTTTTTAAAAAAGGTAGTTATTCTGCTTGTAATGTAATTTTAGAAGAAGTTATTGATAATGGATTAATAGATATTCAAGTATATACTTTATATTCAAAAGGACTATTAAAAGAAAATTCTACCCAAAAAGCAATAGAAGTATACCAAAAAGCAATTGGTCTAGATCCAAATTATTTTGATGAAGAATTAGATTCTCAGTTAAGACAAAAAGGAAATCAAGAAAATATTCTTTTAGAAGAAGATGAGCTAGACTATAGATTTTTACAAAAACCAAATATTAATTTTAATGATGTTGGCGGAATGGAATCAGTTAAAAAAGAAATTGATTTAAAAATTATTAAACCTCTTTTACATCCGGAACTTTATAAAGCTTATGGAAAAAAAATTGGCGGAGGAATATTATTATACGGACCTCCCGGTTGTGGTAAAACTTTTATTGCAAAAGCAACTGCAGGACAAGTGAACGCAAAATTTATAACAATAAGTTTAAATGATATTTTAGATATGTGGATTGGTAATAGCGAAAAAAATTTACATGAACTTTTTGAACTAGCAAGAGAAAATACACCTTGTGTTTTATTTATTGATGAAATTGATGCACTTGGTGCAAGCAGATCAGATATGAAACAATCCAGTGGAAGACATTTAATTAATCAATTTCTTCAAGAATTAGATGGAGTAAACAGTTCCAATGAAGGGATTTTAATTATTGGTGCAACAAATACTCCTTGGAATTTAGATCCAGCATTTAGAAGACCAGGAAGATTTGATAGGATAGTATTTGTTCCTCCTCCAGATGCGACTTCAAGAGAATCTATTTTGAGATTAAAACTGAACAACAAACCAACTGGTATGATTGACTTACAATCAATTGCAAAAAAAACAGAAAATTATTCTGGAGCAGACATTGATGCAATTATTGATATTTCAATTGAACAAAAATTAGAAAGTTCTTTTAGTGATGGAATCCCAAAACCACTTGAAACAAATGATTTAATAGCAGCAATAAAAAAACACAAACCAAGTACGCAGGAATGGTTTGCATCTGCAAAAAATTTTGCAATGTTTGCAAATGATTCTGGGTTGTATGATGAAATTTTAACTTATTTAAAGATAAAGAAATAATATGGAAGATAAAAGACTAGCTAAAGTTGAAATTTTAATTCAACAAAAAAAATATTCTAATGCAGAAAAAATTCTTTCTGATTTACTAAAAGAAGATGCAACCAATATTCATTTTTTATCATTACTTTCAGAAGTGTACTTGCACCAAGAAAAATTTGATAAATCAAATCAAATTATTGAAAATGCAATTGGACTTTCACCTGAAACATCCTATTTGTATTATATTAAATCAAGAATTGCTTTTCAAAAAGATAATTTAATTGAAGCAGAAAAAATAATTTATCGAGCAATTGAACTAGACCCTCTTGATGCAGATTTTTTTGCTTTATTATCTAGTATAAAACTTTCTCGTAAAGAATATGAATTTGCTCTTTCAAATGCAAATAAAGCTTTAGAAATTGATCCTGAAAATATTTTAGCTTTAAATATTAGAAGTACTGCTTTAAATAAATTAAACAGAAAAGAAGAATCATTTGAAACTATTGAAGGTGCTTTAAGAGAAGATCCAAATAATGTTTTTACACATACAAATTATGGTTGGGGTTTATTAGAAAAAGGAGATCATAAAAAAGCATTAATTCATTTTAAAGAAGCATTAAGCATTGATCCAAATTTTGAATATGCACAATCTGGAATGTTAGAAGCAATTAAAGCAGCAAACCCAATTTATAAAATCTTTTTAAAATATTCATTTTGGATGAGTAATTTAACTTCCAAATACCAATGGGGAGTGCTTATCGGTTATTATATTGCATTTAAAGGTTTAAGAACTCTTGCAAATCAAAATGAAACTCTAAGACCTTATTTAATACCAATATTAATTCTTCTTGGACTAATTGCTTTTTCCACTTGGGTGATTACTCCGATTAGTAATTTATTTTTAAGATTTAATAAATATGGACAATTATTATTAGATAAAAAAGAAAAAATGAGTTCCAATTTTGTAGCCTTTGGTTTTGGATTATTCATTTTTGGAGTGATTTCATTTTTTGCATTTTCAAATGAGAAATTCTTAACAATTGCTGTTTTTGGTTTCACCATGATGGTTCCTTTTGGAACAATGTTTAGTTCAACAAAAATGAAAAATATATTATTAATATATACTTCTATTTTAGCAATTATAGGTATTTCAGCAATTTGGATTACATTTCAAACTGATTTAATATTTAATCTAATGACTATAATTTATTTAGTAGCATTTGTATTTTATCAATGGATTGCAAGTTTTTTACTCATAAAAGAAGATAATAAATAAAAAATAATTTTAATTTTATTTATGCTAATTTTGAAATAACATTAAATTCAAAGATTCAGCTATGTAAGAAATTAAACTATATAAAAAAAATAATTGCAAATGATTTTATATTCAAGAACTTAAAAAAATGAAATTTAAAAAAATCTTTCTAGTTTTATTCATTCTTGATTTATTCCTAAGTTTAGCCTTAAAATATTTTTCTTATATTGGAGATGAAAGTTTAGAAACCAAAAATTTTATTCTAAACTATTTTACTGAAAATGATATTAAAATTGGGGAAGAATATTCTAGAAGAGGATTTGTAGTTAAAATTGTTTTAGAAATTTTAAATTCTTTTATTTTATTTGTTTTAGTCTTTACAAAATTTTCTACTAGACTTGAAGAAAAAATTTCTTTTAAATTTAAAAATCCATACATTGTATTAATTCTATTTTTATATTCTATTTATTTTATTCGATTTATCATTTTTATTCCATTTGATTATTATTTTAATTATTATTTAGAGCATCAATTTGGTTTTTCCAAAATGACAAATTTTACATATCTTATTTTCAAATTAAAATCAGTTGGTTTAATTTTATTTGGAATAAGTATTTTTTCTTTAATTTATTTATTTTTGCTAAAGAAGTTTTCAAAAACTTGGGTGTTTTTAGTTCCTGTAACTCAGTTAATTATAAGCCTTGTGATGAGTTTTTTATTTCCAATTTTAATCACTCCCATTTTTTATAAATTTGAAACCTTACCCGAAGGAAGTCTAAAAAATAAAATTGAGGCGTTGTCAAAAAAAGTAAATGTAAATATCGAAAATATTTATGTAATTTATGAAAGTGAATATTCTAATCACACAAATGCTTATTTTACTGGTTTTGGTTCCAATAAAAAAATTTTTTTATATGATACTTTAATTCAAAATCACACTGAAGAAGAAATTATTTCTGTGCTTGGGCATGAACTGGGCCACTGGGTTTATTCACACCAAATCAAAGATATAGGTGTTAGTTTTTTTGAAATTTTATTTTTTTGCTTTTTATTAAATTTTTTATTTTTTCAATTCAAAAAAGAAAACAGCTTAAACTTGAAAGAGATTTATTCCCCGCCTAGTTTACCATTTTTAGTTTTAGTATTTATGTTGTTCAATTCATTTTTAGAAATTCCTTGGTCTATGCTTTCTCGTTCTCAAGAAACAGAAGCAGATATTTATGCACTGGATATTACTAAAGACAGAGAATCATTTATTGAAACTGAAATTAAAATGGCTAAAGACAATAAGACTAGACTCAATCCTCATCCATTTGTGGAACTTTACTTTTCCCATCCAAAAACAATTGATAGAATAAGGCTCGCATTGGAATACAAATTTTGAGAATCATTGGAATTGATCCTGGTTCTCATAGAGTTGGATATGCAATTTTAGAAAAACAAAATCGAAACAAAATTGATGTATTGGATTATGGAACAATTGAAGTTGCTCCAAAAACTTTGATTTCAGAAAGTTTAATAATTATACATGACGACTTAAAAAAAATTCTAAAAAAATACAAACCAGAGATTTCTTCAGTAGAAGAATTATTTTATTTTAAAAACCAAAAAACTGTTTCAGCTGTTTATCAATCTAGAGGTGTAATTTTACTAACCCTAAGCCAAAACAAAATTCCAATTATAGAACCAACTATTACTCAAATCAAAAAAGGAATTACTGGTTCAGGAACTGCAGACAAATCCCAAGTAAAATCTGGTGTTCAAATGATTTTAGGAATTAAGAACTTAAAAGGACATGACGACTCTTGGGATGCAATTGCTTGTGGATTTGTGGGCTTGTCTATGTTTAGAACTTAAAAAAAGCTTTTTTTTAAAAAAATTTTCTTGACTGTATCACAATTTTGTATCACAGTGTATTTATGATTAGCTTAAGAATAACACCTAAATTAGAAAACCAACTTAGTTTTTTTGCAAAGTCTCAAGACAAAACAAGATCTGAGGTGATAATTCAATCTATTTCAGAATACTTGCAAAAACATTCAACTGAAAATACTGCTTTTGAACTAGGTAAAGATTTATTTGGAAAACATTCTTCTAAAAAAACAGATATTTCAAAAAATAGAAAAAAATATCTCAAAGAAAAAATTCTAAACAAACATGCAAAAAAACGCATTAATTGATTCTGGTCCCATTTTTGCTTTATTTGATGCAAAAGATAGCTACCACAAATTAGTTAAAAAATTTCTTCAAACCTATACTGGTAAATTAATTACAACTTGGCCTGTTCTCACGGAAGTTTTATATTTACTATCCTATTCAATTAAAGCCCAGCAAGATTTTTTAGAATGGATAGACCGTGGGGCAATTGAATTAATAGAACATTCTTCTAGTGATATAAAATATATTAAAGATAGAATGAATAAATATTCTGATGTGCCGATGGATTTAGCAGATGTAAGTTTAATGTGCATTTCTGAAAAAGAAAAAATCAAACATATTATCAGTGTGGATTCTGATTTTTCCATTTATAAAAATTCAAATGGAAAATATCTCACAAATCTTTTAAAGCTATAAATTTTTAATTTAAGTTTGGGCGAATTTTTCTTTTCTGCTTCGCAGAAAAAATGTAGAGATTTGAAGGTTACTGAAGAATGGCTTTAAAAGGAAAATGAAGAATGCAAAATTACATGAGTTAAAATCCATTCTTAATTTTTCATTTTTAATTCTACATTTACGAAAAAGCATGCTCTCAGCTTCTATCAAAAAATTTCATATGAAATTTTTTGATAACGCTTCGATCGTTTTCGCTTAGAGTTGAAAAAATTTCTTAAATCAAATCAATTTTTCTTTGGTCTTCGTTTTGTTGGAACAAGTTCAAAATTTTTAATTTCAAAATAGTTTGTGTTTGTCTCGAGTTCAGAATTTTTTGTTTGCTCATTTAAAATATAAGTATAAATTTTTTCGATAATAATTTTATCTTTAATTTCTAATTCTGACCAGCTAGGTAATTCATAAATTTTTTTTAATTCTCTTCGATTCCAAATATTAATTGTTCCAATTGGAGCACATCGTGGCACACTAGATAAATTTAATAATTCATCATTTCCATCTTGGTCAATATCAATTGCAGTCCATCCATTGTACTCTTTCAAAAAATAATAATTTTCATTTTTTTTGTAAAATAAATAATTATGATTCACAATATAAAAAGAATAATTTTCTTTAACTTTAAAATTAAAATTTTCAATTTTTAAAGTTTTTACATTTAATTCATTTTTAAAAAAAGAATTAATAACATCTAAAAATTTTTTATCAAAATTGGATCCATATTTTTCATAAGTATATTTAAAAATATCTTCTAAAAATGTAACTTGTTTTTCTGAAATCCAACCCTTATATCCATCATAACAAGTTTCACCATTCTCGTTTTCAACTAAATAAAATTTTTCATTTTCGATTCTAGTTACAGCTTTTATTTTATGAATATCTCCTTTTTTTGGAAAAATTTTTAAATTTATTTTTCCACAGGGTGATTCATCTTCAGGACTTACTAATATTTCATTTTCTGAAAAATATATTGGTTCATCAACAATCTCAATAAAACCTTTAATCTCATAATTACTATAATGTTCAAAATAATTTTTTTCTGAATTTTCTTCTTCCAAATTTTTACTTAGAAATCCTGTATAACTAAATCCAATTTTTCCATCTTTGGTTTTAATTTTCATCCAAGTATCATATTTCAAATCTATCCTTTCATGTAGCAGCTCTTCCCATAAAATTTCTACAATTTCACCTTTAGGAACCGAAGTGATTACTTTTCCTTTAAGGTCTGGACTTTCTCTTATTCTTAAAGAACTTGCTTTGATTTTTGCTTTTGTGTTTGGTGCAGCATAAAGAAACGCAAACATATTTTTTTTGATTTCAAAACTTGTTGGAATATAACCAAACTGATTTTCAAAATAAACTTTGTAGTAAAAAAAATCAGGATTTTTTGTATCAATAATTTTGGTTTCTAAAATTTTTACGGAATCTGTTTTATGAAATTTTTTTAAAACATTTGAAGTTTCTGGTTTTTCAAACATCTGTACTTCTTCATTATAAAAAAATATTTCGCCAATTGGAATTTTTTCTGATTCTGAAATGGAATTCTTTTTGCAATTCAATATAAAAATCAAAAAAAGGAGTAAAAAATATTTCATAAATTCAAGATGAATCAAAGTAAATTTTAGCCAGCAATTTTTTTGTTCTTACAAATTTTTTTAACAGAGAAATATTTTATTATTACCCAGATTTAGAATCTCACAGCGTTTGATTCTAAATCTGAGACTGATTTTATTAGCTTTGATAAAAATTTTACTTTTAAAAAAACATCACACCTTTTTAAAAGCCTGACAAAAAATTTTTTCATCGAGAAACACAAATTTAAAAAAGGAAAATTTGTAAATTCTTCAGATGAATTCATTCAAATTTTAATAAATTTTATTGATCAATTACACTAACCATAAATTTTTTCTTTGGGCAATCCTACTACTAACCGTGAATTTGATATTTTTGATTTTTCAGAGGGAGTATATTGTAAAATTTTTTTGAATTGAAAAACTTTTAAGCAAAGCTGTATTGAGAAAAATTTTTTTGTATTTAGAAATTTTGAAGTGTTGAGGGCTTTTTTGAATAGAGAAATCTATCCGAACTGGAAAATCCTTTCATAACTGGGAATTTTACTGTTTTGAAAGAATCCCCCGTATTCGAAAACCCACTCCTTCCCCGTTTCAACGTGTATGTCGAGGTTTGCGGAAGAGTTTTCCAATTCAGAAGGATTCATTTTTACAGCAGAGTCCACCACTTCAGCAAAGTTCATCAAATCGAGGCGAAGCAACAACACAAAAAGTTTATTAATCGAAAAATTAAATGCAGCCCTATACAACTTCATATAAAACCAATCTTTTTTCCAAGGCTCAAAATCTTTCCGAATTAAATTTTGTCCTTTAGGTTGATATTCTGTTTTTAATCGACAAGAATAAGGAACAATTCCACTCTTCAAATAAATTTCATATTTTTTCAGCAAATGAGCAAAATAATTTTTTAGGTTTCCATGAGACTGGATTTTTAAGTGAAGCTCCAACCAATATTCTTCTGGAATTAAAAGTGTACAAGAAGTTTCTACAACTTCTTTCATTTCTCTGATTTTCGCAGCTTGTTTTTTTGTAAAAATAAAATTTGATTTCATAACTATTAAACTAATTTTGAATCAAAAATGTTTTCCAAAAAACGAACTTTTTTGGAAAATTTATTTCATTTTTTATTAAAATTTAATCAATTAAGAAATGACAAAAAAGAAACTTTTTATAACTAAAGAAGTAAAAAACTTATTTTGTTGAAAATAAAATTCTGAACAGTTAAGCAATTTTTATAATTTCTTCTACTTTAGTCAAATCAACTTTTTCAAATGGAAGAAGAAGCATTCCCCCTGTATCATGAAGTGTATCTTCTAAATTTGAACCAATTACTATCGAATGCTCATTTTGAAATTTAAACTGCACTGCAATATTACCTTTATAATAATTTAATGATTTTGTAAGAATATTATTTGGAAAAAAATCAAAAAGCGTTTTATGTGGCTTGATAAATATAAAATAAATTTCAATGACTTTTTGCCCAAGAATTTTTGTGATACTTGGAAACGAATACTCTGGATTTTCTTTGACTGATACAAATTCAGTTGAGTCTTAAAAAAAAAATATACTACTTCCTTTTCTTTTTTTAGATTTAAATGGATAATTTTTATGAAACATTAAATGATGAACTCCTACTTTGAGAGGTGCCCATAAATGATGAAATTAATGAAAACTTTTTAACTCTTAAAGTTTTATTTGAGTGAATTTTTTCTCACTTAATACTAGTTAAACGATTAATTGAATTTTAATAAAGTGAAAAAAAATCGGGCTTTCCTCTTTTGTCAAAATTTTTTATGCAAAAAATTTTGACACCGAGTCAATCCCTTTCACTTACATTGCGAAACTTTTTTTTATTGCCTATGATTTACTTTTAAAAATTCTTAAAAAGAAGTAAAAATAATTTAACTTAAAGTAAAAGTTTTATTTAAGGAAATAGATTATGGGTGTAACGATTAATGCAACAACAGCATTTGAATATGACAATGACAGAACAAGGGTTGAAGCAGTCAGTAGTGATTTTTGTTCTGAATTAAAATTTACAATTTTTTTAAAAACTTTTCCAGTTACTGATAAAGATCGACACTATGGAATCAATAATTGTTTTGGTGAATTATTTTTAGTTTCTACAAATGAAAAAATTGGAGATTTAAAATGCCATTTTCCTCCAAGACCAATAAGTAAAGTTTATATGCAAGAACAAGTTTCAATGAAATTAACTTGTATTATTGATTTGTATAAATTTAAAAAAATAGAAGAGAAGCGAAAAGGGGATATTAGATTTAATTTTAAAATTCAGTTCTATATGTATGAAATATTTCAAGATGGGAAATATTTCATTGATGAAGGAATTCTTAATGCTGATTACTCAATTCCTCGATCAATTTGGGTAGAAGAAATTATACCAAAATTGAATTTTGGGAAATATGAATTATTTGAAATTCCGATTTCAGATAATATTTTTATTGATGAGTTTAAAAATTTGGTAATTGTATTTGAAAAATCTAAAAAATTTTTTATTTCTGGTGATTATGATGAATCAGTTTCCCAATGTAGAAAAATAATTGAGCATATTCCCAAAGTCTTTCCATTAGATTTTGAAAAAGGTAAAAATGCATCTCAAAAAGAAATTGTTAAAGAATTTGTAAAAATATATATTTTGCCAAAATTGAAATCAGAATCAAAAACCAGTTTTATAGAAGATCGTTTCACCCAGTTATGGAATTTAACTAGCATACCTCATCATAAAGCAGAAACCTATTTTAACCGCTACGATGCAGAAATTATTCTTTATGATACAACCTCAATCCTTTCTTATGTTGGAAAAATTTTAAAAACCTAATTTGCTTAAAAAATTTAATTTTGAAATAAAATTTCCCAACACTATGCGAAAGTGATTGAAGCGTTTCTGAATAGCGGTGGACTTTAGTCCGCCGATTCAGAAGTAGCGAAAAGCAGGGTTTTTGCGTTAGCAAAAATTCGCCCAAAATTATTAATTCATTCTTAAATACCAAAAAAAGAAAAATTTGACATAAAAATTTGAATCCATTTGACTTTTAACCATTCTAATTTAATATAGCAATAAAGGGAAAAAAAATGCAAGATAATCACAATCCGGGCGGATTAATGATGTTTCTACTAATGCTTGTTGGGAACATTTTATTTTTTGTTTACATCTCATTTATTCATGAAGGTATTCCAAATTCTGGAGTTAGCCAAACAGTTCCAAAAGCCCACCAAATGGAAAAAAAGTAAATGAAACTATTTCTTTTTTTTCTAAGCCTTTCAGTATTTTCTTTTGATCCAGAAGCAGCAAAACAAAAAAATGAAATGCCACTAGAAATTAAAGATATGAAAATAATAGAAAAACTTGGAGAAAAAATTCCTCTCGATTTAAATTTTAAAAACGAAGATGGAAAAAATATTTCTCTTAGTGAAATTTTTTCAAAAGGCAAACCAGTTTTACTCACAATCATTTATTACCGTTGTCCCACTTTATGTGGCTATCACATGGTTGGAATCCAAAATACTCTTAAAGATTTGAATTTTAATGTTGGTGAAGAGTTTCAATATGTTGCTGTGAGTATGGATCAAAATGAAACACCAGATTTGGCAAAAGTAAAAAGAAAATCTTTTATAGATGATTATTCCAAGTCTAAAAAAGAGAGAACCAATACTGATGGCTGGTATTTTTTAACTGGAAATGAAACTTCTATTAAAAAATTAGCTGATTCTGTTGGTTTTCCCTATAGATACAATATTGGACTCAAACAATGGATTCACCCTGCTGTCGCTTATATCATTACACCAGAGGGGAAAGTTTCTAGGTATTTACATGGAATTGCATTTGATGCAAAAGATTTAAAGTTGTCATTAATAGAAGCAGCAAGCGGAAAAATAGGAAATTTTATCGATCAATTTACTATGTATTGTTTTAAATTTGATCCCGATAAAAACAAGTATGTAATTTATGCAGTAAACATTATGAAAATTGGTGGAGCATTAACTGTTTTGTTATTATCTATATTTTTATACAGTTTTTGGCAAACCCAAGTCAAAAAAAATTTAATTCAGGGAGAAAATTAGATGTTTGGACTTAGCTTATTAGCTAACACTTTCATGCCGATTCAAGGAACAAATGAGGCAAGTAATTTAGATGCACATTATCTATTTTTACTTATTTCGTCTTTAATTTCTTTTATCATTTTAATTGGTGGGATGACCTATTTTATAGTTAAATATAAAAGAAAATCTGCTACTGATAAAACTGCTTATATTACTCATAACTCTTTTTTAGAATTCCTATGGAGTTTTATTCCATTTGTGATTATGATGGTAATTTTCTACTGGGGAAAAGTAATATATGATGATTTAAGAACTGTCCCTGAAAATGCAATTGAAATTCAGGTCACTGGCCGTCAATGGATGTGGCAATTCAAATACAAAAACGGGTATTCTTTTGGAACTAAACCAGCAGAAAATTCTGATGTATTAAGAGTTCCTTTGAATAAACCAGTTAAATTAATTATGACTTCTGGTGATGTGATTCATAACTTTTATATTCCAGGATTCAGAAATAAACAAGATGTGGTTCCAGGAAAATATAGTTTTGTTTGGTTTAAAGCAACTAAACTTGGCGACTTTCAAGTGTTCTGCACTGAATATTGTGGTATTGAACATTCCAATATGCCAGCTACAATTCGTGTAATGCCTGAAGCTGAATACAATGCTTGGTATGCTGCTTTTGTTCCGCCCCCAAGTTCTGGTGGACTTGCTGACCAAGGTAAAGAATTATATAGCTCAAAAGGTTGTGTAGCTTGTCATTCAGTAGATGGAAAAGCTGGAGTTGGACCTACATATAAAGGTCTTTCTGGTGCAAAAAGGGAATTTGCTGATGGAACTTCAGCAATTGCTGACGAAAATTATTTAAGAGAGTCTATTCTACTTTCAGGTGCAAAAATTGTAAAAGGTTATCCTGCTGCAATGCCAATTTATAGAGGGCAACTGGAAGATGAAGAAGTAAGTGCTTTAATAGATTATATCAAAAGTTTAAAATAGGGGGAAAAGATGTCAAATACTTCAACAGCTCACGCTAACGCTGCTACACATACAAGCCACGATTATATAAGTCACCAAAAAGGACTCTGGTCTTGGCTTACTACAATAGATCACAAAAGAATTGGTATCATGTATTTAATTTGTATCATGATATTCTTTTTAATTGGTGGGATTTTTGCTTTACTCATCAGATACGAATTAATGGCACCCGGTGCCCAACTTTTTAAAGATGGTGGTCAATACAATCGTGCCATGACATATCATGGTGCCATAATGGTATTTATGGTTATCGTCCCTGGAATTCCATCTATTTTCGGGAACTTTGTTCTTCCGATTATGCTTGGTGCAAAAGACGTTGCATTCCCTAGACTGAACCTTGCTAGCTGGTATGTATTTATGCTTGGTGCAATGATCGCATTTGCTTCTCTATTTTTTGGTGGAGCAGATACAGGTTGGACTTTTTACACTCCTTATAGCATTAATACAACAAATGGTGTAATTTTTCTTGTTCTTGGTGCATTCACAATGGGTATGGCTTCAATTTTAACAGGGCTAAACTTCATTGTAACAGTTCACAAATTAAGAGCTCCTGGTCAAACCATGCAAAGAATTCCACTTTTTGTTTGGTCAACTTATGCAACTGCAATCATACAAGTTCTAGCTACACCAGTTCTTGGAATCACTTTACTTTTACTAGTTGCTGAAAAAACATTAGGAGTAGGGATTTTTGATCCAAAACTTGGAGGGGATCCAGTTTTATTTCAACATTTCTTTTGGTTTTATTCTCATCCTGCTGTTTACATCATGGTATTACCTGCTATGGGTATCATTTCTGAATTAATTGCAACTTTTTCTAAAAAAACAATTTTTGGTTATACAGCAATTGCCTATTCTTCACTTGCTATTGCTGCTGTAAGTTTTATTGTATGGGGACATCATATGTTTGTAAGTGGTCAATCTGAATTTGCTGGTATAGCATTTTCTGTTATCACTATGCTTGTAGGAGTTCCAACTGCAATTAAATTGTTTAACTGGATTGCAACAATGTATAAAGGCTCTGTGAGACTTGATGCTCCAATGTTATTTGCAATTGGTTTTATGTTTCTATTTACAATTGGTGGTTTAACAGGAGTTTTTTTAGCTTCTGTTGGAATGGACGTTCATTTTCATGATACATACTTTGTAGTTGCCCATTTCCATTATGTTATGGTTGGTGGAACTTTGATGGCATTTATGGGTGGACTTTTCTATTGGTTTCCAAAAATGTTTGGTAAAATGACATCTGATGCACTAGGAAGATATTCTTGGGCATTTATTTTTACCGGATTTAATGTAACTTTTTTTCCACAGTTTGTGCTTGGTGCATTAGGCATGCCTAGAAGATATTTTGATTATATTCCACAATATGAAAGCTTAAACCAAATTTCAACTTATGGTTCATGGTTAATTGGTTTAGGTTTTTTAATTGGTCTAGTTGCTGTAATTCATGGACTTATTGCTGGTGAAAAAGCTCCTGCAAATCCATGGGGTGGAACAACTTTAGAATGGGATGCAACTTCACCCCCACATCATGAAAATTTTGAAAAAACTCCAATAGTAAGCGTAGGTCCTTATGAGTACCGTTAGTCACGAAGCAGGTCATTTCCACCATGCTCATCACTTTGAAAGTGCTGAGCATCAATATTCTTCAGCCAAACAAGGTGTTTGGCTGTTTATGGTCACTGAAATTTTAATGTTTGGTGGATTATTTGTTGCATATTTAATTTACAAGTCACTTTATGCCCCAGTTTTTCATGTTGGTAGTTCTTATTTAGATGTAAAACTTGGCTCAATCAATACGGTAATTTTGATTTTAAGTTCATTTACAATGGCTCTTGGAATTTATTACAACCAAATCAATGATAAGAAAAAAGCAATTATTGCACTTTTAGTCACTATTCTATGTGCTTTAGGTTTTATGACTATTAAATTTTTTGAATATTCACACAAAATTCATCTCGGTTTACTTCCAGGGAAATTTTTTGATAATCCAGAATTTTTACAAAAAGTAGTTGATTTTGCAAATGCTCAAGCATTAGATAATTCTTCAGCTGATATAGTTGATGTTAAAAGACTAAAACAAATTGCACCACTCTATTTTGGATTTTATTTTGTAATGACTGGTCTTCATGGACTTCATGTAATAATTGGTGCTGGTCTCATTTTGTGGATTACAATTAAAACTGCTAATGGAAAATTTGGCTCTGAATACTACACTCCTGTTGAAGGTGTTGGACTGTTTTGGCATATTGTAGATTTAATTTGGATATATTTATTTCCGCTTTTATATTTGGTAGGTTAACATGGAAGAATTTGTAAATTTTGCTCTTTGGGGTGTTGCTTTTGTAGGTTTAGGTATTCCTGCATTTGGACTAGGGGCAGCACCTGGTTTAATTGTAAACTTGGAAGTTGTAGGTATTGCTGGAACTCTTTATGCACAAATTGTAGATAAAGGTTTGTTGAAATTATTTATCAAAGAAAATGGTGAAAGTAAATTATTTAAACCATTAATTCCAAAATTACAAGAAGTTCAAAATAAGATTGATGAAATTGAATCTGGTGTTATTAAAAAAGAAGAAAAACACGAAGATCATGGTCATCACATTATACCAATTCCAGTTTATGCTGGTGTTCTTGCAATTTTATTAATTGGAACTGTAATCACTGTTGCTGTGGCTCAAGTTGATTTTGGTGCATGGAATACTGTAATTGCGATGCTCGTTGCAACTATCAAAGCAAGTTTTGTATTAGCTTATTTTATGCATTTAAAATATGATAATATGTTAAACAGAGCCATTTTTGGATCTGGATTTTTCTTTTTATTGATTTTATTTAGTTTTACTTTAACTGATATTATCACGAGAGTTAAACCTTAAATTAAATGAAAAATTTTCAATGTGATTGTAACATTGATAAATTCTCACCAAAATCTGAAGAAATAAAGCAGTATTCAAAAACTTCTTTTTTTCTTCTATTATTTGGAATCTCTATGGTTCCAAAACAAATTGACTATAAGTGCAAAGTCTGTGATAAAATTTATGAAACTCTTACAAAAGAAGAAATTAAGTAGACTATCACTTTAGTATTTAAAATTAATTTTTTTGTAAAATTTTTTACTTCCTATTCAAACTGATTGTTTATAAAGCAATAAATAATTTACTTGAGAATTACCTTTTATAAATTGGATAAATATTTAAAATGTTATAAAGCTATTTAAAAAAAAATAATTATTCACTAATTGTGTTCTTAAATGATTTTACAAATAAGGAAATTTTACAATGCTATTATCAATAATCATACCCATTTATAATGAAAAAGAAAATATCCCTCTGCTTTATGAAAAACTCACACCAGTTTTAAAAAAAACTGGAATACCTTATGAAATAATTTTAATCAATGATGGAAGTAATGATGGAAGTAATGTTGAATTAAATATTCTTGCTAAAAAAGATAAAAAAATTAAAGTCATCCATTTCAGAAGAAATTTTGGTCAAACATCAGCAATGATGGCAGGTGTTCAAAATTCTAAAGGTGATATCATTATACCTATGGATGGAGATTTACAAAATGATCCTGAAGATATCCCTTCACTTCTTAATAAAATAAATGAGGGTTTTGATGTTGTTTCTGGATGGAGAAAAGATAGAAAAGATTCACCCATAAAAAGAAACTTTTTAAGTAGAGTTGCTAATTGGTTAATTTCAAAAATTTCAGGAGTTTTTTTGCATGACTATGGTTGCTCTTTAAAAGCTTATAAAAGAGAAATCATTAAAGACATAAAACTTTATGGTGAGATGCATAGATTTATACCAATTTACGCTAAATGGCAAGGTGGAAAAGTTACTGAAATTCCAGTAACTCACCATCCTAGAAAATTTGGTGAATCAAAGTATGGTATGAATCGAGTGATAAAAGTTATACTTGATCTAATTGTGGTCGAATTTTTACATAAATACTCAACAAAACCAATTTATATCTTTGGAGGATTTGGTTTAATTAATTTTTTTATAAGTTTTCTTTCATTTTTAATAATGTTGTATTTTAAATTTTTTGGAGAAAAATCCTTTGTTCAAACACCACTTCCTCTATTAGTTTTGTTTACATTTTTAATGGGCTTTATGAGTATTTTGATGGGTCTAATTGCCGAAATTGGAATTAGGACTTATCATGAATCACAAGATAAGCCAATCTATTCAATTAAAGAAAAATTAAACTTCTAATATGTGTGGTATCACAGGTTTTTTTGGAAAAGGATCAATTGAAACTTTAGAGAAAATGAATCGTGCATTGACACATCGTGGTCCAGATGCTGAAGGATATTTTGTTGACGGAAATATTTATTTAGCTCAAAGAAGATTATCTATTCTAGACTTGGAAGGTGGAAAACAACCTATGATTTCTTTTGATAAAAAAGAAGTAATAGTTTTTAATGGAGAAATTTATAATCATTCAGAAATCAGAGAAGAACTTCTAAAAAAAGGTTATAAATTTAATACTCATCATTCAGATACAGAAACAATTTTAAATGCATATAAAGAATGGGGTTATAATTGTGTAGAAAAATTTAATGGAATGTGGGCATTTACAATTTTTGATTTAGAAAAAAAAAATCTATTTTGCTCAAGAGATCGTTTTGGTAAAAAACCTTTTTATTATTCATTACAAAATAATTCATTTTATTTTTCATCTGAATTAACTTCATTTAAACAAATAGAAAATTTTGATTTAACTATTTCAAAAAAATCTCTACAAAAATATTTTGCATACGGATATGTACCATCTCCACTTTCAATTTATTCAAAAGTTTTTAAGTTACAAGCTGGGCATTCACTTATATTAAATTTAAAAAATTTAGATATAAAAATTAATAAATACTGGTCTTATAAAATTGAGCCTTTTGAAAAAATTCCTAAAAATCCAGAAATTGAATGGGGTTCAGAATTAATTTCACTTTTAGAAAAATCAGTAAAAAGAAGACTCATGGGAGATGTTCCAATTGGAGTTTTTTTAAGTGGAGGAATAGACTCTTCTTCAATTGTTGCACTTGCATCTAAATTTTTTCCCAAAAATAATTTAAAAACATTTAGTATTGGATTTAAAGAAACAAGTTTTGATGAAAGTCAATATGCAAAAAAAATTGCTAATTTATTTCAAACAGATCATCATCTTGAAATGTTATCTATGGATAAAGCGATAGAATTAATTCCTGAAGTTTTAAAAAAACTAGATGAACCAATGGGCGACAGTTCTATAATTCCAACTTATCTATTATGCAAACTTACATCTTCAAAAGTGAAAGTAGCATTAAGTGGAGATGGTGGTGATGAGCTACTAGCTGGTTATGATCCATTTAAAGCATTAAGATATGCAGAGTTGTATTCTAAATTTATTCCAAAACCAATACATGAATCAATAAAATATTTATTTTCATACATTCCAGTTTCTCATAAAAATATGAGTTTGGATTTTAAAATAAAAAAAACATTAAATGGACTTTCATATCCTCAAAAATACTGGTTACCAATTTGGATGAGCTCAATTGATTTAAAAGATTTAAAAGAGTTATTTTCAGAAGATTTTGAACTTGAAGATATTTATTCTGAATCTATACAAATATGGGAAAATACTGATTCAAAAAATTTAATAGATAAAGTATCTGAGTTTTATATAAACTTATACCTTCAAGATGGTATTCTAGTTAAAGCCGATAGAGCATCAATGATGAATTCAATAGAAGTCAGATGCCCTTTTTTAGATATTGATTTAGTTAACTTTATTCGTAAAATTCCAGCTATTTATAAATTTAAAAATGGGATTTCAAAATATATTTTAAAAAAAGGTCTCGAGGAAATTCTTCCTTCTGAAATTTTATATAGATCTAAAAAAGGGTTTGGGATGCCAATAGGTGATTGGTTTTATAATGGAAAGATAAATATAGAAAATAATTCTTCCTCTTATTTAAATCACTCTGTTGTTGAAAGGAAATTAAATAATCATAAAAATTCAAAGTCTGATGAGAGATTATTTCTTTGGAATAATTTGGTGTATCAATATTTTAATTCTTCAAAGGAGATTACTCAATGAAAGAAGAAATTTATGATGAAAATCATTTTGAAACAAATTATCCAAATGGAATTCAAGATAATTATTGGAACGTAGCAAGAAATAAATTTATTGCAAGTAACTTAAAAAATGAAAAAGGAATTGTTTTAGATATTGGGTGCGGTAGAGGTATTGTAGTTAACTATCTTCGTAAAAATACTATCAATTGTTATGGGGTAGAATTTGGAAATAGTAAACCAATTGATAGTAAAGATAAAGAATTTTTATTTTTAAATAAAAATGCTTTTGAATTAGATAAAAATTTTAAAAATTCTGTAACTACTATTTTATTATTAGATGTTTTAGAACATATGAAAAATCCAAATGAGTTTTTAAAAAATTGTTTAATCGAATTTCCAAATATTTCTAATATTTGTATTTCACTTCCAGCTAGAATGGAGCTTTGGACGAATTATGATGAATTTTATGGTCATTATAAAAGATATAATTTTGATAATTCATTAGAATTACTAAATGGAGTAAACTTTAAATTTTTAAAGAAACAATATTTTTTTCATCTATTATATTTTCCAATTTTAATAACTAAGTATTTTGGAAAAGGAAGACAAACTGAGTTTAAACCTCCTAAAGGTTTATTAAAAATCATACATTTAATAATTGGAAAATTATTTTATTTAGAATCAATATTATTACCAAATTTTTTACCTGGAAGTTCTTTATGGTTAGAATTAAAAATGAAATAGAAACTTTTTTAAAAAAAAGTTTTTTTAAAAAATTATTATTTTCCATTTTTTTTGTAGTAATAATTTTAATTTTTTATTTAAACATAAATAGTAATTTTGATTTTCATCCAGATGAAAATTCACATTTTACTGTGTCACAATATTTTGTAAAAAATTGGCTTAATCCGCCAGTAGGACATGAATCTATTCATAATACATATTCTATTTGGGGTCATTCCTATATGGATGAGTTGGACATAATTTATTTTTTTTCTGGTAAATTTTCTATTTTATTTCTAAAAACTTTTCCTGAATATTTAACCTTTAGATTTTTTCAGCTATTTTTATTGTTACTATTTTGTGTATATTGTTTTAGTAAAAAAGACAAACTCATATTAATGATAGTTTTTCTCATTTCAACACAAGTATGGTATGTTTTTTGTTATCTGAACGCTGATACTTTACCATTAATTGCCTCACTTATACTTTCCTATGAAATATTTGGGATTGATACGATTACTAATAGATATTTAAAAAGTTTTAAGTTTAAAATAAGTTTCAATTCTAATCCAATTTTTGCAGGTTTTTTAATCTTTCTTCTCATACTTGGTAAAAGAAATTATTATATTTATTTGATATATTTGTTTGTATTTTTTCTTATTAGATTGTATTATCAAAAAAAAAATAATTTAAAGATTATGTTTTTGAAACTGATTTTAGTAGGTGTAATTTCAATTTTGCTTGCTGCTCCTAAGTTAATCCATGATACATATATAAATGGATTTGATAAATTTCAAAAAAGAATTGATTATGCTGAAAAAGTAGCTGGTTCAGAATTCAAACCTTCAATATATGGAACAGAAAAATCTTATCATAGTATTATGCTACGTAAAAGAGGTGTTCAATTTACAGAAATGTTTAACAAGTATCAATGGCATATAAATTCATATCAAAGTTTTGTCGGTTGTTATAGTTTTTTAAATATTTTATCATCTGATTTTTTTTATTTTACAATTTTATATTTATATCTTTTTTTTCTTGTTTGTTTTTATTTAACAATTTTAATTAAATCACCTAAGAAAGATTTAGTAATTTTAGGAATATCCATTTTATTTATCTTTTTTGTAATATTCATATCTTTTTATTATTCTTGGAATCTTTATTTACAAGCTCAAGGAAGATATTTATTTCCAATTTTACCAATTTTATTAGGTACATTTCTATATTATAAAAAATACTTTTTTAAATTTTATGTTTTGGTTTTTCCAATAATAGGAATTTTGGGTATTTATACTTTTTACAATAGAGCATTTTTAACAATACAATAAGGAATAAATGGAATCAAATCAAAAAAAAGTATTGATAACGGGTGTCGCAGGCTTTATAGGTTTTCATCTTGCTTCAAAGCTTTTAAATTTAAATTATTTAGTTCATGGTTTAGATAATCTTAATGATTATTATGATGTTAATCTTAAACTAGAAAGATTGAGTTTCTTAAAAAAAAATCAAAATTTTATATTCCATAAAATTGATTTAACAGAAAGAGAAACATTATTTAAAATTTGTGAATTAGAAAAATTTGATTTAATTATTAATCTTGCTGCTCAAGCGGGTGTAAGGTATTCTATAAAAAATCCCTTTAGTTATATAGATAGCAATATTGTTGGTTTTATCAATATTCTTGAAGCTGCAAGGGAATATAAACCAGAAAAATTAATTTATGCTTCTTCTAGTTCTGTTTATGGTTTAAACAAAAAGGTTCCATTTTCTGTTGGTGACACAGTAGATGAACCAATTAGTCTATATGCAGCTACAAAAAGAAGTAACGAATTAATGGCTTATACTTATTCTCATCTTTACCAAATTCAAACTATAGGGTTAAGATTTTTTACTGTTTATGGGCCTTTTGGTCGTCCAGATATGGCATATTTTTCGTTTGCTGAAAAAATTTTAAAAGGTGAAAGTATTGATGTTTTTAATTTTGGAGAATTGTACAGAGATTTCACTTATATCAATGATATTATTCAAGGAATCTTATTGCTAATTCAAAATCCAGTTAACATTAAAAAAAAGAATTTAAACTTAATTTATAATATTGGTAATAACAAACCTGTTAAACTTTTGTATTTTATTGAATTATTAGAAAAATACATTGGAAAAGAAGCAAAAAAAAATTTTCTACCAATGCAACCAGGAGATGTAAATACTACTTATGCAGATATAGAAGCTTTAAAAAATGATACTGGTTTTGAACCTTCAACAAATATTGAAATTGGTTTACAAAGTTTTGTAGAATGGTTTTTAAAATGGAAAACTGAGAAAAAATATTAAATAACTCTTTAAAATAATAAAAATTCAATTTAGTTTATAATACCTCAAAAAAATCTTTTCTACTAAACCTTATATAAAATTCTAGAAGTATGAGTGAATATGCAATAGAGATTGAGAACATTTCAAAATTTTATAAATCAAGTTTGGCATTAAAAAATATAAACTTAAAATTGCGATTAGGTGATATTTTTGGGTTAATTGGACAAAACGGAGCAGGTAAAACTACTTTAATAAAAATACTTCTTGGATTTTCAAAACAGAGTTCGGGTAATGTAAAAATTTTAGATAAGGCAAATTCTGTTTCAATAAGAAATAAAATTGGATATTTACCTGAAAAAGTTGTTATACATTCTTTTTTTACTCCCATAGAATTTTTATATTATATGGGAAAATTATTTTCAATCAATTCAAAAAATCTAAATAAAGAAATTCCGATTCTATTAGAAAAAGTTGGATTAGCAGATAAACAAAAAGAAAAGATAGGAAATTTTTCAAAAGGTATGACACAGCGACTTGGACTTGCTCAAGCACTTCTCAATAAACCTGAAATTTTAATTTTAGATGAGCCCGGCTCAGGGCTAGATCCAACTGGTTTAATTGATCTAAGAAATATCATTTTAAATGAAAACAAAGAAAGAAACACAACTATTTTTTTTAACTCCCATAGGCTTTTAGAAGCAGAACAATTATGTGATAAAATTGCAATTCTTCACAAAGGAGAATTGGTTGCATCGGGTTCAATGAATGAACTGACAAAAAAGAAAAATCAAATTTTATTAAAAGTATCTGAAATCAACAGTAAAGTTTTAGATTTTGTAACAGGTATTAGTTTGGATATGAAACAAGTTGGGGATATAATTTATTTTGAACCTAAACCAGAAATTGATTTGAAAAAAATTCCTAAGCAAGTGGTGGAGTTAGACTCAATGATTTTAAAATATGAAATCCAAAACGAAAATTTAGAAGAAGTATTTTTAAGGGTAACAGGTGAAAAATGAAAAATATAATTTTTAGCATTTATAATATTTCAGTCACAGCATTGATGGAAACCAGAAAAAAAAGAATCGTTTTTATCATCTTAATCATTTCGATTTTATTTTTATTAATGAACCTTTCATGTGAATCAGTAATGATAGGGGCAAATGGTGAAGAAATCAAAGATACTAGTTTTGGATTTAGTTTTGTATTTATGATGGTGAGTTTCTGGAACACAATTTTGTCTTTGTTAATTACTTCAGCTATGATTTCAGATGAATTAGAAAACAAAACTTATATCATGGTATTATCAAAACCAATTTATAGACTTTCTTACTTTGCAGGAAAATTTTTAGGAGTATTTTTACTTTGTGCATTAAATACAATTTTGATTATTTCGATATATACTTTTTTGAAAAAAATAAAATCTGGAGTTTGGAATTTTGAATTGTATTTTGCATTTGCAAATTTAATTCCTTCATCTATGTTGTTAATTTTATTCGTTGGATTTTTTGCGGTAACTTTAAACAGAACAATTTCATTAATGATCAATTTTTTTCTGGTTGTTTCTTCACTAATGATCAATTTTCCTATTTATGAAATTTCAGAAAAAACTATGAACGAAATTTTAAAAGACGGAGGTTCCAAAAAAATGGTTCTAGATATTTTTTACTGGATAATGCCTCAGTTTGGAACAAATTTTTTAGACTCTATGTCAAAAGTTTCTAAATCACTTGCTCAAACTCATAACTTAGGTTTCTATTCTATTTTACAACTTTCAGTTTGGTTTGTATTAGTTTGGATAATGCTTTATTTTTTAACAAAAGATAAGGAACTTGGATGAAAACTTATCGCAAAAATGTTGGGATAGTTGTATTTAACAAAGAAGGAAAAGTTTTAGTTGGTGAAAGATTAAATTTTTTAGGTTCATGGCAATTTCCACAAGGTGGAGTTGAAGATGGAGAAGATTTATTAGAAGCAGCAAAAAGAGAGTTGTATGAAGAAGTAGGAATTAAAGATGCAACTTTAATATATGAAATGCAAGATTGGATCAAGTATGATTTTCCACCAACACTCAAAATGAAAATTTCAGACAAATTCAAAGGTCAAACACAGAAATGGTTTTTGTTCTACTGGGATAAAGATATTTCAGAATGTAATTTAAAAATTCATGAACAAGAATTTGGATTTGTGCAGTTCATTGAATTAGAAAAAACTTTTGAAACAATTGTAGAATTTAAAAAAGATGTGTATAGAATTTTAATCGAAAAATTTTCTCCAATTATAAAAAAATTTATAGAAGGAATTTAAAATGGAAAGAGAAATTTATATTCCAGAATCTGGTCCACCCCAAGGACCTCCACTTTCAAAAGAAATTTTTTTGGAAATGGGGGAAGAAAAAATTCGTTTAATTTGTGATAAATTTTATGAAAATGTAAAAGTCTCTGAAATCATTTCTATGTATCCTGAGGACTTAAATTTTAGTGCTGAAAAATTAGCAGATTTTTTAATTCAAGTAATGGGTGGACCAAGCTATTTTATAAAAAAACACGGACCACCTAGAATGAGAGCAAGACATTTCCCATTTATTATTGATGAAAAAGCTAGAAGAGTTTGGCTTTCCTGTTTTAAAAAAGCATTGTCTGAATTTGAAATAAAAGAAAATCACAAATCTGAAATTTGGAATTTTTTAGAAACATTTTCCGCTTGGATGGTTAATTCAAAGTAATTTTTTTAATTTTTACAAAAATTACTTGTTTTGTTTATCACAAAAATTTCTTCCTGTGATAAAGAATTTAAAAAAAGTCTAATTTTAGAAAAGTAAAATTTGTCCAAAATTTTAAAGCTACTTTCCCATAGCCAAATATTCAAAAGTTGATAAACCTGCTTTTGCACCTTCACCCATCGCAATAATAATTTGTTTGTATGGAATATTTGTAACATCACCACAAGCAAAAATTCCTTTTACATTTGTTCTGCAATGAGAGTCAATAATGATTTCACCAAATTTATTCAATTCAATTAATTCTTTAATGAATGCAGTGTTTGGAACAAGACCAATTTGAATAAAAATTCCGTCAATTTCAAGTGTTTCAATTTTTTCAGTATTGCGGTCAAGATAAATAAGTGAGTTTACTTTTCCGTTTTTAGTTTCGATTGATTTTGATTGAATAGATGTTTTAATTCGTATATTAGATTTATCTAATGCACGATCGATTAAAATTTTATCCGCTTTTAAAGTATCAGAGTATTCTAAAACAGTTACTGATTTTACAATTTGGCTTAAATCAAGTGCTGCTTCAATCCCAGAATTTCCACCACCCACAACAATTACATCTTTGTCTTTAAAAAATGGACCATCACAATGTGGACAATAAGCAACACCTGATCCTAAATTTTCTTTTTCTCCAGGAACTCCAAGTTCTCTCCATTTTGCTCCTGTAGATAAAATAATGGATTTAGTTAAAATTTCTTCTTTGGTTGTTGAAATCAAAGCATGAAAATTTTCTTCTTTGTTTGGAATAATTTTTTCAACTTTGATGTTTTTTCGCACTACTATAGAATATTTTTTTAAATGTTCTTCAAGTGAATCAGATAATACCGGACCTGTTGTGTGAATCATTGAAATCATATTTTCAATATCCATAGTGTCTCTCACTTGACCACCAACTCTATCAGTAATCATCAAAACTTTAAAACCTTTTCTTGCAGTATAAATTGCACTTGAAACACCTGCTGGACCACCTCCAATTACAACTATATCATAAATTTCTTTTTCAGTTTTTTCTTCAGCTGTATAAGAAATAAAATCTTTTAGTTTTTCTAAAATTTCTGAAATATCCATTTTCCCATTTGAAAAACTTTTTCCATTTAGGTAAACAGCTGGAACTCCCAAAATTTTTCTTTCTTCAATAATTTCTGGAAATAATCCACCTTCAATCATTTCATTTGAGATGTTTGGATTTAAAAAAGCCATAACATTCAATGCTTGAACAACTTCAGGACAATTATGACAAGATAAAGAAACTATTGTTTCAAATTTTAATGTCTCTTTAATACTTTTAATTATATTTTGAATGGATTCATCTAATTTAATTGGAACTCCACCAGCATTTAAGACAGCAAGTAAAAAAGAGTTAAATTCATGTCCACCTGGAATTCCACTAAAAATAATTCCAAGTTCTTTATCTTCAAGTTTTAAATCAAAACTAACACCTGATCGGAGTTGAACTGTTCCAATTTCAAGAATCAATTTTTCTGATACAGAACAAAAACTTTCAAGCATTGATAACAACTCTTGCCTAGATTCATGTTCACCTGCTGAAAGTCTGATGAAAACTTTCTTGTTCATTTTTTCTGTGTATGATTTTATTTGTTCTAAAATTTCCCTGTCTAACATATTCTCTCCTTGATTTGACAATACTTAAAAAATGGGTGAGAAAACACTCACCCTTTTCGTTTAATTATATTTTGCCAACTAAATCCAAACTTGGTTTTAATGTTGTTGAGCCCGGTTTCCATTTTGCAGGACAAACTTCACCTTTATGTGTAGCAACATATTGTGCTGCTTGGATTTTTCTAACAAGTTCTGTTGCATCTCTTCCAATTCCATCATAATGAATTTCATAAGCTTTGATAATTCCTTCAGGGTTTACGATAAATGTTGCTCTTAGTGCTAAACCTTCTTCTTCTACAAGTGCATCAAAAGCTTTGGTGATTTTTGTAGTTGGGTCAGCAATCATCGGAAATTTAATTTTTTTGATTGTTTCAGAAGTATCATGCCAAGCTTTATGAGTAAACTGAGTATCTGTTGAAACTGAATAAACTTCAACTCCCATTTTGGAAAGCTCTGCATAATTGTCTGCAACATCACCAAGTTCTGTTGGACATACAAAAGTAAAATCCGCTGGGTAAAAGAAAAACACTGACCATTTGCCGAGAGTGTCTTTATCTGTGATTATTTTTGTTGCTCCGTTATGGAAAGCATTTGCTTTGAATTCTGGAATTCTTGTATTGATTTTTGACATTTTCTTGTCTCCTATGTTATTAATATAGCATAAAAGGAAACATTTGTAAAATAAATAATATAAATGAATTAATAGTTTTTATAAATGATATAATTTTCGTTCTAAATTTTTTTGGGCGAATTTTTTCACCTAACCCAATTTTGTTTGAATTGAATAGTATTACACTTTCGTCCCTTAACTATTAGGATGGGAAAGAGGGTTAGGTAAAAAAACCGGGCTTTTTGCTACAATCTTTTGTGATCTATTTTTGTTTGAAAAAAATTTTCCAAAATAGACAAAAGGATTTTCGCTTCAATCCCTTTCGCGGTGCAATACAGTATATAATAAAATTAATTGGATTGGCTTAATTAAAATATTTCATCGATTCCAATAATTTTAAATTTCTTTTTGTCTAAAAATTCTTTTGGAATTACAGAAATAATTTCTTGTTGAATTGCTTTTAAAATATGATTTTTATAAAAATTTTGATTTGTAATAAGACTAATTTCTCTTGCATGAAGATAACCTTTTAGATTTTTTTTGCGGCTAGAATCATTTACATCTTCAAATTTTGGAAGAATAGCAATTCCCAAATTGGAATCAACTAATTTTTTAATAGTATCAAAACTCCCAGATTCAATTCTTGATACAGCTTTATTTTTGCATAACTTCAAAGACTGATTTCTAAAACAATGCTCTTCACCTAAAATAAAAATTTCATTTTCCAAATAATCTTCTAGATTGATTTCTTTTTTTGAGGAGTTTAATTTTGGAGATAAATAAACTGTAAAAGGTTCATAATAAATTGGAGTCTCTTTTAATTTAGAAAATCCAAGTGGAGTTGCTAAAAGCCCCATATCCAATTCATTTTTATTTAATAATTCAATTATTTCTTTAGTAGAGATTTCATAAATTTTTAAAATTAAGTCTGGATATTTTTTTGTTAAATTTGGAAGAATTTTTACTAAAATAGAACTTGCCACTGTGGGAATAATTCCAAATTTAAATTCACCTTTAATTTTTTTTGATGAATCAGAAAATAAAAACTCTAATTTATCCATTTCATTCTGTACATTTTTTGCTTGTCTAATAAATTCTAGTCCAAGAGAAGTTGTTTCAATTGGATTTTTTGCTCTATCAAAAATTTTTATTTTTAACTCTTGTTCTAATTTTTGAATTTGTAAACTAAGTGTTGGTTGTGCAATATTTAATTTGAGTGAAGCTTTTGCATATGATTTTTCTTGGTCTAGAATAATCGCATATTTTAATTGTTGAATCGTCATTTATGAATTTTAAATCCTTTAATTAATTTATATTTAACACATTAATTTATTTGTTGTCTAGCTTTTTTTAGATGATATATATCATTTTAGTACAATTGTTTTTTTGATTTATTAATATATTTAATTAAGATAAAATTCTTTATCAGTTATTGCTTTAAAAATCTACTATAGATCCCAATTTTATAGAAAAACGAATTTTTATTATATCAAATCTTAAACTTATCACTTGAATCAAGTGAAATTGGAATTAGATTTTAATACTAAAATTTTTCATTTTTATAGCGATAGAGATACAAAATGTTGCGAAGCAAGTCACAGCCCTTGGGGCGAAGTGACCATGCATTTTGTAGCTCGGAGCTTTTTTAGAAGATCTAATTTCTAAAATTTTAAATTCTAGCTTTGTAGGTATATCTTCTAAAAAAGGTATCGCCCAAAATCAAAACCTAAAAGTTTTATTGTACTTGAGAGTTTGCCCAAACTGAGAATTTTAGTTTTAGGAGACTTAGTTTGTTCAAATTCCATTTTTGGATTTTTATTTTTTTATGTTCGTGTTACGCAAAACTAGAATCCAATTTTAATTTAGAAAAATGGGAAGCTGTGAGTCTTGACGGAAAAATAATTCGTTTGAGCGAATTAAATTTTACAAGACTCGTTCTAAATGTTTACTCCCCAGATTGTATTCCATGTGTAAAAGAAATTCCAACATTAAATTATTTACATAATTTTATCTCTATAAAAAAAGATTTTAAACTATATATGGTAGTTGATCCTTATGATATAATTGAATCAAGTGAATCAGAAGATTTTGCAGTCATTTTACCAAAAGCAATTCAACGTATGAAAAAAGAAGTTGCAGATAAAAAAATTAATTTAGAAGTTTTAGTAATGAAAAAACCATTCAGGGTTGATTCTTCAAATCCAAATTCGTTAATTACGGGCAGACCTGAAACTTTAATTTTAAAAACATTTCCTTTAGTTTTGTATTATAATTTTATTGGTGCAATTTCAGAAGCAAATGATATTTCCTTAATTGAAAAAGATGATAAAGTTTTATTTTTAAAAAAAATCTTAGGAGGCTTAGATTGAGAAGTTTAATAATTCGATTTTTAGATTCGGAAGGTCCTGGAATTTTAGAAACTAGTTTAAAAGAAAACAGTTATAAAATTACTTACCAAGATACATACAAAAAAGGTTTGGAACTTGTTCCTGAATCAGCACAAATTTTTGATTTAATATTGCTGATGGGTGGACCCCAAACTGTTTATAATGAATCCGAATATGATTTTTTCAAACCCTATTTTGATTTAGTGGAACAAGCATTAGCTCTAAATAAAAAAATAATAGGTGTTTGTCTTGGCTCTCAAATTTTAGCAAAAGTTCTTGGAGCAAAAGTTGAAAAAGGAAAAAATGGTACCGAAATTGGTTTTTCCAATTTAAAAATTAAAGACAGTTCTTATTTTAACAGCAAATCAGAATTAAACGCTTTTCATTTACACAACGATACTTTTGATCTACCAAGTGGTGCAAAACTTTTAGCAAGCACAGATAAATATGAAAACCAAATTTTTGAATATAATAAAAGTTTTGGTATTCAATGTCATTTAGAAGTTACACCACTTATGTTACAAACTTGGTGGAAAGTTCATAAATTAAATAAACAAATTGGTGAATTAAAATCTTCATATTTAGAAGATGCAAAATCGATGAACGAATTTGCAAAACCAATTTTTGATAAAATGATTAAAGGATAGCTAGAAAAATGATTCAAGGATTATTAAAATTTTTCTTTGGTAGCAAATACGAGAGAGATTTAAAAAAACTAAAACCAATTGTAGAACAAATTAATTTATGTGAAGATGTTATAAAACAATTATCTGATGATGAATTAAAACAACAGACTATTAAATTTAAAGAACTACTTTCTAATGGAAAAACTTTAGATGAAATTTTACCTGAAGCTTTTGCAACTGTTCGTGAAGCAGCATTTAGAACACTTGGACTTAGGCACTATGATGTTCAAATGATGGGTGGAATTGCATTACATTTAGGAAATATTTCTGAAATGAAGACTGGTGAAGGTAAAACCCTTACATCAACTCTTGCAATTTATTTAAACTCACTAGCTGGTAAAGGTGTACATGTTGTAACAGTAAATGATTATCTTGCTAAAAGAGATGCAAATTGGATGAAACCAATTTATGATTTTCTTGGAGTTAGTGTTGGTGTTATTCAACATGATATGGATAATGATGATAGACAAGAAGCATATGGAAAAGACATCACATATGGAACAAATAACGAATATGGTTTTGATTATCTAAGAGATAATATGGTGCAAACAATCAAACATAAAGTTCAAAGAGAACATTTTTTTGCAATTGTAGATGAAGTGGATTCTATTCTAATAGACGAAGCTAGAACACCTTTAATTATTTCTGGTTCGGCTGATGAGTCAACTGATAAGTATATGAAAATGGATGTGGTAATTCCAAAGCTTAAAGAAAAAGAAGATTTTGAAATCGATGAAAAAGCAAAAAATGTTCTACTTACTGAAGCAGGTGTTCATCATGTAGAACAAATTCTTGGAATAGATAATTTATATGCACCTGATAATGTGGATATCGTTCATCATATTCACCAAGCACTTAAAGCACATAAAATTTTTAACAAAGATGTGGATTATGTTGTTCAAGATGGTGAAGTGATTATTGTAGATGAATTTACTGGTCGTTTAATGTCTGGTAGACGTTATTCGGATGGACTTCATCAAGCATTAGAAGCAAAAGAAAGAGTTACAATAGCTAGAGAATCTCAAACTTTAGCTTCAATTACTTTCCAAAATTATTTCAGGATTTATAAAAAACTTTCTGGTATGACAGGAACTGCTGATACAGAAGCAGAAGAGTTTGCAAAAATTTATTCTTTAGATGTGGTAGTAATTCCTCCAAATATTAAAATGAAAAGAATCGATCATGCAGATAAAGTTTATCGAACAGATAGAGAAAAATTTAATGCTATTATAGAAGAAATAAAAACTGTACATGCAAATAAACAACCAGTTCTTGTTGGAACAATTTCAATTGAAAAATCAGAATATTTATCTCAGAGATTAAAAGCTCTTGGATTACAACATAATGTTCTCAATGCAAAATTTCATGAAAAAGAAGCTGATATCATCGCCAATGCTGGTAAACCTGCTGCGATCACAATTGCTACAAACATGGCTGGGCGTGGAACAGATATTGTTTTAGGTGGAGCTCAAAAATACAAAGAGGCCTTAGAAAAATGGATAGATGATGATAAAACAATAAATGATTTTTTGATGTTAATCAGAAAATCAAAATTTGATGAAGCAGCAAGTTTAGTTGAATCCATTACTTCTCATCCAAAAAAGAAAAAGGCAAAAGAAATTTTAGACGACGCAGTAATTTGGAAAAAAAGTCATGACTTAGTTTTGGAATCTGGTGGTCTTCATATTTTGGGAACTGAAAGGCATGAAGCACGAAGAATAGATAACCAGCTTCGTGGTCGTTCAGGACGACAAGGTGATCCAGGTTCAAGTAGATTTTACTTGTCACTTGAAGATGACCTAATGAGAATTTTTGGCTCAGATAGAATTTCAGGTTTGATGCAAAGATTTGGTATGGAAGAAGGAGTTGAGTTAGAGCATAAAATGGTTTCTAATGCAATTGCTCGTTCACAAAAAAGAGTTGAGAGCCATAACTTTGATATTCGTAAACATCTTTTGGAGTATGATGATGTGATGAATAGACAAAGAATGTTTATTTATGATATTCGAAATAATATTTTGAATAATGCAGAGAATATTCAGTTTGTTATGGAAGGTTGGATGGAAGAAACTGTTGAGTCTCAAATCCTTGTTCATTGTAATGGAAATAATCCTGCTTCATGGGAATACCAATCTTTTAATGAATGGCTTACTTCGATGAACACAAAACTTTCTATTAAAGATGGAGATATTATTCGCGGGCAAAAAGCTCAAGAAGAACTTTTAGAAAAAGTTACAGCTGAATTTGTAAATTCTTATAGAAATAAAATTTCTAAACTCGGTACTGAAGTTTGGAGATATTTAGAAAATGATATTTTACTTCAAATTATTGATCACCGTTGGAAAGAACATTTATATGTAATGGATCATTTAAGAGATGGAATTTGGACTGTTGGTTATGGTGAAAAAAATCCTCTTGTTGAATATAAACTCCAAGGTTTTAAAATTTTTGAAAAAATGGTAGAAAATTTAAAAGCTGAGATCATTTCATTTTTACTAAAAGTAGAAGTAGAGGAAGGAACTAAGATCGAAGAGAAAGAAGTGGAATACAAAAAAATTGGTCAAGAAAGTACAAACATCAATATTTTTAATCAAGGTGAAAGTATTGCGATTGATAACCAAAGAAAAATTGATTCTTCTGTTTCAACTAGTTCAGGTGGTTCTTCTTCAAGAAAAAGTAGCAGACGAAAAAAATGAAATTAGACAAAATCTTAAGTCTTAGAGCAGGAGAAAAAGATTGTAAAATCTGTAATTCTGTTGGACTTGGATTTGATGAAATTCTTTCTAGAGAAGAAAAAGTTTCAGCTCTTTCTCTTTGCTCTTGTGTTGAAGATTTTTGTAAAAATTGTGAAGCAAAAGGAAAAGCTCCTTTTTTAAAATTTGATTCTGAATTAAATAAAATGATACCTTGTCTTTGTCATGAAGCCAGAATCAATATAACAAAGTATAGTCAGTTATTTTTAAATTCAAATATTCCAACAAAGTATCGTTATAAACTTTTTGAAAATATTGATACTGTTTCTGGTGGAATTAGTTTAATGGCTGCGCTTGATTGGGCTGAAGAATTAGTTCAAAATTGGAACAATATTGAACATTGGAAAAGGTTTCAAAAAAAAGGAATGTATTTAACTGGTAACACAGGTACAGGCAAAACAATGTTAGCATGTATTATTTTAAATGAATTAATTTTTCGTTACCAAGTTAAATGTATGTATGCAAAAATTTCTAAAGATTTTTTAAATGCTTTAAAAGATACTTACCAAAAAGATTCCGAATTTCATGGTCAAGAAAGAAATATCGAAATGGAATTTTTACATGTGGATATTTTAGTAATAGATGATTTTGGTGTACAAAAAGAATCTGAATGGGCAAATTCAAAATTATATGACTTAATAGATGGGAGATATGAAAGAGAAAAAATCACCTTGCTTACTTCTAATTTACCTTTGTTTGATTGGAAAGAAAAAGGATTAGGAAGAGTTTATTCTAGATTAATTGAAATGACAAAAGAAATTAAACTCGACTGCCTAGATTATAGAGAAAAATTTAAGTTTTGAATAAAGTAATTTTATCCCTTGGCTCAAATCTCGGTGATAGAAAAAAAAAATTAGAACTTGTAGAAAAATATTTATCAGAACAAAAAATCAATATCATATCCAAAACAAAAATTTTAGAAACAAAAGCTTTAGAAGTTACAGATCAACCTGATTTTTTAAACCAATTAATTTTAATTCAAACCAATTTGGAACCAATCGAACTTTTAGATATTCTCCAAGAAATTGAAAAAAAAATTGGAAGGATTTTTAGATATGAAAAAGGTCCAAGAGAAATTGATATTGATATTTTGACTTTTAATAATTTAACTTTGAATCATAAGAGATTAGTTTTACCTCATCATTCCATTAAGACTAGACCATTTATTAAAGAGTTATTGTCAGAGATTTAGTTAAATTTTCAGCAAAAGAACTTAAATAAATAAGATAGTTATGAAGATTTTTTGGGAGTTCCCTTTCAGAGGAATAAAAAGTCCTCTGAAAGGTCGGGCTTTTCGCTACTTCTTTTATTGACATGAGACATAAGTCTCATATTAATAAAAGAAACGCTTCAATCCCTAACTCTTGAGTTGAAAAATTGGATAGTATTGAATTAATTATCAGTATCTAAAACTTTCTTGTGTTGAAGAACCTAACTAAATCCAAATAGTTATGCAGAATTTTAATTTTGTTGGAAGGCTTTTTCCTAAAAAGTAGAATTCATAAACTTTTTTAAATTGTTAAGATATATTTGTATTGTGCGATTTTGAAGAGTTACAAAAAATTTTCTCTTGTTGTGAAAAATTTCTGCTTTGGTTGACTTTATTGCTTTGAAAAACTTGTTTTGCTTCAAATAATCTTTCTATGTCGAACAAACTCACCAAAATCTGAATAACTATTCGTATCTCAAAGTTCTGTCGATTTCAGAAAAATTTTTACGATTAAAAAAAATTTCAGTTCTTCAAAACAGATTCCACATTATCATGAAAGTCAAACCTACGATAATAAAATCTTCTATGATAGGTCCAAGTTTTTGTGTTAAAATAAATCTGACTACACAGAAAAAATTTTGCATTTTCAGGAGTTATGAAGTTTCCGATTTCAGAAGGCATATTTTCAGCCACACCTAGAAAATCCAAATATAAAAAATAAGTCATAATTTTACAACAAGACCAATTAGTTAGTTGCTTCAAGGCTTTTATTTCAGCCCAAGTTTCACATTCCAAAGAAATTGTTTTGGCTTTTAAATTTTGGCCTTCATCTTGGTAAGAAGTATTAAAATCACCTGAAAATTCAGCTTTATCATGATACAAAATGTAGCGATAACGCTGAAGCAGCCCTTTAAAATATTCCCTCGACTTCTTTCGAGAACCATGTGCTAAAAAAAAGTCGTATAAAAATTCTGGCACAAGAATGCAAGCTCTTGTGACTTGGCTTACTTTTTCACCATCAGATAGAATTTTAGTGTTAAAATCATTTTGAAAATTTTGGTCGTAAATAAGTTTAAGTTTGCTCATATAAATTGTCTAGGGCAAAAGTGATATTCAACTAATATTTTTTTGCAAAAAAAGTGAACTTTTGGGAAATTTTTTTTGACTTGAAGAAATTTTTAGTTTTGCATAACTATTCAGATTTAAAAAGATTTTACATCACAAAAAAGCTTTCCAATACAAACCAGTTTTCCAAATCAGAAAATTCACTAGACTCAATAATTTTGCATAACTATACAATTTTAGAAAGATTTTCCAATGCAAAACAAATTCACCAAAACTGAAAAGTTAAACTTTATACAAAAACAATCTTTCAATACAAGTCGATCATCGATGCAAGCAGATTAACCAAAAAAATAAAATTCTGCATAACTATTCAATTTGACAATGCCTAAAAGTTCTCCAATACAGTTAGATTTCTCAAAACAAAAAAAGTTCTACATCTCCATAAATTTTAGTATACAAAAAAGCTTTTTTACTGAAACTTTTTTCAACGCAAATATATTTTTTACGATATTCTCCCCAAACAATTTTTACCCAGTTCAAACCCATTCTTTCATTACGAGCAAAAGGGATTGAAGCGGAAATCCTTTTGCATAACTATCTATTTTTCAATCAAAGTTGGTTCCAAAAGATTGTAGCGAAAAGCCCGGTTTTTTTGTGGGAAATTATGTAGGGTTGATTTTTTGCATAACTATCTATTTTTTCCCTCAAAAAAATTTGCCAATGTACTTTGAAAAAGTTACTTTAAGCACAAATTTGAATTATTTAAAAGTATCTTTAATGAATTCAAAATGTCTTTTTCCATGATTTGCATATGTTTTTAAAACATCTTCAATTTTTATTTTTTTATTCATTTCAGGATGAAAAAAATCTTTTTCAAACTCTTCATCATTTAAACTTAAAAATAGTTTAGCCCATCTATTATGAAGATGAATTAATAATTGCAAAGAATCTTCTGCATCATAAGTTGCATCTTTAGTTAAAGCAAATTTAGTTTCATCATATGGTTTGATTGTTGGAGTATTTTCAGTGAGTGCAAGCTTGACTCTGATAAATGCATTCATATGCGAATCTGCAAGATGATGAATTACTTGGTTGATTGTCCAAACACCGAGTTTTGTTTTTTGATCCAGTTCATCTTTAGTTTTTGTTTTTACAAATTCGTTAAGTTCGATGGGAAAATTTTCTAGCCCATCAATTAATTTTTTAATTTCATCTTTCATGGAATTTTTACTCCGTTTTGAAATTTACCTTTTTCAATTTCTGTAAAATAATAAACTCTACCAGTTCCATGTTGTTTATCATTTTTCCATTTGCCAATATATATTTTTCTTTGAGAGCGGTAAACCATTGTGCCAGTTCCAGATTTTTTATCTTTTTTAAAATCTCCATTATATCTATCCCCATTTTTATAAATTAATGTTCCCGAACCATGAAACATTCTATCTTTAAGAGTACCAGAATACTTATCTCCATTTTTAAATTTATATATTCCTTTTACTGGCTCTTCATCAGTCCAATCCCCAGCAAAAATATTACCATCTCCATCAATTAATTTTCCTTTACCATTTTTCTTTCCATTTACAAACTGACCTTCATAACGAGTATTATTATTTGGATCTACATCCACGCCAATTCCATTCGTGCAATCACCTGAAATACATTTGGGATAAACAGAATAAGATAAAATAAAAAAAAGAAATAACTTCAATAACATATTTCTATTATCGGCTGTTAGAATCACTTATACTATTCACAAATTACTTTTCGAATTAGATTTTTGATTTTCAGTTTGGCAAATTTTTTTTGTAAAGATGATTAATTCATCATCTTTACAAAAAAAACCGAGCTTTCAGCTCTTGTCAAAATTTTTCATACAAAAAATTTTGACACCGCTTCAATCTCTTTCGCTGTAGCTTAATTAAGTAGAAAAACTTAATCTAAAAATCACTAACCTTATTTTCGATTTTATCTATTTGAGAGAATGATTTATAGAAAAATTATGGCATTAGTGCAAGAAATTTTAGAAAAATACAAACTAGTTTTTGAAAAAGAAAAAATTTTAGAAACTGTTTTGAAAGAAAATAGTTTTTGTTTTTTTGGAGTACCACATTCAGCAGTAAGTTTAATTTCCTCTGTTGTATTCTTAACTTCTATAAACAAAAAGATAATTTTTATTACACCAACAAATGCTGAAGCACAAAATTATTATGGTGAGTTTCAATCTTATTTAGATATAAATGAAATTAATTATTTCCCTGGTTATGAAGGGATTCCTTATGATTATGCACATTATAACCATGAAGTAAAACTAGAAAGATTAAACACACTTGCAAAAATTTTAGATGGAGATAATTCTTTAATTGTAACTTCTGTTTCGGGTTTTTTAAAAAAATTACCTTCACCCAAAAATTTACTTAAAGATTCAATATTGCTTAAAAAAAAATCAGAAATTGAACAAGAAGTTTTTTTAAAAAAATTAATTGAACTTGGTTATAGTAGAGAATCTATTTGTGAAAATTTTGGAAGTTTTTCTGTTAAAGGTGGAGTAGTTGATGTGTTCACTCCAAAATTTGATAACCCAATTCGATTTGATTTTTATGGAGATGAAATTGAATCCATTAAATTATTTTCTGCCAGCACACAAAAATCAATTTCTGAAATAGATGAAGTTTTAATTTTACCAACATCTGAATTTTCTTTAAATGGAAAAGAATGGGAAGAATATAAAACTAAAATTGAAAGTTTTCCAAAAAATTTAAAAAAACCAGATATTGATTCAAAAAAATATTTAGAAGAATTAGTAAGTCTTGTAAAAAAACAAGATTCGTTTTTATCATATTTACCAAAAGAATATATAATCATTTTTTCAAATGCAAATGAAGTTTCTGAAAGAGCAAATCATTTTATCAGGGAATACAAAACACTATTTGAAAAAAGAAATTCTGAAATGATTTGTGCTGAAGTTGAATCGATTTTATCTACTGAAAAAGAATTAGAAATTTTAACATTAAAAAAAGGAATTGAATTTCGATTATTAAAACCAACTGAACTTAAAAAAAATGAATTCCAATTGGAATTAAATGAAGCTCCTAATTTTAAAGGCAAAATCAAAGAACTTAAAGAAAAAATTTCTGAGCTAATTTTAACTGAAAAAATTATTTTAACTTCTTCTTTTGCCACACAAACTGAAAGATTAAAATCTTTATTTGAAGAAGAAAAAATTAAATCTATTACAAGCCTTGAAGAGCTAGAAATCTTTTCGATTCCAAAACAAAATGGTTTGTATATTATTTTATCTGAAATCAAAAATGGATTTTCAATTCCATCAGAAAATTTTCATCTTTGGACAGAGAATGATATTTTTGGAAGAAATTATAAAAGAAAATCAAAGTTCAAAAAAATTTCTTCCAAAGCAATTCATTCTTTTGTGGATTTAAAAGAAGGGGATTTTATAGTTCACGTAAATCATGGGGTTGGAAAATTTTTGTCAATTGAAAAAGTTTCTGCTGATGGAACCATTCGTGATTTTTTAAAATTAGAATATTCTGGTGGAGATACTTTATTTATTCCACTAAATCAAATTTCTTTAGTTCAAAGATATATTGGTGGAACTGATAAGCCCACATTAGATAATCTTGGAAAAGGTTCTTGGAAAAAGAAAAAAGAAAAAGCTGAAGGTGTAATTACAAAACTCGCAGAAGAACTTTTAGTTATGTATTATAACCGAATGGCATTAAAAGGTTATAGCTTTCCTCCTGACACCATTTGGCAAGAAGAGTTTGAATCAGAATTTCCTTATGATGAAACCGAAGATCAACTCACTGCAATTGAAGCAGTTAAGTCAGACATGGAATCTTCCCGACCAATGGATAGACTTGTTTGTGGTGATGTGGGTTATGGAAAAACTGAAATTGCAATTAGAGCTTCATTCAAATCAGTTATGAGTGGCAAACAAGTTTTGTTTATTGCACCAACTACAATTTTGGCACTTCAACATTTTAATACATTAACTGATCGTTACAAAAATTTTCCAATCAAAGTGGGAATGGTCTCAAGATTTCGTTCTCCAAAAGAAGTGAAAGAAGATATTGTAAAATTTACAATTGGAGAAATTGATATATTAGTTGGAACTCATGCACTTCTTTCTACAAATATCAAACCCAAAAATTTGGGACTTCTAATAATTGACGAAGAACAAAGATTTGGAGTAAATCATAAAGAAACAATTAAGAAGATAAAAAATTTAGTAGATGTTTTAACACTTAGTGCAACACCAATTCCAAGAACTTTACACATGTCTCTTGCTGGAATTAGAGATTTATCAATTATAGAAACAGCCCCAAAAAATCGACAAAGTGTTGAAACTTATGTTCTTTCTGATAATGAAGAAGTAGTTCGTCTTGCTATTAAAAAAGAATTAGAGCGAGGTGGACAAGTTTTTTATTTGCACAATAGGGTTGACACAATTGAACAAGAAGCATATTCACTTTCTAAGTTAATGCCAAAAATTTCAGTTGGAGTTTTACATGGACAATTAACTGAAGATGAAGTAGAAGAAACATTAATTGATTTCCAAAATAGAAAATATGATGTATTAGTTACAACAACAATTATTGAGTCTGGAATTGATATGCCAAACGTAAACACAATGATCGTAAAAAAAGCGGATACATTTGGATTATCACAACTTTACCAAATTAGAGGAAGAGTAGGGCGGGGTGATAGAAAAGCATATGCTTATCTTTTTTATGATCCATTAAAATCTTTAACTGAACAAGCAGAAAAAAGATTAAACACAATTTCAGAGTACCAAGAACTTGGCTCAGGATTTAAAGTTGCTATGAGGGATTTAGAAATCAGAGGTGCTGGAAATTTACTGGGAACAGAACAATCTGGATCTATCATGGATATTGGTTTTGATTTATATGTAAAGATGTTAAACGATGAAGTGAGCAAACTCAAAAAAGAAACTATCGAAATTGAAACTAGAACTACAATTACACTTTCAACCAATTTTTATATCCCAGAAGAATACATAAAAGACACAAAACAAAAAATTGAATTTTATAAAAAACTAGAAGGAGCATTAAGTCTAGATGAAGTTGATGATATAAGTCTAGAAATGATGGATCGTTTTGGTGAGTATTCTATTGAGGTAGAAATATTTTTACTCCAACAAAAAATTAGAGTAGTAGGTTCAAACTTAGGTTTTGAATTAATTACTGAATCAAATGATGAAATTAAATTTAAATCAGGAGAAAATTTTAAAGGCAAACCAGAAAAAATTATCAAGCTAATTAACTCTAAAGAAGGTCTTTTTCTTTCACCTAAAGAAACAAATGTTTTAAAATTTAAACCAAAGAATCAAAATCCAGAAAAAAGACTAAAAGAAGTTTTAAATTTAATACAGAAATTTATTTAAAATTTTTTTAATATTGATAATTTCTTTTTTTAAGAAGTATAAAAGCTGAAATAAAGAAATTGAATTTAAAAGGAAAGAGGCAAGTTATGAGATTATATAATTTTTTTTCAAATCAAATTCAAAAAAGAAATTTGTTGATGAATCTTCTTTTGAATAAAATAGAGGTAATCAATTTTTGATGACTTCCAAAACTTTAACTGAGTTGGGAAAGTTAAATGTTTTTTATATTCTTATGGTCCAGAAACACAACGAGTAAAATAAGAATTTGTTTTTGGAGTGAATCCAATTCCACCACTAAAACCAACATTAAAATCAATTATTCTTGCTTGACCAGTATCACATGTTGAACTCCAATAAATATTTGAAAGAGTTGAGGGAAAAAAAATCGAATTCACAGTTGGATTTGATATTTTAGTATAGTCAGTAATACTTCTAAGCTCATTTATATTTGGTAGTCTCCAAGTTTTTCCAGCTAAACTTAGTGCATTACAATAACCAATAGCATCTGTCACAGTCGCTCCCCACTGAGTTGAAGTTGGAACACCAATTTCACAATTTGTTCCTGATTGACCCCTTGTACATTTTTGCCAAAGTAGATTATTTTGAATATTTTTAATTGTTCCATCACCCATATCCATATAAGTTGATTCACTTGAAGCAAGTCCAGAAATACATTTAACACCTCCTAAAAAACCAGATTTAGATTCTGGTTGTGAAACTACAGAACCAAAATTGATTGTCCAATTTTTTGAAGTGTCTTGTGAATAATTTGTAGTAGTCCAATATTTATCACTGTTACTAGTTAGTGGAAAAAAAATTAATCTTATGCTAGGAGAACTTGTGCTGAAGTCTATTAAATTTGCAAGTTCAGTTATTGTAGGCAATCTCCAAGTTTTGTTTCCTAAATTTAAGCCAGCACAATAGGTTTCTGCATCTGAAAAATTATGTTGTGTAATTAAACCAATAGAACAACTCGAACCAGATTGACCTCTGGAACATTTTTGCCAAAATAAACCGGAATAATTGTCTTTAACAGTCCCATCTTGTTCATCTAGATAATTTCGAATAACACCAGCTTTAATATCTCCATCATGTTTAGTCCCTGTACAAGAAATCAAACCACCAACATTATTATAACAGATTGATTGTGAAGTTTGTATTAATGAATAAGAATAATTATTTGTTACAGTAGGAGAACTTTTACTATTTAAAAAAATTTTACTTTTTATAATAAGTCCTGCAAAATGATAAATTGGAAGTGGTTTTAAATAAATTGTTGAATTTAAACTTGGTTCTGTTTCATTTGTTGTATAACGAATTTCACCACCAATTGAAGAAGTTAAACTTAATTCAACCATTTAACTTTATTATTCCACTGATAAAATTAAAAAAATAGTTTTTATTTTAATAAAATAACCACTAAAAATTCTCTCTGAGGAATTAAGTATAAAAAAATAAGATAAAATGAACAAATTATAAACTTGATTTTGAACTATTAAAAAAAATTATCTTGTTTCTTAAACTGAGTTACTATTTATTGAATCTAATCATTGTTAAAGGTTTTTTATGACTAAATTTAATAATACTGACATTTTAAACGGATTAATGGTTGAACCTGAAGATGTTCATATTTTTCCTGTAAGCCAACCCATTTATAATTTTATGGAAAAAGTTTGGTCATCATTTGTAAACAAAATGGTCGGTTTGACATTTTCCAGCGACAAACATATTTTTGACCATTCAGTATTTGAAGCCATTTCTGGTAACGAACTTAAAATAGTAGCATCAGCAACTCATTTTAAAATGAAAGAAATGATTGGAAAAAAATCATCCAAAGATGTTCGCGAATTTATGACTAAAACAAAAGCAATTTCTTTGGATGATGCTGACAATGAATCAGCGAGAATTATAAGAAAATCTATTTTAGCATTTAGTCATTCAAAAAGACCAGAAGTTGAAATTGCAAATTTACGTGAAACAAAAATTCATCCAAACATAAAAGCTCTTCTTACATCAACTATGCGTTATGCTGTGGGGATCCCATTAATTGTTAAAGAAAATCCAATAGGTGTTCTCTGGGGAATTAGAAAAGAAAAACTTACTGAAGCACAAAAAGAAGAAATAATACAACAACTACATACACTTTTTGATGTCATTGAATACGTTGTTGGTTTAGAAGTGGATAGAAAAGGTGATGATTATTTTGCTCGAAAAAATATAGAAAAAGCAGACACCACTTCTGTAATTCATCATTTGCTTTATACCACACAAGAAACCCAAAAAGATCCAATCACCTCCATAATTGCCTATTCCCATTCTTATAAAGTAATGTATCGTTTGGATGCGAGTTTTCTAATTCCAACTGCAGATGGTTATTCAGTTAGTTTAAAACATTTTGCTCCAGAAGATATGAATGATACAAAAAAAATCATTTTAATGATACCTGGATTTTTTTGTAGAAGATCTGTAATGGATAAACTTGCTCGTGAAATGTCTTTAAATTATGGCTATAGAGTTTTTGCAATGGATATGCGCGGTCGCTCAAAATATACATTACCAAAAAATGGGAAATCTTCATCTTGGACTTTAGATGATTATATACAAGATGATTTTCCAGCAGTTCTTGAATGGTTACATAAGCATTATCCTGATTCAAAAATTGTAGTAATGGGTCATAGTATGGGTGGAATGATTCCACGTTTTTATACAGGTGCTTTTGAAAAAATTAAAGCATTAAAAGGAATTGATCTTCCAAATCCATATAACTATTTATCAGGAATAGTTTCTATTACCTCTCCGAATTATGTAAATTTAGCTTCTCAAATTATGGGAATGGATTTAATTCGTAGTGGCGTAAAATTAATTTCGAATAAAACAATTTACGACACAATTTTTAATTTAGCACAAGTTCCTCTTTCAACTGCGGTAAATTCAATTGACTTAAATAAACTTTTTAGATTTATTTTAAATCTTCATTCATCTCTCAGAACATTTTCTTTTTCTATGAGTACGAAACTTGTAAACTTAAATGATTTTATTGGATACAAACAAATTACTCCTCCTGAATGGTATTTTTTTGTTGAAGATGTATTTTGTGAAGAATCTGTTAAAGTACTTTTGCAATTTATTCGTTCACAAATTTCTCATGAAAAAAGTTTTTGGTCTTATGATGGAAGTATCAATTATACTGAGGAACAACATAATAATTTGGAACTACCGGTCTTTTCTGTGGTTGGAACTGTTGATAAAATTGTTCCTGCTGATTCAGTTGAATCGATTATGGAAGCACCAAAAGTTAAAAAGAAAAAAATTGAATATTATGACCAAGGTCATCTTGGTATTATTTTTCACCAAGAAACTGTGAAAAAAATAACAAAAGAAGCTGATAAATGGATAAGAAATTTGTAATTTTATTTTGTATCTTTTTTCAGTTTTGTTATTTAAGAACTACTAAGTCAAATTTTCAGTCTCAAAGTATAAATATTCCTGAAACTGTTTATTTATTTTCTGATGATTTATTTTTACTTCAAAAAGTTTGTTTATCATTTAAAGAAAAAAATATTAAAACTATTTGTAATTTAAATGCAAAATTTCCTTATAAAACAAAAGAACAATTGATTAATAAAATTTATTGTCCAGATAATTCTTGTCTTATTGTAAATATAAGTTCTAGCATTAATGAATCAAGTTCAGATTTTTTTAGATCAGTAGGATTTTCACTTCTTGGTCTTACACTTTGGGGTCAAATTACAAATTCAGCAAAAGTAGAATACCTAGTAGAAATAAAAAACGTTACGAGTAAAGAAATATTTAGCTTTAAACATGAATCTTTTGGTCGATTTGGATTTGGTTTAATTTTACCAATTTATGCAGGACTGATTTCTACAATTGGTGGAACTGCATTAAACACATATCGACAACCTGATAAATTAAAAAAAATTTGTCATTATGGATTAGCTGAAATTAATTCTTTAAAAGAAATTGAACTATGTACTGAAGATTATTATAGATTTATAGATGATTCTTTTCAAAGAAAAGAAAAAGAATTTTTTATTGAGTTTGAAAAAAACATCAAAACTGTAAATCAAATTTAGTTCTAAAAAAATTAAATTTTTATTAATCATTTTTTTTCTATACTCAATTTTCAATTTAAGAAAATTGAATTGAATAAAGAAACTCAATTCAAAAAAATGTTTTTATGAAAAGAATCGTTATCTTAAATCCTAAGTCTAGGCATGGTGCTTCACGAATTGAATTTGAAAAAATGAGAAAAGATTTAGAAAATGATTTAGGTTTTTTTGATATTTATTATACAACAGCACCAAAAGACTGCACAAGAAAAGTGAAAGAAATTTTACAAAAAAAAGAATATGACCAAATTTTAATCGCTGGTGGGGATGGATCAATTAACGAAGCAACAAATGGTTACTTCGAAAAAGGAAAAATTATCAATTCAGAAATTCCACTTGGAATCATCAATTTAGGAACTGGTGGTGATTTTATTAAAACTATAAATAAAAACACGATGAATTACCCTGATTCTTTAAAAAGAAATTCATTTCAGTTAGTTGATGTTGGACTTTCTACATTAGAAAATGGAAAAGATCCTCATTATTTTTTAAACATTACTTCAATTGGACTTGGTGGTGATATGAACAGGCAAATGAAAGCATCTAGTTTTCAAATGGGCCAACTTGCATATTTTTATCATTCACTTTCTGTTTTATTTAAATTCACACCCACAAAATGTAAAATTTTCATGAAACAAGAAAATGGAAATGAAATTAATTTAGAATCAGAGGTAGTAAATTTTTTTGTTTGTAATGCTAGTTATAGTGGTGGTGGAATGATGTGGGCTCCAAAATCAAGCCTCACTGATGGAGTATTTGATTTGGTTTTAGTTTCCAACATTCCAAAACACAAATTGATTTTGGAATCCTATAAAGTTTATTCAGGACAAATTTCAACAATGTCTGGAGTTTCAGAATACAAAGCAACTAATGTAAAAGTCATTCCAGAAAGAACATTATCCCAAGAGTTTGATGGAGAGGTTAGGCAGATGGATTATTTAAATACACATGAATACAATTTTAATATTATCCCAAGAGTATTACCTTTGGTAATTTAATGAATTTTTCACCATTAATTACAATTTTTTTAATCACAACTTTTTTTAATTTATTGATTTATTTAAATCCATTTTACGGAATTTATTCAACCGATTTTGGTCTTATGATGATTCAAGTAGAAGATATAATCAAGTCGAATTTTTCTACATTTTCTATTCAATATCCTTCAATTAATTTAGATCCAAATTTTGAATTTTATCCTTTTACAAAACCTTTCTTGGGTAAAGTTGGGAATTTTTTTTATATTGATTTTCCTCCCTTTTATCCATTACTAATTGCAATAGTAAAAAATTTTTTTGGAAAATTTAGCTTTACAGTTTATTCTAGTATTTCTAGTTTTTTTAATTTAATTTTGATTTATATTTTTTTAAAAAAACTTTTAATAAAAAATTTATACATTCATATTGCTTTGGTTTTATATTCTTTTTGTACAACAATTTTTACTTATAATTTCTTTTTACATGAATATCCAATTTCAGTATTTTTAATTTCATTAGGAATTTATTTTGCATATTCATTTATGCAAAATATGGAATATAAAAATTTAATTTTGTTTGGACTATTTTCTGCATTTAGTTTGTATTTTAGACTAGAAATGATTTTTATTATTTTGGGAACAGGAATTTCTATTTTATTTGTTCATAAATCAAATTTTGTAAAAATTAGTTTTTTTTCATTTGTCGGATTTTTACCTTTTTTTCTAATCTTATTGTACTTAAATTATTACATTCATGGACATATTTTGGGACTTAGATATGTTTTAACAATTACTGATAACCCAATAATTTTATTTTCTGATAGAATCGCAATTATAAAAGAATTACTTTTTGGAAGTTTTAGAGGTTTATTTATTCAAAGTTTATTTTTTTTACTAATTCCCATTCTTGCTTATTCAACAAATTCTTCAAAAGAAAAAAAGTTTTTATCTACTCTTGTTCTAATTTCATTTTTGTGTATTTGTTTTACAACACCAAATCATGGAGATCATATTGCACCTAGATATTTATTTGGACTTTATCCAATTTCAGTAATTTTATTTGTATATTTACTAGAAGATTTTTTTGAAATGAATAATGCAATTTTTTATAAAGTTTTAATTTGTCTAATTTTTATTTATTCATTCTTTCATTCTGCAAAAAACTTTATTCAAGTAAAAGAAACTTTTGTAAATTTGAATTATTTTAATCAAGCTTTAAAAAATATTGATGCTGAAGTTATAATATTTAGAACTTATGCTGAGCCACTAAATGCTCAAAATATTTATTTAGAAAAAAAAGTTTTGGTAGCAGATTCAAAAGAAAAATTAATTAAATTAGTAAAAATTTTAAAAACTAAAAATTTAAAATATGCTATTTCAGCTTTTGGAAAATACCAAGATGATTTACCCAAAATAAAAGAATTAAAATTAAAAATCCAGCAAGAAAAATTATTTTATATTTTATGGTAATACTAATTACTAGTTTTTTTTTGAAGAATTAAATTTTAAAACACAAGCGAGAGTGATTGAAGCGTTTCCGCTTCTGCGGAAGTAGCGAAAAGCACGGTTTCATAAGTATATTATTTCTTACTTATGAAACTCGCCCAAAATTTTAAAAAAATCATATTTTAGAATATGAATATACTCCATTTAATTCTTGAAGAGATAATTTTTTTTCATATGCTGAAGATAAGTTTTCTGAATTTAAAACTTTTTTTGTATTTCCAAAATCCAAAACTTTTCCATTTTTCAAAAATAGAGTTTTATGAAAATAGGTTTTTATTTCATCTAAATTATGAGTAATTAAAATAATTGAAGAAAGTTTTTGTTTTTCTAAAATTTCAAAAAATTCCAATTTTGAGCTAATGTCTAACGAAGAACAAGGTTCATCTAATATTAAAATTTCTGGTTTAGAAATTAACGCTCGAAGAAGTAAAATTTTTTTTCTTTCTCCACTAGAACATTTTGAATAAGTTCTAGTTTTGTCTTTTATCCAAGAATTTTCAGAATAAATTTTCTCTAACTCTAAATAATTTTCTTTAGAATATTCAGAATAAATTCCAAGTTTATTATCAAAGCCAGTGAGCAAAATTTCTTCGATACTAATATTTTTATTTAATCTATCTTCCCAAAGATTTGGTAAAAGGGTTCCGATTTTTTTTTGGGCTTCTGAAATAATAAATTCACCATATGTATTTTCAAAAATTTGAATTTTACCTGATGTTGCCCAGTAAAAACCAAAAATTAAGTTAAGTAAGGTTGATTTTCCAGAACCATTTTTCCCAAGTATTACTAAATTTTCATTTTGATTTAGCTTAAAATTAATAGTATCTAAAATAATAAAATCATTTCTAATAAATGAAACATTATGAAATGAAATAATTTCTTTATTGGTGTTGGCTTTGTTCAGTGTATTGTTTATTTAATCTTTCAAGATAAATATTAAAAGAATTTTCATTTTCAATTTTAAACAATTTTAAAATTACCGGATCAATAGTATAATAACTAGATTTATTTTCTAAACAATCAAGCATCATATTTGCCAAATATACAACTTCTAAAATATCTCTAAATTTACTTGGAGCAAGCATTGGTCTATGATGAAATTTAACTATTTGAGTTAAATCTTCAGGGAAATCCCATTTTTCTAATAGTTTTGAGCCAATATCTGCATGACTAATTCCAAAAGACATTTCTTCAAGTAATACTGAACTATCTTTATCTCTTAGTTGAAAGTTTTCAACTTGTTTAATTAACGAACGATCAAGAGAAAGAATGATTAGTTTTCCGATATCATGTAATAATCCACCAGTAGCTGCAATATCGGAAACTTTTGTTCTCCCTGCATCTGTTGCAATCATTTTAGCAAAAAAACTACATTTGCCAGAGTGGTCCCAAATTGTTTGAACTTTGTCGTATTTGCCACTCATGATTTTTCTAACACCAGATACATATAACATATTTTTTATGTTTTTTATTCCAACAACTTTTACAGCTGATAAAACAGTATTGGCTTTATTTCTTGTTACAAATAAAGATGAGTTTGAAAGTTTTAAAAGATCAGCACTTAAAACAGCGTCTTTTTCAATTTCAGTTGATAATACAACAATGTCAGTTTCAGAATTATTACATAAATTAATTATTTTTGAAACAGATTGTGGAAGAGGGGGAAGCCCTTCAATTTCAGTTAAAATTTGTTCGTTAAATTTTGAATGATGAATTTGTGGGATTACATTGGAAGGAATATTAAAATGTGCGATTGTTTTTTCAGAATTAAATTCTAGTTTGAAATTATCTTTTCCAATTCCAGAATTTTTTAATAAAATTTGAGTAAGAACTAAACCTAGTCCTGCTGATTCACTAGTGTCTCCCATATCAGAAAATGCATCAGATAAATCGTTATAACCTTTTGCAGCCTCAAGTCTTTTCCTGATTCTCACTTGTTCTTCTGGTAAAACAGGAACATTATTTTCAACTTTAGTATAAAGAATATTACCTTTTATTTGAGCTATAAAATCAATTTTCAAATCTGACTTTTCTAAATAACCTTCTTGTTCAGGCCACTTCATTGTTACTTCATCAGCAAAAATTTCCATTCCTTTAATGTATGCTTCGGAATTTGTGATGTCTAAGTTTTTCCTTTGAAAAAAAAGTCTTTTTGCATTAGCTTTGCTGGCATTATATAAAATTTCTTTTAGGATTGTAAAAGAAACTTCTAATAGAAATAATTGATCTAAATAACCTAAAACATTAATTAGAAAAGTTTGGAATTCATGCAGGATTTTGTCATTAGTAAATTTGTAACTTAAAGTGATTTTTTCACCTTTTACTAATTTTTCATGTATTTCATTAAGTTTGAACATCATTACATCCTTTTTTTAGGAGAATTTAATTAAAAGCAATCAGAATAAGTTTTTTTGAAAAAAAAATCCTAATTTGTCAGTAGAAAAGATACAATGAAATTATTGATTGTTAATTATGCAAATCAGTTTTTAGGAGGAAATTATGTTAGCAGATATAAAAAAGTTAGAAATTGATATAATAGATGAAAATGAAGTCGATTTTAAAAATTTAGAGTTTCTGGTTGAGACAATTTTATCTGATATAAAAAAAAGAAAATCAAAACAAAATATTAAAAAAAAAATTAAACTTAAAAGCAAAAAAATAAACAATAAGTTAATTGAAAAGTCACTAAATCTATTTGTGTAATTCAATTCTGTATAATTAAAACTTTAAGTCTTGGGTCGTTAAATGAATTGCCAAATTTTTTTGAACTATAAATCTGAATTTAAAGGATTTGAAATGTCAGAAATAACTTTAAAAGGCAACAAAATTACTACAATTGGGAATTTACCAAAACTTGGTGAAAAATCACCGAGTTTTTTACTCACAAAAACAGATTTATCAGATATAACTGAAAATGATTTTTCAGGAAAAAAAATTATTTTAAACATATTTCCGAGTATCGATACAGCAGTTTGTGCAACTTCAGTTCGTAAATTTAACGAAGAAGCTTCTAAATTTTCTAATGCAGTAGTTTTATGTGTATCAACAGATATGCCATTTGCACTTGGTAGATTTTGTAGTGCTGAAGGACTTAAAGATGTAGTTCCAGTTTCTGATTTTAGAAAAAGAGAATTTGGAGAAAATTTTGGAGTTAGAATTAGTTCAGGCCCGCTTGCAGGTGTCTTTTCAAGAGCAATTGTTATTTTAGATGAAGAAAGAAGAGTTATATATACTGAACAAGTTTCTGAAATTGCCCAAGAACCAAATTACCAAGAAGCACTAAAAAAAATTTAAGTAAAATTTTTTAATGAAACTATTTCCAACAATTTTTTTTGTATTTAATTTTATTTTTATAAGCCAACTTTTTTCAGATGCAACAGATAAAGCAAAACCTGAAGTTGGAATTTGGCTTGGTGCTGCTAACCCTAGACCTGGTTCTGAATCAGCTACTGCATTAAACACAACACTTGGATTTGGTTTATGGACTAGATTTCATTGGCCATATATTTTTTATACTGAATTAGGTGGTGGAATGGCAAATTATGCTTCTCAAACTGAAAGGTCTTTAACAACAGTTCCTGTATTTGGGTTACTTTGTTATAAACTTCCATTTGAATTACCTGTTTCTATTTTTTTTAAAGCAGGGGGTGGAGCAGCTTATGTACTCGCAAGACCAGCAAACACAGCTAGATGGAATCCAATGGGAATGATTGGAACTGAAGTAAGTTTTGTTGCTGGAAGAAAAGTAAGAATTGGATTAAGAATTGATATGCAAACTATATTTGAAACTTACGGGGTCGAAAAAAATCCTGCACAAAATTATCCTTACACATCTCCTTATGATAGAGACTACAGGCTTTCAAGACCAAATGAATATAGAAATGTAAACGGAGAGTTTTTTAATTTTGCATTAATGGTGAGTTTATTATTATGAAAAAACTAATTTTATTTTTTTTAATTCTAAATTTTTTTTACTGTGGAAATTTTAGTCCTGAACTAGGTAAAAGAAATAGACTTGGTACTTATAGGGGAGTTGCTTTTCCAGTTATAAGTAGCTTGTTTAATGCAAGAGTGTTATTATTGATTAAGCTAACTTATGCAACTGATTCCCCGCTTGAATGGGATGAAATTAATAATGGGCAAATTTATAGAGATGAATTTGGAACAGGTGCTGGTTTAAACCCAGCACCAGATTTTAACGGACTTCCAAGTATTAAAGATTTAAATTGGTTTATTGATATTGGGGAAGTTAGAATTTCTTCAAGATTTAATTTTGGAGTAAGTTGTCTAGAAACTGTTAGTCCAAATTGTGGTTATGCTACTTTAAATTCTCTTCTAGCTACAAGAAAATTTTGGGATAAAATTGCAACAGAAAGACAAGTATATTGTACAACTATTTATGCTTTTGATGATGCCTGCAAAAGAACAACAAGAGGAACTTACAAATTAGCGACAGAGTTATTTTTTAATGGTGAAGGTGTTAAATATCCTGCTGTTGACCCAACTGCTGAAGCTTTTATAAACGAAAATATTCCTGTAGATAATATTATAAATGGTGGAACTAATTACACTAGGTATTATTATTCTGGAATTTTTATTCGGAACTTTATAACTGGCTGGGGAAGAGAAAATAACGCTTTAATTACAAACACACGTTTTGATAATAATACAATTTTTACTGGAGGAACAAATATTGTTCCAAGATTAAACTTTTCTCCAGGAGCTACAGACGCTCAAAAAAATTCAATCCTTGCTCCTCAAATGTTCCCACTTTTTTATGCCGCTGGACCACAACACCAGGATTTTGATATTCGTCCAGGTTTTGACCCTTATATTTTAGAAATTAGAGCAAATTTAAAGGAGAATATGATGGTTCATTCTTTTGTAACTCAAAACAACACTATCCAAACAATGGTTGGAGTTAGTGATTGGAGAAAACCTCATTCAGGTGAACAAGATATGGGGGGGAATGTTCTCACTCGTGCAAGAGTAGTGTATCCTGAAATGGCTGCTAGTCTAGATATTACTGGTGGAACTAGGAACTTAAGTTATTATTATACAATTTATAGAAAAGATGAAAATGATTTTGCAAATTATTTACCACTTGCTGCTACCCCAGTAAAAGGTACAATTAACAAGATCAAATATTTAAATCCAGGTGAATATCGAATTAGATGTGTGGGTGATTTGAAAAAAAATATTACAATCAATGGAACTGATGGATTTCCAGAAACATTTGTTAGAGAAGCATTTTTTTCTGTGAGTTCTGCTTATAGACAAAAAGTTTCAGTCAATTTGGCTTGTCCTTGATTTTAGATTAGTTTTCAAAAATTTGGTATTATACTTGCATGAAATAGAATGAGAGTTCAAATTTATTCTCCAAAAAAGTATAAGTATAAAGTTTTTTCTTAAAAGGAATCAAAACGAATGAATGAATACCAAGAATATTTAAAAAACGCAGAATACCTTCAAGAGAACGGCCTATACGAAGCCGATTTCGAACATGATAATTGTGGAGTAGGATTTATTGTATCTGCTAGAAATGAAAAAACACATAAAATAGTTCAGATGGGTCTTGAAGCTGTTGGTTGCTTAACACATAGAGGTGCTGTTGATGCTGATCAAAAAACAGGTGATGGTGCAGGTGTATTAATTCAAATTCCAAAAAAACTTTTTGCTAATTATATTGAAGATATGGGTCACAAAAGACCTGATGAAGATTCTCTTGCTGTTGGAATGATTTTTCTACCAAGAGATGATATCAACAAACAAGATATTTGTAGAGACTTGGTTGAATCTGTTTTAATGGAATTTAATTTTAAATTGTATGCATGGAGATATGTTCCTGTTAATCCAGAAATTCTTGGTCCTAAAGCTAATCAATCCAGACCTCAAATTGAACAAATACTACTCGGCAAACCTGAAAATTTATCTGTAGAAGATTTTGAAGTTCAATTATTTCTTGTGCAAAAAATTTTGATGCGAGAATCAAGAAGAATGTCTTTAAATGAATTTTATATTTGTTCATTATCTTCAGAAAAAATTATTTTTAAAGGTTTGTTTAATGGAAACCAAGTTGATAAATTTTATTTAGATTTACATGATCCATTGATGGAATCTGCATATTGTATTTTTCACCAAAGATATTCTACAAACACTTTTCCTAGCTGGGCGTTAGCTCAACCATTTAGAATCATAGCTCATAATGGAGAAATCAATACCATCCAAGGAAATAGAATTTGGATGTCTGCACGAGAAGAAGAATTAGTTTGTGAAAAATGGGGAAAACACCAAGATAGAATTCACCCAATCATCAGACTTCAAATGTCAGACTCTGCAAGTTTAGACAACGCAATGGAAGCAGTAATTCGTTCAGGAAAAGATGTTCTTCGAACCAAAGCCATGTTTATTCCAAATGCTTGGAGTAAATCTGTAGGTATGTCTGATGAGCTAAAAAGTTTTTATGAATACAACAATATTTGTTTAGAGCCATGGGATGGTCCTGCTGCACTAGTATTTGCAGATGGTCCTTGGGTTGGTGGTTCTTTAGATAGAAATGGTTTAAGACCAGGAAGATATTTAGTAACAGATGATGGAATAGTTGTGATGGGTTCTGAATCAGGTCTAGTTACTATTGATGAATCAAAAGTAATTAAAAAAGGTAGACTTGGTCCTGGTGAAATGTTTGCTATTAATTTAGAAGAAAAGAAAATATACTACCACGATGATATTAATGATTTATTTGAGAAAAAATATGATTTTAGAGATTGGTTAAAATCAAACGTAACTTATCTAGATCAAAAAATTGATTCCTCTATAAAAGATTATATTACATATTCAGGTGAAGAATTAAAAAGAAGACAAATTCTATTTGGATATTCTGCAAACAAATTAAAAGTTGTGGTAAAACCTCAAGCTGAATCAGGAACTGAAGCAGTAAGTTCAATGGGTGATGATACTCCACTTTCAATTTTAATGTTGAGTAGAATTGGACTATATACTTATTTTAGACAAAGATTTGCTCAAGTAACAAATCCCCCAATTGATTATTTGCGTGAAAAAACTGTCATGAGTTTAAGCACTAGCATTGTAAAAGCAAATAATTTATTTGGTTCAATTGATAAGGCTGAACAATGTATTATTTTAAATTCTCCTTATATCACAAATAAAGAGCTTCAAAATATCAAAGACTTAGCTTCTAAAACGATTAAATTCATCGAGCTTGATGCTACTTTTCCAGCTGTTCACGATAAAGCCGACGATGCAGTAAAATCGATTGAACTTGAAAAAGGATTAGATTTATTATTAGAACAGGCTTTAAAAGCTGCAAACTCTGATTCTCATTTGTTAATTTTATCAGACAAAAAACTATCTAAAGATCGTGCACCAATACCAATGGAGCTTGCAGTAGCAGCTGTGCATAATCATTTGATACGTAACAAAAAAAGAGCAGCAGTGAGTATTATTGCTGAAACTGGTTCTGCTTTTGAAATTCATAATATTGCAGTTCTTCTTGGTTACGGAGCTTGTGGAGTAAATTCCTATCTCACTTGGGATTCGTTAAATGATCTTTTACTCGCAGGAGAATTTGATACTGAAACAGGTAAACCAAGCTTTGAAACTGTTTGTGATAATTATAGAAAAGGTGTAAATTCAGGTTTACTCAAAATCATGTCCAAGATGGGAATTTCAGTAATGGCTTCTTATATGGGTGGACAAAATTTTGAAGCAATTGGTCTTTCTCGTTCTCTCATTTCAAAATATTTCCCAGGAACATATTCTAGAATTTCTGGAATTGGAATTGGTGGTATTGAAAAAAATATTTTAAGAAACCATAAAGAAGCTTTTTTTGCTGATCTTTCACCTGAAGATAATTTATCTGCAAGAGACAACCAACCTCATCGTTGGTCTCCTAAGGCAGTGAAGTTTATCAGAAAAGCTGCAACAGAAAATGATTACAATGCTTATAAAGAAGCAGTAAAAGATATTGAAGCCTCTGAGCCTATTACTATCCGTGATATGTTTGATTTTGTTAAGTCCAATAAATCTGTCCCGCTTGAAGAAGTGGAAACAATCACAGAGATCAGAAAAAGATTTGTAACACCTGGTATGAGTCATGGTGCATTATCACTTGAAGCACACACTGACTTAGCGGTAGCAATGAACCGAATTGGTGCAAAGTCCAGCTCTGGTGAAGGTGGAGAAGATCCAATTAGATACAAAGTGGATGATAAAGGAAATAATGCAAATTCTTTTATCAAACAAATTGCATCTGGTAGATTTGGAGTAACCTCTCATTACCTAAATTCAGCAACGGAAATTGAAATTAAAATTGCTCAAGGTGCTAAACCAGGAGAAGGTGGACAATTACCCGGTTTTAAAAATTCAATCGAAATTGCTAGCATCAGACTTGCAACCCCTGGAACTCAGTTAATTTCACCACCTCCACATCATGACATATACTCGATTGAAGATTTAGCACAATTGATTTACGATTTAAAACAAACAAATGCTGAAGCACAAGTTTCTGTTAAATTAGTTGCTGAAGCTGGAGTTGGAACAATTGCAGCTGGAGTTGCAAAAGCAAACGCAGACATCATTTTAATTTCTGGTCATGTCGGCGGAACTGGTGCAGCCCCAATTACTTCCATCAAATATGCTGGTTCTCCTTGGGAGCTAGGTTTATCTGAAGCACACCAAGTTCTTGTTATGAATGGTTTGAGAGATAAAGTAGTTCTTAGAACAGATGGTGGACTTGTAACTGGTAGAGATATAATTATAGCTGCTTGTCTTGGTGCAGAAGAATTTGGAATTGGAACTGCAGCTCTTGTGTCCCTAGGTTGTATTATGGTTCGTAAATGCCATTTAAACACTTGCCCAACAGGTGTCGCAACTCAAGATCCAAAGTTCAGAGCAAAATACAAAGGTGCCCCAGACCAAGTTGTAAATTACATTACATTTATTGCAATGGAAGTAAAAGAAATTTTAGCTGAGCTTGGTTTTAGATCCATTGATGAAATTGTTGGTCGCACAGATCTTTTAAAACAAATCACTCGTTATGAAACTGATAGACTTGATTCGCTGGACTTAAATCCAATTTTAGTTCGTATGCCATACCAAAAAACTTTAGCTGGTAAAAAAAATCGTTACCAAAGAAATGAACCAGTTGGACCAACTTTAGATGACACAATCATTAAAGATGCCGGGACAGTATTAAACGGTAAAGGCTCAATGTCACTTTATTATGTTGTGAATAATACTGATAGAACAATTGGTGCAAAAGTTTCTGGTCTCATTTCAAAAACATATGGTGGAGCTGGTCTTCCAAATAATAATAAATTAGAAATTACATTAGATGGAACTGCTGGTCAATCACTTGGTGCTTGGCTAGTAAAAGGTGTACAACTAAATTTACTTGGGGAAGCAAACGATTATGTTGGAAAAGGAATTTGTGGTGGAGTAATTTCAATCAAACCTCATCATGATTCAAAACTAGTTCCTTCAGAAAATGTAATCTTAGGTAATACTTGTCTTTATGGTGCAACATCAGGTGAATTGTATTGTGCTGGGCGTGCAGGAGAAAGATTTGCGGTTAGAAATTCTGGTGCAAATTCTGTGGTGGAAGGTTCTGGAGATCATTTTCTTGAATACATGACTGGTGGAAAAATTGTGTCTCTTGGTTCTGTTGGAAATAATGTTGGCTCGGGTATGACTGGTGGAGTTGCTTATGTGTACACAAAATCATTTGACATCGCTCCAAAACTGAACAAGGAATATGTAAAAACAACAGGCCTCTCCGAAGAAGATTTTACTGACCTCGAAGGACTACTTCGCAATCATGTAAAATATACAAATTCTGCTTTAGGAACTGAAATTCTCAAAAATTTTGATTCTGAAAAATCAAATTTTGTAAAAGTAATTTCTATAGCTTAAAGATTTCCCTCTCTGTTTTGAAAAATGGAGAGGGTGCTTATAACAAACTTAGCTTATTCTGTAAATTAGGGTGAGGTGGGCGAATTTTTTCTCACCTAACTTTGATTAGCCAGTATCCTATTTTATGTTTGGTGACAAAAAACACCCTTCGCTTCTCTCCTATTCGGTCAATAATTATTATAAAAAAAATATTGACCTAGTTTAGCCGTTGGAAATCCCAAGGATTCGTGGGGAAGTTGATCGTTTTCAGTTGTGGACGATAGAGGTTTATATAATAATTTTTTTTGTATATTAAATAAATTCTCTTTTTCATTGAAAAAAAAATTACCAATATCATTCTTAAATAAAGAATCAGCAAATTATGAATAAAAAATTAGTCATTTTTCCTATTGTTATTGCTAATGGTAAGACATATTTAGCATTGCAAGGTCTTAATGGATTATCAATGGAGTTCCCACTTTTTAATTCTTTAGAAAAACTAAATAATTTTGATTTTAAAAACTGGAAATACTTTTTATAAAATATATAGTTATTGAATTAATTTACAATATACCGCTTCATTTAGTTTTGTAAACTTTTATATTTGATAGTATCGAAATGTTCTATTTTGAAAAAAAGTTTGGTTTGACAAAAAAACAAAAAATTTATTCAAATATGTTATGAATATTAATGAGAAAACAGAAGAATTAATCAGAGAATTAATATCAGCTATTAGTGCTGAAAAAACTTGGATGATTGAAAATACAATCGAGTCTTTTCAAGAAGATGAAGATTATACTAAAGAAGAAAGAAAAAAAGCAATATTCGAAATATCAACCTATTTAACAAATGCCATTTTAGAAGGAAAAATAACAAAAGGCAAAGAGGATGCAGAACGCATTCAAAAAATTCTTAAAGGAAAACTTTAAATCTATCCCTTGAACTATTCATATGAATAAAAAATTAATTCTTTTAATATTAATCCAACTCAATTGTGCAACTATTTTTTTGCAAAATATTGTAAGCTTAATTGGTAAACCAATTGACTATGCAAGTAGAAATGGTCAGACCTCAAACGATGAATATTGTATTTTATTCAGTAAAGTAGGAATTTTTTTTGGTATAATCATTGATGTAGGTTCTGCAATCAGTTATGCAATTATGAACCCAACTTTTCTGCCAATTTTTGGAAGTTGGGCTTACGGTTATACAGCTTTAGCGGGAGGACTTTTTGTTTATTCTGATCCAAAACAAAAAGGACCTAATTTAACTTGTCATTGAAAATTTTTTTTAATTTAAAATAATTTTAAAAAAATGAAAAATTTTATAAAAGAAAATGTAAATATTGTTCATATTATTATTTATCTTTTTTTAATTATAATTAGATTTAATTATTTTACTGATATTATTAATTATTTAAAATTATTAAATAATAATATTTATTGGGGTATAGATCTTGTAACTTCACCTTACATCTTTTTTTTAATATTTGGATTTTTAATAAGAAAAAACTTATTTAAAGATGGAACAAATATTTATACTTATTTACTTTCAGTAATATTATGTTCAAGTATATTATTATTGATAATTATTGTATTTTGGTTTATTGGTATCTCTTTAAAAATAATTTTACCAGATTATAAAGTACCTTTATATTATTATTTAATAGATTTTTCAGTACGATTAATATTTTTTCCTTTTTTAATGTTATTATATGGAGTTTTTTCAATTGGAATTTTAAAAATAAATGGTGATTATAAAATTAAAGAAGCTCTTTATGTTTTCAAAAAACCAATTTTAAAAAAAGCTTTTACGCTAGCTTTTTTTACTTATCTTATCCCATTCATTTTTAAAATTAATATTATAATTCATGATAATAATTATATACTAAAATTAATTTTGTTTTTTGTTGATTATATTTCTATTCTTGTAAATTTTTATTTTATAATGTATTTGGTTTCTTATTTAAAAAATAATTACAGTTTAGATTCCAAAATAATCACTAAACAATAGCAATATCAACTACACCTATAGTAACTAATTTAATTTCCGGTGATAAAATTTAAAAGTTGCTTATACTTTTTTTGAAAAGATTTTTAGTATTATCTCAATAAAAAATTTTTTTTAAGAGGGTTTGAATCATTCAATAGATGAACTTTTAAGTCAAAACAATCATGTATATTTTAATAGAGGCTTTAAATTATATATTTAATTCTTTACAAAACTTTGATTTAAATCTATTCCAAACGTTTAATTCATTTAAATCTTAAAGGAATAGGTTTAAGCATTTATGAAAAAAACTACACTTACAGAATTTGAAGAACCACCAGAAGAAGAATTAGAAGCACTTATGAAAGAAGTTGCTACAACAGCAAAAGAGAATTTTCAAAAAGCTTTAATGGAATTAGAAAAAAAAATTGCTGAAGAAATTTTAAATATTAAAGCTAGTAATTTATGATTAAAATAAACAGCTCATTAATTTTCAAAATACTACTTTATATATTCTTATTCCTATCATCTATAAATTTTTTTATTTATACTTTAATATTTGTTATTATTCTATTTTATGATAATCTAGTATCGTTCGTTATAACTTTTCTTATTGAAAGTTATATGATTTTTAAAATCATTAGATATAGAAAAAATAAACCAAAAAATATTATAGATTCAGATATTAATCCTCGTCATTTTTGGTTAAAACTTTTTTTTATCATTTTAGGGATTTTAATTTCTATTCCTGCATGTTTTATTGGATCAGGATTGTTAATGTTCGAAATTTTTAAACCTACTTTTGGAAATTAAAATTTTTCATAAAAGGAGAGCTAGGACATAGGTTTTGATAAATGAATGGAATTAGATTAAAAAAATTGAGTCCGAGCGAATCAAATTTTTTTTTCAAAACTATTAAATTCCTCGGAGAAGGGGTAGCGAAAAAGCTTTTTAAGAAAAGCTTTGTAGCGAGGGGAAAGCTTTCCCCTTTCACTAACTTCAATAAAGCATTTAAAATATTTTTTTTCACTTTTTAATTCTTTAGAAAAGCTAAACAATTTTGATTTTAATTAGAAACTAGTTTGCTTAACCCAAAAAAATTCTCAATACAATGAAGCCTAAAAAATTTTTCAGAATAATTGAAGTTTTCCAACACAAGCGAAAAGATATTCTATCGTTAGAGAGAATGGGCTTTGACTAGCAGAGGGTAATGTATAGAGAAGGTGAAAGCGATGTCAAAAAATTGCAAAAGCAATTTTTTGACCAGAGCAAGAGGCTGACAGATAAATCCTGAAATACTCTTCTCTCTTGATACTATCGTTAAACAGAAGTATTTGCATTCCGATTCGCCTAAAAACTAAATCCGATTGATTCCGTTTAAAGCTGCAACTCGGTAAGCCTCAGCCATAGTTGGGTAGTTAAAAGTTGTGTTGATGAAATATAGAAGTGAGTTAGCAGAATCTTTTTGGCTTAAAATTGCTTGACCAATGTGAACAATTTCAGAAGCTTCATAACCAAAACAATGAATCCCAAGCAACTGAAGAGTTTCGCGATGAAAAAGCAATTTTAACATTCCTGTTGTTTTGCCAGTGATTTGAGCACGAGCCAAACTTTTAAAAGAAGCATGACCAACTTCATAAGGAATTTTTTCATCTGTGAGTTCTTTTTCAGTTTTACCAATAGAGCTAATTTCTGGACTAGTATAAATTCCTGTTGGAATAAACTGCACAAGCTTTGCATCACATTTTCCTTCAATGATATGAGTAGCAGCAAATCTTCCTTGGTCATAAGCAGCACTTGCAAGACTTGGATAGCCAATGATGTCACCGACAGCATAAATATGTGGAATTGTAGTTTGGTAATTTTCATTCACATCAATTTGTTCACGAGAGTTTGGTTTGATTCCAATTTTTGTGAGATCTAGTTCAGCAGAATTTCCAGTGCGACCATTTGCAAATAGTAAAATATCTGACTTAATTTGTTTTCCAGATTTCATATGAAGAATCACAGAGTCAGAAGTTTCTTCCACTCTATCATAAATTTCATTATGCCGAATTAAAATTCCTTGTTCACGAAGATGATATGAAAGTGCATCTATAATTTCATCATCCAAAAATGAAAGCAATTTGTCACGAGTGTTAATTAAATTTACTTTGCAATTGATACTTCTAAATATGGAAGCATATTCACAACCAATTACTCCAGCTCCATAAACTGTGATCGAACTAGGGGTGTGGTCTAAATTTAAAATTGTATCTGAATCAAAAATTCTTTTTTTTGTAAAGTCAACATCATTTGGATGATATGGTCTTGAACCTGAAGCAATTACAAATGAATCTGCTTTAAGTTTTGCAATGATGATACCAGTATCATTGGTAACTTCAATTGTATTTGAATCTATAAATTTTGCAACTCCAGAGTAAAGAGAAACTTCATTTCTGTCATAAAAAGTTTGACGCATTTTAACTTGTTTACGTATTACAGATTCTGCTGTTTTTAAAAGTTCCGCATAACTGAAGTTAAGCGAAAGTTTTTCTAGTAGTGGGTTCGATTTGATGTCAAGAAGTTGGCTTGCAACTTGACGTAAAGATTTTGAAGGAATTGTTCCCCAATGAGTACAACCTCCACCAACTTGGGAATATTTTTCTATTACCGCAACAGATTTCCCACTCTTAGAAGCTTTCATGGAAGCTCCTTCGCCACCAGGACCTGTTCCAATTACAATTACATCAAATTTTTTTTCATCCATTTATTTTACCTAATCAACTGAAGCTATGTTTTCAGAGGGAATAGAATAACTCTTTTTTATAGTTTCAATTTGATAATGAGTTTTGTTTTTATTCGAAACAACTCCTCTCAAAATTGTTCCATCTATAAGTAAAATTTCTTGAAGCTTTCCATATTTTTGCTTAAGCTCTTCTTCACTAATCGCATCAGATAATGTTACCACTTGAACTTTTTTCTCTTTAGAAATTTCTTTACTAAATAAATTCGGTTTATCCTTTGGCTCTGTTTTTGGAACCATTGGACTCATGTAATAAAATTGTGAAAAAGCAATTAGTCCAAATACTAACATTAATAAAAGGTATCTTAACTTTAATTCCATATTTCAATCAATCTATCCTTAAGTTAAAAAGTCTAGTTATTTTCAAAATTTAAGCCTAAATATTTTGATAGTTTTAGTTTTACTTCCTTAACATCGAATGGTTTTTGTATTAGATCAATAATTCCTACTTCATTTAATTTCGTTTCCAAATCAATTTCGTTTAAAGCAGTTATAGCTAAAATTGGGATTTTGTTATTCTTTAATTTTGAATTAATAATTTTAGCAGCCTCAAATCCATTTATATCGGGCATTAACAAATCTAAAAATATACAATCAAAATTAATTTTATCCATTGATGAAATAAACTCATTAGCATTGGAAAAACTTTGAAAGTTTAAATTTAGTTTTGATAAAATTTCTTCAATAATAATTCGATTTACTAAATAATCATCAATAATAATAATTTTTGGATCAGAAATTTTAATTTCATTATAAATAGTTTTATGAAGTTTTGGAAAGCTAAAAATTAATTTTATTTTTTTATCATCACAAAAATCTAAAAATTCAAATCTTATATTGAAGAATTTAATTAAGTTTTTTAAAATTTCAATTTTTATGGAATATAAAGATACATCTCTTTGTGATATTAACTCTTCTTCAAAAAAAATTTCATTTAGAATATTTATAGTTTCATTAGTTTTAAAATTAAATTCACAAATTAGCTGAGAACGATTTGAAAAATCAATAGAATTAATTTTAATATTTAATTTAGTACCAACTGATTCAAATAAAAGTTCTATGAAGTTTTTTAAAAAAAGAATTAAAGCTGAATCATCAGCATCAACAATTCTTGTTTCTAAATTTCCTTGGAGAATTTCAATATTTTTGGATAAATTACTTTCAGATAATTTTATTTCTAACAATTCAATCAAATTGATGATTTCAAGACGGTTTTCATTTAATGAAAATTTTTCATTTTCAATCTTTGATAAAAACAAAATTTCATTTATAAAATCTGCTAAATAAATGGCACTTTTTTTTAATTCTATAAGTTTTAATTTATTTTCATCGTCCACTTTATCTAACAAAATTTCACTAAGACCTGAAATTGAGTTTAATGGAGTTCGTATTTCATGACTAAAATTAGACAAAAATAAAATTTGACCTGCAGTTGAATCATTTAGAAAATTTTTTTTATTAGAAATTATTTCTAATTTTTTTTTTAATTCAGTAATATCTTCTTTTATATATAAAAGTAAATTGGTATTATCTAGAAGTTTAATAGACTTAAAATATGATTTGAACCATTTATTATTTTCTGATAAAAATTCATTTTTAAAAATATCTCCTTTCTTTATATAAGATAACTTTTCTTTAATTGAATTCATTTCTAAATCTGTTATAAAATTCTCTAACTTCTTATTTTCTGTTTTAAGCTTAAGTTCGAAGTTTGAATCAAACAAAAAAATATTTGAATCACTTGACTCCATAATTTTAATTAAATTTTTATTTGAATGATCAAATATTAGAATCAATTTAGAATAAACCCTGAGTAAAACTTCTAATGAAACAATTAGACTTAGAATGGTAAATATAATAGATTCTGTAAAAAATAATTGAATTGACTCTTCATTCAAATCTTCTTTTTTCATTAATAATGAAAAATTATTAAATTCACTAAAAATAATTATACCAAAGAAAAATAAAAAAATTAATAAAGTTCTCTTTCTGTCATTATTGTATATAAAAAAAATTATAGCAAAAATAACAACCAAGAGATACAAATGATGACCAGAACCAAATCCACCAATTTGACTTACTAGTATGCTTAAGATAGTAGATAAAATAAAAAATATACTAATACCGAGGACTATTTTTTTTTTTCTAAGTAAAACTATTGTTAATGCAAAGGTTATGATTAGTGAAATATCAACTAAAATTATAAAAATTTTTTCTATTTTGAATTCTATTAACCCTTGGTAAAAATCTAAAGTAATATTTATAAGAGTTAAAAAAAAGAAAAATTTTGTAAACTTACTTAAATAATTTGATTTTGTCTGGTTCCAAAAATTTTTTTGTAACTCAGAAGTGATTGTTTTTTCAAAACTTTCCAATTATTTTTCTAGCTCCAAAATAAAACTAAACTTACTTCCTATTTTTAATTTTGATTCCAAAAAAATTTCTGAATTATAATTATTTAAAATTCTTTTAACTATTCCAAGTCCTAAACCTGTTCCACCAAATTTTTTATAAACTTCATCATTTTCCTGAGAAAAATTTCTAAAAATCAAGTTTGAATTTTCTTTTTTAATACCAATTCCAGTATCAACCACTTCAAATAAAATTTTTACTTTTGGTGATTCTGTAAATAGTTTTAAATTTAGTTCAATTTTTCCTTTTTCTGTAAATTTATATGCATTACTCAATAAATTGTACAAAATTTGTGAGATAAGTTTTGTATCAAAATAAAGTTCTTTAGGAATGTTTTTATCAATATTTAAAACATAGTTAATTTCTTTAAGATTATGAGCAATCCTAAAAGATTCAAATAATAATTTCACTCTTTCTACTAAATTATCTTTTTTATTTTTTAAAAAAATTTTTTCACTTAAAAACTCAGAATTTGATTTTAAATCGTTCATAAAATGTATTAAATTATTAGTTGAAAATTCAATTAAATGTAAATAATTCAAATCTAAATTTCGAAAATTTGTTTTATTTATTGAATCTTTAATTTCTAAAATTTTTTGAAGTGGTTTTAGCATTTTTGTTGTAACAATTTTAATAAATTGATTTTTCTTCAAATGATTAATCTCAGCTCTATTTTTTAATAATTGTTCTTTAATTTCTGTTTCTTTTAAATTAGTTATATTCTTAAAACAAATAATTAATTTTGGTACTTCCGAATCTAATTGAATTTTATCAATAATTATTAAAAACCAAACTGATAATTTTTCAAAAAAAAATTCTTTTTCTATTATAACTTTATTCCCATTCTCAAGAACAGTAAGAAGTAGTTTTAGAATTGAATTTCTTTCATCAGAATTGATTAAATAATCAAGAAGGTTTTTGCCGACTTGAACTTTTTTTTGAAATAATAAATAAAATAAATCATAAGCTTTTTGGTTGTATCTTTCAATTAAAAAATTAGTATCAATTTGAAAAAATGAATGAATCTGATTTTCAAAAATTTCAACAATGATCTGATTATAGTATAATATTTTTGATTCCAGTTTTTGGAGTTTAAAAGTTATAATTGAAACTGAAATAGAAATTAGAAAAAAAATAAAATAGTAATTAAATCTAAAAATATATTTACTATATTCTTCAGCTATTTTAATTTTCGGAAAAGATTTATAGTCATAAACTATAAATAATATTATACAAAAAAATATTAAAAAAAAATTAATTCTAATTAGTTTTAACTTTGTTAATGGGAAAAGTATTACATTTAACAAAGCCACACCGAAGTAACTAATATAAAAACCTAGATTTTTTTCAAATACAATACTCAATATGAAGTTTAATGATAATAAAGAATAAAAAATAAAATATGGAAAAACTTTGCTTTTATAAAAAATTATACCAAGAAAATTTATAGTTATAATAATTAAACTTGTTATAGTTAATTCAAACTGTTTGAATAAAACTGAAAAAATTAAAAATAATACTCCTGAGAATAATAAAAAGTAGATAATTTTCTTTTCATCTAGTTTTATCTTTTTTCCAAAAAGGAAAAATAGTTTAAAAGATTTATTTAGATTAAACATAAAGTATTTTTCTCATAATAGCATTTCAACTCTCAGATTCAAGTTTTTTTCTTCTTGCTTTAAAGTTTGAAGAAAATATTTTAAATATATAATTTTAATTAGGAGAGTAGAATGAAAAAAATCATTTTATTTAGTTTATTTATTTTAAGTGGATTATTTGCTCAGGATGTAGTTGAGGAAAAAAGTTCTGAAAAACCTTGTAAAGTTGATAAAGAAAAATATTGTAAAGATATTAAACCAGGTGAGGGAAGAATCATTAAATGTTTAAAAGAAAAAGAAGCTGAATTATCTCCAGCTTGTAAAACTCATTTTGAAACGATTACAAATAAAGTTAAAGAAAATAGTACAAAATGTAAAGATGATAGAAAGAAATTTTGTAAAGATGTTAAACCAGGTGAGGGTAGAATCATCAAATGTTTAAAAGAAAAAGAAGCTGAATTAAGTCCAGCTTGTAAAGAAATAATTGCATCAAAAAAAATGTAAAACTTTTTTATTGAGACTAGAAAGTTCACTAGTCTCAATAATGTTCTTTTCTGTTTTAAATTATTTTAGATTTGATGATGCAAAAGAAATTAGCTAAAATCAAATGATTGACATTTAAAACTTCTATCCTAAATCCTTTAATCTCTATCATTTAATTTACTCAAATGCCTCAAATTCTGTTCTTCTGTTGATGCGATTGGATTCAATATCTTGATTTGAAATAATAGGCTCTGTTGAACCTTTCCCATCGGCAAACATTCTGTTTCTAGAAATTCCTTTTTGAAACAAATAAGTTCTCACTGCTTCTGCTCTTTCTAAAGATAAAATTTTGTTTAAAGATAAATCTCCAGTTAAATCAGTGTGTCCAGTAATCTTTATTTTATAATTTGGATTTTCTTTCAAAAAATCTGCAATTTGATTTAAAGCAGGTAATGACTCTGGCAAAAGTTCAGAAGAGTTAATATCAAATCTGACTGAATTCAAAGTGAGTTTTCTTTTTTCTTTTAAAGTTTCTTTAATTGTGTCTTCTTTTTTTGGTTCCTCTTTTTTTGGAAGATTTTCTTTTTTTACAGTTTCTTTTGGTTGTTCAGTTTTTTTGGGTTCTTCTTTAACTGGCTCAGTTGTCTTAATTTCATCTAGTGGCTTATCTCTAACTAGTTCTTTATGAGTGTCGTCTTTTAAAACTAGTGCTGTGTAGATATCATAACTTTCACTAGGATTTTTTCTACAAAAGTACAATGTGCTTGTTTCTTTATGAATTACCATATATGCTTCATCCCCAGAAGTATTAATTTCTGGTCCCAAATTTTCAGGTTTAGAGTATTCTCCATCTTCAGAAATTTCTGAACGATAAATATCATAACCACCATAACCACCTGAACGATTTGATGAAAAATAAATAAATTTTCCGTCTTTCGAAATTACAGCTGCAATATTGGAACTGCCTTCTTCGTTAATTGGTGAAGGCAATTCAACTGCTTCATACAATTGATTTCCAATAATTCTTGCTTTAAAAATTTTTGATAAAGAAGGATTTCCAAAAGGATACCGAGTAAAATACAAATCAGAATTATGAAGATGAGGATTTTCTTCCATTTCTTCAGTATTGATTTTATCAGACAATGAAGATGGTTTTGACCATTTCCCATTATAATTTTCAGAATAATACAAATCTCTTGAAACTCCAAATTTACCATTTGGAAGTCTAAACTCTATTGAGCCATCACGATTTGAAGAAAAAATAATAAACTTTTCATCTTCTGCTATAAATGGACTTTGATCGTCATATGGAGAATTGATTTGTTTTTGTTCAGTTGGATCCATCCATTTTCCATTTTGGTTAATGGATTTATAAATATCAGTGAACTTAGAATTATTCCTTTTAGAATAAAAATAAAGCGATTTTCCATCATTTGTAATTGATGGAGCAAATTCTTGAAGTTCAGTATTTACATTTCCTGGTAAAGGTGTAACTTTTACTTCTGGAGCAGGATGAATCGAAAAAATTAGAATGAAAAATAAGATTAATTTCATAATTTCTTAATCGGAATTCTAAAAATTAGATTAATATCATCTTAATAAATTTTCGTAGCTTAATTTATAAAAAACTTCCAAAATTTGAATGAGCATACTATCAATTGTTTTACATAGTGAATTAGCTTCTTCTTCAGTTATGATTTTATCTTCTAAAGTTTTTTTAATTTCTTCTGTAAAATTTGAAATCATTTCTTTTAATATTATTTTTTGCCAGTCACCAAAAGAATTAATTTTAAGTTTTCTATTTAAATCTAAATTTCCTCTAATAAAAAAATCTGTTTCGTTTTTAAAGCTAATACTTAGGCTAGAGTTTGAGTATTTATCTTTTGCATAATTCTTATTAATTAAATTTCTAGAAAAAACTAAACTATAGATCATTTCAGATAACAATCGAATCATTGCAATTTTTTCATTTCCAACTAATTTCCCATCATTGGAAATAATTTTTTCGTATTCAATTATACTTGATTTGTATTCACCGAGAAAAATTTTAATTAACTCATTTAAAGCAATTCTTGAGTACCTGCCCGTACAATTCCAAGAAGATTCAAATTCTCCTTTATCTCCCAAATTAAACTGATCCATAAATTTATCCTTTTTTGCTTTATAATTTCATTTCTTTTAATAAAATAAATCTTGAAAGAATTTTTTTAGTTAGAAATACTTCTTAGATGTTTTATTTTGGCAAATTTTTTTCCACTTAACAGCACTTAAATGATAAACAATTTTTTAAAAAGTGGAAAAAAACCGTGCTTTCAGTTCGGTCAAAAAATTTCATTTACTCTACTTATTATTCCTGTGGTAATTGAAAAGTCAAAGAATAGAAATTTTTTGACCTCTGCTTCAATCACTTTTGCTTGGCTTTTTGTTTTGAAAAAAATTCCCTTACCAAAAAAAACAAATTTTGTTTGTATGTAGATGAATATTTAGCTAATAATTCTTTTTGCAACTCGCTCCAATTTATTTATTTATCAGGATTTTAGTTGTAAAATTCTAATCTTTCTTTAAGAAGTAAAATCAATTCTTCAGATGGAATTTTTTCTTCGATGGATTTATTTTTTTTTGCTAATGAGTTGTAATATCTTAAAAATATAAATTCAGCAAATCTAAAATTTCTTTTGTTGTTCATTTCCATTTGAAGAAAAATTATGAAGCACAATTGATTTTTGGATTTGGTCTATTTTTCCTTTTTCAAAATACTAATAAAACCAATTCTTAAAACTTTGCTAACTCTTGTAAATAATAATGAAGCCACTCCCAGCACGAAAGTCAGAAGTCCCCCTTTAAAAATGAACACGGCGACCAAGAATTTATTAAAAAAGCAAAGGTTTTAAATGCAGATAATAAAGAATTTACTTTAGTGGTTTCAACAGGACAGGTTGTTTCTAGTTTCTCCAAAGTTACTGAATTTAAAAAATTTCTAAAAGAATTTAATAAAAAATAGTTGAATTTTATTTTTAAATGTGTTATTATTCTATAAAGGTTAGGAAAATGGAAAAGCAAGGATTGGCTAAAATTGTTGGAAATAATGAAGAAGAAAAAATTGAAGTATTTGGAGAACTATCTCCAGAATTAAAAAAACTAAGTAAGTCCGAACTAGAAAAACATTTTGATGAATTTCATAAAAAACTAACCAAAGAATATGCTTTAATTGGCATAAATATTTAATGCTAAATTTGTTAGATACTGTTTTTCTAGAAGCAGTGCTTGAAAAAAAGAAATTAATTTAAAAGACTTTTAATAGACTAAAGTTGTAATAATATTTCCTTTTTTTATAAAGTGATTAGTGGATTCATTAAATTTAAAAAATTAGAAAATTAGAAAATTAGAAAATTTAGATATAGTTAGTCAACTCTTAAATAACTCATTTCAATTGTACGAGTAAAAACACATTGAAATAAAAAAAACTATAAATCTTATTAGAATTGAACCTAATTTGAATTGGAGACTTTTCTGGATAGAGTCTTTATAAGAAAGTAATGCAATTCAAATATTTACAACAAATAGAGATAGTGACAGGCTTTACAAAACAAGAGAACTGAATAGTCGTTTGTTTGAACAATGAAAGTTACAGAAAAAAAACTTACACCACAAGTAAAAAAAACTCGGTTCAACCCCGCGTATGTGGGGAATAGTTGAACAAAATTTTCAATAAACGCCTTGTATTCGGTTCAACCCCGCGTATGTGGGGAATAGAGTTCCAACTGCCGAAAGATTGACTCCGAGTTCGGTTCAACCCCGCGTATGTGGGGAATAGTTTCAAATGTTCTAAATCAAGTTTATGCTTTTCGGTTCAACCCCGCGTATGTGGTGAATAGTAGCAACTATGATTTTTTTTCCTTTATGCACTCGGTTCAACCCCGCGTATGTGGGGAATAGTCTTTTAAGTTGTTCATTTTTGAATTCCTTTACGGTTCAACCCCGCGTATGTGGGGAATAGAAAGTTTCCAAACTTAGATAAATTGCCACCAACGGTTCAACCCCGCGTATGTGGGGAATAGATTTTCTGTTTTTAAATTTCTAAAAGTTTGAACGGTTCAACCCCGCGTATGTGGGGAATAGATCTTGAATATTTTTTTTTGTCATTCTACCAACGGTTCAACCCCGCGTATGTGGGGAATAGTGTAGGGTCTTGGCTTGTACCAATTTGTAAAGCGGTTCAACCCCGCGTATGTGGGGAATAGCAGAGTTGCTTGAACCGATTGAGGTAATTTTTCGGTTCAACCCCGCGTATGTGGGGAATAGAGATGAATCACATTTAATTAAATCGTATTCAACGGTTCAACCCCGCGTATGTGGGGAATAGCCTTTTAATACTTTCATCATTTTTTTTATTTTCGGTTCAACCCCGCGTATGTGGGGAATAGGCTATACCAAACACCTCTTTTATATATCCCATCGGTTCAACCCAGCGTATGTGGGGAATAGTAAATCGGAAAACATCTGTATATAGATTTTATCGGTTCAACCCCGCGTATGTGGGGAATAGA
>JAAFIR010000031.1 GCA_013297885.1 Leptospirales bacterium | reverse complement strand
GGGCGTTGAGAGAAGAGATGGGGGATAGTGACCCAAGGGAACGAGAATGGGCTTCGAGCAGCAGAGCGTTGGAAGAAGAGATGGGGGAGAGTGACCCAAGGTTTTTGATTTGTTGAGCTAATAAACTAATAAAAATTTGGGCAAATTTTTGCTATCGCAAAAACCGGGCTTTTCGCTACTTCTGAATCGGCGGGCTAAAGCCCACCGCTATTCAGAAACGCTTCAATCCCTTTTGCTAGTTTTGAGGAATTTTGATTTTTATAAAAATAAACCTTAAATTCAACTTGACTAATTCATTAAATTAAGTCAAATTTTAAAAAATATAAATCTAACTTGAGGTTTAAAATTGAAATTTAGTTATTTTTTTTGTACAATTTTAATTTTTTGTAATTCAACTTGCCAAACAATTTTGCCATCTGAAAAAAGAATTTATCCAAATAAAGTTTTCCTAAATGAAAATGAAAACCTAGAATCATTTATCGAAAGAAAACAATTTCAATTTCCAGATCGAGTATCATTAGTTATTAGATTTTCATCAGTAGAACACAAAATCAGATTTTTAAGTAGCAGAAAGTTTGATACAGGTTCTCATCTTGTTTGTAGCTTTTTAGCTAAACAAATATCTTTGTATGAATTGGAAATTTATGGAATGATTTATATGACTGATTATGGATGTAAAAATGAAGAGTTAAAATTAAAAAAATGTTCTATGACAAGAGGAACACCAGGTCCAACAAATGAAAATGAGTTAAATGAATTTGTAATTCCTTGTGTAAAAGAATTTTTAGCAGATAAATGAATCATAAAAAAAATTCTTTTTTCTGATTTCATTTTCGGTTTTTTCAAATTAAAAATTCATCAAAGTATTTTGTTTAAAAAAACAATTCCTAAAAGTATTAATTTTTATTTCAGAATTGAATTATTTTTAATTACTTTTTTATTAATTCTGTTTTTAACATAAGTTTGATTAAATTTAAATTAAAAGTTTTAAAAAAAATATTCCAATTTAATTTTATACTTAATTCAAATCGAAACAGTTTAAGTTTAACAAAAAAAGAATATTTTTTTAAAAGTGAAAGAGAATGCATGATAACCTCTAATTTCCAATTGAAATTCTGAATTATTTGAAATTTATGGAATAAAATCTCAAACGAGAGGAAAAAAATGGCAAGTTTATATTATGACCAAGATTGTGATTTAGGTCAATTACAAGGAAAAACAATTGCAGTCATTGGATATGGAAGCCAAGGTCATGCACAAGCTCAAAACATGAAAGACACAGGACTAAAAGTTGTGATTGGTCTTCGTGAAGGTTCAAAATCAACTAAAGAAGCAAAAGAAGCTGGCTTTGAAGTTTTATCCGTTTCAGAAGCAGCAAAAAAAGCAGACATCATTCAAATCTTAGCACCAGACACAATTCAAGCAGATATGTATGAAAAAGAAATCAAACCTCATTTAACAGAAGGCAAAGCACTTGTGTTTTCACATGGCTTTAATATTCATTATGATTTAATCGCACCTCCAAAAAATGTGGATGTGTACATGGTTGCACCAAAAGGCCCAGGACATTTAGTTCGCAGAGTATTTGCAGAAGGTGGCGGAGTTCCTTGTCTCATTGCAATTCACCAAGACGCAACTGGTTCTGCAAAAAAAAGAGCATTAGCACATGCTTCAGCAGTTGGTGGAGGAAGAGCTGGAATTTTAGAAACAAGTTTTAGAGAAGAAACAGAAACAGATTTATTTGGCGAACAAGTAGTGTTATGCGGTGGTTTAGCACATATGATCCAAGCTGGATTTGAAACATTAACCGAAGCTGGATACGATCCTGAAATTGCATACTTTGAATGTTTGCATGAAGTAAAACTCATTACTGATTTAGTTTACGAGGGTGGACTTGCAAGAATGAGATTTTCGATTTCTGACACAGCGGAATATGGCGATTATGTGAGCGGACCAAGAATCATTGATGCATCTGTAAAAGCTCGTATGAAAGAAGTGTTAAACGATATTCAAAAAGACAAAGGTGCTGTATTTGCAAAAAACTGGGTAGCAGAAACAAAAGCTGGTTATCCAAATTTCCACAAAACTAGAGAAACAGAAGCAGCACATCCAATCGAAGTAGTTGGAAAAAAACTTCGCTCTATGATGAAGTGGTTGGCAAAATAACAGGGAGAATTTTTTCCACCTAACACTACTTAAACGATAAATTCGATTTTGTTAAAGTTGAAAAAAACGAGCTTTCCTCTCTTGTCAAAAATTTGCATTTGCAAATTTTTGACACCGAGTCAATCCCTTTCTCGGGGATTTTTTAGTTTTGAGTTAATACACCAAATGTTTCATCGTTAAAAAACATTAAACCTTTTGTAGTAGTTTTCTTATTTCCATTTAATAAATAAGTTTCAATACTAACAGCTATTATAGTTGAATTAGTTGTTTTCCAAATTTTTCCTTCAAAATCAAAACTAGCAGGAAATTTTTTAAATTCAGCCAATATGCCACTTTTATAGTTTTTAAAACAAACCTCTATTTCTTTTTTAGAATTTGCTTTGTAATAAGAACCAGCACAACCTTTTTTACCTTCAGCTTCATTTTCATTTAAAGTTCCTTTTATAAAAATAAAATTATTTTTTATAAACCATTTCCCACTTATAGTTCTTCCCCAACCTTTACAATCACCAGTAAACTTATATATAAAAGTTTTGTTTTTATTTAGAGTTAAATTTTCACAATCAACTCCAGTTGAAATAATTCCTGATTCAAAATTTTTTGCAAAGTTTTCATCTATAATTTTTGCATCTTCTGAAGTTAAACTGAAGTTTAGGAAAAGAAAAAAAATTAAGTAAAATAGAATCTTTGTCATGATTACATTTTAAAAAGGATTGCATTTAAGGAAATATTTTTTTACTTCTACTCCTAAGAGTGTATATGGGAATCATGAATGAAAAAAAAGTTTAGTGAAGATCCTTTAAATCTAATAAATTTTATCACACAAGAATACAAATATAACTGTAAGTTGAACTTTTTAATTCAAAAATATCCTATGGAAAAAATTGCTTCAGAAATAGTGAAACAAATTAAAATCGAAAATTCAAATTTAATTGATGTAATGACTTTTGCTCGTGATTTTTATATTGGTTCTGATTTAACAAAAACTGCTAAAAATAAATATTACATTGAATTAAAAAAGCAAAAATTTTTTGAAGAGTTAAACAAATATTTATACTCAAAAAAAATATCAATTTCTAGTTATACAATTTATACATTTGGAAAGTTTTCTAGAAAAGAAAATTCAAAGTATTTAGAAACAGCTTACCTGAAAAAATTTAAAAATGAAAATTCAATTTTATCTTATCGAGCTTTAAGCGAACTAGAATGGCTCAAATCAAAAAAAGTAAAAAAATTTATCAATGAATTAAAATCTGAAAAAAGTTTTAGTTCCAAATTGACTTTGATTTATCTATATGAAGTTACTTCCAATAAAATTGAAATTGAAAAAATTTTAAAAGACAAAGATTTTCAAATCTTAATTAATCCAAACTCAAAAAGTATTTTTACTTCTGAAAGTATTTCTAAAAAATTATTTCAATTTGAAAACTATTTTTTTAAAACTCAAAAAAAGAATTCAAATCTAATTAATTTTGAAAAACTAGCCCTAAAATTTTTAAGAAAAATTAAATTTTAAAAAGGATTTCTGGTTGAGCTTTAATGAAAGAGAATTTCATTTTTATCTAATTTTTGGAGATAAAAATACAAAAAGCCATCCTTGGAAAAAAGAAGAGTGGATAAATACTTATGAACCATCATTAAGAGAAATTATAAATTAGTAAAAAACTTTCGATTTCTTTAAGAATTAATTGTTAAGGAAGTTCTCTTATACTAAATTAAGGAAAAATATAGTTAAAAAAATATATCTTTCTATTCTTACTTAATAAAAAATAGTTTTGGATTTGATTTTTTGAATAATATCATTTTAGGAACTGGAATTCTTTTATTTTCAATATTGTTGTTAATTTATAAATTTTTTAAAAAAAAATTTGAAATGAGCAATTTAATTTTGTTTTGCTTTTTTATTTTTGTTGCTCATTTTATTTCAAGACCAAAATTAGAAAGTTTTGAAAATACAATTCCTATTTTTTATCGTTTTATAAGTTATGCTTGGATTTTTCCACAGCTAATGTATTTTTATACTTTTACAAAAGTCCATTCTAAATTCGATATATCTCTTTTATATCATTTGATACCTGTTTTGATAATTTTTTGTTACACTCTATCTGAAGAATCAAAATTTAGCCATGTTTATCAAATACCATTTTTAAATCTTTTTGAAAATGTTTCTTACTTTGGAAAAATTCATTCAAGAATTGGGGTTATATTTGCAATTTATTATCATTTTAAAGCGGTAATTTTAATCCGTAAAAATATAGTCCAATTAAAAGAAAACAACTCTAAGTTAAATTTTTTTCAAACTTTAAAATGGATAAAAATTTTATACTATTATTTTCTCGGAATTAATTTAATCTTATTTTTCATTCGAACATCTATTCAGAGTTTTAATGTTGAAAATCAAACTTTTCAAATTCAAGAATATTATATTTTAATCCAAAATTTTTTATATACTTCTTTATTAATTCTTTTTAGTATTTTTGTAATTATGGATCAAAAATATTCAGATATTCAAGAATAAATTAAATAGAACAAATTTTTCAGAGTAGTCTAAATAGTAATGTCTCAAATAATAAGATTTTTATTTTTAAAATTAATTTTTGTCTCGGCTCTTTTACCATTTGATTTTCCAAAAGATCATTCTTTTCATAATGAGTTTAATGTGGAATGGGTTTATTTTGTGGGACAAGTTGAGTCTAGTGATGGAAAAAAATTTGGTTTTGAATTGAGTTTTTTTAAAGGAAAATTAACTGATGAAATTGAAGTTTTTCCAGTCCATTTTGCAATTTCAGATTTAGATAATAAAATTCATTATACTGCACAAACAATTCAAAGAGGTTTTGGTAATTTAGCTCGATTTGATAAGACAGGAATTCGTTCTGGTGATTTTAGTTTAAAAATTCTAGACAAAACAAAATTTTTAATTAATGCAAATCCAAGGAATAAAAAAATTTCGCTTCAACTAGAACTCAGTTCTGAACCAGACCAAATTTTACTTCAAGGAAAAAATGGATTTTCTACCAAGAGTAGAAAATTTCCGGAATACAATTCCAATTATTATTCAATACCAAATTTAAAACCAAGAGGAAAATTAGTATTAAACGAAAAAACTTATGAAATCATTTCAGGATATACTTGGATGGATCATGAATGGAGTAAGTCAAATAAAAATTCATCTTTAAGTTCCAACGAAGTTTCTTGGGATTGGTTTGGGATTAATTTTGAGGATGGTTCAAGCTTAATGTGTTTTAACTTTAGAAAAAATAAATCTTCTGAACCTGAAAGTTTTGGCACATATATAAATTCCAAAAAAGAGAAATTTTATTTTGAAAAAGAAAATCAAATCAAAATAAAAAGTTTAGAAAATTTTTGGAAAAGTAAAAATTCTAAAATTAAATACCAATTGAGTTGGCAGATTGAATTTTTGGATTTCAAAATTTTAGTAGAACCAATTTTTTCAGAACAAGAATTTATTGCTTTAGAGACAACTGGAAATGTTTATTGGGAAGGTGCAATCAAATCGAGTTTAACTAAAATAGATAAAAAGATTTCTGGTAAAGGTTATATGGAATTAAAAGGTTACTGACTTACAATTTCAGATTCTTCTAATTTAGATTCTTTTACTGAATTTTCTTTAACAATTTTAGGTTTATCTTTTTTTTCTAGAATAACTTTAACTCTTGTCAAAATAGTTTCCAAATCAGAAATTTTTGTTTTTAAATCATCCGTAAAATAATTTTTTTCACTTAATCCATAATATTCTGACATAATTTGGTTGTAAGTTATTTGAAGATTAAAAATTGATTTTTCCAAACTCTGAAGATTTTGAATTTTATTTTTTTGAATTCTTGCTATAATTGATTTTATACCTTGAATTACTAAATAATAAATTACAATACAACCCAAAATCAAAATAGGTGAAATCAATAAACGGTTAAAACTTGTGTCAAATTTCTTTTTATTTAAAATTCCGGCTTTCATAACAAAATATAAAATTAAGGTTGAGATTATTAGGGAAGCCACAAAATTAATTTTAGAACTATCTTTTACTAAAGAATTTAGAATGTAAAAAATTATCAAACTTAGAAGCAAAACTGCAACTAATTCAATTGGCAGTACTGCAAAAATCCTTTCCAAAAAGTTTGTTAATTTTGTATAGTTATTTAAAAAGGATTTAAAGTATTTTTCAAAATTATGGTAATCGGTTTCTAAAATTGATAAAAAGTCTTTAGCGTTTGGCATGTTGAATTTCCTAATTATAAATATCGGTAAACTCACAAAAAAGTTTGATTCATTAAGTTTTTTACAAAAAATTCTTTTTGGATATATATCTATTTCTGCACCTTTTTTGTATTACCATGAAAAACATCTTCCAATACTTGCTATTTTGGCATTGATTTTTAGTACTTTAGTAATAAGTATTCTCACTTTTTTAATATTTATACAAGTTTTAAAATTTTTATTTAAGAATGAGTTTCACCCTGTTTTTGAAATATTCTATTTTGGAATTGGAATTTATCTTGTTTATCTTTTTGGTTTTTTTGATAACCAAGCAGGAATTATTTTTTTGTTTTTTATAGTTTGTATATTTCTATTTTATAGAGTGTTAAAACTTCGTGTTTATTACCAAATTATTTTGATTGGGGTATCCATTTTTATAAATGGACTTTTGAGTTTTAAATATCTTCAATATTCTGAAATTTTTCTTTTTAACAAATCTTTAGAATCTAAATATTCAAATGAAAAAAAAGATTTTTCAAATTGGGAATTAGATGAAAAAACAAATATTGCTACAAATAAAGATGTTCCAATTCAAATTTTAAAACCAGAAGGATTTTATTTTCATAACCCAAAAGATTTAAAACAAGATGAATCAACTGGAACAGGTCAAATTTTAGGCATAATCACAGATTCCATAAAAGTAAATTCATATCCTCAAATTAGATTGTTTTATGTTGAAGCTTTAGTGAACGTAGAATTGGATATATTAAAAGACGAGTTTGAAAAAATTTTAAATTTTGAAAAATCTCAAGGTCAAATGGAAGAAATCAAATATTTAGGTGAAAATGAATTTGAAAAAAAATGGAAAGGACATTTTTGGACTTTTTATGATGTGATAAGACCAAGATATTCCAAAACAGGTTTTTATTTATTAAAACTAAATGATGGTGCATCTGTCGTTATAACTGTCACAGAAAACTTAGTAGAAAAAGAATACCACGAAGAAAAAATCCTAGAAATGTTAAACTCAATTAAAGTAGAGTTTTAAGCAATTTTATAAATCTTAACTTTTTGCTCTCTACCTTTTACATTCACTTCATCTAAATATTCTGTTAAAAAGTTTTGATCTAATGAATTTTTTACATCTTCAGTAATTAAAATTTTTGAATTAAATTGTTTATTTAGTTGTTCTACTCTCGAAGCTAAATTTACAACATCTCCAATAATTGTGTATTCTTTTCTTGTGCTAGAACCTATATTACCTGTAACTGCTTCTCCAGAATGAATTCCAACTCCAATTCCAGTTTCAGGAATATTTTTTTCTTTCACTTCCAATTTAATTCTCTCCAAAATTTCTAAAGAAGCAATAACAGAATTTTTGACATCATTTCCATTTGAAATGGGTGCTCCAAAAACTGCCATAAAGCCATCACCCAAAAACTTATTAATAATTCCATTATTTTTATTTACTATTTCAATACAGAAATTAAAAATTTGATTTAAATATTCTACAACTTCTGTTGCAGTTCTTTTTTCTGAAAAAGAAGTAAAATTTCTTATATCAAAAAACATAATACTAACATGCTTTATCTCAGAAACAAAATCAGTTTGGTTTACTAATTTTTCGACTACTTCTGGTGAAACATGTTGACCAAAAAGATTTGTGATTTTATTTTTATCATTGAGTAAACTAAATGAATGCAAAATCCTTTTTTCAATTTCAGAAGTTACATATCCAATAGCGGTTCCTGCTAAAATAAAAAAGAATGATCTAATAAAAAAGCCAATTGTACTAATTGTATAATCTGTAGGTAAAACAGGGAAATTATTTTCTTTAAAAAACATCGCTAATAAAAAAAACTCTACACCAGCTACTGTACCTGTAAAAATAGATAATTTAAAATTGAGTCTTAATCCAGATAGAATGATAAATAAAAAATAGGCACTAAATGGTGGTGAAATTAAATTATAAAGTGGATAATCAGGTCTCATATAAATTAAGAGTATTATTAAAATTGTTGGTAGGCTAGTTTCTATAAATGCATTGATATATCTTGGAATGCCAGGAATTGGTCTTTCATTCTTTTTAAATTTAGTTAAAATATTTTTTAGGATTAAAAAATAAGTTCCAACAATTAAAAAAAAAGAGAGAGGTATGTATTTATTAATTCGATTTGAAAAAACTTTAACATATTCATCTTCAAGAAAAGTAGGTAAAACAAAAAAGAATATTGAAATAACATAAAAAATAATATTTAAAATTTTAGCTCTTAAAATTTCACTTTTAAAAATTTCTTGATCAAGTTCTTTCTGAAAATTTTTTTTAACTTCTAAATCAAAACTCATTTATAATCCTTTGTATTCTATCTTCTTTTAAAAAAAGAATTTTTTCAAGCTCATCAACTGCTGTTTCAAGTTTGTCATTTATGATTCTAAAATCATATTCATTTACTGCTTTTAATTCATCACGACCATTTTTAATTCTTTTTTCAATTACTTCTTCATTATCTGTTCCTCTATTTTTTAGTCTTGCTATCCAAACCTCTTCACTAGGAGGTAAAATAAAAATAGAGATTAAATCATCAAATTTATTTTTGATAATTCTAAATCCTTGAACATCAATGTCTAAAATTACTTTGTTACCTTTAGCAATTTCTTCTTCTATAAATTTTTTTGGTGTACCATAATAATTATCATGAACAAGTGCATATTCAAAAAAGAAATCTTCTTTAATTAATTTTTCAAATTCAGTTTTGGATACAAAATGATAATTTATTCCCGGTTCGTCATTTTTTCGGATTGGTCTAGAAGTAAATGAAATCGAAAAATGAATACTTGGATGTCGTTCCAAAATTTTTGAAATTAAAGTTGACTTGCCACCACCAGCTACTGAGGAAATAATATATAACATTTTAGTCTTCGACTTCTTCTTCTGCTTGAATTAAATTATCTTGCTTTTCAACTCTTTTACTTAATGATTCAACTTTTAGACTGGATAAAATCAAATGTTTGCTATCAGTAATAATGACTGAACGAGTTTTTCTTCCGTTTGTAGCATCTACTAAAAGTTCATTTGATTTTGCTTCGGATCTAAGTCTCCTTCCAGCAGCAGAATCTGCATTTATAATACTTACTACTCTTTCTACCATAACAATATTCGAAAAGCCGATATTTAAGATTTTAAAAAAACTCATAAGTTCTTTTTTAACTTTTCCATTTTTATAGTTTCAATTAAAGAAATTTCTGGAATTGCAAGCCCTATTGCTTCTGAAATTTCAATTTGAGTAAAACCTTTTTTTAACAAATAAACAACTTTTTCTACTTTTGTAGAATTATTTGGAATTTCTTTTAAAACAGTATTTGCATCAATAGATATTTTGTCTTGAATATCATCTGTTTGGTATTCTTTTGAATTTGCTAAAAATTTTTTAAAATCTTGTTTTGTTTCGTCAATTACTTGGTCTTTTTCTAGAAGTGGATTACCTGAAATTTTTAAATTAATAGATGTTCTTTCTTTAGTTGTAAATTTGATATTTGGTTTTTCATCTTCTAAACCTAAAACTGATTTAAAACTTTTTCCTATTGAACCAAAAAAATTTCCAATACTACTCTCTTCAATTTCTTCATCATCAGATCTGGTTAATTTTAATTCTTTTTGAATTGGTTTGTTTTGAATATCTGAATTATTTGAAACTTTTGGGATATGAGATTTTTCAGGAATGGTTTCTATTTTTTTAAAATCAATTCCCATAGAATCAGCTTTTTGTAATAAATTTTTTAAAGATGTAATTCTTGAATCCATTAATGCTAAATAATTATCTGACTCTTTGTAAAATTCTAATGATAAGTTTTGAATTTCTTTTTTTAATTTATTATTTTGGTAATCTTTAAATGTCGAATTCATTTTAATTGAAATAACATAATATAGCACAAATCCAAATACCAAATTAATTAATACTAAAGCTAAAAGCTCCATTAACTTTCCTTCTCTGAAACATCTGATGAACCTACATTAGTAGTTGGTTTTTTTGAAACTCTTCTACCTGAGGGTTTTTCTGAATCTGGGTCAGAAAAAGGTTTCATTTGAATTTTTCCTTCTGATAAAAATAATGTTTTAGATTGTATTTCATTTTTAACTTTATATGGTTCAGCATTTTTTATTCTAACTGAAACTCCACCAAACATTTTTTTCTCAAAAAATACTTTTCCTTGATCCCCAACTGTCTCCATTTGCTCATTTATCTTTTGAATTTCAACATTGTATTCAGAGATTCTTTTTTCTAGTTTTTTTACACCTGATTCTAATTTTTTTGAATAACTCAAATGATCTTCTGAAAAACCTTCTGGATCTGATTCTTGTCTTGCTTTTAATGTTTTGTAAGTTTTACTCAAAGAATCTAAACTATCTTTAGTGTCCAATATTTTCTTTTGAAATTCTTCGATTTGTTTTATAAATTTAGGATTTACACCAACTATTAATTCTGTAGTGGGATTTGAAGGTGAGCCAATATTTTTAGCTGCGATTAATACACCTGCTTTAAGTTTTCCCCCAATAATATTTGCTTTTTTACCTTTACAAACAATCTTACCACCAGCACTAACATCACAGTTCATAATCACTTCTTGAACTATAACATCTTTATCTGTAATTATCACAGCATCTTGTAAAAATTTAGAAACAATATTTCCTGTAGTTGATTCAATTTTAGCTTCTCCTCTACCAGTAACACCTTGCCGAATAATAATATCGCCATCAGCTTCTATTGATGCTTTTTGGACAGTTCCATATATTTCAACATGTCCTGAAGCTTTAACTTGAAAGTTATCTTCCACATTTCCAGTTATGATAATTGAACCTAGGAAAGTGATGTTACCAGTTTTCATACTTACATCACCACTCACTCGATAAACAGTCTCAACTGAAAGTTTACCCTCAGCAAAAACAACCTGTCCGTTAACTTCAGCTGTTAGTTTGGATTTGTCTTCAGATAGAATTGTTCCTTTCCCTTGTTGTAAAACTACATCTAAACCATCTTTTGCATCTAAAACCGAGTTGAATAAATCTCTACCATATTTTCCTTTTTCAGCAGGTATTTTTTCAGCAAGCAATTGTCCTACAACGACGTTTTCAATTAAATCTAAATCTTTATAATCAACTTTACCAGAAGAATCTTCTCGAAGAGTTACTTTTTTTTCGGTTCTTACATGATATACAATTTGGGCATTTTTTCCATGAACCGGTGGTTCTCCTGCAGCTACAACAATTGTTTCTTCATATAATTCATTTTCAATCATATCTTTGATTACATCTTCTTTAATTCCATATCCAATATCTTCTTTTTTAAGTTCATAAATAAAATCAGATAATTCTAAATCTTTTCCAGAAGCTTTAGGAGGATAAAAAGTAGCAAATGCTTTCATTCTATCATCTGATAGTTCAATTTTTACTGTAGCATCATGGAATACTTTTAACTTGGAGTCACCAAACCTTACAAATTCTCCTGAGTTTTCGTTTAAAAATTTACTAATGTCACTTTCTTTAAGAGTGTTTAATCCCCTAAGACCTAGTTGGCGATTGACTTCTTGAGTTGAAATTATTTTTCCATTTCCAATAGGTGGGTGGTATTTCATGTATAATCCATGACGGTAGTATTTAATACATACCCAGGCATCTACATCTTTAGGAGTTAATAAATTTTGTAAATCTTTGGAAATTAATTTTCCTGATCCATCTGATAATTTTTTATCTAATTCTCTTAAATCGTCTAAATTGTCTTCTAAACTAGCTGGAAAAACCCTGATTCTGTAGGGTTCCGAAAAAAATAAACCTTTTTTTCCTCTTTCCAAAACTTCGTAATCTAACTGATAAATTTCTTTCCCAAAATGACGAGCAGCAAGTTTCAAACTTTCGTCAATTGTATCACCAATTACTTCAACTTCTTCTCGTTCAATTCTTTCGACTTCTTCAGCTTCTTTAAAAACTGTAGCTTTAAAATTACTCATAGAAAAAAACCTCTATTCTAAATTTCGGCAAGATTTCTCAATCAAAATTCTATTATTCAACGAGAATTAATGAATTATTCAATTCTGTAAAGTAAATAAAATTATAGAGTCTAATATTTGGGGTAAATATGAAATTACTAATGATGTTTTTTCTAGTTCTGTTGTGTGAACTTTTTTCTGAGAATATTTATGCTTCTTCAGGAAGAAGTATAAGGCGTTATTCTAGTGATACTTTTTATGAAGCATCTGGAAGGGCAATTTCAAGATTAATTGGGGATTCCCTTTACTATGATTCAGGAAGAACAATTGGCAGGATCAAAGGTTCAAATAAAGTTATAGTTTTATACTTTTTTTCCTTATTAAAACAATGAAATTAATTTTTCTATTTTTAACTTTAACAAGAATTATTTACCCAATTGAAAATAATATTTTTTTTAAAAGTAAATTAACTGAACAAAATTTAACTTCTATTGAAAAAGATTTTTTAAAATCAGATGTTTTAGTGATAGGTGAAGAGCATGATGATAAAATTGGTCATCAATTTAAACTTGAACTTATTAAATTTCTTTCTTCTAAAAATGAATTGATTTTATCAATGGAAATGTTTGAAACAGATCAGCAAATTGTTTTAAACGAATACCTAAATGGTTTTATTGATGAAAAAACTTTTCAGAACGATTTAAAACTTTGGGCAAATTATGAAGATTATAAACCAATTATTGAATTTGCAAAAGAAAAAAAAATCCCAGTCATTGCAGCAAATGCTCCAAGAAGATATGTGCGGATTTTATCTAGAAAAGGTTTTTCAGAATTAGAAAAACTTACCGAAGAATCAAAAATTTATTTACCTTCCCTTTATATGATTGAAAATTTTAGAGATAAAAATTACGAAAAAAAAATTTTGGAAAGTATTTCTGCACATGGAAAAATGTCTGAACAGTCTTTAGCTCAAATGTTGTTAGCACAAAATCTTTGGGATGCTTCCATGTCTGAACAAATTTACAAAAAAAAGCAAAATAAAAAAATAATTCATATAAACGGAAGATTTCATTCTGACAATAGAATGGGAGTTGTATATCGTTTAGAAAAAATGGGTTTAAAAGTTTTGACAATTAGCTTAATTCAAAATGAAAAAGATGCAAAATCGGATTTAGCTGATTTAGTAATTATTACTTCAAATACTCCTATTAAACAATAGTATTTAGTTTTAAATATTTATTCAAGATAGATTTAATCTCTGGTTCAGTAAAAGGTTTTGATAAGAAATCATTCATTCCAACAGAGAGACATTTTACTCTTTCTGAATTTGAATTATCAGCTGTTAAAGCTATAATTGGTTTATTAAAATTTTTCTCACGTAAAATTTTTGTTGTTTCATAACCATCCAAATTAGGCATATGACAGTCCATAAAGATAATATCATAATTTTCATTATCTAATTTTTCTAAAACCTGTTCTCCATCATAAGCAATATCAATTTTGAAACCAAGTTTTTTAAAAAAAGTTACAGCAATTTTTTGATTAATCACATTATCTTCAGCTACTAAAATTTTTGAATTTGTTTCATATGTATTGGAAATAATTTTATGTTTAGCTTCAATTTCAAAGTTTAATAGAAACCAAAAAGTTGAACCCTTACTTAATTCTGATTTAACACCAATTTTTCCTTCCATTAGCTCAATTAACTTTTTACAAATAGATAGACCAAGTCCTGTTCCTCCATAATTTCTAGAAGTACTAGATTCTGCTTGAGAATATTCTTTAAACAAATACTTTTGATTCTCTTCAGATATTCCTATTCCTTTATCTATCACTTCAAATAAAATATTGATTTCATTTGGTTTATTCATTTTTTCCGTGAGCTTTAATTGTATAGTTCCACTTTCAGTAAATTTAGTTGCATTACTCATAAAATTTGTTAAAACTTGTCTAATACGATTTTGATCTCCAATTAAATTAAATGGAAAGTTTGGTTTTTCAATATCAAATCTTATATTTTTATTAACATTTGAAAAAATAAAATTTTTTTCAAGTTCAATAATTAATTCTGTTAGATCAAAAGAAATTTTTTCAATTTCTAATTTACCAGCTTCAATTTTAGAAATATCTAATATATCGTTCACTAATAGTAATAAATTTTTAGCAGAATAGTTTATAGAATTTATAAAATCTTTTGTCTCCATTCCTAATTCTTTTTCTTGTAAAATTCCACTAATTCCTAGAATTCCATTTATTGGTGTTCTAATTTCGTGACTCATAGTAGCTAAAAAAATTGACTTAAAGTTATTTGCTTTTTCAAGTTTAGTTTTGGATTCAATTAAAGATTTAGCCTGTGAATTTAATTCTTCATTAAGATCTTCAAGTTCTTCATTTTTATTTTCTAGTTCAAGAGTTCGTTCAGCAACTTTTAATTCTAAAACTCTATTTTGTTCTTGAAGAAGAATTTTATTTTCAAAAACTAATTGTTCTTTTTCTTTTAATGTGAGAATTTCTTTTTCAATTAGAATATTTTTTTCAAATGTTAAAACATTAATTCTATTACCTAGTGCAAATGAGAAAAAAAGACCTTCAAGAGCAATCCCAAAAAGTGGAGCGTTCCTAGTAAAAAAATTAAATGGAAGAACTCCATTTAATAGTAAAACAAAAATAATTATACTAATAAAAAAACACAACCAACCAAGAGTTACAAATTTTACGTTTTTGTTTCCGTCAAACCATGATTTGATTAACAAAACTAAACAAAATAAAAAGTATATAAAAATTACTCTTTGAAATAAAAAACTGATTTGTAATTTTTCCATGCTCATTACATTTATAATTGGAAAAACTAAACTTAAAAGAATTGTTAATACAAATAAAACTACTCTTATTTTGGATTTTGAATTTTCTAGATTTAAGTAGGAAATTAAAAATGGAGTCAAAAAAATATACACAAATGAATTCCAATTTAATATATACCAATTTATATTCTGAAAACTTTCAAGTCCAATTATTTCAAAAAAATTAAATCCATTTATAAAGAGTCTAGTTGTTGCAGAAAAAAATAAAACTCCAATATAATATAAATACAATTTTTCTTTTACAGTAAAATAAACAAATAGATTGAATAGAATTAAGATACTAATTATTCCCATAAAAAAATAATGAATTGAATAGTATTCAATTTCTTTTTGATTAATTTTTAAATTAGTTCCAATAAAAAATCCAATATCTAAAGGAAATTCAGTTTCAATTAAGATAAAAATTGTTTTTGAATTCAATTCATTTTTTTCTAAAATTGGGATTCTAAAAAAAATTGATTCTTTTTCAATTTCATTTTTATTTTTATTATAATTTAGAAGTTCAAGTTTGGAATTTGAATCTATAACAATTAGTTTGTTAAGAAATATATAGGATAATTCAAGTATTAAGTCTTCATCTGTTTGATTTTGAATGTCAAACTTAAACCAATAACTTCCTTTCGGTTTGGGGTTAAAATAAATTTCTTTTGAAAATGTTTTAAATTGCTTTGAAGTGAAAATTTGTGTTAAAGAAAGCTTTTTATCTGTGTCCTCAAAATATTCTACTAATTTACCAATAGATAAAACTTCAGATTTATTTTGGAATTTTATTATTTCATTTGAAAAAAGATGAAAAGTAATAAAAAATAGTAAAACAATTTTTGGAAACATGACAATTTTGTTACAACCGTTTAATGCTACTTAAACGGACAATAAATACAAGACTTTTTTTATTCGATACTTAATTTATTTATTAAAAATTCAGTTTCTTCTAAAAATCCAATTACATCATTTAATTGTTCAATTGAGTTTGCTAAAGTATTTGCTTCTTCAGAAATTTTTGTAACAGCATCTGTTGTTTCATTCACTGCCATTTCTTGCTCATTTGTTGCATCTTTAACAGTTGAAATAATTTTACCTAAACTAGAAACTGAATCATGAATTTTAAATTTTAGTTCTTCAAATTTTTCTAATGCTTTATTACAATCTGAAATTAAACCATCCACATTTTTGTAACGTAGCATTATCATATCAAATGTTTTTACAACTTCTTCAATTGATTTTGTTCCATCTTTAACACCAACAAGCGAATTATTAACATTATCCGTAATTTCTTTTGTGTGAATAGTTGATTTGAGTGCCAGTTTACTAACTTCTTCAGCAACAACAGCAAATCCTTTTCCTGAGTCTCCTGCTCGAGCAGCTTCAATAGAAGCATTTAATGCTAGTAAATTTGTTTGGTATGCAATTTCTTTCATAACACTAACAACTTTTGAAATTCCAACAGATGATTCTTTCATATGCTCCATTGAAACACCAGTTTTACCAATTACATTTCTTCCAGCTTTAATATTGTGATTTAATTTTGAATTAATATCTTTTAATTCTGTGATACTTGTTTTTAATAGTTTAAAGTTCTCATCATTTTCTTCCAATAAATGAATCACTTCTTTTGAAAGTGAATTTTGAGTATCAGTGTTTGAGCTAATATTTCTTGAAGCTGCAGAAATTTCTTCCATTGATGAAGAAGTCTCTTCAGAATTGGCAGCTTGGGTCATTAGTGAAGTTTGAATTGTGGAAATTGTTTCTTTGACATTAATTTGTAGCGAAGCAAGTTTTATAGATGAATCTTTCAAATTTTGAACGATGATTGAATTTTTTTCTAAGCTTGCTCTAGCAAATTGTTCTTTTTCAATTGAGCTTGTAATAGCATCTGCACTTAACTTGGATAGAACATAACATAAAAAATTGATTAATGAAAATCCAACTACTGCAATAATCACATTTGTTAGTGGAACACTATTTAAAGTGGACAGTCCTCTTGATTGAAGCGGAAACTTTACTCCTGCAATTGCACCTGAAATATAAACTGAAAGTAGTGCAAAAGTAATCAAACTACCATTATAAATTGCAAATTTAGAATTGAATCGAATAGGAGTTAAGACAACATAAAAGAAAAAAATAGTATAAAAGCCTTTATCTTTAATAATAAAATCACCACCATCTTTTTCATAAAATATACTTACAATTTGTATTACAGTAATGATTATAATATCTAATGTGGCAGTGAGATAAATGATTTGTTCAGTCATTTTATTTTCTTTTATAGCTTTAAAAGAAAAATAGGCTGTGCTAAAAACAATGATGTCAGTTAAAAAATACATTATCGAAATTTGAAATGTAGTTTGTCCTAGAGTAATAATTGTAGCAAATAAATAAAATGCAAATAAACCAAATCGCATTCTATTTACAATTTGTTCACCTTTGATAATGGGTAATTCTGAATTTAAAATACTCATAATACCTAGTTTAAAGATTTAGAATTTTTTTCTAGTACAAATAAATCTTTTTTGGGTGTTCCAGCTCTTTCTTTAAAAGAGCTGTCGTGCTTTCCGCTACTTCTGAATTTAACTACTTCGCAGTTGTCAGTTTCCTATTCGCTTCCAGCGGCAACTGGCAAGCTCGGCAAGATTTTGCCTCCTCTTGGACTTAAGACTAGCCCAATTCAGAAACGCTTCAATCACTAACACTAGAGTTGGGATAATTTATTTGTATTCTTAAATCTAATTTTTTAATTCAACATCATATTTTTTTGCAACTAAAAGTAATTTTTTCCAAGCTCTATGAATTTCAGATTTATCAACTTCGGAAGGATTAACTAAACTCAAAACACTACTTGCAGTTTGGGCAATATTTCCTGTAATTACTGCAACTAAACCTTTTAAAAATTCTTTACTTTTATTTTTATCCTTTTCCTGCAATTCTTTAATATAAGTTCTCCATGCCAGTTTATGCTCCACAAATGCCAGACCAAAATCTTTTGGAACATTATTCAAATCTATATTTTCAAGTTGATTAGTATAATCTTGAAAAGCTGAAATAAAATTAGAGTCTTTTTTGATTTTTTCTTGGGCTTGGTTAAAATACATTTGGTTTTCAGAAAATACTTTTTCAATAGAAGACTTTTGCCTTTCTGCTAAACTTGAACACTGAACAAGAAAAATAATTAGTAACAATTTATACATGATTTACCTCAGAATTTTTTTGTAATCGAATCCATTTAGAAATAACCAAACCTAGACTAAACATAAACAAACCATAAATCAAAATACTCAATATAGAATTCTTATTTAAGTTTGAAGTTTCAGCTAAGAGCAAAGCCAAAGATAAACTTCTAATTGTAGTTATCATTGAAATTGTATTTCTAATTTTGTGATTTAGTAAAAATATAAAAACAATATAAGAAGAAAAAACCACAATCATAAATGCAGAAAGCAAAATTTTAAAATCAATTTTTAAAATTTCAGAAAAGTTTTGATAAGCTAGAATTATAATCACTGCAATTAAACTAAACTTGCTGATTTTTTCAAATAGAGTTGCATAAAAGTTTTTTTTATCAGCTAAAATTTTTTGTAACACAAAACCAATTAGTATGGGAAGAATTTGAACAAGAAATGTAGTTAAAAATAATTTTAAAAAAAACTGAATTTCTAAATTCAAACTTGTTTCGAGATAAATTGAAAAAATCAGGGGAGTAAAAATTGCATTTGAAAAATTTAAAAATATAGATAAAATTCCTCCAAGAGTCAAATCTGCATTTGCCCTGAGCAAAAATAATGCACTCGAAGCACCTGCACTACTTGCAGCACATAAAAAAAGTCCAGATGCAAAATCTTTTTCAATATTTAAAAGTTGAAGTAATACAAAACTAAAAAAAGGTAATACAAAAAAATTTAATACCAAAGCAAGAATCAAAAATTTAAAATGGTTTTGGAATTGAATTTCAGATTTTTTAATATTAAGCCCAAGAGCAAGCATAGAAAAAACAGAAAGACTTAATATTAAAATTTTTACTAACATGAATTAAATTTCTAATTCACCTCTGAATGTAGTTCTAGCTGGACCTTTCATAATCACATTTCCATCTTCATTCCAATCAATATACAAAGTTCCACCGCGAAGATCAATTTGATTGGATTTGCCACCACGTTTTGTGAGGTAAGCTGCAACAGAAACTGCACAAGCACCTGTTCCACAAGCTAGAGTTTCACCTGCACCACGCTCCCAAGTTCTTTGGTAAAAATGATTTTGTCCTTTTATCGAAACAAATTCCACATTGGTTCTTCTTGGAAACAGTGCATGGTTTTCTAAAATGGGACCAATTTCAGTGACAGGAAATTTATCTGCATCCTCTACAAAAATTACTGCGTGAGGATTTCCCATACTCACTGCTGTAAATTTTAATTTCATTCCGTTTACTTCAATTTCTTTTTCAATGATTGGTTCTTCAGTATCTAAGTTTACTGGAACTAATTTTGGTTTTAAAATCGCCTCGCCCATGTTCACAGTCACATAACTCACTAAATTATTTGAGTCAGTTTCAAGATCAAGTTTCAGTACACCTTTTCCAGTTTCAATACTTGGTTGTTTTGATTTGGTGAGAGAATTATCATAAACAAATTTTCCAACACATCTAATTCCATTTCCACACATTTCAGAAGAGCTTCCATCTGAGTTAAACATATCCATTTGAAAATCAGCTATTTTTGATGAGCGAATAAAAATCACACCATCAGATCCAACACCAAAATTACGATTGGAAATTTTTTGAATTTGTTCAGTGCTTAAAATTATATTTTCTCTAGTGGCATCAATATAAACATAATCGTTACCAATGCCTTCCATTTTAATAAAAGGAATTTTCATGTTCACCTCAAAAATTTGGTTTTCTTTTTTCTAAAAATGCAGAAAGACCTTCAAGACTTTCAGTTCCATCAAATAAATTGGAAAATTCTTTTCGTTCTAATTCCATTCCCTTTGACGAAGACAAATCTAAACTATCAGAAATTGTTTTCTTTGCAACTTGGATTGCTTTTGTTCCTCGACTCAAAATAGAATTTGCTAATTTTTCAGATTCAGGAATTAATTCTTCAGCTTCTACTAAACGATTTAAAATTCCTTTTTGAAATGCAACCTCAGCTGAAAACATATCACCAGAAAAAATCAATTCATTTGCAATTGCTTTTCCCAAAATTCTAGCAAGTCTTTGTGTTCCACCAAAACCGGGAATGAGTCCAAGTGAAACTTCCGGCAAACCAAGTTTTGCATTTTTAGAACCAATTCGAATATCACATGAAAGTGCAAGTTCTAGTCCGCCACCAAGTGCAAATCCATTAATTGCAGCGATAGAAACTATTTTTGATTTTTCAATTGTGTCAAATGCAGATTGTCCAAGTTCAGAAAATTCTAAAGCTTCTTTTTCACGATAAGTTTTCATTGCAGCAATATCAGCACCAGCCACAAAAGCTTTTCCACTGCCAGTTAAAATCACGACACGAATTTCTTTTTCCAATTCGACAAAGCAGTTTTTGATTTCTTTTAACAAATCTGTGTTCAAAGCGTTTAATGCTTCAGGTCTAGAAATTTCAACAATGCAAAGTTTGTCTTTTTTTTGAAGTTTTAAAAATTTATAATCCATAGAATTTCCTTCATGCCATTTTTTAAAATTGAGTTTCGCTTGGAATTAAGTTTTTTAATTCATTAGATTAAACTTATGGGCGAATTTTTCCCACCTAACCCTGTTAACCTGATAGGGAAGGGATGAAACAAAAATATTATCGAGTACAAATAGAATTGGGTTAGGTACGAAAAACCGGGCTTTCCGCTCCAATCTTTTGCAAATCTTTTAAATCCCAAAAATTAACATAGTTGTGCAAAAGTATTTCCGCTTCAATCCCTTTCGCTTCCAAAACAAGAATTCACTTGAATAGAATTCAAAAGATTGGGAAGCTTTGTGCAGAAAAAATTTTATTTAAAAAAATAGAATTTAAGTTGAACTAGAACTAAATTGAGTTAAATTTGTTTATGGGTGTAAGTTCTTGTTTGTATTTTTTTGTTAACAAAATTTTTGTGATGAAGTAAAACCAATTCTTCAAAACCCAAAACAAATTCCAGAATTACAAAATTATCTAGATAAAAATTTCTCAAATAAAAGTTTTTCAGCGGAACTGATTCAAGAAAAATGTTCCAATTTATAGAATTAGTGTTTATTGATTTATAAAAGTAAAAAAATCTAATAATACAAAATCCTATTATTCAATTGATCTGCAGCATACAAACCACCATCTGGATCAATATAAAGTCTAACTGGTAGATTTAAGCTACTAGCAGAAATTCCTCCATTGTTTACAACTTGAGTGCTAAAACTTCCAGCTTGACCATAAACTCTAGTTGGTGTTGTGCTAGTTCCTTGATAAAATAAAATTCTATGATTTAATGTATCTGAAATATAAACATTATCAAATGCATCAACTGCAATTCCTCTAGGTTGGGATAGAGAATTAGCTGACGGGCTAGCGATAACAGATACACAACTTCCATTATTGTTTTGGGAATTAGTACATGTATAACTTCCAAATTGTCCATATACTCGATCTGGGACTGCAGAATCTTTTGGAAAATGTAAAACTCTATTATTTGAGACCTCCACTACAAATAGTCCACCAGTTGAATCAAGGGCAAGTGCTACTGGTAAATTAAATGTACTTGCAGTTGTGCCAGGGGTATTGGTTGTAAAACTCCCATTTTGTCCATAAACTCTTGTTGCTGTTGTTGATCGATTCGCATAATACAATACTCTTTGATTTGGACCATCAGCAATATAAATCCCACCATCAGAATCTTGAACGACACCTTGTGGAAAATTTAATGAATCAGCATTTACTGGGGTAGTTGTTGTAGTTAAAAAACTTCCATTTTGTCCATAAACTCCAGTTGCAGTAGTGCTTGTTCCAGAGTAAGTTAAAACGCGATTGTTTGTAAAATCAGATATATATAGAATATTATTCAACCCAAAAAATACATTTCGAGGAGAACTTAATGAATCTGCATTTATTGGGGTAGCAGTTATCGTGGAAAAACTTCCATTTTGTCCATAAACTCTGGATGCTGTAGTTATTTCTTTTTCATAAAACAGAACACGATTGTTTAAAGGATCACTGATATAAATTCCACCTAATAAATCTCCTGAAACTCCGAAAGGAGTGTTAAAAGAATTTGCTGAGGGAGTTGAAGTTATACAAGAAGTGCTACTTCTATTAATTACTCCGCAGCTAAAGTCACCACTTTGTCCATAAACTCGGATTGCAGTTGTTGTTCCCACTCGAATTTTCATCACAAAATTTGCTGTGGTTGTATTTGTGCCAGATGCTGTAAATGTATAATTCGTTTCAGGTGAGACACTACTAGCTGTTCCTGAAATTACACCTGTTGAAGAATTTAAAACTAATCCATTTGGTAAAGCTGGACTCACTCTATAAGTTGTTGTTGGACCTATTGTTGTTGGAGTTAGATTCGTGATTGGAATATTATCTAGAAAAACGATATTAGTTCGAGAGTAAGAATAAGTAACTGGTGTTAATGATATTGGTGGTGCTGTTGTTGAACTTCTATTTTGTTGTCCAAAATAACAATAAGATTCATTTCTTTGAGAATAAAAAATTGTTGCTAATAAAAAACCTTGTGATTTTCTATCACAAAATTTTTCTTCATTGATTCCAGATTTACACGAAGAATTTAAAATTAGAAATAACAGGAATAAGAATTTCATAGTTAAAAAAAAATTCTAATAAAAAAAATGTCAATTGATTTTTGCTACTCTTGAGTTTTGAATGAAGAAAGATTTTTTAAACCAAAGCGTAAGTGATTGAAGCGTTTCCTTCAACCACATCCTTAAGGGTGTGGTTGAGGGAAGTAGCGGAAAGCACGGTTTTTAAAAAGTAAAGACTTAATGTATTAGGTCTTTACTTTTTAAAAATTCGCCAAGCAAAACCAAGTACCCAGATTTAGAATCTCACTGCGTTCGATTCTAAATCTGGGACTGATTTTAATATTTAATTTAGACTTTATTTGTAACGAAAAATCACATTCTGTTAAAAGGCTGATAAAAATTTTTGCTCCAAAAAACGCAAATTAAACAACAAATTTGCTAAATTTTTTTCTCAAAAAATTTTTATTAGCCTTCCTATTCATGATTTTAGTAAGCATAACTAATCCTTGCCCTATGAACTCAATTTCTTAATTTGACATGAAGTAAGTAATTTTAGGAAAAAACATTGGAAGATTACAGAGAAAAGGCTCTCTTATATCATAGCTCTCACCCAAAAGGAAAAACTTCAATTGAACCCACAAAACCCACTTCTAATGCAATTGATTTGGCTCTTGCGTATTCACCTGGAGTAGCATATCCATGCCTTGAAATTTTTGAAAATCCTGATCTTGCTTATGAATATACCAACCGTGGAAATTTACTCGGCATCATTTCCAATGGAACTTCTATTTTGGGACTTGGAGATATTGGGGCATTAGCAGGCAAACCTGTGATGGAAGGCAAATCTGTTTTGTTCAAAAAATTTGCTGGTATTGATGTATTTGATATTGAACTGAACACAAAAGATCCAGAAGAATTTATTCGCACTGTTAAATTGATGGAGCCCACTTTTGGTGGAATCAATTTAGAAGATATCAAAGCTCCAGAGTGTTTTTATATCGAAGAAAAATTAATCGAAATCATGGACATTCCCATTTTTCATGACGACCAACATGGAACTGCAATTATCACTTGTGCTGCAATTTTAAATTATTTATTATTAACTGGAAAAAAATCTTCTGAAGTTAGAGTTGTGATTAATGGAGCTGGTGCTGCTGCTGTTTCTATTGCAAGACTATCTAGCAATATTGGAATTAAAAAAGAAAATATTTTTCTTGTGGATTCCAAATCTGTAATTCACACAAACCGAGATGATTTAAACGATTTAAAAAAAGAATTTGCTCGTGAAACTAAATTTACAACTCTTCGAGAAATCATGACTGATGCTGATATTTTTATTGGTGTTTCCAAAAAAGACCAAGTGGATGTTGCAATGGTGAAGTCAATGGCAAAAAATCCTTTGATACTTGCAATGGCAAATCCTGATCCTGAAATTTCTTATCCACTAGCTGTTTCATCAAGAGAAGATTTGGTTATGGGTACTGGTCGCTCTGACTATCCAAACCAAGTGAACAATCTTTTGGGATTTCCTTACATCTTTCGTGGAGCTCTCGACATGAGAGCCAAAAAAATTTCTCTCGAAATGAAACTTGCTGCTGTGAACGCACTTGCTGAACTTGCACGCTGGGAAGTTCCTGAATATGTATCTCGTGCATACAACGGAGAAAAATTTCAATTTGGAAAAGATTATATCATTCCAAAACCATTTGACCCAAGAGTTTATTTTCAAGTATCCACTGCTGTTGCAATTGCTGCAAATGAATCTGGTGTGGCTCGAATTCAATTTCCGGGTGTGGAAGCTTACAGGGAACATTTAAAAAAATATAGAAAAGATATCTAATGCCATTTACTGAAGAAGACACAAAAGTTGTTGAAGATATTGGTTCAATTTATGGTCATCGAGTAATTTTATACAATGATGATGTAAATTCATTTGAACATGTAGAAGAATGTTTGATGAAGATTTGTTTTAAAACAGAAGAAGAAGCAATGGAAATTGCTATGGAAGCTCACACAAATGGAAAAGCAGTTTGTTATGAAGGCAGCATGGAAGTTTGTGAAACTGTTGCTGAGAGAATGACTTACGAAATGCTCACTGTGACTTACGAATGATTTTTATGGCGAATTTTTTTTAACATATTAACTCAAATTCACTGTTTTAAGTGCTTTAATCATCTGAATTAAAATATTAAATTAATCATATGAATTTCTATTTTAAATTAGGTTTTTTTTAAAAAAAAATCTATTTCTGTTGTTTTTTCTTAAAATCTAAAATCTGTTTTTCAGTTAAACCAGTAACTTTACAAACTTGTTCTAAAAGCATTCCAAAATGAAGAAAATCCAGTGCAGTTTCTAACTTACCTTCTAATTTACCTTCTAATTTTCCTTCTAATTTTCCTTCTAATTTTGCAGCAGCAACTTGACCATTTAAGACTAATCTTGATTTTCTTCTTGCTTCTATTAAATTTTTATTTTTAGGATTTGATGTATATTCTTTGTATTCATCAAGTGTCTTTTTTAATTTGGGATTCTTTTTAACTAATGTATTCATTTCTTCCTCCTTCAATTCATGTCCTTTTCTAAATAAATAAAGCCATGTCTCAAAATCAGTTACTAATTTTGATAATTCTGATTTTATTTTTCTTAATTCAATTATATGAAATTCTAAAGCTTCTGTCAAGATTAATTCTGGATTTTCTTTTTCTCTTAATTGAAATACTGAATGGTAATTTTTAGTTTTCAATAAATCAAATTCTAAAAAACTTATTGAATAAATTTTCGGTAATAGAGAATATTCTTCTCCTTTTTTTAAAGACTTTGTATATATTTTTGATGAATAAAATAATATTCTTTTTTCAAAACCAACTTCCATTTGCGATTGCATTTCAATTAAAAATTTATTCCCTTTTCTATCTTCAGCATGAATATCTAATACTGATAGTTTTTCTAACTCACTAGCTTTATCTTGAGCAAGCTCAAGAATTAAAAATGATTAATGTTAAATGATGAATGAAAATTTTTATGAATACATCAATTCATAATTTATAATTCTAAATTCATCATTTGAGCGAAGCGAAAAGTGCTTTAAATAAAAAATTATCTGTAAAAGGTAAGTTTTCTGTCATGATTTTTAGATTAGAGTAGAATTATTCTTTAATTAAAAAAGTTTAGATAAGTTCGTTTTTTGGTAAACTTTTTTTGTGTGAACTTTTTTTAACGAGCTTAGGAATTATAAAAATTAAAATGTCTACTTTATGGATTGAATTTATTTATTCATATTTTTATAAAATTATTTAGGACACTTCTCTCTTTTATATTCCATTTTCCAATATGGATCTTTATCATCAGGGTTATAATATTCTTGAGTTAACATATTTTTATTTTTATAAAACCTAAAATCGGTTGAACCAGAACGTTGTTTTCTTGATTTTTCATTAAAGAACTAAAGATACACATTAATTAAATCTTTATTTCTAAATTCATATTTATCATATTCCCTTATACCCGCTAAAACATTATGTTCAGTATATTTTCCATCGAATGGAGATTTTATTTTCACAAATTTTTTTAATGGATAGCTACACATGTTTATAATCTCAATTTAGTTTTGATTTGCATAGGGAGTTAATACCAATTCCCCTTGCCAGATTCCTCTAATTGGAAGTGGAACTGATTTTTGAATAACTCCCGCCTCTAACAATTCTTCAAATGTCTTTGCATCAACTGTTTCTTCATCTTTCGCAAGAATATTTTGTAAATAGAAACAAATTATTAAAATTAAAATTTTCATCTTTTACTAAACCTATCTTTTTATTTAACCTAAGTCTACTTATTTTTTTATAATTCAAAAATAATTTTTTATCTTGAAAAAAATCATTTTAAACAAAAACTCATTCTCTAATGAGATTAATTTTTCTTCTACCGATTTTCTTTTTTGCATTTTTATTTTTACCAATTAAGCTTTATAAATTATATAATGATACTTGCATCAATAAAGATTTTTTAAGTTGGGATGGAGATTTACGTGCAATTAAAACAATTGAGTTAATCAATCATTTAAGAAATTTTGATTTGGTTTCTTATATTATTTCTATTTTGGATGCACCCACTTGGCCCACATTTAGAAATTTTATAGAAAGTATTTTTTTATTTAGTACAAATTCTATTTCGATTGAATCCATTCCTATTTTTACGATGATTACTGGAATTTTAGTTTTGGTATTAATTGCTTATGTTTGTTTAAAATTGGAAACTAGTTTTATTACTAAATTTTTAATTTTACTGAGTTCTTATTTTTCTATTTATATTTCCAAAGAGTTTTTGATTTATAGTTTTTCTGCGATGCTTGAAATCCAAGGGGCATTTTTCTTTTTACTTTCAATTTATTTTTTGCACCAATTTTATTCTGAAGAATACAAATCAGTTCCAAATTTAAAATGGAAATTGTTTCTCTCAGTTTTTTTATTATTCCAAACAAAATATCCTTATGGGTATTTATTTGTATTTAGTTTATTGATTTTTCATTTGATTCATTATTTTTCTGATACTTTATTTTTTGCACTCAGATATTTGATTTATTTATTTTATTCTCCAAAAAAAAATTATAGATTATTTGGTTTGAGTATTTTATTTTTGGCTATGCTGTTTTTACCAAGTTCTTTTTTAAAAGGAAAAGTTTCTACTTATTTAAAATATTTTATTTTTATATTATTAATTTTAGATTTTACAATTTATTTAATTAGACAAAAAGCAGAATTAATCAATTTAAAATATGATCGAATTTTAATTTTGTTTCAATTTATCATTTTACCGATTTTATTTTTTGTAGCAATTCACCCTGATCGTTTTGGAAGTTCTAGTGGAACAATTGCTCATGTTCAATCTGAAGGAAATTTAGTTGGAGTGGAAGTTACAAAAGATTTAGCTTATTATTCTCTTTTTGTAAATTCCCTTATGGATGCAACTCATATAATATATTTAATTTTATTAATCTCTGCAATTTTTCTTGGATATAAAAATTATAAAAATAAAAAAGAAATTCATTTTTCTTATCTCGGAAGTTTTTTGATTCTTCTTTCCATTTTTATTTTAACATTTCTCACGGGAAATCATCAATCTAGACATATTTATCATTTTATCCCAGCTGTGTTTTTAGTCGGACTATTTAGTTTTGATATGATTCGAATTGAAAAATTAAAATTATTTTTTTTATTATTACTAAGCATTTTTTTTGGATTTAAAATTTATGATTTTTATAAAATTTCTTCACCAAATTTATGTTTTTCTGGAAAAGAAAATTATATTTACGAACTTCCAAGAAAAGTATATGATCTAGTTAAAGAAAAAAATTTATTGGAAGATGGAAGCATTATTCTAAATGCAATTAATCCAATTCATTTAAACAAAGCAGATACAGAATTAGTTTTAGAAAAATTAGCTTTTGAAAAAAAAATAAAAATTGATTTTGATACCAAAAGATTAAGATACTACCAAGATAAAAAACATAAAAAAATTTTATTTATTTGGGATTCTTGTGATGGATTTCATAATGGAACACTCGGAAATTATTTTAATTATTTGAGCAATCATTTTCAAATTGAAAAATCTTATAGTTCCAGTTTACATTCTGAAATCATCGTTCTAAAAGAAGGAATTGGTAAAATTGAACTTGTCAAAGACCCAAATTCAGAATTGATCCGAATGAATCTTGACCCACATAGATGTTTACAAATCCATACTTATAAAATGAATCATGATTAATAAAGAATTTCTCATTTCCAATTCACATAAAGTAATTTTAAAAGTTCTTGGAAAAAATGATTTGCCAGAAGTAAATTTTGCAGATAAAGAAAAACTAAATTTATTTTATAAAGAATTTATTTCTGATAAATTTAAAAAAAAATCTTTTATTTTAGATCAAGTTCATGGAGATAAATTTTATAACTCATCTAAATTAGATGATAAAATTTTAATTGGAGATGCAATTTATTCCACTTACCTCGATGAAATTTTAATTGTTAAAACTGCTGATTGTATGCCGATTTTTTTTTGGTCAACCAAAGAAAAATTAATTGGACTAATTCATTCTGGTTGGAAAGGGACAGCTCTTGGAATTGCAGAAAAATTGTTTTTGGAATTAAAAAAAAAATATTCATTGGAATCTATTCAAGCTTATCTCGGTCCTTGTATCAGACAAAACCAATATGAAGTTGGTGAAGATTTAAAAGTTCAATTCCCAAATGAAACTCATTCAGCATTTAAAGAAATTTCAAATTCAAAATATTTACTAGACCTAAAAAAAATTTTACAACAAAATCTAAAAAATCATCAAATTCCAATTCAGCTACAAGACGATGAAATTTGTTCAAAACTTTCTAGTGAATTTTATTCTCATCGAAATAAAGAAACAGGACGAAATCTAAATTTAATTTATATGGAAAAAATATAATTTCAATTTAAAAAAACTGCACACGATGAGAAAAAAATATTTTTTTCTTGTTTGATTTTAAAGTTTAAAAAACCTTTCCCTTTGAGGTTTGCTTATGAAATCAGATGGAAGAGAAAGTGATAATATAGAAGATAGAAGAAGTTCTTCAGGTGGTGGCGGGGGTAATATGGGATTAATTGGTGCCATTCTACCATTGCTTGGAAGTAAAATGGGAATTGGAACATTAATTCTAGCTTTCATAGTTTCTTACTTTATGGGAATTAGTCCAATGAAAATTATTGGTCTACTCACAGGCAATCCAGACATGTCAACAGTATCTGAAGAATCTACACCTAGAGATAATTCTAAACCAGATTCAATGGAAGCTAAATTAGTTTCTGTTGTGCTAGCTGACACAGAAGATGTTTGGAACAAAGAATTTAATAATCTCAACAAACAATACCAAGAACCTAAACTAGTTTTATTTAGAAACAGCACAAGTACTGCATGTGGAAAAGGCGAGTCTGCAATGGGACCGTTTTATTGTCCTGCAGATAAAAAAGTGTACATTGATCTTGGATTTTTTGATGAGCTCAAAAGTAAATTTTCAGCACCAGGGGATTTTGCTCAGGCATATGTTGTAGCCCATGAAGTGGGTCATCATGTTCAAAATTTGCTTGGCTATTCAGGAAAAGTACATAAAGCAAAAAAATCTCTTTCAGAAGAAGAAAGCAATCAAATGTCCGTGAGACTTGAACTTCAAGCTGATTGTTTTGCTGGACTCTGGGGAAATCATGCAAACAAAGCAAGAAGCATCATTGAATCTGGTGACTTGGAAGAAGCATTAAATGCTGCTACTCAAATCGGTGACGACACATTGCAAAAAAATTCAGGTCGTGGTGTAGTGCCAGAATCTTTTACTCATGGAACTTCGGCACAACGTGCAAAATGGTTTAGAATCGGTTATGAAAAAGGTGACTTTGAATCTTGTGATACTTTTAAAGTTACTGAGCTGTAGAAATAACTAGTGCGTTTCCTTTCTTTATTTTTAACTTAGATCTAAATGGTTTTAAAACTTATAAGAAAAAAAAAGAAAGGTCAAACTATAAAATGCTTAAATTTTTTTTCAAAAAAGTAATTTAACACTTCTGGTATGCGTTAGTGATTGAAGCGAAAATCCTTTTGAAGGAATTTGGTATTTACTAAAATAAATTTGGTTTCAAAAGATTGTAGCGAAAAGCACGACCTTTTTTTACATTCGTACAACAATTTGACTTTTATTCTATTACATTAAAAAAAGGTAACGCCCAAAATTTTTAAAGCTGCATTATGAACTTTTGTTACATTCTCTAATTTGAAAATTATTTTAAATTCACTTGACAATATATCTAAAAAAAAGATTTTTATAAGTTATTCTTGGAGGTTAAACCATTTTTAGTAAGTTAAAACAAAAAAAATTGACTTTATGGCTTAGTCTTTCTGCTTCATTTATACTTTCAGTAATTAGCACATGCTTTTTAATTACATTACTTGCTGCAATTTATATGAGTAACCAAGTTTTAGAATCAACAAAAACTAGAATCCACGATATAGTTGGTCTAGCAGTTATGAGACTAGATGTAAACTCACATAAAAAAATTTATTCAGAAGAACATAAAGAAAACAAAGAGTTTGAAGATAATTTAAAAATTTTAAATGATATTCGAGGAATTAGCCCTGATATAAAATATGTTTACACACTTAGAGAAAATGAGTTCAAAGATATAGTTTTTGTAATCGATTCAGATCCAGATTTAACTTCAAGAGCATCTGTAAACACAAAAGTCGAATCAATCACTGACGGAATGAGAGAAGCATTTAAGAACAAAAAAGGAATTTTTGTAAATGCAGATTATTACACCGATAAATGGGGAACTTGGATGACAGGGTTCGCAACATTCTCTGACTCAGAAGGAAATTTTGAAGGTGTACTCGCAGTTGATATTTCAGTTAATACAATTAAAGCTAAACAATATAAAAATATAATCACAATCTCTTTTGCTGGATTAATTGTGGCATCACTTTCAATTTTTCTGAGTATTTTTATTTCAAATAAGATTAGTAAACCAATTTTGCTAGTTACAAAAGAGATGGAAGAAATTCAAAAATTTAATATTGATAATTTTATCCAAACAAATACCAGAATTGTAGAAATTAGAGAAATGATTTTTGCTTTAGAGAACATGAAAAAAAGTTTAAGATCTTTTAAAAAATATGTTCCTTCAGAAATTGTCTCAAGTCTCATAAAATCAAATAAAGAAGCAATTCTTGAAGTTGAAAAAAAAGATGTATGTATATTCTTCTCAGACATCGCTTCATTCACTTCTCTTTCAGAAAAAGTTCCACCTGAAACTCTTTCTAAAATGTTAGGAATTTATTTAGGTTTAGTAACAAAAACTATTCTTAATGAGCATGGAACAGTGGATAAATATATTGGTGATGCAGTAATGGCAATTTGGAATGCACCAAATAATGTTGAAGAATTCAACTTAAAAGCAGCTACTGCTGCGATTCAATGCATTTTAAGATTAAAAAAATTAAACCAAAGGTTTGAAAAAATAGGTCTTCCTAAAATGGAAACTAGAATTGGTTTAAATACTGGTGAATCAATTGTCGGGAATATGGGTTATCGTGAAAGATTAAGTTATACTGCGATTGGTGATAGTGTAAATCTTGCAGCGAGGCTTGAAGGTGCAAATAAAATGTATGCTACTTCCATTTTGATTTCAGAAGTAACATACCATGCAATTAAAGAAAAATTTCTTACAAGATTTATTGATATTGTAGCTGTAAAAGGAAAAGAAAAAGGGGTAAAAATTTTTGAATTGATTAACTCAAAAGATAAAGCGACTCCAGAAGAAGTTTATTTTGCAGAAAAATTTTCTGATGCAATGAATCTTTATTTAGCGAGAAAATTTACTCTTAGTTTAAATATTTTTTTAGAATTTAGAAAAAATGGAAAAGTTGATCAAGCTTTGAATTTAATGATAGATCGTTGTTTAGTTTATGAGAGGAATCCACCAAAACAAGATTGGGATGGAGTAGTTCACTTAAAAGAAAAGTAATATGAACATTTTTGTAATTTATTTTAAAGGGAAGAAGTTTAGAATAACTTAAGCTATTCAAGTCAGTTATTTTTAAATTCTGTACCATGTTCTAAATTCTAAGCAATTATAAACCGAAAATAAATTATGGAACATAAAGAAGTTAAACATCTTATAGATTGGAACTATTGGTCAGATGATGAAATTAAATCTATTTTAGAATTTGCTGTTTATGTAAAAAATAACCGTGTTTTTTTTACTGGGCATCTTCAAGGTAGAACTCTAGCCATGTTGTTTCAAAAAACTTCAACTAGAACTAGAGTTTCATTTGAAGCTGGCATGACTGAGCTTGGAGGTCATGCAATTTATTTAGATTGGATGGCTTCTAACTTTCAGCTATCAGATATCGATTTTGAAGCAGAATATTTATCTCGAAATGTTTCTGTAATTATGGCGAGAATGAAACGGCATGAAGATTTGCTGAAGTTACAATCTGGTTCAAAAGTTCCGTTAATTAATGGATGTTGTAATTTGTTTCACCCCTGCCAAGCCTTAGCAGACATGTTAACAATTTATATGGATAAAGGTACTTTAGAAAATACAAACTTATGTTATATTGGTGTTCATAATAATGTTGTGAATTCATTAATCAGCATAACTACTGCTTTAGGTGTACACTTAACACTAGTTACTCCAATAGCCGCAAAAGAGTCTATTGTAGAAGAAGTAGTTGAAAAAGCTAAATTAAATAAAACCATTTCTTGGGAAAAAAATTTGACATATGCTGTAAATAACTCTGATTATATTTATACTGATACTTGGGTGGATATGGAATTTTTTAACGATCCAAGCTACCAAGAAAAAAAGAAAGAAAGAATTAACATAATGATGCCTTATCAATTAAATTCAGAGCTTTTAAAAAATTCAAAAGCTAAAATCATGCATGATATGCCTATACATGCAGGATATGAAATTACTAGAGAGGTTGTCCAATCAGAAAAATCTATAATTTTTCAACAATCTGAAAATCGCTTAGATGCCCAAAAAGCAATTATTTTGAAATTAATAAAAGAATAATCATTGATTAATTTAGAGTTTAAGTTTAAATCGTATGCATGGAAAATCCTCTTTTTAAAATTACCGGTTTTAAAGCTGGTTCTTATATTATTCTAGAAGGAGAAAGAAAACCTTCTAGTCAATTTTTTATCATTAAAGATGGAAAAGTCAGTTTAAAAAAATCTTTGAGTTTTGGAAATGAAATTACAGATGAAATCATTGGTCCTGGAGATTTTTTTGGTGTTGTCTCAGCAATGAGTCAATATCCACAAATTGAAACAGCTGTTGCAGCTACGAATGTAAATTTAATTTCAGTTTCTTATAATCGTTTCGGTGAACTAATACAAAAAAATGCTATTTTAGCAATGAAGATTATTCGTTTCTTTTCTAAAAAACTAAGAGAGTTTGATCAAGGGCAAGCAAAAGTTGGGGCTATAAAAAGTTCCAACACTGAGGATTTGGGTGTTTTATTTTCAATGGCGGAAAGTTATTTTGAACAAGGAAATATTGAATCCGCAGTTTATCTTTATCAAAGTTATTTAAAATATTCTCCTACTGGTCAAGAATCCAAAAATTGTAAAGATAAATTAAAAATGTTAGGACGACCAATTGAACCAATTGCTATTAATAAATCTTCAAGAGAATACTTACAAGATCAAATGATATTTTCTGAAAATGAACCCGGAAATGATTTATTTATTTTGCAAAAAGGAAAAGTAAAAATTACTAAAATCATTCAGGGAATTGATACAATTTTAAATATCATGAAGCCAGGTGATGTATTTGGCGAGATGGCACTATTAGATAATAAACCAAGATCTGCTTCAGCAATTGCTATGGAGCATTCTGAACTATTAGCAATCAATAAATCTAATTTTGAAAAAATGGTTGAAACCCAACCTCAACTCATGTCAAAAATTGTAACTGTTCTTTCAGAAAGAGTTTGGAACGCATATAAGAAAATTTCAAATTCATTACTTGAAGATGTTAACGGAAAAATTGCTGATACATTACTCACTCAAGTTGAACGTGCAAGAATAAAAATAGGACCAAAAATAGAATTTGATTTTAAATTATCAGTATTTGATTTATTAAAAATGCTTGGTCTATCCGATAGAGAAACTCAAACTGTTTTAAAATTTATGAACTCCAATAAATTTATGAAATTGGATGGTGAAAATATTATTTGCCTCGATTTGGCACTTCTAGATAGGTTAGTTCATTTTCACAAAGAAGGTAAGGTTCGTATTTAAAAATAAAAAAGCAGTTGAGAAAATTTGAAAACTATAAAGTCTAATTATCAGGAGATAAATTCATGTGGTTTAAACGCATAGGCCTATTTTTTTTAGTGAACATTTTGATAATGATCACAATTTCAATTACAACATCAGCACTTGGTGTGAGACATTATATGGGTGCTCATGGAATTAATTTAACTTCATTACTTGTTTTTTGTGGAATTTGTGGTTTTGCCGGTTCATTCATTTCTTTAATGTTATCAAAATGGATGGCAAAATCAATGATGGGAGTTGAAATTGTATCTGAGACTGGTCCATATTCTGGGCTTGTTAGATCTGTAAAAAGACTTAGTGCTGGAGCTGGAATTGCAATGCCTGAAGTTGGAATTTACAATTCACCTGAAATTAATGCTTTTGCAACTGGACCTTCTAGATCAAACTCTTTAGTTGCAGTCTCAACTGGTTTGCTTGAGAGAATGTCAAATGAAGAAGTAGAAGGAGTTCTTGCCCACGAGGTTTCACATATTGCAAATGGTGATATGGTAACTCTCACTTTGATTCAAGGAATAGTGAACACTTTTTCGATGTTCTTATCAAGAATTTTAAGCTTTTTCATTACTAGTTTTTTAAGTAAAGGTGATGATGAACGTGGTGGTGGATTTAATCACTTGATTAATTTTGTTTTAGTTCTAGTTTTTGATATTGTTTTTAGCATTTTAGGTTCCATAGTTGTGGCTTATTTTTCAAGACAAAGAGAATTTAGAGCAGACGCTGGTGGTGCAAAATTGGCGGGTAGAAACAGTATGATTTCTGCTCTACAAAATTTACAAAAAGTTTATAATGAACCTGAGGTGGATACATCTGCGGCAATAGCTTCATTAAAAATTTCTTCTAGTAAAGGTGGTTGGTTTGCTTTATTCTCGACTCACCCTCCTTTGGAAGATAGAATTGCTGCTCTGAGAAATTTTAAAAGTTAACTTTTAGTTTGATTTTGGCGAATTTTTTTAGTAAGCCCTTGCAAACAACGTCTTACTAAAAAAACGTGTTTTCGCCAACCTTCTTCTCCGAAGCACTTTGACAAGCTATGGTCAAAAATTTCATAAATTTTTTTTTGACCATAGCTTGAATCACTATTGTTGGAAAGTAAATATTGAAAAATTAATTTTAAGAAAGAATCAATTCAAAAAAAACACTTAATTTTTGAAGCCAGAAATTATAGATTGAGAGGTATGGTAATTTTATGAATCCTTTAAAAAAAAAGCCAAGAACGAAGGAGGAAACTGAAATTCCTGACTTACCAAGTTGGTTAAAAGTAAAAATTCAATTTCCTAAAAACGATTCATCAGTTCAAATAGTTCGAAATAATTTAAATGAAAAAAAATTAAATACTGTTTGTGAAAGTGCATCTTGTCCAAATTTAAATCATTGTTGGTCAAGAAAAACCGCCACATTTATGTTAGCTGGAGATATTTGCACTAGAAGATGTGCTTATTGTGATGTTCCATTTGGAAAACCAAATAGTTTGGATTTGGATGAACCAAAAAAAGTAGCTGATTCAGTAAAACTTTTAGAATTAAAATATGTTGTTTTGACATCAGTTAATCGTGATGATTTAAAGGATTATGGTGCTGGACATTTTGCAGAAACTATCAAAGAAATAAAAAAAGTTTCTCCAGAAATTCATATAGAAGTATTAATTCCTGATTTTAAAAATCATAAAGATTCACTTCAAATTATTTATGAAGCAAAACCAGATATTATCAATCATAATCTGGAAACCGTTGAGTCTTTATTTTCAACTATAGCCCGATCAAAAAATTATAATTTATCTTTAGAAGTCTTAAAATCAATCACAAAGCATGGTTTTGTTTCTAAATCAGGATTAATTTTGGGACTTGGAGAAACAATTAATGAAGTAAAAAAAACAATTTTAGATTTAAAAAATGTTAATGTAAAAATGTTAACAATTGGACAGTATATGCAACCAACTAAAACTCATTATCCAGTAAAAGAATTCATCCATCCTGACATTTTTTTGGAATTAAAAAAATATGCTTATTCTTTAGGTTTTAAACATGTTGAATCTGGTCCATTAGTTAGAAGTTCTTATCATGCTGACGAACAAGCCAGTAAAAGTTTAAGTTAATGTTAAATGTAAGTTCTTTTTATAATGAAGATGAAATTATCAATATGATTTTTGAATCTTTAAAAACAGAACTTCCAAAATTTGAATCTGAAATTTCAATTTATGACATAAAAAAAATCATTTTTGAAATGGCAAAAAAAATCATTCCAGATGAAATAGATTGGGCTGATTCAGAAAAATTTGGAAAAAATAAAATCCTTATTTATAACAAACACAAAGTACTACAAATGGATACGACAGAATTAATTGAAAGAATTAAAGAACTTCATAAGAAATATATTGCTTAAAATTTGACTTTAGTTTGGTAATCATAAATCACTTCAACTATATCATTTGTATTAACTCTTACAATTCCTGATTCAGTATGTATTACCATAATTGAATCTTCTTGATTAATGATAGCACCAATTTCAAATCTTCCATCACTTAAAATAATTTTTTCAATTCTTTCATAGTATTTAATAATTTCTTTTTTGGTTTTTAATTTTCTGGGTTTAACTACAACTTCTTCGTTAAATTTGGATTTTTCTACTTCTTGTTTTCCTAGAATTTGTTTTTGCAGTCCAACTCTTTTTTTTTCAAGCTCATCAGCTTTTTTTTCATCTAGTTTTCCACTAGCCAACTCTTCATTTAGTTTTGCTATTTCAATGGCTAGTTTTGTATCAACAGGCAAAATTGTTTTTAATTCTTGTTGTTCATTTTTTGTAATGGAGGAAAGAGTCGGTTTAAAATTTTTGAAACTTTCAATTTCAGAAATCATTTTACTAATTGAATTTGAGTCAATTTTTTTTGATTCAAAAATTTTGACTTTTGGATTTAAAAAAATTTCTTCTTCTTTTGAAACTTGAAGAGTTGCAGTTTTTAAACTTTGACTTAATTTTTTAAAATTAGAGTTTGAATCAATTTCGCTTAAACTAATTTTTTCGAAATTTTCAACTCTAGGTGAAATAACTAATTTCCCTTCCAAAATTTTAAAAAGAATTTCTTCTTCTTCAACTCTTTCTACAAAAAAAGAATTTGATTTTATTATTACAAATAATGTTTCTGTAATCAATTCAAAACTATTTAGATTTTTTTCAGTTTTTTTATTAATAAATAATTTTCCTTTTTTTAAAAAAATTTTTGTATTCTCTGTTTCATTTAATTGAAAAAGTTTTGGAAATTCTAAAATTGAATTTTCTAAAATCCTAATTGAAATCGATTTCCCTATTGAAATATCTACTTTAGATTTCGCTCCAGTAAGAATTTTATCTCCAGTTTTAAAACTTGAACCCAGAGATGTTTTTTCTTCAGTTAAGTCGGAGTGGATTATCCTTGACTCACCACTAGTAGACATAACTACTGCATGAGAGTTAAATTCTTTTTTTTCAATTTCAACAGCTAATTTGTCTTCGGGTCTTTTACAAAATAATAAAAAAAGAAGAAGGATAATTTTATTCATAGATTTCTATTTTACAGAATTCATTTTTTTATCAAAACAAATTCTATTTTTTTCTAAATTTATTGAAGTTGAAACTGATTACTTAAAACAAAATCTGGTAAATAACTTATGTCAAGTTTTAAAGAGCTACTTTTAGAAAACTTAAAAGATAAACCAGAGCCTTTATTTATTTTTGATGAAGTAATAACACCTGCTGCAAGTATTTGGGTTGGTGTAAGAGAATGGGTGAATTTTTTTAGGATAAACCAAATTTCAAAAGGTGATCGAGTCATACTCTCGTTAGATGAGAGTAATGCTTTCATTCATATTCTAATGGCTTGTCTTTGGGAAGGAATCACTATTGTATTACTAAGAAAAGGTTTTTTTGAAAGTTCTCATCTCAGTTATTTTGATGCTAAACTAGTAATCATGGAAGAAAAAAATTATTATTCATATAATCCTAATGAAATGGGACTCCCTTCCAACTATAGAGCTGATATACGTTATTCAAAAAAAAATTATTCTGAAATTGCACTTATTTTAAAATCCTCAGGTAGTACAGGAAAAGCAAAATTTATTTGTCTATCTGAAAAAAATATTTTATCAGTTCTGACTTCGCATAAAATTATTTTTTCTAATAACCCTATTTTAGCATTATCATCATTACCTTGGACTCATTCCTTTGGATTAATATTAGATTTATTACTATTAACATTTAATGGAAATTTAATTTTCAGAGATAAATTTTCAGGAAAAAACTTAGATCATATATTAACTAATTTTGAAAAATACAACATAAACCATTTCTCGACTGTACCTATTTTGATTGAAAAAATTTTAAAAATGGAATTTGGCAAAGAAAAATTATTATCCCTTAATTCGGGTTTAATCGGTGGAGCACCAATTAGTAAATTTATTTCTGATAAGTTAAAAAATTCTAAACTAAGAGTTGGTTATGGACAATCAGAAGCTGCTCCGGGAATTTGTTTAGGAGAAATTGGAAAATTTGAAGAAAATTATATTGGTAAAGTTATTGGAACAAATACCAGAATTAATATAGAAAATGTTTTAGAATTTAGTGGAGAGAATAAATTTTTGGGTTATTATACTAAAAATGGTTTTGAAAAAACTGAACTCGGTTTTTTTTCAACAGGTGATATTGTAAAACAAGTTGTTGATGAATTTTATTTTAAAGGAAGAATTGATTTTAGCTTTAAACTTCCAACAGGAATTTTAATTTCACCTGAAGTTTTAGAAAATGAAATTCTGGAATTAAACCAAAACTTAGAAAATGTTTTAGTTTATTTTAAAGAAATTTTTTTTATATTTTATTTCTTTAAAATCGAAACAAATATTATTCTTCCTAAATTTTTTGATAAATTTAATATTAAATTGATACATAAAAAAAAAGAAGAATTAATTTTATCTCCAAAAGGTGAATTAAATAGGAAAGAATTATTAAAATTAAATGCTATTTTTTTTAATTCTCATTAATTAAATAAATTTTTTTCAATTTCAAAAACTTTAAGTTATTCAAATAAAAAGTGTTAAGCGAATAAAAACTATTCAACTAAATCACTCAATAACAAAAATATTAAAAGGTCTAAGATCAATATTGATAGGAGTGAGAGTAAGCCTTGGTTTGGAAGATTTTGTTGTATCAAAAATACTCACTCCAGGTTTTGAAAAACTTCCATCACCTACATAAAGTTTGCCACTATTACTGATTGCTAGTCCATTTATAACCCCTGCTTGAGCGGGAATATTGATTAAAGTAATTCCTTTTTTTCCTGTCGTGGGATTAAATTCTAAAATTGTTTTGTTCAGTTTTGCATCTAATGAATAAGCATAACCTTCATTTTCAGTTTTGACAACAAAATCTAAAATATCTCCATTAGTTTCAGTTTCAGATAATAAAAATCCTGCACGGAATTTTTTAGTATTTAAGTTAAATGCAACTATTCCTCCGTCAATTTTTGAAATTGCACCTATTTGATTAGGGCATGCAAATGCTAAATGTGGTTCTCCTAATAAATTTACTTTATTTATTTTTGAAAATGGATTTCGTGAAGGTGTAATATAACTTGCAATAATTTTATCTGTCCTAGAATCAATTTCTAAAAGCAATGAATCTGTATTTGGAAAAAAAGGAAATGTTGGATTATTTGTATCTAGTCTTTGAAGTAGTACATAAATTGAATTTCCATCTAAAAACATATAAGATGTTTCAGGTAAATTATCAATTGTTCCACCATTTGAATTAATTTCTGAGTAGGATGATAAATCTATTCGTGAAATTTCTTGTCCAGAATCTAAACTATAAATTGAAATATAATTTCTTTCATAAAGTGAAATATATGCTTTGTTTCCAACTTGAATAATGTCGTATGGATTTGAACCTTTTCCTACAGAGAATTCTTTTTCAGGTAAAAATGCATTATTAGGATTTAAAACCAAAACAGAATCCCTATTTAATCGATTGATAATAAAAACTTTACCATTCATAAATTTTCCAACAGCATCAGAATGAATATTTATAACTGTTGGAATTGCGAAATTTCCATCTGGATTAAGTAAATTAAATTTACCAGTTGTGAAATCTGTACTAATTACAGCTACTCTTTCAGAACTAGTTCCGTTATAAATTAATGTATTAAAAAGTAATGAAGTTAATGGTGGACGTTTGATGTCCTCACAAAATTGAAAATTAAGAATTATTAGAATAAAAAAAAAGTTTTTTTTTTGGAACAATTATTTTTTGGAAACAACTGATTTAACTTTACTTAATTTACTTCGAAGTCTCATTACTGCTTTTGTATGGAGTTGTGAAATTCTAGATTCAGTAACTTCAAGCACTTCACCAATTTCTTTAAGAGTTAAATCTTCATAATAATAAAGCACAATTACTTTTTTTTCTTTTTCAGGAAGAGTTTTAATGGCTTCAACAATTACATTTTTTATTTCTTCTTTTTCAATAATCACATCTGGATTCAAATTGGCAGGTGACTCAAGAGTTTCCATAAATGAAACTTCATCGTTTTCATCTCCAAGAAACCAAATATCATTTAAGGATACTAGAGATGTTCCACGCACTTGAGTGAGTAAGGATGAATATTCTTCACCAGTTAGACCAAGCTCTTTTGCAATTGCATCGTCTTCAACTGTTTGCCCTTCTTTATTTTCAAGCATTCCAATGATTTGTTCTAGTTGTTTTGCTTTTTGTCTAATGGAACGAGGAATCCAGTCCACAGAGCGAAGTTCGTCGAATATACTTCCACGAATTCTAGTCATTGCATAGGTTTTAAATTTAATTTCTCTTGCAGGATCAAATTTCTCGATTGCGTCTAATAGTCCAAAAACGCCATAGCTCACTAAATCATCAAATTCAACATTTTGAGGCATACCAATTGCCACTCTACCTGCAACATGTTTTACAAGAGGAGAATATTTTTGTGCAAAATAATCTTTTAGTTCTCGATTTTTTGTAGCTCTATATTCTTTCCAAAGCTTGGTTTCATCCATCTGATTGTATTTATCAAGAACTCTAGACATAATCTTAAATTTATAATCAATTTTTTTCTTGGTAAAATTACAATCATTTTATTTATGTCTTTTAATTATTTTTGTGTTGATTCAGGTTCATCTTGAGCTAAAATTGTTCTAACAGCTTCAGCCATTAGTTTAGGTTCATTTTTGAATGCAATATTACTTACATAAATCGTATCACCATATTTGCCATCTTTTACTTGTTCTTTATAATTTCCAGTGGTACCACCTCCCATATCTGATGAAAGATTTGAAGCTGATTGAAGTTTAATGTCTCCACCGTTTGCAGAATTGGATTCAGAATACTCACTTGATTCAAAACCTCCGCCACCTGCAAACGAGATTCCTGATAAGTATTCTAAAAATTCTGGAACTTTTTTTTCTAAAACCATATAAACAAATAGACCAAAACCACCAAAAATCAAGGATCCTATTAAACTAACTAGAAAGATATGATTAATCCTGTTGCCAGTGATAAATCCGCAAGTAATTGTAATAATTACTGCTAAAATAAAAAATACTGTAATGAATTTAACTTGCAGAATTTCTCTCCTCTGGATTTTTCTCTAAAACTTTAAATCTTTTTTTAAAAAAATCAAGCAACCCATTATTATTTTGAGTTTCAATTAATTTTTCACCTGTTAAAATTTTAGAAAGCCTAGTTATATTTTCGGAAGGTTTAGAAAAAGGAGAAAAAATTAAAATTGGTTTTTGCTTTTTAATACTTTTTTCTACTTCGATATCATAATTTATAAAACCCAATAAATCAGGTTTAAAACTTAAAAATTTTTCTGAAATATCTTGAATCCTTTTTACAACTTTATAACCCTCTGCTTCTGAATGAATTTTATTTATGACTAATTTAATTTTTTTGGAAGTATCACTCGCTCGAATTGTTTTAATAGTTCCATATGCATCTGTGATTGAAGCTGGTTCAGGATTCACAACAACAATAACCTCATCAGAAGAAAGACAAAGACTTATTGAATTTTGGTTGATACCAGCTCCAACATCAACTAAAATATAATCATAATTTGGTAACTCAGAAAATCCTTTAAATAAATTTTGCCTTTCTTCATCAACCAAATTAGCGATTTGAGAATATCCACTCGCTCCAGGAATAACATCAACTCCTTCTGAAGTATGAAATAAAATATCTCTTAAGCTTCGATGTCCTTTAAATACATTATAAATTGTTTGTTTAGGGACAAAACCAAAAAGTACATTGATATTCCCTAATCCAAAATCTCCATCAAATACTAAAACTTTTTTTCCTTGTTTTGCAAGTGCAATACTTAAATTTACAGTAAAAAAAGTTTTACCAACTCCACCTTTTCCAGAGCAAATGGAAATAGTTCTATTGTTCATTTGTGACAGATTTAATGGTTTGATTTTTTCTTCCAAATTAAAAACTCTAGATTCAAAGTTAAAACTATCTTGGTATTGATTTTAAATTAGTCTAGTTATAAATTTTTTGGTGAATTAAAGTAAAGTTCTAAGATTGATAAGATTTAGATGCTTCTTCTATAGAATCAAAAATTTCAAATAATTCTTTAACTCTTGTGATTTCAAAAATTTTATTTACAGCATCTGTTAAACAAACGAGTTTTAATTTTTGATTAGTCTCGATCATATTATTTTTTAATCCAATAAAAATTCTTAGCCCAGAGGATGACATATATTTTACCCCAGATAAATTTAAAATTATGTCTTTGTCGTTGTGAAAATAAATAATTCTATCTAATTCATCTTCAAGTTCAACAGAAGATTTAGCATCAATAGGAGAATTGATTCTTATCTCTATGTATTTTACAGAATCTAAAACTTGTAAATCCATCATTCCAATATTATTATTATCTTCGATAAATCAATTCAAAATTAGTATTAGAAAGTTTATTGTTGAAAAAAAATTGTCCAAAGAATATACTAATTATAAATGCTTCATTTTCAATTAATTCAAAATTTTCTTAAAAAACACAGAATTAAATCTAGACTTTATTTGATTTTTATTCTAGTCATGATTCCCATTTTGACTTTACTTTATTTAGTTTTCACAACCCAAAATAGAGCGATTCAATTTGGAAAAAAAGAAATTAAAGGTTTAGAATACAATCAAGTTTTATTTAGACTAATTGGAAAATATCACCAAATTTTATTTTTAGCAGATGAGTTTGATTTAACTAAAGATGAAAAACTAAGTCTTAAAATCAAATCTGCTTTGGAATTGAACAAAGAGTTATTTAAAGAATTTGACGAAATTGAAAAAAAATACTCTAATGAACTAAATACAAAAAGTATTTATGATGAAATTGTTATTCTAAATTCTGAACTAGATAATACTACTGAAATAAAAAAAATTGAGCTGAAATTAAATTCTATATTAGAAAAAATTTTTCAGCTAAATACTTTTATTGGTGATACTTCAAATTTGATACTTGATCCTGATTTAGATTCTTATTATTTAATGGATCTAACTTTAATCAAACTCCCATCTATTTTACAAAAAAAAATCGAAATTGAAAATCTAATTTTTGAAGTATATGAAAAACAAAAGATTTCAAACGATCTATTAATAAAATTATTTGCAAAATCTTCAGAGTTAAATAACTTTATTCTTCAATCAATACTTTCTCTTCAAACAACTTATAAATACAATTCAAATGTAAAGGTGAAAATAGAAAGTAAGTTAGAACTTGAGTTGATTAATTTAGAAAAATACCAATCATTAATTTATGAAATTTCTAATCCTGATAAAAAAATAGAAATTATACCTCCTTTTAAAAATTTTTTTGAAACAAGTTCTATTAGTTTTGATTCAACAGAAAATATTTATAAACTTGGTGTAATGGAACAAAAAAAACTTTTAGAAGATAGAATTTATCGCTTTCAAAAAGAACAAGTTTTTTCATTTTTATTTGTCTCAATTATTTTAGTTTTTACTATTTTTTTACTATTGGTCATCATTCAAAGCATTTCAGATCCTTTGTTAGAGGCTGAAACTAAATTTGCTAAAATGGCTGAAGGTTATATTAATTTAAGAATTTCATATGATGGCAAGGATGAGATTGGAGTTTTATCAAAAAGTATAAATCAATTTATTGATTTTTTAAGTGGGTTAATTAAATTAATAACTGAAATATCAAATGAATCTAATTTAGTTTTTGAAAAAATTTCAAAAATGTCAGATGATTTAAGAACAGCCACACATTCCCAATCAGCCAGCACAGAAGAATCTGCTGCAGCTTTAGAAGAAGTCGCATCAACTTTTAAAAAAATATCTAGTTCCATTTTTCAAGAAGCAAATGATATTGTTGAAATTGGAAATATTACAGAAAATATTTCTAACTCAATTATTACAGCTTCAAAATCTGTACAGCAACTAAGTGAAATTGCTAAATCATCTGAAAAAGAAGCTATTGAAGCAGAAAAGTTTGTAAATGAAACTGTTGAGTCAATGAATCAAATCAAAAAAGTTGGTGATGAAATCGCTAAAATCACAACTTTAATTACTGAAATTTCTAAACAAACTAGTTTGCTTGCTTTGAACGCATCAATTGAAGCTGCTAGAGCAGGTGAGCAAGGAAAAGGATTTTCCGTAGTTGCAGATGAAGTTTCAAAATTAGCTTTAAAAACTGATGATTCTGTAAAACAAATTAATTTATTAATTTTAAACAGTAATTTATCTATTTCTAATGGAATTTCTCAAGTTGATAAAGTGCTTATTGTTTTGAAAAAGATTTCAAAATCAGTTTCTCAAATAAATACAAAGTCATCTGAAGTTGAAAAAGAAATTAAATCTCAAAATATTAATGTTAAATTTATTTCTGAGTCTCATGGACAACTTCAATCATTGTCTCAACAAATTGAATCCAGTTCCAAAGAAGAAGAAATTGCAATTTCTCAAATTTCAGAAAGCATGAATATTATTTCAAATGAAACTCTAACTATTTCTGATAGTTTGAATGAATTAGTTACGTTATCAAAAAAAATGAACTCTTTATCTTTTAACTTAAGTGAATCTCTAAAAATCTTTAAATTCTAAATTTTTTATTTCATTCATTGCATATAGGAAAAAAGGAAATGTTCTAGTAATAAAAACTTCTTTCGTTTTTAAAATTTCTGGTAAAATCGATTTAGTTTTTTCAAAATCCTCTTTTTTATTCTGAACTAATTTTTTCATTTGAGAATTAAGTTCTTCAATTTTTTTATGAAGTTCTTTTTTGTTTGAATCAAGATTTTTAAATTCTGCTTGAATAATTTTTTTTTCTTTTACAAATTCATTCTCTGAATCTAAAAATTTTTCAGGAGAATATTCTATATCTCTTAAATTTTGTTCTAATGTTTTTTCATCGATATTAGCAAAATTAAATTTTTCAGGAAAAATCAAATTATATGTTATACTAGCAACTGAATAAGGAGAAGCTTTAATTTTAAAAAATTTTTCATAAATTTTTTCAGAAACTTCTTCGTATCTTCCTCCTCCTTTACCGTGAATAAAAAAATCTGATAAAAATAATCTTAAAAACATAGTTAATGTAATTGCTTTTGGAAGAATTATTTTTCCTTCCCAACTTTCATCTTTTTTTAAAGTTACTCTTTCATTTGTAGTAAAGTTTAAAACCCAAAAAGGCAATTCTTCTTCATTTAAGTCTGGAATCGGTTGTGCATGATTTTTTATTTTATGTTCTTTTCTATATTCAGCAAGTGAAGAATTATAGGCTTCTCTGAAAGTATTAAAGTTTTCTTTAATTAATTTTACTAAAAATTGAAATGAGCTTAATTGAATCAATTCTGAAATTGGAATTTGGTATATTTGTATGGAATTATCTTTAAAAAACTTTTCCCTTATCAAAAATGATATTTTTGTTAAACTAGTATTTTTTTCAAGTTCAGAAATAATAAAATTAGAATATTCAAGACTGGATGAAATATAATTTTCAGGAATAAACAAATTCATTTCAGAATTTAATTTTTTTAAATAATTAATAATTTCTTTTTTTTCAATTTCTTTAAGATTAAATTTAGAAAAAATTTCATTTGACTTAATGTGAATTTGATTTAAAAATAAAAACTGATTTTTGGATTTAGGTAATGAAATATTAAATTCAGTTGCATCAGTATCCACAATAACATGAATAGCAATAGCATTTAATTTTTTTGCAATTAAATCAGTGAGAATATCTTTAAATAAAATTCCTGGATGTTGTATTTCTGGTTGGTGACCATTTGAAATAATTAATTTATTATCAAATGAAATTTGGAATTTATTTTCTAAAAATTTTTTTATTTCAAGTTTAAAACCAAAAAAAATTTCTTTTGTAAATCCAAAAGGGATTAAATTTTCAATATTCTTTTGATGATTTAAAATATTTTGGATAATTTCTTGATTTTTAGTAAAGTCCCAATGTATAGACTGAATTTGACTCATGATTTTATGAAATTTAGTTTTGCTTCATTGTCAATTAAACAAATTCAAAATTCAAGGGCAAAATTTTTTTTACCAATTGAATAAGGAGTCAGAGGAATATAATTTTCCTTATTTAAAGTATAATCTATTTTTTGGATGTATCTTAGTTTAAAATTATGATTTAGTTTTTGATTAATCAAATACAATAAAATTCCCATTGAATACCTAAAGTTGATTTCTGAAAAAAAATTTTCCTGAACTTCAAATTTATTATCTAAGTATGAATAGCCATCAACAGAATAATAAGTATTATAATTTATTTTTTGTTCTTTCAAATATTGATCTACAAAATTAAAATTTGATTTTTCTGAATTCACTAATTCAATTCCTAAAAATTCTCCAGTATTTGAAACTTCCATTTTTGTTTTGGATAAAAACTCAGAGCCATTAAATAAAAAACTAAACTCTTCAGTCTTATTAATTCTCCACTCTTCAATAATTAGATTTTGATTTTTTAAAATATTCTTGATTCTTTGAAATCCTTTATTAGAATAAAATTCAGTCTGATCCTGAAATACTGAGTTTCCATTCCCTGAAAAACTGAACTCTTTTTTAAAAACAGCTGGAAAGTTTAACTCTTCTAATAGTTCAATTAATTCTTTTTCAGATGAAATAATTTTTAAATTTGAAATATATTTTTTTTCAAATTTAAATTGATATTGTTCAAATTTAGAATTTAATTTTTTAGCTTCTAGAATTTTTTGTTTTGATAAAATTAACTTTTCTTTTTTGATTTCAGAAAGGTTTCCCCACTCTATTAAATTATAATTCTCAGCATTCTTTAAATTAAAATCATATTGGAATAAATGGTTTGGATTAATAATTGGTGTTCCAAAATTAAACTTCTTAGATTTCCAAATTTCAATTATTTCGGAATCTGGTTCTTCACTTATCAAAACAAAATCATTAGAATTTGCGAGGAATAAAAATAAATATTCCAAGTCCAAAAATCTTCTATAAATAACTGGGTGTTTTGGTTTATAAAAATTTGGGTAATTTGCTAAAATAAATTCAAAAGTAGAATTTAACCTGTATAAATTCCACAATCCAATAATTCCTCAGGTATGATTTCTTTTTTACGATTTGAAAATTCATCTTTGTATTCTCCTAATTGAAAAATAAAATCTTCTTCGAATCCAACTTTTCTTCTAGTCTCAGGAATATAAAAAAATCCTTTTGCTCTTCTAGGTGTAAATGGATGCTCTATTAGTGAATTGTAATATTCCCAAAAGCTAATATTCTTTTTTTTGGATTCTAAAAAGTTTAATCCACGTTTTACATGTTTAATTTCGTCTTTAAAAACCTGATTCATTATATTTGCAGATTTTTTATCACCATAGTTTTCAAAAGCTTTTTCATACACTAAAGAAAAATCTAAGTTTGCTCCTTCAAATGAAATAGAAAGTATGGAAGTAAATTTTTCAAAACTAGTCATATATTTTGTATATTTCCAGAAAATTTGATTTAATGGACGATCTCCAAAATCAAGTCCAAGTTCATTCATTCTTTTTTTATACATCAAGAAGTGTTTTTGTTCTTCTGAAATTGTTTTTAAAGTATCTAGTTTTGTTTTATCATCCATATTAGGAAATTTTAATAAAGCCCAAGCAAATAATTCTATTGCCATTAGTTCGTGATTTGCGAAATGATGAATGGAAATTGCTCGATTGATTTCAGAATTTAAATGTTCCAGTCTTGGAATTTTTGATTTTTTATCTGAGAAAGAAATTTTTTCTTCTCTTTCAGGAAAATCTTTTACTTCAAAAAATTTATTATCCAAAAAAATATTTTCAGGAATTGAAACTAATTTATCTTCTAATTTTGGAGAATACAAAATTTGTCTTAAATAATCTGATAATGACTCCATAAAAAAAATAGTTTTATAAAAGACTTTCTAGTAAATTCTTTTCTTGACAGTATATAATATGAATATTAAAAAAAGTTTATATTAGGAGTTTTATATGCCAAATTCAGTTTTTAATTCAGAAACAAATAAATCTAATTTTGTTAAAATAGGTTTAGGTATTGCCCTATTAGTTATAGTGCTTATTGTGAATCCTTGTATTATTGTTAGTCCAGGTCACAAAGGTATTGTTCTAAACTTAGGTGCTGTCTCAGAAAAAGTTATGGATGAAGGTGTTCACTTTAGAATACCTTTAGTGCAAACAGTGATTGAAGTTGATGTTAGAGTTTTAAAAAACGAAACCAAAGCAGAGGCAGCTTCAAAAGATTTGCAAAACATATCAACTGTAATTGCTTTAAACTATCATCTCAAACCAGAAGCAGTAAATGAGCTTTACAAAAATGTTGGACTCAATTATGAACATGTAATTATTGATCCTGCAATTCAAGAAGTATTAAAAGGTGTTACAGCAAAATACACTGCAGCAGAATTAATAACTCTTCGTGAACAAGTTAGCTTAAACATGAAATCAGGAATTGAAGCTAGACTAGCAAAATACAATTTAATCATTGATGATTTTTCAATTAAAGATTTTCAGTTTTCAGCAACATTTGCAAAAGCGATTGAATCAAAACAAGAAGCTGAACAATTAGCACTTAAAGCAGAAAGAGATTTACAAAGAATTAAAATTGAAGCTGAACAACAAATTGCTACAGCTAGAGCAGAAGCAGAAACTCTACGTCTCAAAAATATTTCTGTTTCACCTCTAATGATTCAATTAAATGCAATAGATAAATGGGACGGTAAACTTCCACAATACATGCTCGGAAATAATTCATTACCATTTGTGAATATAAAGTAATTTTAATTTTTTTTATAAAATATTTAAAATAAATTTTTGGGCGAATTTTTTTTGTAGAGCAGTTTCCTAAAACCGCTCTACAAAAAAAACCGAGCTTTCTGCTACTTCCCACCAAAATGATGGTGGGAAACGCTGCAATCTCTTTCGCTAGTTTTGAAAAATTTCACTATGTGATCTGCGAAAACGATCGACTCGATGTCAACTTTTTGTGAATTAAAAAAATTTTGAAAACTGATTTGTGAACAAAAAGTTGACAAGAGAGGAGAGCGTGTTTTTTTTCGGAGAGAAGCTTCATCAATTTTCTCTCCAAAAAAATTCGCCCAAGATTTTATTGAAAAAATTTTTGTTCTTAATTAAAATCATTTCAATAAGTATCACAATTTGTAAAAGTTTAACAAAATCTCATACTATTCCAAAAAAAATATTAGATGAAAATGAAAAATCATCTATATATAAGTTAAGCCCGAAAAATGGCTTAGGAGAATAATGATTATGAATATGGTAAAACAATTCACTCAAAAAAATATCGCTTATGCAGTGATAGATGGAAACTTAACAACTGATCCAGAATTAAAAACGATTAATTCTGGAAAAAAAGTTTCAACATTTAGTGTTGCGATCAATCACGATTACAAAGAAGATGAAAAAGGAAATCACGATGTTTCCTATCTTGATGTAGAAGTTTGGGACAGAGCAGCTGAAAATTGTGCTGAGTATTTAAAAAAAGGAAAAAAAGTTACAATTTTAGGAAACCTAAAACAAGATCGTTGGAAATCATCAGATGGAACAGGTAGAAGCAAATGGAAGGTCATTGCAACTACTGTAAGATTTGATAGCATCCCTGAAAAAGCAGCAAACAAAGAAAAAGAGCAAGAAAGAAAAGCAGCATAGTTACATTGTTCAGATTTAGAATCTCGCTAAGCTCGATTCTAAATCTGAACATGAATCAAATTGTTAAAATGAAAAAATTTTGAAAAGTTAAATAAGAATTAAGGCTGTTAAAAAAAATTTGTTCCAAAAACGCAAACTCAAAAAAATTTGCTAAATTTTTGTCACAGGTTTTTTTTATCAACTCTAAATTTAGAATTTATTATAAACTTATTATGTAAGTTTAGTTTGTAAAAAAAATATGTGAAAAAAAGTAAAATTTATATTTGGGATGCCTCATCAACCCGCATTTTTTTTAATAAATTTAACTATACTGAATGTTTGATCTAATTTCTTAAATTTATTTTTGGAAAATCTACTTCCACACCAAAAGCAACATTTGTATAATTCGTAAAAATGTTTAAGGCTACATGAGCTAAAATTTACCTTTTAAATTTGTTGAGAGAATATAAACTTATAAAATTAGTTAAAAAAATATTTGACATTCAAACAAACTAATTAGACAAAAATATATATTTTAATTTATAAAATAGGGAGATTTTTGTATGAAGTTGAAGGACTCTTCCTTATTACTTGAAAAAGCAATTATTCATTCTGAAAGAATTGACTCTGCAAAAAAGATTGATGTAATCAATAAAGCTACATTAGAAAAAGTTGGCTCTATTCCCAATCTTGGTCAAGCAGAAACTAAAAAAGCAATTGAATCCGCGAATTCAGCTTTTCCTTCTTGGAAAAAAATTACAGCAAAAGAGCGTTCAACAATTTTAAAAAACTGGCATAAGCTTGTTTTAGAAAATCAGGATGATCTTGCAACCATCATCACAACTGAACAAGGAAAACCATTCGCTGAAGCAAAAGGGGAAGTTTTATATGCCGCTTCTTATATCGAATGGTTTAGCGAAGAAGCAAAAAGGGTTTATGGAGATGTGATTCCTTCTCATAGACAAGACACTAGAATTTTAGTTTTAAAAGAACCGATTGGTGTTGTTGGAACAATTACACCTTGGAATTTTCCAGCAGCAATGCTAGCTAGAAAAGTTGCTCCTGCTTTTGCTGTGGGTTGCACAGTTGTATCAAAGCCAGCTGAGTTAACTCCATTCACTGCACTTGCATTATATGTTCTCGCAGAAAGAGCAGGACTTCCATCAGGTGTGTGGAATTTAGTGATGGGAGATTTTATTGCAATTGGAAAAGAGCTAACAGAAAATCCAATTGTAAAAAAAATCAGTTTTACTGGATCTACAAAAACTGGTTCAATACTCATGCAACAATCATCCAGCACAATTAAAAAATTAAGTTTAGAACTTGGTGGAAATGCACCGTTTATCGTTTTTGAGGATGCAGATATTGATGCAGCTGTAAAAGGTGCCATGTTATCCAAATATCGTAACGCAGGACAAACTTGTGTTTGTGTAAATCGTTTTTATGTTCAAGAAAAAATAGCAGAAGAATTTTATTCTAAACTAAAAGAACAAGTTTTAAATTTAAAACTTGGGAATGGTTTTGAAGAAGGTGTAACTCAAGGTCCTTTAATTTCAGAACAAGCAGTTTTAAAAGTGGAAGAACATATTTCAGATGCAATCGAAAAAGGAGCAAAATTAATTTGTGGTGGAAAAAGACATTCACTCGGAAAAACTTTTTTTGAACCAACAATTTTAATTAACACAAATGAAAAAATGAAATTTTCTCATGAAGAAACATTTGGTCCTGTTTCTGGAATACAAACTTTTCAAACTGATGAAGAAGCAATTCATCTTGCAAATAGTACACCATTTGGTTTAGCTTCTTATTTTTATACAAAAGATATTTCTAGAATTTGGAAAGTTGCAGAAGCAATCGAAGCAGGTATGGTTGGAATCAACGAAGGAATTATTTCCTCAGAACAAATTCCTTTTGGTGGAATAAAACAATCTGGAATGGGAAGAGAAGGTTCCAAGTATGGAATTGATGATTATTGTAATATAAAATATCTGTGTATGGGTGGGATTTAGTTTACGGGCGAATTTTTTTTGTAAGGACGTAGATATAAATTTTAGTATCCAATAAAACAGCTAAAAAGTTTTTCTACGTCCACAAAAAAAAACGGGCTTTCCGTTCTGTCAAAAAAATTTATTCAAATTTTTTTGACTTCTGCTTCAATCCCTTTCGCATAGCATTGAAAAGCTTCTATATATTCAAAAATAATTCTTAATACTTAAAAAAACTTTTGAAAAAGTATGGGGAGAGGAAGTAAAGTCTCTAATGCAATGCTATCGTTTGACGATAGTAACCAAGTTTCAATTTTTTCAATGGAATATTCGATGGCAATAATGAGTTTTTTTTAATTTCACAAAAATTTTTTTTCAACACTATAGTTAGAGATGAAAAAAGTCTCGAAGAGAATGCTGCCCAGAGGCGGCATCTAGCTTTTTTCAGCACGACCCTTCAAATAGCAACCCGAGTTTTAAAACTCAGGTTGCTATTTAAAGGGAAACTCCCTACAACAATTAACCAAATTGTACTTTACTTTTGAGTAGAATAATTTATAAACGTTCAGAAGATAAAGTTATGAATAGAGAAGATAAAGAAATTCAAAATTATTTTAAAGAGCTTGAAGATATTGAAGGTCATTATGAATTTCAAGCTCTTTTGGAATCATGGAAAGAAAAAGCCCTCAGTGATGAAAAAGCAATTTGGTTTTTCTTTAAAGAACTTATTCATGACCTTGTTCAAGATTCAAATCTCTGGAACACAAAATCTAATTTATCTGTGGGGATTTTTTATATTTTAATTGACATCAATAATATTAAAGCCTATTCACTAGCAAAATGGTTTATTCAGAATTGCAAAGAGGACACACCCTCAGGTGCAATTGAACTTATTTCAACTTTATTTCCAAGTTTTAATTTAATTGATGTAAAAGAATTTTTTCATTATTTGAATTCAAAAAATAAAGCACAATCAGCGATTGGTTTTTTAACACTATTCAATTTGGCAATGGAAAGAAAATTGGAAATTGAAGAAGAAAAAAATCTTTTTGAAATTGCAAAAACATATAAAAATGATTATTATTATGTTGCTCATATTTCAGAACTTCTTCAATTCAGATTTCATAATTTAAGTTCAAAGGAGGAATCTGAAAAAATAGATATTCAATTGGTAGGTTAATTTATGCAATTAAGTCCAATCCATAAAGTTTACGAAAGAAAATTTTTATCTGGTGAATTTAATCCACGTAATGCTGAAATTTTAGAACAAGCATACAAAACAATTTTAACTAGCTCAATCTCTTCCAAATATGAAATGGAAAATTTTTTAAATCATTGGTCTGAACTAGGTACTATTATTGATGAGGCTGGAGCAATTGCATATGTTGATATGACAGTTGACACAAAAAATCCTGAATACGAAAAAACATATTTGCATCTTGTGGAAAATATTTATCCGATTTGTGATAAATATGAAAATCTTATAAAAGAAAAATTTTTATCTTCAAAATTTATTCATGAAATTGATAAAAATTATTTTGAACTATTTATAAAACGAACTAAATCTGAAAAAGAAATTTTTAGAGAAGAGAACACAGCTTTATTTACTGAAGACGCAAAACTTTCTCAAACATACCAAAAAATTACTGGTTCATGGATGTGTGAGTATGAAGGAAAAAAATATACAGTACAACAGTTAGCAGTTTTTCAAGAAAATGAAAATCGTGAAATTAGAGAAAATACCTACCGTATTCGTGTTGGAGAACATTTAAAAGATAAAGAAAAATTAGAAGACCTTTACGATGAAATGCTAAAAGTTAGAACTTCAATTGCTACAAATGCAGGTTTTAAAAATTATCGCGATTATGCTTTTGTAATGAAAGGTAGATTTGATTATACTGCTGAAGATTGTATGAAACTTCATGATGCTATCGAGGAAACTATTGTTCCACTTTTAGTTGAATGGAACAAAGAGAAATGTAAAAAACTAGGAATTGATTCATTGAGACCTTGGGATTTGTATGTAGATCCTGAAAAAGGTGGAATTATAAAAGCATTTGAAACAGAAGCTGACTTAGTGGATAAAGTTGAAAATATTTTTTTAAACATGAACGATCTCATTGGTGAATATTTCCGTTACATGAAACAAAATCAATTGCTTGATTTATATAGTCGTGAAGGAAAAGCTCCTGGTGGGTATATGACTGATTTATCTGAAAAACGTGTTCCCTATATTTTTATGAATGCTGTTGGCTCTAAACGAGATGTGGATACATTGCTTCATGAAGCTGGCCACTCGTTTCATTCATTTCAAGCAAGAGAACAAGTTTTAAAATCTTATCGTTCTTCACCATTAGAATTTGCCGAAGTAGCATCTATGTCTATGGAATTACTTGGAAGAAAATATTTTCATTATGTTTATAAAAAAGATGATGTGCAAAGAGTTAAAAAAGAACAACTTGTTAAGATAATTGAATTTTTTCCATTTATGTCAATGATTGATTCTTTTCAACATTGGGTCTATACAACAAAAGAAAATGATCGAGTAGCTCGAGGAAAAAAATGGCGAGAACTAAATGCAAGATTTCAACCTTATTTGGATATGACAGGATTAGATGAAATTTTAGAAACTCGTTGGCAATATCCTCATGTTTATACTTCACCATTTTATTATATAGAATATGGAATTGCACAATTAGGTGCATTGATGGTTTGGAAAAATAGTTTACTGGATGAAAAAAAAGCTATTCAAGATTATTTATCCGCTCTTTCCCTTGGTGGTTCTGTTGGTTTACCAAAACTTTTTGAAGCATGCAATATTCAATTTTCTATGGATAAAAAAAGTTTGCAGGAATTGGTGGACTTGATCAAAAAAGAGTTATAGTGTTTAAATTCTTTTTTTTAATAGTCAATTTATTTCTTTCCTTAAAAGCTTTTTCTTCCCCAAGTTTTGGATGGGAACAATATTCTACTTCTTCTTATCTATACATCAATGGCTCTTCAGTTTTTGATTCTAGAGAAAAGTTTAAAACAAATTCTATTCCATCAAAAATTTCTTCTGAAAATATTTCTAGTTATGCTTTTTATATAGCAGAATATTTTATTTTGAGAAATGATAAAGACTCATTTTCAAATTTAATTTTAGCATTAAAACAAGATAAATCAAACGAATCTTTAGTTCAAATTTTAATCGTACTTCAAAAAATTGAATTAGAACAAGAACAAGATGCACTTTTAAGATTAGATGAAATTATTTCTAAAGAAGAAAATTCCATTTTAAGTACTTTTGCAAAAACTCTTAAATCAAATTTGAAAAAAAAATCTATTAATGATGAAACAAAAGAATCAATTAAAAATCTTTCTTGTCAAAAATTAAAACCTTATTTTCAAATTTGTAAAATTTTAAAATTAAAAGTTCAAATGGAAACATTGGTAGATAATTCAGATTACCTCCATAGAGATTATTTAAACTTAGATAGAGTTCTTGCTCCATTTTTTGAAGAAGCAGAACTACAACAAATTTATTTCTTAGATAAAATCATCCCAGATATTTCTCCAAAATTAGCTCATTTCGGTTTTGCTTATGAAGCTAGTTTTTTTCAAAAAAATATTTCTAATTCCCATCGAATTGCTGGAATTATGTTTCCATCAGTATATGAAAAATTAGCTTATTACCAAATGCTTTCAGATGATTTACTTGCAGCAGAAGAAACAATGAATTTTGTTTTGAAAAAAACTCCATCTTCCAATTCTAATAGAAATTCTATTTTATTAAAACTTGCAGCAATTTCTAGTTTTAGAAAAGATCATAAACAAGCTTTAAATTATTACTCAGAATTAAATTTTAAAAATTGGAATCCTGAAGAACGAAATCCTTTTTTTCAAGATAGTCTCAGTCCAAACCAAGCAAGAGAATTAATTGCAATTGCAATTTGGAAAACTAAATCTGCTATTCAAGCTGTTAAAGCATTAAATCAACTTCATCCCGAAAAATCTCAAACTGAAGAAAATTTATTTATTCGCCTTCGTATTGCTCAAATCATAATGAGTGAAAAACCAGAAGTTGCTGAAAAAATGACCGAAGATATTTTGTATATCGCACAAAGTAATAATTTTAAAAGAGTTGAATATGCAGCAACTGAACTTAATGGTTATTGCAATATTCTAACAAAAAAATATAGAAAATCAACTGTCCAATTTACAAAAAGTTATGGAATTCTTGGAGATTCAGATCCAGTTTTTTCTTCTGAGTGGATGAGAAATTCTGGAACATTGTTCGCTAGGATTATGGGTGGTGAAAGAGGAAATCATTCGACAGGTTTAAAGTATCTTTTGAATGCAATGAAATTGGAAGAGCCTAATGATGAAGTTTTGATGGTTAAAAATTATATTGATTCAAGATTTGATGCTGATAGTTTTTACAAGCTTTCTGTAAATTATTTTGTGAACTCAAAAAATTATGCGAATCTTCTTGAAACACTTTATTCTTACCAAAGAATGAAATCCAAAACAATTGGGTTGTACAATAAAACAATTTTACAAATTCCTGATGTAAACAGACGAATCAAATATTATAGAGGTTTGAGACCTGTTTCAGATAATTTGTATTATAAAAATGATTATTCAAGAATTCGTGAACAAGAAGCTATAAAATTAATAAATGATTCTGATAAATTTGAACTTGGAAATTTTAAAGAAACCACAGAACCTGTTCTAGCAGGATTTTCTTTTAACGAAAAAATTTATTATATTCACTATGAAAACAAACCATTAAAATGGAATTTACATATTTTTAATTCAATAGATTATAGAACCAGTTCATATTATGAAAAAATTCTATCTTTCGTAAATGAAAAATCTACACAAATTCAAATCTTTTTAAATCCAATTGGACTAGACTCCTATTTAGCATTTAAAAAATATAATCCCAATCTTCAGATTAGAATGTTTTATTCTTTTACTAAAGGAAATCATAAAAAACAAGAATCCAACTTGAATTCAGTTGCAATTGCAAATGATTCCAATTCAGAACAATTAGCAAATGAAGTAAATTTTTTTGGAACAGAATTTTTTGAAGGAATCAAATTTTTTCCAAGTGATGAAAGACTTCATATTTGGAATGTAAAAAATTCTTATAACCGCGAATCAATATTTGAAGGATATGAATGGAGAACTAGCTCAAGTATTATTTTTCAAAAATTAATGAGAAGAATGGATTTAAGAACAACACCTAGCTCAATTTTAATAGATGGAAATTTATTTTCTAGACTTGCTATAGATAATCCAGTTATTGATTTTTATTTTTATGTAGATTTCTTTTTTAGAAAAGGAACTAGAAATATTTTTCTGATAGAGAGAATAGAATCTGATAAAATTACTGAACAAGCAGTTATTTTATCTAAACCAATTAACTCTTCTGAAGATTTTTATAAAACTATTGCCATTTTTAAAAATTCTGGTAAATCAATTTTTGCACTTAGTAAAGAAATGAAATGAAACAAAAATTGATTGTTTTTGAAGGAATTGATGGATCTGGAAAAACTAGCTTAGTTCAGAAAATTACAGAAGAATTGAATAAGTTAAACTTCAAAGTGAAAAATTTTTTTGAACCAACAAAATATGAACATGGACTTAAAATCAGAGAATTTTTACAAAACAAAATTTCTCTTTCTAAAAATGAACAAATTCAGCTTTTTTTAAAAGATAGAAAAGATTCTATTTCTAAAAATATTCAGCCAAATTTAGATTCTGAATTTCATATAATTTTGGATAGATATTTTTATTCTATGGCTGCTTATCAATCGGATGAAAGTTTTTCTTCAGAAAAAATCATTCAATTAAATTTAGATGAGAAATTTTTACTTCCAGATTTTGTGTTTTATTTGGAAATTGATCCAAAAATTGCTCTAAGTCGCACAGCTAAAAGAGGAGAATCTGAATTTTTTGAAAATTTAGATGAACTAACTAGAGTTGCAAATGAATATAAAAAAATTCTTCCAAAAAATACTATTTATGTTGATGCTGAAAAATCCTCTGAAGAAGTATTAGAATTTTGTTTTAAAAAATTAATTTTATTACTATCCTAAAACGATACTATCATTAAACAGTAGTATTGAATTTTCACTTGATTATTAATTGATTAATAAGTTAATGATTTTATGTTCTATATTTTTTTTTTTCTTAGTTTAATTTTATTCATTCAAAACTGTTCCAATTCAAACATAGATTCCCAAGAATTAAAACCTGATATTTTTTTAAGTATTGATAAAATTAAATATCTCACAGGAGATTTTTCTAGAGATAAAGTTCTAAAAGGTTTTAAAAATCCAAATGAAGAAAGAGTTCACCATTTAAGAGAAGATGTGATTTTGGCTTACCAAAAAATGATTAAAGCTTATGATATAGATAGAGAAGGAAAAGACAACCAACCGATTTTTATTATTTCAGCACATAGAAATTATTCAGATCAAAAAATGATTTGGGAAGATAAATTTTCAGGTAAAAGAAAAATGAGTGAGTCTGTGGTTGGAAAAACAGATGAAGAAAAAATAAATTTGATTTTAGAGTTTTCATCTGCTCCAAGCACTTCAAGACATCACTGGGGAACTGATTTTGATATAAATAACTTAACCAATTCATATTATGAAACTGGAAATGGAAAATTTTTATACCAATGGATGAAAAAAAATGCTTTTAAGTTTGGTTTTTGTCAACCATACAATGAACATGAAAAAAGAAATTTTAAAGGCTACAAAGAAGAAAAATGGCACTGGTCCTATTTTCCAATCTCTACAAAATTAATGACTGAGTGGGAAAAAGCATTTATAGAAAACAAAATTAGTTTTGAAAATAAATTTTCAGGATCAAACAAACTTGGGACAAGACCAATTGAATATGTAAAAACAATTAATTCGGATTGTTTGAATATGAGCAAATAAGTTAATTTTATACTATAAGTTCTGCTTCCTTATTTCTTAAACCCTGCTTAGAAGTTCATGCTCATTCTCCCAAACGAGAGAATGAGGAGTAATTTTGAGTAGGTTAAGTTTCTTAAAGTTTTACCTCAATTTCTTCCCCTTTAGAGTTCAATATTTTTTGGTAAATTTGAAGATAAATTTGGCTCTATAAAAAGAGAAGGTTTAAAATCAACCTTTCAAGTTTTAGCAAGAAAGGTTGGGTGTTTTAAATTAGATAACCTCCCCCTCTATCTAAAAATTTCTTTTCTGAAAAAGAAATTTGATTGAAGGCTTTTTCCCATCCTACTTCTAAAATAGGTAAACTTTTTACATATTTTCCTTTTGAGTTCTGAAAAAAACTTCCATCAGGATTTATCATCAAGTAAGAATCTATCATATCTGTGTTTGTTTCAGCTACAACTTTTGTTCGATAAGAATTTAAAGATAAATGTTTTGAGACAAATTCTTTAAATTCACAATCTGAAATTTTAAGAGCTTTAAATGCTTTTTCATTTTCACCATCAATTCTTAAAATTTGAAATATTTTCCAACGGTCAATGTTTAAACTTTTTACAAAGTCATTCATATCTTCTTGAAAATTTAAACGAGTAATAACAGAATTTAATTTTTTGAAAATTTTTCTGTTAATTTTAAAACTTAACAAATCAAGATTGTGAAACACTTCTTTAGTTGTTTCATAACTATTCCCATTTCCTCTTCCTAGATTAATCAGAGTTTCACTTTTTGCACTATCACAGCTTATTCCAACAATATCAAGAAATTTTCCAAACTCAAAAATCCAAGTTTTAGTCATTTTAGAACCATTGCTGATTACTGAAGTAACAAAACTTAATTCTTTTGCTAATACTAGAAGCTCTTCAAAATTTTTATAAAGAAGAGGTTCTCCTCCTGCAAAGTTAATTTTATAAACACCCATTTTTTTTAGCTCAATTAAGATTTGTTTCGATTCATCAAAAGTTAATAAAGAAGCATCATTAAAATGTGCATAACAAAATTTGCAACGAAAGTTACAGTTTTTTAAAAGGTGAAAATTCACCGTTGAATTAAAATTCATATTTGTCCTTTTAGGCTCAAATGGTCAAAGACCAAGCCTATGAGATTCTAATAGAACAATTTAAAAAATTAATTCTTAAATATTTTATAAAATCATTTTAGTTTGTCAACTCTTAAATGTAGAATTTAATTCTATCAACTCCATTTATCGGAATGATTCTTTCCTTTAAACCGTCATCTTCATTTTTCAATTCAGACCAAACTTTATCATTTTCAACACAATCAATAATGTAATCTGGTGAAGGTTCTTCGTTGTCTTTTCTCAAAGAAAATTTTTTTCTAGGATTATCGAATTCTTTTTTTGAATTTAATTTCTCTTTTAACTTTTGATTTAAACTCAAATCAACTATTTGAGATTTAGTAAAGTCAATATGTTGTTGATAAGCTTCAGAATCGTTTTCAAGAATTGATTCTTCTAGTTTAAACATAAAAAATTTATCATTTATTAGAATTCTTTCTAATTCAAATAAAGTAATTTTTCTAAATTTATCAGAGATTAAATAATAATCATCTTCAAATGAATTTGTGATTAAAATTGGATAAATTCTTTCAATATCTTTTTCATTAATAGAAATCTTATCAGCAATTTCTTTTTTGCCAGCTTCTGTTTCTAAATAAGAAACAGCCTTTTCTAACTGTACTCCTCCTTTTAATAAAGCAGAACGCCTATGGTCTAGAACTGAATGATTTTCAATTCTAGTATGAGTCATTTTTAATTCTATTATAAAAAAAGTTTTATCTTTATAAGCAATTATATCAATTTCATTATCATTAATTCCATATTTTAACCCAAATTTAGAATTATAATTAAAAGTTCTAAACAATTCTGAAATATATTCTTCATATTTTCCAGTCCATTTTTTTGTATCAAATTTAATTTTTGAATTAGATGAAAGAATTTCTTTTTCAATGATTTCAGTTAAACAAACTGAATAATCTCTATTACTAATTGGAAATGCAAAAAAGATATAATAACCACCAAGTTTCATCAATGGTTTTTCTTCTAAATTGATTTTAAAATTTCCAATTAAATCTGATGAGCCAATTTTATAAATAGATTTAATTTTATCTTTTGTTAATGAAACAGGTTTTGATTCTATTCTAAAAATATTTTTAACTTGATCTTCAATTTTTCTAAATATAACACATTGGCTATTTGAATTTTCTTGAATTAAATAAAGTAGTTCTTCATAGTCTCTAGACTTTGAATTATAATATGTATTTTGATGAACTGGTTTTAAATATCGTATTCTGGAATACATTGCTAAAAATTCCATACAAAAAAAATATTCCTCTGAAGAAAAACTTGTTTCTTCTTTGAATAAAATTTCTTCTGGGAGTTTTGAAAGATAATATGATAATTTAAATTGGCATAATCTTTGATTCATTTCAAAATCGTCTGGGCTATTTTTAAAATGTTCATAAATTTGTTCTGATTGTGGAAGTGTTTGTGCAAATTGAATATTATAAATATGTTTATGCTTGTATTTGAATCCATTTTTAATCCATAATTTATGTTTTTCAGATTCAACAGGTTTTAATTCAGGAGGATTTAAAGAAAAATCAATTTCCCAATCATAATAATAATAAAAATCCATTGCTTGTTCAAAACTTTCTAATGTTTCAAAATCAGAAATTAAATCATTTATTTTTGAAGTGTCTTTTTGAAGATTAAGAATACATTCTAAATATATTTTATTCATCTCATCGATACTTAAATCTTCATTGTTTATTATTTTATCTTGATTCATTTCTTTATATCTATTTATAATTTTTGAAATTAAATCAGAAATAGATGGACTCCAGTCAAGAGTGACTAAATTTTCTTTTCTATTTTGTAATCTTTCGTTCTCAAAATAAATCCCTAGTGTCATTACCAGTTGTTGAATTGAAAATTTTTTTAAAAATACATCCTGTTTCTGAAAAATTTCTGATTCTAAATCATTTTTAGCTTTTTCTAAAAAAGCCATTTCATTTAAAGTTTTAATTATTTTTTTTGAATTTAACTTTACAGCTTCAGCAAAAATTAATTTAAAATGTTCTGAAGCAGTTTGTATTTTTAAATTTTTAATTACTTCAAGTAAAAGTTCTTCTTTCTTTTTGATTAGATTTTCAATTAATGAAATACTTGATTGTTTTTGTTTAAAATATTCTTTTAAAAAATAATAACCTTGGTGATAATCTTCAAAAAATGAAAAAAAATTATTTTCAAGCAAGTTTGACTTCCAGAAATAAATTGAATTTTCTCCTTGATAAATTTTTTCTTGCTCAATAATTTTTATAACTTTGCCTTCGTTTTCTTTGAATAAATTTTCAAACAGATTTAACGACTCATTAAAGTTTTTATTTTTCCAGAAATCAATTGCTTGTTTGTAAAAATCATTCATTTTTAAATGAGAAGATTCATCTTGAATGAAAGTCAATTAACTTTTTAGTCTTTATCTTTTCAAATATAACACTCTATTTCTAGAAATAAATATTGATGACTGTGTAAAACAAACTAAATAAAACCAAATCATTAGGTGCAATCAATTTAGCAAAGATATTTATTTAATTAAAATTATCTCTGATGATTTAAAAATTAATAATCAAAACAAAAAAATTCGCCCAAAAAATCCTAAACACATTATTGCAAAAAAAAAGCTCTACCTATTTTGCAATAAGTAGAGCGAGTGATCCAACAATTGAGATAAAATGAACAATAATTACTTACACGTTTAATTATTTGACAGAAAAGTAAAGCAAAAAGTAAAAAAAAATAAATTTTTAAAAAATATTTTTTAATATTTCACTTTTGCTATTTTTTTGGTAACTCGAAAATATGTATCATTTGTTCTTTGTATTTACACCATTTATCTTGCTCAGAACCAGCTTTGTCTGAGACTAAAGCAATTTTATTTTGAGAGATAAAAGTAACCCCTTCTATGTTACAATAAATTGTTTCTGCTCCATAGTTAATATTACCAGATTTATCACCAAAAGGTAATTTTAAAACTTCTCCAATTGAAAAATTCAAATTTATTAAATCCAATTCTCCTAACCAAATCGCTGATGATTCTTGTGAGCTGATAATAAAAGTATTTCCAAATTGGTCTATGTCTGAATAATCCAAAAAATTTGCTTTTTCTGGAATTGAAATTTCTTTTTTTCTCTCCCAAGAATTTTCTTTTTCTTCCAAAAGTAAAATTTTTCCATTTCCTTTGTGTTTTTCTTTATTGGAATAACAAAAATTTCCTTCACAAAGAGCAAGAAGGTAAAATTTATTTTCAATCCAAATAGAACTTAAACCTTCAATTCCTTTGTTTTTTTTTTCTAATTGGTAATTTATTTTTTTTCTATTTTTTAAATTCCAATTTTTATCAAATTCTAAAATTTCGGGAAAATAATTTTCTCCAAATTTTGTGGATTCAACAACAATAAAAAATTTTTCATTTTTATCATCAAAATGAATTGCTTCAAAATTTGATTTTGATTCATTTTTATTTTTGAAAATAAATTTTTCAAAATGTTCATTTAATTCTAATACCGATTCAATATTATCAAATACAATATAATGTTTAGAATTAGAAAAATAAATGCCACTAGCTTCATATTTTTGGTCTTTTGTTTTTAATAAGTCTGAAAATTTAACTTCATAAATAGGTTTTTGTAGGTTTGAATTATTTTTTGTCCAGAAATTTTCTTTTTTTAAATCAGAACTAAATAAATTTTCTTTTTTACATGAAATAAGAAATAATAAAAGTAAAAGTATAATTTTATGCACTAATTCTAATATCTCTGTTTACAAATTTTAGAAACTAAAAAAAATAAATTTATGAAAATTTTTGTCTTAAACTTAATTTTGATCAGTTTTTTTCTTTATTCTGAAGAAAATGATTATACAAAAAAAGGAACACCTCTTTACGTGATGACTGAATCTTCAAGTTTAAACTTAAGAGATAGTCCAAACAAAGGAAAAGTGATTGCTAAGCTTATCAAAGGTGAAAAAATTACTTTACTTAAATCTTCATACACTGAGCCAATTACATCTGGTTGGACATTTATTAAAACTTCTAAAGGTAATGAAGGTTATGTTTCGGATGAATTTATTTCTCGTTTTCCAATTGATGAAGTTGAAAAAATGGAAATGATTAGCAGCCTTCAAGTTTCTGTTATGAAAAATCATGTAGGTATGAGACCAATAATTTATAAAATTGGAAATAAATGGATTGGAAATGGTAATGATGATAAAGAGCCAGCTTATTTTTTAAATAAACTAGCACTTTCAAAATCTCCTATTGAGATATTTGATTCGAACGGAAGTTTTATTAATAAACTAAAAATCTCTTCCACTTCAGTCGCAGGTTGCCAAAATTATATTATAGCTAATATCCCTCAAACTGAAGTTATCAAGTCTATGATTGAGACGGAGAGCTTATTTGTATTAAATGGACTAAAAGTAACTAAACAAATATTAAAAGAAAATTCTCTTACTAAAGAACAAATTTCAATTGTTCAAAAAGAATCAGAATCAATTTTGAAAAAAAATAAAATTAAAGATTCTGAAATTCAAAAATTTAAGTTAAGTGAAAGTTCGTTTATAAATGAAGGAAACCGAGAATTGATTTCAGCTAGATTTCATTTAGAGGATGAAAATAAATTAGAAACAAAGTATTTATACTTATTGTTTGAGAGTAAATCAAAAAAAATAATTTTACAAGAATTTAAAGAACTTTCAAAAGATTTAATTGGTTATGGTGGAGAAAATCATCTAATAGGTGTTCTAAATCTAGATGGACTAGGAACTATTTTGATCTATAAAGATTTTGGTTTTGATGCTTCAATCAAACGTATTATGAAGCTTGAAAAAGATAAATTAATTCTTGTAGCAAATGGTGGTGGGGACGCATGTTGATTTAAAAAAAATTTTGGCGAATTTTTGCTATCGCAAAAACCGGGCTTTTCGCTACTTCTGAATCCTGTGGCTAAAGTCAGAGGATTCAGAAACGCTACAATCCCGTTCGCTTGTATTGAGAAACTTTTCCGTATTCTGAAGCCCACCTAAATCTGAATAGTTATGCAAAATGGGATTTATGAATGTTTAAACTTTTTTTAAAAAATGGAATTTATTTTAATGAAAAATTCATTTTGTAAACTATAAATTTGTAGAGGAATAAAAACTTTTTTGCATTGAAGCACTTTTTCGTCTTGGTAGATTTTTTTGTAAAATGAACTTGTTTGCTTTGAGAAATTTTTCTGTATTTAGAAACTTTTTTGTATTCTAAAATCGAATAGTTATGC